>DASQCO010000099.1:0-177018 GCA_035634635.1 Polyangiaceae bacterium
ACCGTGACGTCGCTGCGCCCAATGAGGTCTGGTGTATCGACTACAAGGGCCAGTTTCGATTGGGCGATGGGAGCTACTGCTACCCGCTGACAATCACTGACAAATTCAGCCGATTCATCGTTTGCTGCGAGGGAATGGCAGCTATCTCCGACGAAGCTGCACGCGAAGTCTGCGAGGATATTTTCAAGATGCACGGCGTGCCCGCCGTCATGCACTCCGACAATGGGGTGCCGTTTTCCTGCACAGGCCTCGCCGGGCTGACCAAGCTCTCAGCCTACTGGCTCCGACTAGGGATCAAGCTTGAGCGCAGCCGACCAGCCCATCCTCAAGACAACGGTCGACACGAGCGAATGCACCGCACGCTGAAGGCCGAAACCACCCGCCCCGCACGAGAAAATTTGCTGCAGCAACAAGAGCGTTTCGACGATTTCGTCGAGGAGTTCAATACCCAGCGCCCCCACGAAGCTCTCGACATGAAGCGCCCTGCCGAAGTCTACGTGCCGTCCGCCAAGCCGCACCCAGCCTTCCTCCCCGATCCTGACTACTCGACCCACGACGACGTGCTGCGCGTAGGCAACAACGGCCTCATCCATTTGCCAGGACGTCGCCAGGTCTACCTCACCACCGCACTCGCCAACCAACTCGTTGGGGTACGTGAAGAAACCGATGACCGTTGGCTGGTTTCCTTCATGAATCTCGACCTCGGGTACATCGAACCCCGCTGCAATCACTTCACTCCGATCACCCCCGCCAGCCCTCCGGCTGCTCACTAACCTGTCACCCATGTGCCCGGTCAGAAACGTCACCTATCTTCCCGGTTGCACAATTGGGGGCGCTCTACTGACGAGGTGCGAAATATCTACGACGTGCTTCGACGCGATCGGGAACCCTTATTCTCCCTTGGCGGCTTGGCGGCTTGGCGGCTTGGCGGTTCAATCCTCAGGGAGCCGCTCGCGAGGGGAACAGGGCGCTGTTTCGAGGTGCGTTGCTGGATCCCGGGCGCCCATTCTCTCGAACGCACCGTGGGGATACGGACTAAAGAGAGTCGAGGAAGGCGAGCAGCGCTTGGCGCTCGCTGCGGTTCATGCGGGTGAATGTATCGCGTGCTGCTCGCGCTTCGCCGTCGTGCCAAAGGATTGCTTCGCTGGGGTCGCGGGCGCGTCCGTCGTGCAGCAGTCGCGTGTGCTCGTTCACGGTTCCGAGCAGGCCGAGTCCCCACAGCGGCGCCGTCCGCCACTCGCGGCCATCCGCGCCGAAGGTCGGACGCTGATCGGCGAGCCCCTCACCCAGATCGTGCAGCAACAAATCCGTATATGGGTGGATCTCCTGCGCTGAAAGCTCTGGAACGGCCGCAAAATTGCCCGTACGGAGAGTCGCGGTGTGACAGCCGGTGCAGCCCGCGCGCCCGAACAGCGCTTCACCCTCACGGGTGATTACGTCGTTACCGTGCCGCCGTGCGGGGACACCCAGCGACCGCGCGTACAGCACGACGTCGCGGAGCAGCTCGTCGCTCACCTCGGGAGAGCCGCCGCTCGGTTGTTCCTGGCAGCGCTGCTCGGCAGCCGTGCAGTTCTCATCGGGAAACAAGCTGGAAGTAACGCCGAGGTCGCCGAGGAAGGCACTCGCGCTCTGTTGCTCGACGGTCGGTTGTTCCGCCTTCCAACCGAATCTCCCCAGGGCTCGAGACGCGCGTCTGACGTCCCAGACGAGATTCGCGCGACCGGAAACGCCGTCGTGATTGGTGTCGTCGGGATCCTCGCGTTCGCGCACGGCGCGCTCCGGCACTGCCTCGAGCAAGCCGAGCCCAATCATGGCGGGCGCAACGCGCGGCGACATGAGCAACTCGGTCGCCGGTGCGCCATAGCCCGGGCGCTCGATGCGGTATTCCGGCTTCATCAGCTGATAAGGCTGACCGTCGGCGAATTTGCCGAGCACCGGCGTGTACCGAATCACCACCTCACCTTCCGCGGGGACCCCGGAGTTTGCGCTACCTTGGATCTGATCGCCGTAAGTGGGATCGGGGAGCGGTGCGCCATGCGGACCGCTCCCCGGAATGCTCACGCGCAGCAGCATGGTGCGCATGGGCTCGCCCGCCTCGGGCGGACGGCTGCGCCCGTCCTTGAAGTGACACCCCGAGCAGGAGCGCGCGTTGAATAGTGGGCCCAAGCCATCTCGCGCATCGACCGTCGCGGGGGCCGCCACCCAACTGCGATTGAATAAGGAATTACCAACGAAGAACGCGGCGCGGTGCTGCGGCGTGAGGCTCGGCGCTGGCTGGCTGTATGCGTCTCGAGTCGTGTCGGTCACAGTGGCGGTGCCTGCGGCGAGCGTCGCCGCGTCACTCGCGGTGTGACAGCCCGTCACGAGTAGCCCGAGCGCAGCCACACGGGCAAGCGCAACGAGCCTCATGGCGCTCGCTCGCCGGGCTGCGCGCGCAAATCGAGCGTACTCGCGACCTTCGCGAATGCATCCGCTTCGGTACGCAGTGCCAGCATTGCGCGCCGAATCGCGCGCCGGCCCGGGCCGGCGTCATCGCCGAGGATCGCCTGGTCGAACGGCGAAGGGATCGCGCTCACCGCTTCCACCGCCGAGGCGACGTCACGCTCGAGCTCCGCCCCGAGCGGCGCGTTCACACTACGCACGAGCTCGAACAGCCCCACCCGATGCACCTTGTCCGAGTAGCTGCCACGACACACGTTTTGGATGCCGATCGCGTCGAACCGCAGATCTTCGTGGGTATTGTCGCTGAAGCAGGAATGCTCGTTTTCTTGTGCTCGCGTTTCATAGGCGACCGTGAGCCGCTCTCCGAGCAATTCACCGCCGCTCAGCGAGCCAAGGCCCTTCACGACGAGCGCCAAGGCTTGGTCGGGCGGACGAGCCAAAAACGCCCGTCGGTAGTCACCTTTCCAAGCCGCGTCGACGGTCGAGAGGTTATCGACCAACAGCGCGGCGGCGGCCCGCAAGTACTCGCCACGCCGCCGGCTATTGGGGGCAACATCATAATCGTGAAAGGAACGTTCACCGGGCCCAGTCGCGCTGCGGTCTCGCCCCCAGAGCAGGAACTCGATCGCATGATAGCCGGTGCTGACGCTGGTTTCTCCCTCTTTGAGGTTCAAGCCTGCGAGCACGCTCGGCGAAATCTCCGGGAAATGTGCAGCATCAGCGACGATCCCGGTTTTTCCGTCTTCCGACTCGAGATAGTTCTCGTCGATCGGCCAAGTGTTTACGAGCAGCTCGACCGAGTCGATCGGCCCGCCGTAAAAGCGGTACGCCTCGGTCTGCGCATACGATCGGCGTGAGGATATCCACGCACTGCGCGCGGCCTGCAGTGAGTCAGCCGATGGCGCACCAACGAAGGCGTCGACTGAGGTAGCCAGCGTGCGCGCGTCGGACAGCGCAGCACCATAGCTTGCCGAGGCGACGTCTGCGTACGCGGCCAAAAATGCGCTGGTACGTTCGGGATCGAGCTTGGTGCTCGCATGACGACAGCCGAACGCAAGCGCGGCCGCGAGAGCTGCGCTCAGCGCAAACCGGGCTGAGCTTGAATGCGAAATCCGTCGCCGAGCGTTGGGCAAGAGCATGGGGGCGCGAGGCTTGGCGGCAGACTCGCACGAATTCGTGACGCAGACGTGAAATGGTCGCAAAATTGGCGAACTAGTGGGCCTACGGCGCGAGCAGACGGCGACGAAGGCGGCTAGTCCGAGCCTGATATGGCATCCGTGCGTGGGTCCAATTCGGCCAATAGGCAACCCGCACGCGACGTGAGGAGGACCCGCCACGACGTGCCCTCAATGGCGCCGCCGCGGTCGACCAGCCCCTTGGACTCCAACGCGAGCATCGCATCAGAAACGGTCGAGCGATGCATCTCCAAGTGGACCGCCACGTCATTCTGACTGACTGTGTCTTCAGTCGCCCGCAACAATTCGCGTATGGCACCGAGCACCAACCACTGCGTAAACGTGAGGCCCGACGCAGTCAGGACCTCCTCGACCCGCTTGCGCCACCTGATCGCTCGCAGCCACTCCGCCGTTCGAAACCTCACGCCTACCATCGCCCGCCCCCTGTCCCGAAAGCCAATTCTAAGTCCGACGCGCGACTCGGATCCAGCCGCGAAAGCGCCGCCTCGGGCCTCCAGCGGCCCAATGCTGAGCCCGACACAGGACTTGGACCGTCCTGCCCAATTTGCAACAGCCCCCCGGCGCAATCGCCGAAGCTCGACGTTGGACCTTTACTGCCTCTCATGCCCGATAGTCGGGCGCCACGGCGCGGCAGTTTCTCAGAAATAGCGCAAACCAACGCGCCGCGACGAACGCGCGTTGATTAGGAGCGCCCCCCAAGGCGCTCGCTCCCGCGCTCCGCGTCGTACGGCGTCAGGTGGCGGCGATGCCGGGTAGCGGAGATTTGCCGGCAAACATCGGATCGCCGAAGCCCTTGTAGTCCGTCACGCCAAACGCCTCGAGCACGTTCAACAGCACGCGCTCGTGGCGATTGCCTGCGCCGCCCCCCGCGTTCACGTAGCGACCGCCGGCCGCCTGCTTCAAGTAGCCACCAGCACCGCCAGCGAGCACGAAGCGCATGTTCTTCATGTCGTGGTTGACGGCATCACCCATGTCGCGCGCCCAGAGCACGAGCGTGGAGTCGTACAGAGTGCCGGAGCCGCCGTCCGGATCGGGCTTCGTCTTGAGGGCGTTGACCACGTTCGCGAATTGCGTCGCTTGCCAGGCTTCGAAGTCGATCAGTCGCTTGAAGTTGTCGTTCGTGCCTGAATGAATGAACTCGTTGTGCTGCTCACCCTTCAGGTTTGGCAAGTCGACGTGCATCGACTGGTCGCTCCCGAACTGCATCACGCCCACGCGCGTGATGTCGCACGCCAACGCGTTCACGAGAATGTCCAGGTGCAATTGCACATTGCCAATCGGTGTGGCCGCGTCCGTTGGTTTGGTGAGTCCGGCGCAAGCCTTCGCGGCATTCGGGTTGCTCGTGCTGCCGCCCGTACTGCCGCTGCCGCTGCTCGCCATCAGCTTGTTTTCGAGCGCGTTGATCGAGTCGAGGTGCGCATCGAGCTTCGCCTTTTCGCTGGCGCCTAGGCGCCCCTGTACGTCCTTGATCTCGTTCGACACGAGGCTGAGGATGCTCTGGCGTCGCTTGAGCGCAGTATCCGGCGCGGGCGTGGTACCGCCGCTCGTGGGCGGAGTGGTGCTGCCTCCGCCCGTGCTGACCGCACCGAACGCAGTGCTGAACGCCGAAGCCGGCGAAGCGATCGGCGCCACGGCTTTGTTGGCGCGATAGGACAAGGTAACGCCACCCGCCGTATCCGCGCCGAGCACGAGCGACCCGAGCGGACGATTGACGCCGGCCTTCTTGAGCGCATCTGCCAAGAATTGATCGACCGAGATCGCGAGCTGCTGCACGTTGTTCACGGCGTAGTAGCCGTTGCCCATGCCGGTGAGCCCCTCAGGCGAACCGTGACCGTCACCTGGGTTGCCCGCGGGGCAGCCTTCGACCAGCACCACGTTGTCCTTGATGGCGCTGAGCGGCTGGGTCATCGCGCTCCAGTTGCTGATCGTTTCCCCGGACACCGTCGGCGTCCAAGAGTCGGGCTTGGTGCCCATCGTGCAAAACACCAGCAGGCGCTTGGCTTGCTTCGTCGTGCCCGCGCGGACCGTGCCTGCGCGGAGCATCGAAACGAACGGAGCGAGCAAGAGGCTAGCACCCGCGCTGATGGTCAATTGTCTGCGACTCAGCTTGTACATGCGAATTTCCTAAGGCCTTACTGGTCCATGAGGCGCCGGGTGAAGCGCGGGGAGTGAAGAATGGCCTTGAGCACACCCTGCAGCGAGTAGGAATTGTCCTGAGCTTCCTTGCGAATCGCGTCATACGTGCACTTGTCTTGCGCCCAGCTCGACTTTCCGAACGCGTAGTACGACCAGTAGCGCACCAAACACGACTTCACGGCGTCGCTCGTCGCGAGGTAGCCCTCCAAACCGGCCACGCCCTTGATGTCGACATCGACGCTCTTGCCACTCGCGTCCACGCTCGCTGCGTAGATGGTGCCCGTGTCGTCGATGGTCACGCTGTTTTCTTGATCGCGATACTTGCCGAATGCGTCGTAGTGTTCGAACGCAACGCCGATCGGATCCATGACCTTGTGGCAGCCGTAGCAAGGCTGGTGATCGGGCGCGGCGTGCCCCTGAAGGTATTGATCGCGCGTCGTCTTCAAGTTCGCGTTGGGGGTGAACTTGGTGTCGAGCCCTGCAGGCGGCATCGGAACGTCCTGACACAGGATTCGCGAACGCACGAGATGACCGCGCTGCGTGGGCGAAGACGAGTCCGAACGCGAATAGCCGATCAGAATACTAGCTTGGCCCAAGATGCCGGGGTCACGACCACTGCCCATGGGCAGCGGCACCTTGGTGAACGTGTCCCCCATGCCTCCCTGGAGGCTGTAGTAGCTCGCGAGGCTCTGATTCAAGAAGGTGTAGTTGGCGCTGAATAGGTCGCCCACGGTGTTGCCGGTGGAGGCACCCCAGATGTCCAAGATGAACTTCTTGGTCTCCGTCGCCATCGCCGCGCGCTGATCGTCCGACAGCGAGTTCGAATCCTTGACGTTCGTGTAGAGGCGGTCGAGCCCGAGCCAGCCACTCATGAAATTCATCAACGCGGCTTGCGCTGGCGGGGCCAACGGATCCGATCCCGAGGGAGCAAGCAAACGCGTCGTCTGCTCCGTGACCATCTTCTTCAGAGCATCTTCGGTGTTCGCTGCTGCGGCGGTATCGGCCGCTTTGAGCAAAGTCTCATCGGGCATGCTGCCGGTGAGCAGATACGACAAGCTGCTCGCTACCTCGTACGCGGTGAGGTTGATCGTTCCGTTCGTGCCGCTGCCGGTGCCGATCTCACTGCGATACAGGAAGTTCGGCGACTGCAACATCGCGGTGATGACGGTGGATACGCCCGTTGCGAAGTCCGCCTCGGTCATGAACAACTTGGTGTTGTAGATATCGGCGGTGGCGTCGGGGACCGCGGTGCGAAATGCTTTGCGACCGAAGTTCTTGATGAAGAGCTTGCCGCAACTGAGCTCGTGCGTGCTGCACGTGGCCAGCGTCTTCAACTTGTCGAGCTGGGTGGTCACCGCCCAGTTGGCCACCGCTTCAGCGTTGGTCATCAACTGATCGGCGTTCAAGTCCTGCACGCGCAGCGTGTCCGAGTCGACCGTGAAGCCGAGCACGCGTGAGTCGTTGAACACTTCCGAGAGGGGGACAGTCTTGTCACCGCCGAAGAGGTCCACGATGGACGCTGCGAACTCACCTGCGGTGAGGCGACGCATCAAGCGCGGGCCGGGACTGTCCGAGGTGCAGCCCTGCTCTTCGGGTAATGCAGTCGGCGCTTGAGCGGTGTTGCCACCGTCCGTGCCGCCCGGTTGTTGCCCAGTCGAGGTGGGATCCGGATCGCCGCCGCTGGGCGACTGCACGTCGCTGCCAGCTTGCGAGCCACTATTGCCATGCTGGTTGGTGCCATTGGCGATCGAGCCCGACACGCAGGCGCCCATCAGCGCCAACATGCCGAGCGAGCCGAGGAAACCAAGCCGGGCGGGGAAAAAAGAGCCCTTCCGCTCCATACGCCGTTCCGTAGTCACTTTCGCAGGCTACCACGTGTCGCGGCGCTGGCGAGTATTGCTGTCCACCTTGGAGGGTGATTGGCGATGGCTAGATCCTTTCCGATGTAGGCCTGCATCACAATGGTACGTCACGCGACACCCTCGCAGGAAAGTTGCACCCATCTAGAATCGAGCTGTTCGAATCGTGCGAGCACGCGTGGCAGTTACGCTGGGCTGACTCGAGTGCCGTGCATTCTGTGCTCGTAAAAAAAGCTGCACATTCTGTGCTCAGGAAAAACTGTGCCCGTGCGCGAAGAGTTCGCCTGCTCCGCAGATGGCTGGTTACCCCTGTTTCATGGTCGTCGATGTCGAAGTCGCGAAGCAGCGGTTCTGCGTCCTCGGCCGAACAACGCGACGATCAACGTCGTCTTCAACTCGCAAACGCGCGGAGAATTTATGAAGCATCGGTTTGGCATTTTGGTGTTGGGTTTGATCGCGGCAACTGCCTGCGGAGGCAGCTCTGGCGACGACCTGGGCGGCAGCGCAAACAACGGCGGGAGTTCGTCGAGCGCAGCGGGTTCGCACAGCACCGGGACCGCCGGCACGAGCACGATTCCACCGGGCACCGGAGGTTCTTCGAACAGCGGCGGTTCATCACCGACTGCCGGCGGATCTGGGCCGATTTCAAGCGGAGGCTCGACGACGACGGGCCAGGGCGGCGGCGGGTTGCCGATGCTCGATCCATGCGTGGGAACACCGATGACCGGCGACGCTTGCACGTCCATGACCGGCACGGGCGGAGGTTTCGGAGCCATCAACGCATGCCAATCAGGCACCGTGTATTGCACGTGTCGCAACAATCAGTACCACTGCATCGACAGCGCCAACCTCGGAATGGGTGGCTTCAACCTCGGAATGGGCGGTCGCAACTTCGGACAAGGCGGCAACCTCGGAATGGGTGGTCGCAACTTCGGACAGGGCGGACGCAGCTTTGGGCAAGGTGGGCGCAGCTTCGGACAAGGTGGCTCCGGTGAGGGTGGCAGCGGCAAAGCCGGTTCGGGCGGCAGCAGTGCGGCAAGCGCTGGCTCGAGCAGCGGCGGTACCTCGGGTGGGAACCCGTAGCTGAGGGTGGGAGAGCGCGGCACACGCGCTCTCCCATCGTTTCACGGCTGCAAAGCGGGGAATGTCGATTCGCTGAACCGCTTGCGCGACGCGAAGGTACGTCCGTGCAAGGCGATGAGAGCAAACCAGGCGAGCTTGCGGGCGACCTCGTGTACGGCGCTGTTGGCGCTCACGCTCGGTTGCCATTCGGCGGAAACCAGCACCGGCGCGAGCGGCGGGACCATGAGCGTGTCCTCGAGCGACGGTGGCTCGGGCTCACCCGGCAGCATCCCCGTCGGTAGCAACCCGGGCGGCGTGAGCGTCAGTTGCGACGCGACCGCCGCGCCCGGCGTGTCATCGTTGATGCGTCTCTCGACGCTCCAGTATCGAAACACGGTGCAGGATTTGCTCGCCGCAGTCGGCGCGAGCGCGGTCTTGCCGAACATCGATGGCAAGCTCGGATCGATCCCAGACGACAGCTTGGCCGACGGCTTTCGCGGTCTGGACAATCGCACGGCGCTCGAACACGTGCAGGGCTATTTCGACGTCGGCCGCGCTGTGGGCGACGCGATCGCGAACGATCCGACACTGCTGACGACGGTCGCAGGACAATGCGCGAGCGACACCAAGCTCAGCACCGCTTGCGTCGACGAATTTCTCGATCACTTCGCGCGGCTCGCCTATCGGCGACCGCTCAGTCAGGCCGAGCGTGCCGAGCTCACCTCTTTGAATGATGGCATGCGCACACCGGCGCAAACGATCCGTGCAATCGTGATCGTAGCCCTGTCGTCGCCGCGTTTCGTGCATCACGTCGAAGTCGACGGCTCGGCGCTGTCCAGCTCGGACAATGTGCTGCAACTCGATGCGTACGAGATCGCCTCGCGCTTGTCGTACACCTTTTGGCAAACGATGCCTGACGCAGAGTTGTTCCAAGCGGCCGAGGACGGCTCACTCGCGAGCGACGACGGTTTCGCCAAGCAACTGGAACGAGTGTTTGCCGACCCACGCACGCAGCAAACGCTGTGGGGCTTTTGGAACGAGTGGTTCCGGTTCGAAAAGTTCACGGGCTTCGAGACCACGCGCCCCGCGTTGCAAGCACTCGCCAAGGGCGAATCGTTGGGCGTCGCGGGGCACGACCATTACGCGGACATGGTGCAAGAAGTGCGCGACCTCACTTCGCTGTTCACCTTCGGAAAACGCGGCACCGTGTCGGACCTGTTGAGCACCGATCTGTCGGTCACGAAGTCTGCCGATCTAGCGCATTTGTACGGCGTCCCCGCGTGGAGTGGTCAGGGCGACTATCCGCGACTTCCGCCCACACGAGTGGGTCTCCTGCAACGCGCGGCCTTGCTGGTGTCGAACTTGGAGCAGACCAATCCATTTCACCGCGGTGCGTTCGTTCGCCGGACCTTGCTCTGCGATGCGCTGCCGCAACCGGATCCCAATTCGCTACCCCCGGGTTCGCTCGATCCACCGGTGCCGAGCAGCGCGCAGACCACTCGACAGCGCTTTCAAGCCAAAGTCGAGGGCAACGCACTATGCCAGGGTTGCCACGGTTCATTCAGCGATATCGGCTACGTGCTCGAGTCGTTCGATGCCCTGGGCCGTTATCGAACGGTCGAGCAAGTGTTCGACGAAAAGACCGGCGCAAAGCTGGCGGAGCTAGCGATCGACACCAGCGCCGTGCCCAAAGTCACACGCGATGACATGAGCGCAGTGCAGAACACCGCCGACCTCAATCAACGGTTGATCGACAGCCAGAAGGTCGAAGCATGCCTCGCTGAGAGGTACTTCGAATTTGCGGTTCGGCGCGAACCGAGCGCCAGCACCGTGGACGACTGTGTGGTGCAAGATCTGACGAAGGGGTTGCGCGATCCAGCGGTCGGGCTCGGCGGGTCATTCCGACGTTTGGCCCAGTATTCGAGCTTCTTTCAACGAAAAGTGGGACCCCAATGACCGGCCTGGTGCGTGACGGAGTCTCGCGGCGATTGTTCCTGCGCGGTGCGGGTGGCGCGCTGCTCGCCTTGCCGTTCCTGCAATCGCTGCTGCCGAAAGCGGCCGAAGCGCAAGCGATGACGGCGCCCAAGCGCTTGATCGTGTTCAAGAGCTTCAGCACGCAATTGATCAAGCAATGGTACCCGGCGTTCACCGGCAACGGCTATGCATTGAAGAACTCCAAGTACAAGGACAGCCGCGGAGACGACACCACCTTACTCACCAAGAAGCTCGTCTCGGGCTCGAACTACACCTGGGCTCCGCTGGCCGACCTCAAGACCGATCAGGGCATTTCCGGGATCTTGGGCTCCAACCTGAACCCATTCTTGGACAAGCTGACGCTGATCCGAGGGTTGGATTTCTTGCCCTCGGTGAATCACAACTTCGGCGGGCTACTCGGCAATTTTTCGTCCTGCACGAAGGCCACGCCCTGCGACGCGGACTCGTTGATGGACGTGCCCACGATCGATCAGGTGCTCGCCTACTCCCCCAAATTCTATCCGAGTACGCCCGGGCTCCGCTCGCTGCATGTGTCGCAGGGCGTGGTCGATGCCATGTCGTATTCGGATGGGGGCAAAGCCGGGGCGGCTGTGGAACAGCTGAAAACACGCACTAATCCGCGGGACGTGTTCAACGACTTGTTCGCGGGCGTGATGTCGGGGCCTGCGCCTACCATGCCCGACCCGGACGCGCTGCTCGTCGACAAAGTAGTCGACCAATACCGTTCGCTCAAACAGAGCGCGCGGCTTTCGGCCGACGACAAGGCCAAGCTCGAGCAGCACATCGGCTTTCTGGCAGAGGTGGAGGCCAAGCTCAGCACGACAACCAAACTGTCCTGCGTCAAGCCCGCCGATCCGGGATCGCTCGACAACAACAGCGGCACGGATCCCGCCGACATCCAAAAGAAGTGGGATCTGTTCCTCGAGCTAATCGTGGCCGGAATCGCTTGCGATCGGACGCGCTTGGTTACGATTGGCGTGCACAAGGCGCTCGGTCCAGGTCCCGATCCGAACGACTCCAAACTGATCGGTCACTATCACTCGGAAGATGCCAGCGGCGGCACTTGGCACGGTCTGGCCCATGATTTCGGCAACGAAAACTCGCGCCGCATGCTGGCCGGGATCAACCATTGGATCGCTCAAGAGCTGTTCTCGAAGTTGCTGCAAAAGCTCGACGTCGCCGAAGCCGGAGGCAAAACGATGCTCGACAATTCCCTGGTTTACTGGGGCAACGAGCTCGGCTTCAATCACATCGCCTACAGCGTCCCGTGCTTGCTAGCCGGCAGCGCGGGCGGCTTCATCAAGACCGGGCGCTACCTGGACTACATCGATTGGGATGGACGTTCATACTTCTCGCAAGAGGACGGCAACGTGATCAAAGGCATTCCGCACAATCGCTTCCTGGTCACCGCACTGCAAGCGATGGGCCTCGGTCCGGCGGACTACGAGCGCGCCGGACAAGCGGGCTATGGCTCCACGAGCACCAATGGTCGCGACCCGAGCGCATGGCCAACGGACTACGACTTGACGAACATCGGCCAAATATTGCCCGGAATTCAGGGCTAGAAGGACAGCGCCGTGAACTCGTTTCGGCGCATGTTGCCCGGCAAACCGAGCTGACTTGCGACATTTTCACCCGTGCACGCCACATCACCCTTTAGGGTTACCGCGCAACTGAACATGCGACCGACCGCGACCTGCGCGTAGCCCGGCCCAATCAGCACCGGTTCGAGGCGTTGCTCGTTGTCCCTAGTGCCGAGCTGCCCCTCGATCCCTCGCCCCCAGCAATACAGATTGTCGTCATCATCGATACCGCAGGCGTGAAAGGTGTCGATGGCGATTTGGGTCCAGACGCGCCCTGCCACGACCTGCGTCGGCACCATGCGCTGATCGCGATCGCCCAAGCCGAGGTTACCCGAGGCATTGCCACCCCAACACCACAGATTGCCGCCAGCGCGCAGGCCGCAGCTCGAGTCCTGCCCGGAGACGACGTTCAGCCAATCATCCTCTTCCCCGATGCGCGTAGCCGAGCGGCGTTGCAGATCATCGACCTGACCTAGACCGAGATTCGCCGCGGTGTTGCGGCCCCAACCGTAGAGCAGCCCGACGCCGCGCACACCACAGGTGTGACCATCACCCGCACCCGAGAGTCTCCAATCACTGAAGTCGCCCGAGCGAATCGGCGAAAGCTGATCCACCCCCGGATGCGTGTCATTCAGCCCGATATTGCCCTCCCAGTTTCTGCCCCAACAATACAGCTCGCCCGTGTCGAACACACCGCACACCGTGTTCGCGTCGGAACTCAACTGCACGACCTTGCCCGAAAGCGGCACGCTCAGCGGCACACTCGAGCTGTCAGTCGTGCCCTGGCCGAGCTGGCCGACCGTGTTGGCGCCGAAGCACCACACGCTGCCGTCGGTTTTGAGCGCGCAGGTGTGCGCAACGCCCGTCACGACCGCTTGCCAGTCACTGTCACCACCCACTCGAGTCGGCGATTCGCGATCGTCCGTATCACCGAGGCCAAGTCGACCATCGGCTCCCTTGCCCCAACAATAGAGATCCCCGAAGCGAATGGCGCAACCGTGAGCGTCGCCAGCGTCCACGGAAATGCCGAGCAGCGGATCGAGTGGCCGCGCTCCGCCGTTGCCAAACTCGCCGCCGCTTTCCGACTTCTGCCCACCCGCGCCGGCAGAGCCGTGGCTCGTGCCGCCCGAACCCGCGCTGTGCGGCAATTCGCCGTGTGCGCCGCCCGCTGCGCTGAGTACCTCGACCACCTCACTACACGCACCTTGCGCGAGCGCGAGCAGCACCAAGCCGAGCGTGAAACGCCGTCTCATGGCAGCTCCAACGCGAGCCCCGTCGAGGCGAACAATTCGAGCTTCGACGCGCCAGTGATCGTGACGCCGGCGTCGGAGGCCGAGAAAGATTTCAGCGGCAAGCCAGCGCCAAGGGTTGAATACGCCCGAACGGCACCCAGCTTGCCGAACGCGAAACCGAGGCCGGCGCGTGAAGTCACGACGAGCCCGTGCTCCGTGTTGGCTTTGGCGCCGCCCTCGGCATCGGGTTCGAAGCTCAAGTAGAGCGTGCGAGCGGAAACGAATGCGCCGAGCTCGAGTCCGCCACGTCGCCAAAAAGAAAGTGACAAGCCAAGCTCGGCCGATAGTGCGTTTGCTGCGATCGAACCGTGTGGCGCTTCTTCGGACAGCGCGCGGCGAGCGCCGAGCGCGATGAAGCCACCGGCCACGTTTCCCAGCGGTGCGATCCCGAACAAGTCGACGCCGAACTGGGTTTGGCCGCCCAAAAAGTGCTCGAACGCCAAGCGTCCGCCAAGTGCCAAGGGGCGGCGCCCTGGCGCCGGCCCTTGCTCGGACTTTTCGACGATTGCGCGCACCTCGGGCGGTGCGGTTGTCTTGGGGCCATCCGGACCGTGCAGTGCGAGTTCGGCCCAGGTGGCTCGGAGCAATTCCTCCGCCGCGACGGCCAACGCGAACGCGCGACCATCCGCCGGCAAGTTGTCGAGCGAGAGATCGCGACCAACGCGCTTGTGCGTCACCGAGTCAGTGACGTCCACGCTGTAGCGCGCGCCCGATCCGATTTGCTCCAAGGTCACTCGCGCGAGCGGCGCGCTGCCACTGTCATTCGGTTCTTCGCAAACATCGATATTGCTGGGTGAAAGCCCCGCACGGAGGTCGGAGCGCACCGCCTGAGCGAAGGCAGTTGGCAGATTTGCGGACACGGCGACCCAGGGCATTTTGCGCGAACATTCACCGTCCGCCAGCGCGTCGTGCGCGCGCAACGACAGCCCCAACAGCAGGCAGGTGACGGCGGCCAGACGCAGCTTCACGCACTGAAGAACTTAACAGGTTTCGCTCCGCAGCCAAGTCCGACAATCTACCGAAAGCAGCGGTTCGTTCGCCTCAATGCGTACCACAGCGCGCGGCGACCGCGGTCGCGTGCACACCCGTTGGATAGCTCGACAAATAGCGGTCGCGTGCGCGCTGGCATGCCGCGACGTTTCCTTGCGACGCATAGGCCGAAACCAATCGCGCCAGCGCATCTTCGCGGAAGCCCGGTCCAAGGTTCATGGCCACCGCGCGCTCCAAGGCCGCAATCGCGCCCGTGAGATCTCCCATGCGATCCATTCGCAAGCGACCGAGCTCGAAGGCCGAAAGGCTCGCGCGCCCGTCTCCTGGATGCAGGCGCAGCAGCTCCTCGTAGGCGTGAGCCGCCGCGGGAACATCGCCCAAACGCCGACTTTCCGCGGCTTTTTCGAACAGTTCTCGCCCGCTCGGAACGCTGGCGTTGGCCGACGGCTGGGCTGCGGTTGCCGCCGGCGGTTCGTCGCGCTTCACCGGCTCGGCGCTCGAAAGTTCGACTGCCGGCGCAGTTTGCGGCTCGGGAGCGGCACTCTCGGCGTCTTGGATCCAGCTTTGCCCCGCAGCAACTCGCGCCACGACTCCCGGGCGCCGAGCACTGACGACCTCGACCACACCGCGCGTGACGCTGACTTTCACGCGTGGACTCGGCCCGTTCGTGGTCTCGACGCGGAACTGAGTCCCGACCACGCGCACTTCGACGTCGCCCGCGACGACCTTGAACTTTCGTTCTTCATGATGCGTGACGTCGCACCACAGCTCACCGCGCGCGAGCTGGAGCGCGATCGACGATGTCTGACTGCTCTGTACCTGGACCTCGGTCTGCGCCCCCAACTTCACGGAGGAGCCGTCGCCCAAGGTGACCGCCAGCTCGTCACTCTTGGTTTCGAGCTTGGCGTCTGCCAACACGGCGCGCTCCACGGTGCCGGCGTGTGGCATCGCGACCGAGCGCAAATTCAGCCAAAACAGGCCACCAGCCGCGGCACCGGCGACGGCTGTGGAAAGCACCAGCCAACGCAGCGCACGGCTCGGCCGCACCTCGAGGCGACGCGAGACGTTCTGCCAGAGACGCTCGATACGCGCCTCATTCACATCGGGCTGCACGTAGCGGTTGGGCGGAGTGTTCATCGCTCAAGCGCCCTTTCCAGGCGCGCTTCGGCCGCGCTCAGTCGTCGTTTTACCGTCGAGGTGCTGAGCTTCATCTGCTCGGCGATCTCCGGGATCTCCAGTCGTTCGACCCGTCTGAGCACGAGCGCGATGCGCTCTTCGACGCTCAGCTGATCGAGCAGACCATAAACCGCTCGCAGCTCCGTCGCGATGTCCGGTGGTGCGCCGCGTGAAAGCACCTGCTCCACGTCGATCGGTTCGCTCCGCAGTAGACCGAGACGAACCTGAAGCCGTCTGCGCCGTAAGCGCTTGCCCGCCGTACGCACGACGATCGACGACAGCCAGGCTTGGAACGCTTGCGGGTTGCTCAAGCGATCGAGTCGTTGAAACGCGGCAAGAAAGCTGTCCTGAACGAGATCGTCGAGGTCCGCGTCTCGCGGGAGGATGCGGTAAGCTAATCCCAGCGCAAGCCGCGCATAACGCCGAAAGAGCGCCTCGCGTGCCCACTCCTCCCCCGCCCGCGCGGCCAGCACGAGCGCAGCGTCGCTCGGACCAGCACCCGATTTCGTGGGCTGAGGCTGCGAAGTTTGGGGCTGCAGCTCTTTCATGGATTGATGGGGCACGGGCGATCATGGGCGGCGGCGCCTACTGGGCACCTCCGCAAAGTATGTGCCCGAGGTCCGGCCAAGTGGTTCAAAATTGTCGATTCAGGCTTATTTTTGACGGGCTGGCGCGTCGTCTCGCTCCGCGAGCCCGCGCACCCCGAGGTGCCCGTAGCGGTGGTAGCTCACACTCACCGCCTGCTCACGCAAGGTGTGGAGCAACTCGTAGCGACTGACGACCGGGGCGCCAGTGACCACGTGCAGGCCGCGCTCCTGCGCGATCGCCAAAGCCCGGGCAGAGAGCGGCGCACGGCAACGCACCCGTTCCGCGGCGGTCGTCTCGAGCGCGGCACACAGGGACTGATCGTCAGCGGCGTCGAGCTCGAGTGAGCTCGCGCCCAGTGCGACTGCGAGTTCGTGGGCCGGGTTCGTCGAGGTGCTGACCAGGGAAAGGGGGCACTCCGTGACCGTCGCCGCGAGCACGATTAACGCAAGCTCGGGTTCGGACATTGCCGAATCGACAACGACCAGCAAGCTCGTCAGCGGACGATACGAGAGCAGGTTGTCTTCACCACGCAGTTGGCTTTCGTCGCAGGCACTGGCAAACCAGCGTGTGTGCGCCGCGAGGAACTGAGCGGCTGCGGGCTCGAACGTCGACGTGCTCAGCGTCTGCTCCAGCACGGTCAGCAAGTCTTGGACGCGCGCCGGAAAGGCAGCGTGCGGCGCGATCGACCCAAGTGTTGGCGCGCGGCTCAGCTCCACGAATTGAGCCACATAGTTGGGGCCGCCAGCTTTCGCTCCGGGGCCGAAGCTCGACTTCTTCCAGCCCCCGAACGGTTGGCGTCGCACAATTGCGCCCGTGATCTTGCGATTGACGTACAAATTGCCCGCTTGCATGTGCAAGGTGAAGTATTCCTGCTCGCGCTCATCCAAACTGTGGATCCCGGCCGTGAGCCCATAGCTGGTGTCATTGGCGATGTTGACCGCGTCGCCGATGTCCGCCGCCTCCAAGACCGAGAGTAGCGGGCAGAAAAATTCGGTCAGGTGGCTTTGACTGCCGCGCTTCACTCCCAGTTTGATCCCCGGGCTCACTAAACGCGGGTTCTTCGGATCGAAGCGCGGTTCGAGCAACCAGGATTGCCCCGGTTCGAGTTCGGTCAAGGCCCGCCGCTGCAATTCCGAAGGCGGATGAATCATCGGCGTCACGAAGCTTCCGAGCTCCCACGCCGAGCCCACTTCCAAGCTGCGCGCGGCGTCTTCGAGACAGCCGCGGAAACCCGCGTCGGCGTACACTTCGCGTTCCAAGATCAGTTGGCTCAGGGCGCTACACTTCTGCCCCGCGTGCCCGAACGCCGAAGCCAGAATGTCTTGGATCGCCTGTTCACGATCAGACATCGCCGACACGATCAGCGCGTTCTTACCGCCGGTCTCCGCCAGCAAGTGCAACTCGGGACGCATGCGTTGAAACAAGCGAGCCGTGCTAGTCGCGCCGGTGAGCACGACCGTGCTCGTGCGCGGATCGGTGATCAGCTGCGAGCCCACCGCGTCTTCACACACGACGAACTGCAACATCGATTCGGGGATCCCGGCCTCCCACAGCAGTTCACAGGCTCGTCGCGCAACCAGCGGCGTCTCGAGCGCCGGCTTGAGGATCACGGCATTGCCGGCAACGAGCGCCGCAAGGACACCTCCCACACCAATCGCCAGTGGGAAATTCCACGGCGGCGTGACAACGACCACGCCGCGCGCCGCGACACTGACCTGAGTGTCGCGCGTCAGCTCGCGCTGGCAGCGCAGGTAGTATTCCGCGAAATCGATGGCCTCAGAGACCTCGACGTCCGCCTCTTCCGCGCGCTTGCCGGCATCGAGCACCATCAGCGCGATCAGTTCCCCGCGCGCGCCGCGCAGCGCACGCGCGGCGCGACTGAGCCATTGGCGGCGCTGACCGTCGTCGTAGCGCCCCTGCCGCTGCGCGGCGCGCGCGCGCTCGAGGCATTGGTCGATCAGTTCGGGACCCGCCAAATGAATCGAGTATGGGACGTGACCGGGCCGAGACGGATCGAACCCCGGCACTTCCTGACTGCCGCTCCCAGACGTTGCTCCGCTGGACACGACCGAGAAATGTCCGGCAGAAACGCGCGCGAGCCAGTCCTGCACATAGCTTCTATTGGCGACGAGTCCGAAGTCGGTGTCGGGTTCGTTTTGAAACGGCGCGTCGGGAACGAGCTCGAGCGCAGGCTGCGCCCGATCTTGCGTCCGTCGCGCCGCGCTCGACACGCTGCTGGCCTGCACACACGCCTGCTGAAAACGCTCCTTTTGGTCTTGCCATTCCGCGCTGTCCGCGCGCAGGGAAAAGCTGTGCGCGAGGTAGTTCTGCGGCGACGTATTTTCGTCCAAGCGCCGGGTCAGGTACGCGATCGCGCTCGGGAATTCGTGTTCAGCCACGATCGGCGCATAGACCAGCACGTTGGCGCCCAATTGCGCGAGCGCGCGAAGCAACGGATTGGCCATTCCTTCGAGCAGCTCGAAGCACGTGCGCTCGGTCACTTGGCGCGCGGCACTGGTCACCAGACCAAAACAAATATCGAACAAGTTGTGACTGGCGATGCCCACGTCGGCCGCCGCAATGTTCTCCGGCTGCAGCGCTCGCGATACGAGCCGCTTATAGTTCGCGTCGACCTCGGCCTTACTCGGGTAAATCGGCGAGGGCCAACCGCGCAGTTCCGACTCGACTCGTTCCGCGGCAAGGTTCGCACCTTTGACGATGCGCACACGAATCGCTCTTCCGCCGCGCGCCACCCGCTGTCTCGCCCACTCCAATAGCTGAACTTGGAAGCCGTCGGAGTCCGGAAGGTAAGCTTGAAGCACCAGCCCGGCGCGCAAACGCAAGAACTCCGGCTCGGCCAAGACGCGTTGAAACGCCGCAACCGTGAGCGGCAGATCGCGATAAGACTCCATGTCGAGTGTGACCAGCTTCGGCTGCTGATCGGCCCCAGGGTTGTCGATCGCAGCCCGGTAAATCGTCCGCAAGCGCTCGGCAATTCGCGTCACTGAGCGGTCGAACGAGAGCGGTTGGAGCTGACTGAAGATGGACGAGATCTTCACGCTGATCGTGTCGATTCCGGGGGTATTGAGGAGCTCCGCGTAGCCCTCGACGCGCCGAGCCGCCTCGTCCTCGCCGAGCACAGCCTCACCCAAGTGATTGATGTTCACGTGAATGCCGGCATTGCGACGCTGCGCCAAGTACTCGTTCAGCTCGTCTTTGCCAGCGGGCAAGATGAAGGCGGTCGTCTCTTGGCGGATGTGGTTCAACATCGCGGTGCCGCTCAGAGACGGCAGCCAGGTGCCGAGCCGCCGCAACGCGGCCAGGCTCAGGCGATCGAAGGCACCCAAGTACGCGGGTGCGCCCAAGCGCTCGAGCAAGTAACGCGCTTGCTCGACGGTGCGCTTACTCGAACTCGAGCGATAAGCGCGGTCCGCGAGCAGGGTCGTGAACACCTGCCCGCGCGCGTCCCGCATCATGCCGGCGAGCACCCGAGTTTGTTCGATGTCTCGGGGCGCGTTGAAGCGCTCGGCGAGCCCGAGCACGATCCGTGAAAGCTCGACGCTGTGCTCCCCGAGCTCGACGAGCGTCAGTGCTTTGCCGGCGACCTGACCGAGCAGTTGCTCGGCTCGTGCGACGAGCTGCCCCGTCTGGCTGTCTGCCATTCGTCCAGTATGTTCGACTTTGCTCGGCTCCGCGAGCCGCAGCCTTTGCAGCTCCAGTGTGGACGCTACACGCAGAATGTGTACTTCACCGAGCCGCGACCGGCCGGCCGCGAGGAGTAGCCCAGCGCGCTGACACAGCTCATTCGAGCTCGACTTGCAGCGAACCAAAGGTTCGCTGCCCGGTGTTCCCACCGTCAGCAGAATGAGTCATCGGTGCATCGGCAAAGCCATAGCCGACGATGTGACCGGATTGCAGTTCGACATCGTGCAGATTCCAATGACGCGCGCCGTCGCTCAGCGGGATCACGCGCGAGCGAGCGTCTGACCCATCATTCGAGAACCACGCGAAGCAAGGACTCGCTCCGCGCGTAATGCTCATGCCGCCTTGCCAACGGTCCCAGCCCGCCGCGCCGACGGCCACGATCCCCGTCGCGAGCCAACGCATGCCAGCGAGCACGTCACCATGACCAAAATCGTAGTCGTGATGTCGGATGAGTTCGCCTTCAGCGTCGTAGATCGCGATGTAGCCGTCATAGTCGACGTAACCGCTCGGGTCGGGATAGGTCTTCTTACTGCCGTCGGGGAGCGTGCGCACGATTGCGCCGGTCACGGCCATTTCGCCGTTGCGCGCGGCGAGCGCGAACGCGACTTGCTCAGCGGCGTCCGCATCCGGCCACAAGATGCGCGTGCCCTTGCGCGCACCCGAAGCGTCAAAGCGAGTCACGGCCAACGGCAAGAGCTCGTTTTCTTGGGCGCCAGGCGCGCGCAGCACACAATCCATGTTCGTTGTCTCCGCGAACGCCGCGACGTTGGCCTGACAACGGGTTTGGTTCCAAGCTCGCCCGACCAAAAGCTCGTCCGTCGACTCATCGCGCGCCAAAAACGGTCGAATCGCTTGCTCGGTCCAGCGGAACTCGTCGTACGTCCAAGCGGTGGGCTCCGCAAAATGCGACCCGTCCACCACGCGCGCCCAGCGCTCGACGTAGCTCGGAGCGTTCCAATCGACGACCTCGAGTCCGAGTGCCATACGCTGCGACAACGGTCCGTCGTTCGGTGTGGCAATGAACGACAAGAACGCGACCACGAGTCCCTCGCCCTGCGGGAGCAAGCGAACCCAGCCAGCCGTCGTCGCGTCGGCCAACGCGGACTTCATGGCGAATAGCGGTTGGGGATCCTTCGCGCCGTAGTCAGTCACGGGGATGGTGAGCGGAGAAGCGAGCACGGTGGTGCTGATCGGCTGACCGTCCCGAGAGAGACGCACGAGCTCGAACGCTTTCCGCTCGGGCACGCGACGTTCGAGCGAAAGCGTGAGCGCTCCTGATGGGTGCACAGCGACGTCGCCGATCAGATCATCGGCGTCTGCCGTGAACGCCCACGCGAGTTGGCCTTGGTCGTAGGCGGCAAGCCGAAAGCGGCTGCGCCATGGCAGGGAAAACGGACCTGGTTCGACGTCGCGACGAGACTCCACCACATAGCTGCGTCCACCGTCGCTCGCGACGACCAGCGCGCCAAACGAAGGACGCGCGGTTTGCGTCACGATCGGTAGCCCACTCTCAATCAGCTCGGCAGGGTCGCGAGCGGGTTCGATCGCGCCAGCAGCGCCAGCAGCGCCCTCCGCACCGGCGGCATTGGCCTCACCCGCGGCTCCTGCGAAGTCGTCGCTTCCGGCTACGCCGCCGGTGCCGCCATCTTCCAGGTTGCCGCTCGCACCAGCGGCGCTTCGCTCGCCTGCGCTGCCGCTCGCACCCGCCGAATGGATCGCACCCGCGTCGCCGGCGCTGCCTCCGATTTTCGATTCCGGCGTATCGTCCCCGCAAGCTTGAAGGAGCACGGTCGCCAGCGCGGGCACGAGCAGACGACGAGTCCAAACGGTCATCAGACTAATAGGAAGAGATTCTCGCACCATCACCGCCATCTCCGATGCGCTGGTCTCACCCGGCGTTCAAGTCCTCTCATCGAGTTCGTCTCGCGAGCGAACGCGGACCACGGCAATCGGCGGCTGAAATCCCGGCAAACCTACATTTACACGCGCCGAGCACCGTGCTTCCCTCCCACGATGTCTTTGCACGCCATCTGGCGAAAAACGGTGCTCGGGGGAATGTTGGTTGGTTGCGCGGGGGTGACCTTGCAGTGCGGAGGCGGTTCGTCCTCCACGCCGAACTCGGAGGCAGGTGCTGCCGGCAACGGAACAGCGGGCGGTCCCGCCGCTATGGCAGGCACGGCCAACGGTAAAGCAGGCAGCGCTGGTTCGTCGCATGCGAGCGGCGGAACCGCGGGCGAAGAAGTAGGCCACAACGCGGGTTCGTCGTCGATCATGGCGGGCTCTGGCGGTAAAGACCTGGGCAGCGGCGGCGTTGGAACCGCGGGCAGCGCGGGCTCCACTGTCGGGGGTGACACCGGTCACGCTGGCGCAGGCGGCGCGACTTCAGCAGGGTTCGGTGGATTGGAAACCAACGGCGGCAGCGCTGGCGCCTTGGTGTCGGCCGGCTCCTCAGGCGCGGGCACATCCGGCAGCGGGGGAACCTCCACGGGCGGCAGCGCCGGCTCGATTGAAGTTGGCGGCGCAAGCGGTGTCAGCGGATCGGCGGGAGTTGGAGGCTTTGGTGTTGCGGGAGCGGCCGGGAGCGGCGCTGCCGGAGCCAGCGGGGCCGGTGGAACGAACGGCGCCGCGGGCGCGGCCGGGTCGGGAGGCAGCGGAGGCGCGTGCAGCAGCGGGGCCGCGTTTCACGCGCGCGCGCCGGTGGTGTTTTTCTTACTCGATCGTTCGTCGAGCATGTTCTTGCCGACTGACTATTGGAGTCCGGTCAAGGCCAGTGTCTTGGCGACGATCAGTGCCTACGCCTCACAGATCCGTTTCGGCCTTGCCGCGTACACCGGTGTCGCCTCTCAGACATGTCCGCTCGACTTGACGAATGCCGGGAGCATCGCGCTCGACAACTACGCGAACATCAATCAGGTGCTCGCGCCACTCGGATCATCAAGCACGAAGTCTGAGTCTCCCACTGCCGCCGCGCTCGCCACGCTTCGCCCAACCCTGGTCGCCCAAACCGGCACCAGCAAGACCATCTTCCTCATCACTGACGGCGGTCACGACTTCTGCAACGACGGCGTCCTCGTGTGCGGCTCGGACGCTCTCGTCGCCGAACTTCAGGGCGACTTCACCGCGGGCCTGAAGACCAGCCTGTTCGGCGTCAAGGGGTCGCCCTACTTGGATGCGACGCAGACTCAACAACATGCCAACGCCGGCAGCGGTGTGCCCGTCGTGGGCGACAGTCTCAACACTTACTACATGTGCAGCAGCGAAACGACGTGGCACGCATTGTGGACTGCCAAAGGAAGCCCGGCGAACTCCGCGCTCGGAAGCTACGTCGCGAGCGGCACGACCAACACGCCGTACACGCTACTCGATACGACGCAACCGGACACGATGACCAGCGCACTCAAGGCAGCTACCGCGGCATTGAAGAGCTGCACGTATGACGTGACGGGTGGACAAGTGAATCAAGCGCTCGCAGCTCAAGGCATCGTGCGCGTCGACGGTGTGAGTGTGCCGATGGATGCGAGCAATGGCTGGCGTTTGAATAGCTCGACCGAGCTCGAGTTGGTCGGCACGGCCTGCGCGAATTGGCGTTCCAGCACCGCACAGACCATCAGCTTCGAGTTCCCGTGCTCGATCCTGAATCCGTAACAGGCCAAATTCCGAGTCGGATTGCCGCGCACGCGAAAACCCGGTAGCCCTGATAGTCAAGAAGCGCAAAGCACCCGCCAAACGCGAATCAGCGGGCCAGCGGACGGAAATAGCCAATGAGCGAGAGTGACGAACGTTTGCTGCAGGCGGTGCGTGCTGGTGGCATTGGCATTTTCGACCACGATCACGCGACCAACGGCATCTTTTGGTCGCCCGAGCTCAGAGAGATGTACGGCTTTACCCCGGACGAAGAGGTGACCCTGCCCATGATCGTCGGCGCGTGTCATGCCGAAGATCTGGAGCGAGTTCACCTTGCCGCCCGTCGCGCGCACAGTCCGGACGGCGACGGCTCGTTCGACATCGAGTATCGAATCCACGACAGGTCGGGGCGCGTGCATTGGCTCTTCACTCGGTCGAAGACGCTGTTCGAGGGCGAAGGCGCGGAAAAGCACCCCGTTCGCACGATCGGGGCTATCCAAGACACGACCGACCGCCATCACGCCACCGCACAACTGCGCATCCTCGATACCGTCATTCGCTCCAGTGGCAGGGCCCTGGCAATTGCCGATACCAGCGGTCGGCTCACCTTTGCCAATGAAGCATTCGTGCGCTTCTGGGGCCACGACCGAGGCGAGGACGTCATCGACCGCTCGCTGTTCGACTTCTGGGAGCCGAGCGAAGGTCCCGGCGAGGCAATCGCCGAGATTTTTCGCAAAGGCACGTGGCATACCGAAACCGTGGGCCGACGGCGCAACGGTGAAGCTTTCGACGTCGAAGTGGTCGCGGAAGCCGTGTGCGACGCGCAGGGCCAACTCGCCCAAGTGCTAGCGACGTTCACCGATATCACCGCCAGCAAACGCGTCGAGCAGGCGCTGCGGCTGAAAGATCAGGCGATCCACACCTCACTCGTTGCCATCGCCATGAGTGACGCGAGCGGACGCATCGTCTACGCGAATCCCGCATTTCTCAAGCTCTGGGGCTATGCCTCCGACGATGAAGCGCTCGGACGCTCACCGCTGGAGTTTGCTGATGCGCAGCAAACTCCTCAAATCTTGGACAGCGTGCGCACTCACGGCTCCTGGGTCGGCGAGGTAGCGGGTAACCACCCTGACGGCACCGCGATGCAGCTACGGCTGTCTGCGCAGTCGATTCGAGAGCTGGACGGGCAGCTCGTGAACGTCGTGGTGACGTTCGTCGATATGACCGAGCAGAAGCGGCTCGAGGCACAACTGCTGCACGCGCAAAAAATGGAGTCCGTCGGGCGACTCGCCGGCGGGGTCGCGCACGACTTCAACAACTTGTTGACGGTGATTCTGGGCGGCATCGAACTCACCCGGCAGGAGCTGAGCGCATCACATCCGGCGCTCGAATATCTGGCTGACGCCGAAGACGCGGCGGACTCAGCGGGCACGCTGACGAAGCAGCTGCTGGCTTTCTCTCGCAAGCAAATCATCGCGCCCAAGGTGCTCAACTTGAACGACGTGATTGCTCGCGTCGAACGCATGGCGCAACGACTGTTGGGCGAAGACATCTCGCTGCGCATCATTTGCTCGCCGAACCTTGGCTTCGTGCGTTTCGATCCGGGCCAGGTCGAGCAGATCATCGTCAATCTGGCGGTGAACGCGCGCGACGCAATGCCCGAGGGCGGCAGGCTGACGATTGAGACGCGCAATGTTCGCCTCGACGGCGATTACGTCGACACGCACAACGGCGTCGAGCTCGGCGACTACGTGCTCATTGCGGTCTCCGACAGCGGCACCGGCATGAGTGAAGAAGCGCGCGCACATCTATTCGAACCCTTCTTCACCACCAAGGGCCCGGGCAAGGGCACAGGCTTGGGCCTCGCCATGGTGTACGGCGCGGTTCAACAGAATGGCGGTCGAATCGAAGTCTACTCCGAGCCCGAACACGGCACGACCTTCAAGATCTACCTGCCGCGAGTTTCGTCCGCGGAGCGAGAAACACACGCCGCGCAGCGACCCAGCCCGCGCAGTGGTGGCGAGTCGATTTTGTTGGTCGAAGACGACGAGCGAGTTCGCACGTTTGCCACGACGGTACTTTCGCGCTTCGGCTACAGGGTGCACGCCTTCGCGGCTCCCGCGCTTGCGCTCGTTGCCCTGCCGGAGCTACAGCCGCGGCCAGATCTACTGGTCACCGATGTCGTGATGCCCGGCATGAATGGACGTGCGCTCTCCGAGCGAGCCGTGCAGCTAGTCCCGACGCTGCGAGTGCTATTCGTCTCCGGCTACACCGAAAACGTGATTGTGCATCACGGCGTGCTCAAGGACGACATCGAGTTCCTGGCCAAACCATACTCCGTGGATCAGCTCGCTCTGCGCGTGCGCGAGGTGCTCGACGAGCGTCCGCGCGTGTCCTGAGCCTTCCGCCCCTGCCCTCGCTTCAAGTCGACAGACGGAAGTTCTTCACGATTGTCCCCCGGTTCATGTCATCCTTTGGGGTGATCGTGAGCAGGTAGTAAAAGATCTCGTGCGCGAGCGTATGCGCGCGCTCGTTGTTGTACAGCCAAGCGCCGTGGTTCAGGAGTTGTCCGCCCACGGAAGAGAAGATCCAAGCCGCACGCTCCGGCAAGACATCCGACAAAAGGCCGGTCAAACGACGCACGCGGGCCCACGTACGCCAATGCTTGTCCAGGTCGTTCGTCACGTGCGCCTTGTTGTGCAAGAGCGAATTGCACAAGTCCTCCAATTCACCGAACCAATCTCCGTGCAGTCGGTCCATCGCCGCGAGCAGCAACAAGGGATATTCTTCCTCGGGTTCTGAGTCCGGCTGCGTGACGGCCACGAGTTCGCCGAGCAGCGCGACGATTTGGCGCTCGAAGCGTGCTGCGACAGCGCCCACGTCGAAGGACGCATTGAGCGCTTGCCGACGCTCGCTCAGGCTCTGGTTGAGCTCGCCGGAATCGAGCACCGTCTGCCAAGTTCGAGCCAGCCTGGCGACGTCACTCCGCGTGGGCACGCCCTTCGGCAATTGCATCAGCTCGAACGATAATCGCTTGGCCCCAGGCAGGCCGGGCTCGATGGGACTTGACGCCGGCCATGAGGTTGTCGCGAGCGCGCGCCTCAAGAACCCGAAAGATTGGCGTTTTCCGGGAGAAAATAGCCACCGACCGACCAGCTTCCAATTCTGCTCCAGCCCGCTCTGACCCAAGATTCGGCGCGCGGCAGCGCCCATGAACCAGCGGCGCCCCGTGTACGGTCCACGCAACGACAGTCGAACCACCTCGTGGAACGCGCCGCGGTGCGCAGCATCCGCGAGCAACCAAGCCTGACTGTAGACGCGAGCGGCACGCGATGCATGACGCCAATCCATGGCTTGTACTGCCGAGAATAGTTCACGGGCGTGCTCGTGATTGCTGGCCAGCGCATCGAGTTGCGCGCGCGCCGCGACCGTCGCCGCACCGATGGCGCGATCGCTCCCGAATTGATTGAACACCACGAGCTCCCGCCCGAGTTCGACGATCCGTTCTGGAGCGAGCAACCAGCCCCACCGCAGTCGCGCGCGTAGCTCATTGAAGACCGCTCGGCCACGCGGTTCACCGAAAATGGCAAACGGATACATCATCCGCGTAAAATAGTAGGCCAAATGCGGGATCCCAGCGGGGATCAGCAACAACTCGAGCACGAGACTCGGCGCCCCCCACACGACGAAAGAGATTTCCCAGCCAATGCTCAGATCTCGACGGAGCGCCCACGCGAGCACCAGGAACGCAGCTCGCACGGCGTAGCCCGTGAAGCGCACCACGAACGGCTTGTATTCGGTGGGCGGGCCTCCTCCGCCGCCCTGGCCGCCTCGCTTGCCCATCGCGTAGACGACCGCACGTACGGCGACCAGCGCAATTATTCCGTACACGGAGCTCTCCAACCAATGCTCGGGAATGCGCCAGACCAACCCGGCACTACTTGCCGGTCGCCGTCGACGTCACTCAGCCACAGTTCGTAGAGCGCGCGCTGCTCGGGATCGCGCAACGCCGAGAGCGCGATGCGAACCTTCGATTCATCGCGCTCTCGGACGCCGACCGGTGTTCGATAGCTCTTGGCGGCGGAAACCCCGATCGCCAACTGCGCGAGCAGCTTTTGCCCTGCGCGCTCAACCTCTGCTCGCGAAGCCGTCGCGCCCAGCTCCAGCACCAAAAACGGATTGTTCGCTAGTTCTTCGTCGTTCATCGCACGCCGGAATTGAAGCTCAAACCGCGCTCTTCTTGATCGACTGGGTAGAGCTGCCACAGCTCGCGCACAATTCGCTCGAGCTCCGCGCGGTTGCCCGCTTGCTCGGCCTTGCGCCCTTGGCGCACCAAGGACTGAGCTTTCACCGGATCGGTCGCGCGCTCGCTCTCGGAAGCAGCGTGGTCGAGCGAACGGCTCCAGGACTGCGGATCTCGAAAATAGGCAGACAACCGGATGCGAACCATCGACCGTAGCTGGCGCTCGATTTCACTCGCACTTCGGCTGCGGAGCGCGCGTTCAACGAGGTCCATGCACTGTGAAAGCGCGCGTTTTTCTTGCTCGTTTCCATACAAGCCAACCCAGTGACTGGCAAACGTGTGCTCCTCGTAGACTCGCGCGCTGAGTTCCGGCCAGGCATTGGCAGCTTCGACGTCGCCCAGCAGGCCGTCACACTCGATCAGCGCACGACGGGCCTTTTCCGCAGCGTCCTGATCGCCGCCGCGCGCTGCGTCGAGATCGCTGCGCACCGAGGAAATCGTGACCTCGAAATCAGCGAGCGCGGCAACCGCACGACGAGCGCCCTCACGAAACGCTTTGCCGCGCAACACCGCGGCCCTCTGTTCGAGCCCGGCCACCAGCTCGCTCATCTTTTCGGGAGAAGTGGCCGGCGCAAGGAGTTGCTCGACGCGCTCGAAGACGAGATCTTGCGCTGGCAAGAATGCCTTGGCGGAAAGCGCGCCACCGCGGTCCACCTCCAGGGTCAGCTCGATCACGGACCCCGCAGGCAGCGAACTCTTCAGCGCAGAAGCCGCGATCTCGATCACGCCGACCAACCGGCACAAGTGCGCGAACGGAAAATCGCCCTGTACGATTGGCACGCGCAGCGCGTAGTCCGCAGTCGGCGATACATTCTCCACGGTGCGGTGGGTGAACGTCTTCCGAATCGGCAGCGGTGAGCCGCGTTCGAAATAGACGGCGACGGCGTCGTCCGCGCGCGCCACGCCAATCGTGCGCGCGAGCGGAGGTTCGCCGATCGAGACACCGTGTACGAGGGTGATCTTCGCGGGATTGGCAGCAACCGTGCGCCCCTCCGCGAGCGTGACTTCGACGTTGAACGTGCTCGACGCGCGGCGTTTGAGTGCCATCATCCCGGCGAAACTGCCTTCGGCATCTAGGGGCAACCACTCTCCCTGCCACTCGCCGTCATCGCGCGAAAAGCGCACGGCTTTGATGCCATCACCGGCGTCCAGCGCTCTGCCCACGACGAACGGCGAAGTGTCCGGAGTCATTGCCGGGTATTGCAGCCAAAGGCGCGGCCCTTTGGCGACCTGCGCGGATTGCGCCGCGGCGCGCGCATCGATCCCCGCGGTGGCCGCAAACAACGCGGCCCCTTGAGCAACCAGCAGCATCGGGTCCAAACCGCTGCCGAATGGCGCGCCGAACGCCTGCTCCAATCGTCTGCGCAACGCGGGCATCATCGTGGGCCCACCAACGAGCACGATGCGGTCGAGCTGCGTCACGCCTTGAGATCGCAATAGCCGCTCGCACACGCGCACCGAGCGTTCGATCAACGGACCGCTTATCGTCTCCAGCTCGGCTCGAGTCAACGGTTGCTCGATGAGGTCGATCTCTCGATCGCCGACGCGCAGCGCCTCGATGACGATCGTCGTCTCGTTGGCGGTCCGGGAAAGCTCGATCTTGGCTTCCTCTGCGGCCACTTTGAGCTTGGCGATCGCGCTCGCATGTGCGGGCTCGGAACGCAGGATTTTTATACCGCTCGACTCCGCGACGCGAGCGATCAGCCAATCGACGACGGCAAGATCGAAGTCGCGACCGCCCAAGAAATTGTCGCCATCGTGTCCGGCGATGCGCAAGAGCCCCTCTTGCGTCTCGAGCAGTGACGCATCGAAGGTTCCGCCGCCGAGATCATAGACTAGCCACGCGCCACGCGACTCGTCGGCAGACCAGCCAGAAGCCAGCGCGGAAGCGACCGGCTCTTGAATGGTCTCGATTCGCTCGAACCCAGCCAGGCGCGCGGCCTCGCTGGTCGCTTTGATCTGCGGCAGCTCGAACAATGCGGGCACGGCAACGACGGCGCGCTGTGGACGGATGCCCAACTGGGCTTCCACGTCCTTCTGCAGCGACATCAGCACTTCCGCCCCTAGCTCCTCGGGGGAACGCTCCAGATTTGCGGCCGAAAAGCGATATCGGTTCTTCGAGCCCATCAGACGCTTGAACTCGCCACGCGTGTTGTCTGGATCTTTCTGCAAAAAGCGAAACGCGCGCGCACCGACGGAGACGTTCCCGCGCGCGTCGATGCGGACCACGCTCGGCGTCAGCGTCTCACCCCCGGCGGTGCGGATGCTTTGCAATTGTTCGCCATCGAAGACACACGCGGCCGAGTTCGTCGTCCCCAAATCGATACCCAGATAGAGTGGCCGTTCCATCAAAGTGCGATGGTAGCAATTTTATCGGCATTTTTACAGCACTACCGCCACTACGACGCGCAGTGCGCGCGCAAGGCAAATCGCTCGCGCTTCGAGACTTACATCTCCTCCACGCGCCCTCCTGAAGCGCACTCGTTGGATGGACGAGTGCGGCGTGGTGTGCTTCAACGAGGGAGATCATCATGGGCAATCGAGTCAGCGCGCTGAGCGCCTTTCTTTTGGTCTGCGCGTGCAGCAGCAATCAGAGCGCGGGCAACGGCGGAACGAGCGGCGCAAGCGCAACTCCCAGCGGGGGCAACGCGGGCACACCCAGCGCCGGCGGAGCATCGGCAGGGATGAGTGTGGTAGGCGGCTCGGGAAATGCGGTTGGGGGCTCAGCACCCAGCACGACTGGTGGCAGCAGCAGCTCGGGTGGAAGCCCGGGCGCCGCTACGGGTGGCGCGCCAGCCATCGCTGGCAGCAATGCAGGCGGAACGACGAACACCGCAGGAAGCGGCAGCGCAGGCATGGCTGGCGCTGCCGCCCTAGATGCCACCTGCGGTGGCATGAACACCTCGGCCACTACTCTGAAGGACAAGTACGCGGGCTGCTTCCCGATCGGCGCCGCGGTCGACGCGCAGTCGTACACCACGCACGGGCCGATCCTGAAGGATCACTTCAACAGCATCACCCCCGAAAACGACATGAAGTTCGATGCGCTCGAACCGAGCGAGAACAGCTTCAGCTACACCAACGCCGACAAGATCGTCGACTTTGCGCGCAGCAACAACATGAAGGTTCGTGGTCACACGCTGGTTTGGTACAGCCAGAACCCGTCCTGGTTGTTCAGCAACGGCAGCGGCGGAACGGTCTCGAAAGACACGCTGCTCGCCCGCATGAAGAACCACATCAAGAAGGTGATGCAGCACTACCAGGGCAAGCTGTACGCCTGGGACGTGGTCAACGAGGCCATGATGGATGACGGCAGCTATCGTGACGGCACCCTCGCCGACGACAAGAAGAGCCGCTGGTACGAGATCATCGGGCCGAGCTACATCGCTGAAGCCTTCCGCGCGGCGCACGAGGCGGACCCAAACGCCAAGCTCTTCTACAACGACTTCTACGACTACATCCCGGCCAAACAGCAGGGGATCTACAACATGTTGAAAGGCTTACTCGCCGACGGCGTCCCCGTGCATGGCGTCGGCATGCAATGCCATTTCAACATCGAACCGTCGCAGAAGACCGACAATCAAGCCTACTACCAGTCGGTCGAAAACATGGAGAAGGCGATCCAACTCTACTCGTCCCTCGGGCTCGAAGTGCAGGTCACCGAAATGGACGTGTCACTCTACATTCCGGGCGTCACCTACGATCAGAGTACGTTCTACACCGCTGCCACGTTCACGGAAGCCCTGCAGACACAGCAAGCCAATCGCTACCAGGCCTTCTTCGAGCTTTTCCGAAGGCACCGTGACGTGATCACCGGCGTGACCTTGTGGGGCATCGCGGACGACAATACCTGGCTCTCCGAGTTCAGCTCGGGGCGAAAGGACTTTCCGCTGCTGTTCGATACGAATCACAAGCCGAAAAAAGCCTTCGACGCGGTGATGGCGTTCTGAGCGACCGCGCACCGCAAAAGGTGGTGCGCTTGAGCGAAGCGCGGGATCTGCCTATGCTCGCGCGTAGGCATTCGCTCCTGAACTGAACACCGCTCATGCGCGCCTTCTGCTTGCTACTTGGTCTCGCTTTGTTCAGCGCGAACGCACGAGCGGAGAGCGCGCTCGAACGAGCCGCGCGCCTCGATCCGACGTTTCACTTCGCCGGCGGAGGCAGCTTGACGATCGCGCCGCTGCTTCAAGCGCGCTGGACCGCGGCCGAAACGGGCGGACAGAACCGCCGCACCGTAGAGGGCTTCAGCATCCCGCGCGCACGTCTGATCACCACCACCAAATTCTTCGAGGGTTTCCAAGTCCGCATACGCATTGGGTCGAGCTCGGCAGGCAGCGTGTCACTGCAGCAGGCCTACGCCGACGCGAAGAGTGGCGATTATCAGCTGCGTGTGGGGCAGATGCCACTGGTGATCAACAGCGCCGAAGAGCCCTCGGTGCAAGGCCTGTCTACGGCTGACTTTTCGGCATACTCGAATACTTTCGGCGGTGGAACGACGCAAGGGATCCAGGGAGCGTATCGCGGTCCAGTGCGTGTGATAGCGACGTTCGGCAACGGCGCGCGCTCGGGTTCGAGCGAGCTATTGTCGCCGCTCGTCGCCGACATCGCGGGTACGCTGCGCTTCGAGCTCCCCATCGGCGCTCAGGCCCCCTTCGAATATTTGTCGATGGCGAGTTTTCGCGATCATCGGAACGACAGTGCGCGCTTCGGATTGACGGGGCACTACCAGGTTCACGGCAAGAATCGAACCTACCCCGCCAATGTCGAGTTCGTCAGCGCGGACGCCGGCTTCCGCGGTCATGGATTTTCGCTCATGGCCTCGGCCGCATACCTACGGCTCGCGCAAGACGGCGTGGCCACGGTCGAGAGTGCGGGGCTGTGGCTGTTCGGCTCGCTATTCCCGTCGCGAATCGTCGAAGTCTTTGCGCAATTCGACGCCATCTATCCGCTCGGCGGACACACGCCATTTCCGCCCGGTTTTGCCCAAGGGCAGCCCGGCACCACGCTCTTCCGGACGTTCACTGGCGGTTCGAATTTTTACCTGATCCCAGACACGCAGAAGCTGAAACTCCAAGCCGATCTGCAGACGATGATCGACGGTCAGGTGACCAGCATCGTGCCTGCCAACGCGTCACTCGGCGTGCTCAGCGCGACGGGACTACAGATCTCGGGCCGATTGCAGTTGCTGGTCGCGCTCTAGCTCTCGTCTTCCGTCGGCTTCTCGGGCGCAGCTGGCGCAGCATGCCATGCTGATGGCGGGACCACCTTCGCCCGAGCTGGGTCCGCGAAGTAGTGAGGTGACATGATCTGAACGTCGTGCTCGTTGAAGGTGTCGATCACGTTGGCGTTCAGCGCCGCGATCGCCTCTGCGCGATGCTTTGCGGTCGTCTGACTGGCTTGGCAGACCAATTGGTATTCGATGTAAAAATCGGAGAGCGCGGTCTGAAAGACTTCGGGCGCCGGTTCTTGGGCGACGCCCGCCGTACGCCGCGCCGACGCGATCAACATGGCGTGAACCTGACGCCACGGCGTGTCGTAGCCAATCGTCACCTTGGTGCGCAGCATGAAGCCGTGCCCGCCCGCAGGCCGCGAATAGTTGCGTGTAACGGCAGCGAGCACGAGCGCGTTCGGCAGCGTGAGGTACTCGCCGAGCCCGGTCGAGATCTTCGTGGTGAAGATACCAAGCTCAGTCACGGTGCCTTCGTCTTGGCCCACTCGCACGAACTCACCGATGCGAAGCGTGCGCGAATAGAGCAGGATGAACCCGCTCGCGGCTTGGCTGAACAAGCTCGAACCGCCGAGCGTAACCATCAAGCCGACCAGCACGCTCACCCCTTTGAAGGCTTCACTGCTTGCGCCGGGGAGGTACGGATAGGCCATCACCGTGGCGAACGCCCACACGATCATCGCAAAAATTCGGCGCGTGGGCTTGGCAGTGTCCGCATCGAGCCAACTCAGTTCGAAGCGACGTTGCTCGACGCCGTCGAAAATCGGCCGCACCAACGCGATCGACCCGCGCGCGAGCAGAAAGATGACGAGCGCCACCAACAGATCCGGCAGGGCGCGCAGCACGCTGCCGCCAATCTGCTGGGCAACGCCGACCAGATAACCGTCCAGCTCTTCGCCCCACACGCGCGTATACGGAAACTGGTTCAAGACGTAGCTCGACCAGCGGTACACCGCGAGCAGCATCAAGAACATGGCGCCCCCACGCACCAGCATGCGAGAAACAGCGAAAAGCCGCGCCGGATGGAGCAATCGCACGCCCGCCGCGGTCAACCCATGCGTGCTGTCCTCCAAGAGCCGAGTCAAGTGTTTGACCGTCCAAGCGCGAGTTCGCAGCACAACCATGAGCAGCGCGAACAACAACAGCGTCGCAATGCCACTCGCCGCGACCGCATGCCACAATCGGTCGCGATCGCGCGCTTCGCGGGTCTCCGCTGCCACGCGCTCCAGCGCGGTCACCGCGATCTGTGTCGCGTGATCGAGGGTTTCACCTTCGAGCGCGTCGACGTCTCCCGACGTGAGCAGCATTCCGAGCGAGCCGTTGACCAGAATGGCGTTCGCCATTTCGGTCGAGGTGACGCTGAGTTTCATCGGACCGGGGCGTGCGAACAGCTCCTCGAGCCGAGCAGCCGCATGTCGAGCGCGCTCGGAGGGAACCACTCCGAACAGCGGCGCGCGCACCACCGCCACCGTCCGATTGAACACGACAACGGGTGCCTCGGGCAGCGACATCGTTGCGCTGGCGCTCGCGGGCGGCGTCGGTGCACCGGCGAGCGCACCTCGCGTCAGGGTCAGCAGCGCGGCGACCAATAAGACCCACAGTCCCTTGAGCGGAGAATGCCTATTCATGGCCATGGAGACGACTGACCCCGCCAGCGAAACGTCATAGCTGGGCGCTTTCCCGCCCATCGTGCGCCGGAACGCCGCGAGCTGTCAAAGCAACCAGCGACTCACTGCACCAGCGAGTGCATCACGACACCAAAACCGATGCGGTAGGTGGCGGCGTCGAACGCAGAGTTGCCCGGATACGGGCTCGGAGCCCAGAAATGATCCCAAGAAAATAGCGCCGTAAAGTCCACCAAGCGGTTCCCGAACAGCGCCGTGTAGCCGGTGAGCGCACCGAGCGGCAGCGTGAAGTCGTGGGCGTCGTTGAAGTTGGGTTTCGCGACGCCGGTCTCGAGGCCCACGAACAGGTGTGGATTGAGGTTCACGCTGGCTCGCACCGGCACGCTGAGCCCGAGCCGCCAATCGCGCGACGCAAACGGGAGCACGAGCGCGGTGTCGAGGCGGAACACGTCACCGCGGAACAAGAACGGAATGCTTGGGTTCAGTTGCCACACCCGTTCGCCTTCTGAATTCTTGTATGGAGTTTGAAACAGCAGGCGAACGCCGGTATCCCAATTCTTGAAACGGAAGCCGCGCGTGATGAACACGGTGATGCTGGAGAAAGTAACGCTTGGCGCGAAGCGAAACGGCAGAAAGAGCGCGCCTGCTTCCCAATCTTTGGTCAGACCGAAGGCCACACCGCCGCGCAGCCAGAATTCCTGTCCCGGGTTCGGGGTCGCGAGCGGCCCCAAATGGAGATAGGCCCCGCCGCCATCGACCACGCCTTGTTCCCCGAAACGCGCGCCGAGCAGCATGGGTTGGCCAGGGCCAACCAAGATGTTGAGGCTGTTCATCGGCGAGGTGAGGTGCCGGCGACTCCATTTTCCCTCGAGCCCGGGCGTGCGGTATTCCTCGGCTCGCGCGGTCCGCGCAAAGCCGACCAGCAGCAAGAACGCGAGCACGCAGGCTACGCAGCCGAAGCGTCGAGGAGTGGCGAGACGGAGCGCGTGCGCGGCGAGCATGGCGTTCATCACTGCTCGGCTGCGCGCCGCACCGCCGCAAGCTCGGCGGGGGTCAGCGCGCGACGAAAATCGTTCGTGAGCGTGATCAGCTGTTCGGCTGCTGCATCCCACGCGGGACCGACGTCGGTCAAACAGCGCTGGTAGTCTTCCGCCGATGCAGCGTACTTGCGGTCCGCTCGTTCGATGCACTCACTGATCTTGGCGGTCCGCTCTCGGTGTCGGCGGAAGGCTTTGGAGGTGCGATCCAGAGCGTCCAGAGCCTGCTGCTTTCGGCCGGCGTCCTGAACCTGCTCCTTGACCGCATCGCTTGCGCGATCGAGGAACCTGCGCAGAGCGAAGGTATCATCACCCTCGCCGGTGAGAGTCATGATGAACGCGGAGAGTGCAATCCAGAACATGGCAATTACCGAATCTTGTCCAAGCGCGCGAACTCATCCGCGGTGGTGTAGCGGCGCAACTCGAGTTGTAGTCCCATGTACCGTTCGAGAGCGCTCGCTTCAGCCTTGCTGACGGCGGCTAGTGCGGCGCGCGTTTCGGCGTCGGTGCTCGGTCGTTGTGCAGCGCCCAGTAATACGAGCTGGTGCGCTTGCGTGCGCTTGGTTTCGAGCAACAGCGAGTCCATTGCCATGTACAGCGAACGGACCTTTGCGGCGCGCGCAGGGTCTGAAATCACCATATCGACGAGCTCGATACGCGTCGCGACGCGATCGCGCGCAGCCGTGCTCGGCAGTTGGGCGGGCGGCTTGTCTCCACCGCAAGCGAGCAGGCCGAGAGCAGCCAAAAGCACGGCTATCGGCAACCGAAATCTCGGTGACACCGCGAGCAGCGAGTCGCTCTTCGGTCCAATTCGCATCACGCTTCCCTCATGATCGACTCGACTAGCTGCATGCCGACGAGCCGTCAAGCACCGCTCTCGCGCTGTATTTCGAGCGAAATACGACTCGGAAATGCCACGAACCACGCCGCGCCCCCGCGTTGACTTCGAAGCATCGCCGCGTTACAGGTCCAACGCATGTCTTTGAACGCCCGTTCCTGGGCCAAGCTATCGAGTGCACTGGCGATCTTCGGGCTTTCCTTATTGATCCAACCGAGCGCAGCGCACGCGCAGGGCGCGCCGGACATTGGTGGTAAGCCTTACAAGTATGATCGCCTGTTCCCGTTCTGGGGAAAGAAGCTCGCCAACCGCGGGCTTTCCTTTCCCCTGCCCTTCGGCGTCGGCGTCAACTACGCTTACGTCAAACAGAGTATCGATATCACGGGCGTGAACATCGCGTTGAACGACCGCGAGTACAAGGACATCAGCAAGATCGTGAAGTTCGACCACGTGACGTCGAACGTGAAGGTCATCAACGGCCGGCTCGATCTGTGGTTGTTCCCATTCCTGAACGTGTACGGCCTCGGCAGCTGGGTGGTCGACTCAGACACGGACGTTCTGCTCTCGGAGCCATTCGCGCTGCGCTCGGGTGCATCGCAGTCGGGCTACGGCGGCGGCTTCGGTGGCACGGTAGCCTTCGGCTTCTGGGGCTTCTTCGGCGTGGTGGATGCCAATCTGGCCTGGACCAAGATGGAGAAGCTCGACGCCCCGGTGCGCACGTTTCTGCTCACTCCGCGCCTCGGCAAGCGCTTCAAAATTGGCGAATCGGTTTGGCTCGCCGCTTGGGGAGGTGCGATGCGCCAATCGATTCAGGCCGATACCGAAGGCGCGATCTCGCTCAAAGATGCGGTCGGTGCACCCGAGGGCAGTGTTGAATCCATGGCCGTCCGGGCCGCCCTCGGCAACGTGTTTGGTCCCAACGCGAACGACGATCGCAATCCGACCATCCACTACAAGCTGAACAAGGCCCTCACCGACCCCTGGAACATGCTGATCGGCGCTGAAGTCGATCTCCACAAGCGCGTTCAAATGCGCATGGAGTACGGCTTCCTCGGTCGCACCCAGCTGATCGCAGGCATCTGCTACCGCTTCGGCGGTTTCGCCGCAATCAACCCCGACTGAAGTCGCACTCGCCGGACGCGACGTGTAACGGCTTCTCGCGCGTCACTCGCGACAAAACAGAACCGCGGGCGATCATCGATCGCCCGCGGCCATCACCCGATTGGGTTGCACATCAGCGGGAGCGGCCCGCGGAGCCTCAGCCCTTCTTCGGGTTCACCGTCGCCCAGCCGTGCGACGGAACGCTGACTTGGTACATCGTGCCGTCGACGGAGACCACCGTGTTGGCGGCCGAAGCGCCCGAGTTGTAGAGCACGGTCACGACCTGGCCATCCGGATTCTTGAACGCGAGCGCGTTGCCGCCGGTCACCTTCAGTACGGTTGCGCCCGGCTCGACGTACTCCGCCAAGTGACGGAACACGTAGTAGGCCGCGGTGTACTTGATCGTGGTGCCATCGACGACGATCAGCGCGTTTTGCGGCCAGGGGCGTGACTTGTCGAGGTTGAAACCGCCCTTGTCGAGCACCATGTTCCAGGCGCTGTAGCCGCTGACGCCCTTGTCGATCCAGCTCTTGATCAGGTCCCAGCTCTCCTCGCCGTAGGCGTGATTGTTGGGCGCGTGATCCGCGAGGAAGTTGTCACGGGTGGCGTCGGCGTCGCTGGTGGCCTTGGCGCTCAGCCAAGGATAGTTGCCGCACTTGTGCTCGGACTGCCATGCCTTGTAACCGGCGGCGATGACCTTCGAAACCTCGACGTCCGTTGCCCACTGCAGGGCCACGCCCTTGACTAGGGTCTTGTCCGAGGGCGCGTTCGCCCAGTAGTCCGGGAACGCGCCGTCGTTCGAGAAGGTGCCGTACCAGATGTTGGTGTTCGGGGTGGCGGTCTTCATCGCCGGGGAGAGGTTGTTCTTGACGAAATCCCCCAGGTAAGCCGTGCCGTAGTGGTTCGTGCTGCCGTCGGTGTACGAACCCCACGCGCAGCTCGGATAGGCTTGCGCCCAGCCCGGCTCGTTCTGCGGCACGATGAAGTTGATCTTGATGCCCTCCGCTTCGTACGCCTTGATCCAGTTGATCAGGTACTGAGCGTAGGAGTCCAAGTTCGCCTTGGTGTTGATCATCGAGCCCTTGTCGTAGCCCATCGAATCGGACGCGGTGGACGCGTTCTCTTTCATGAACGGCGGGGGCGTCCAGGGGCTACCCCAGAACTTGATGTCGCTCTTCACCGCGAGGGCAGCTTTGATGTACTGCATGATCGGCGCCTTGCTGGTGGCGCTGACCGTCTTGTCGTGGTCGATGGAGAACGTTCCGCTCGCCGAGTCTTGGAAGCTGTAGCGAGTGAGCGCGTAGTCACTCGGACCGATTGGAATGCGACCCCAGGTGAAGCCGATGCCGTCTTTGACGTCGAACAGCTTCTTCATGACCTCGCTCTGCTTGGCAGCGTCGAGACCGAGGAGCATCTGCCAACCCTTCTCATTGAAGGTACCGCCGAAGCCGTCCCAAGCCTGTGCCGTGGCAGTGCTGGTCACGGTCACGGTGGCAGTGGTTCCGCCCTTCGTCAGTGTGCCGACCTTCCAGTAGTCGCCGTTGCCCGAGGTGATGAGCTCAGGCTCGTCAGGCGCCGGACCAGCGCCAGCGGTTGGCCCGCTGCCACCCGTGGTGCCGGTCGCCGAGCCACCAGTGCCGGTGGTGTTGCTGCCACCAGTGCCGGTGGTGTTGCTGCCACCCGCGCCGGGGACATTGTTGCCGCCGGCAGCAGGACCAGGGCCAGTACCCGCGGCCTGCGTGGCTGAACCACCGGTGCCCGTCGAGCTGCTGCCACCGGCGCCGGGAGCAGACCCAGCCGTGCCCCCGCCTGGGTTGGCGGCCTTGTCAGAGCTGCAAGCAGCCGCGGTGAGCACGAGGCTCAAGCTCGTGAGCAATCCCAAATTCGCGATCGAAAAAACTCTAATCATTGTTCAACAACCTTAGTGGCCTAACGAGGAAGATCCAGGCTTACTTACCGACGAACGTAGTGACGCTCTTGGCGCCGAGCGAAGCCATCAAGACACCGCCGCTCACGGCGACTGCAGTGCCGTCCTTGAGGTTGTCCGAGGCCGAAGTCACGGTGGGGGTCATCATTGCGGGCGCGGTTCCACCGGTGATGGTGATTGGGATGGTGACGGCTGTGGCGCTCTTGTTGATGCCCACGACGACAACCGTACCGTCCGGCCCCTTGAACGCAGAGAGCAAGACGTCCGCGTTGGAGTTCCCAACGACGTCGACCATTTGGTAGGTCGGTCGCACGAACTTGCTGTATTGGCCGAGCGTGTAATAGCGCTTGGTCAGCTTCGTGCCGGATTTGCCCAACAAGAGGCCTTCGTTGTCGTCGGTGTTGTACGCGTTGTACCACCACCACAGCCACGCTGACGCTTCGCCAACCACGAGCGCGGAGTGAATCCAGCCGGCGACCGCCACGCCGTTATCGATGCTGTCCGACCCAGTCAGGCTGTTTCCAGTGCCCGTTCCCTGTTCGGGCCACCACTTCACGCCAGACATCTCGGTCTGCCAAACTTCTTTGTCTTTTTTGCCACCGCTCACGTCAGCCGGCCACGGCTCCGCGTGCTGAGTGTCGTATTCATGCACGCCGATGATGTCGATTGCCTTCCATGCGTCGGCATCTTTGTTCAGCCAGTGCCCGTAGTCGTAGCCGTCGCCATTGGTGCAGGCGGTGTTGCTGGCCGGGAACCCACACTTCAGCGGATCCGAGCTGTTCTTGTTGCCCGGCACCGAGCCCTTGGCCGATTCATTGGACCATTGGTGGATCCACTCGGATGCTTCAGGAGCGATGACCTTGACGCCGTTCGCCTGGATCTTCGGGCCGGCAATCTTGGCGAACGCGACCATCTCCTTGGCGGTGTAGAGCGTCGTGTCGTAGTTACCGTTGCAAGGCTCGTCGTTTCCGCAGGACGCAAAGTCAGGCTCATTGCCGAGGGACATGGCGTACAGACCGTTGTCCTTCGCGAACTTCGCGATCGTGTCCGACCAGGATCCGTAACAGGTGTCCTTCGTATGTCCGCCGTCCTGGGTGCTGCCGTTCGTCTTGCAGTTCGCGGGCGGACTCCACGTGGATCCGATGATCTTGGCGCCGCGGCTCTTCGCGCCAGAGATGTTGCTGGAGGTGCTGCCTGCGATGCCACCCGTCGAATTCATGCCGATGCGCAGAACTTGAAGGCCGATGCCGTCAGCGCCCTTGGTCGTGAACAGATTGTCCAACGTTTGGGCCGACCACGTCGCACTCAGCAAGGCGTCATTGAGACCGAAGCCTTGAATCGTTTGATGAACGCCATCTAGCTTGACCGTTACGCCGGTGGTGGTGCTGGTGGTGCCGCCGCTCCCAGTACCGCCGGTGCTGGTACCGCTACCACCCGTAGCGCTGCTGCCGCCAGTGGTGGTGGTGCCGCTGCCACCCGTCGCGTTTGAGCCTCCGGTGGGGGTGGTACCGTTACCACCAGTGGCAGCGATAAAGCCGCCGGCCCCCGGGTTCGAGCCGCCCGTGGTGGTCGTTGGACTTCCACCGGCCCCTGGGGAACTACTCCCGCCCGTACCAGGCGAGGCGCCCGAGCCACCTGGCGGTGTCTTGTCGCTCGAGCAAGCTGCGAAGGCCATTGTGAGGACCATGGGTCCAACTGGCATCAGGAGTGCACGACTCATACGTTCCCACAAGAAGCTACTTGTTCGCATTGGAGGACGGTGTGCCAGAAGTTACGGGAGAGTCAAGACACAAAACAAACGCGGAAAAACGCTAAAATCTAGCGACCGCGGCAATTTCGACTACCGATGACAACTGGCGATATTCGCTGTTATCGCGCATGCCATTTGCCACTTCATCGCCACGATTTCGCACCGGCAAATTGCGAGATTTCCCGGGTCACGCCGCTATTTGTGGGGGATCGTGATCAAGTCTTTGAGTTGCGGGCATGGCCCCCAACTCAGCTCGTAGTCCGGAGTCTTTTTACAGACTCGGACCGGAGGCGGCACGAACGTCGGCCGCGGGGGGCACGAGACTCCAATGCTTCGCACGGGCTTCCGAGCGGTCGGTTCGCACCGTGGGACGCCGGAATCGGAACACCAGCCGCGTTCCGCCCCCGACTTTGGTTTCCACGGAAGCCGATCCAAGCTCGGCCTCGCACGCAGCCCGCGTCGCTGCGAGCCCCACGCCACGACCGGAGAGCTCGCTCACCTCGCTGCGCGACGACAGTCCATCGGCGAAGACGAGATCGACCAAGTTTGCGCTCGAGAGTGCACGAAGGCCACGCTCCTCGGCGCTGCGCTGCAGCGCTTGCAGCTCGATGCCGCGGCCGTCGTCTTCCACCTCGATGAAGAAGGCTTCGTCCGTCTGGCGAGTGCTGAGCCGCACCGAGCCTTCTGCGGACTTGCCAGCTTCGATTCGTTCATCAGCCGACTCGACGCCATGATCCACGGCGTTGCGCACGGCATGCACCAGCGTTGGCCAGAACTTGTCGAGGTAGCCGGGAGGAATGCGCAAGTTCCCGTGCGCGACTTCGACGCGCACCGACTTGCCGAGCCGCTGTGCCACGTACTCGGTCTCTGCGCGCAGGCGCGCCAGACGTTCGGAAGTGCGCTGCCAGCTCCAGAGGTCCACCATCTTGAGGATCTCCTGATAATCCTCACGGTTTTTCAGGCTGCGGACCAAGGCGCCGAAGTCATCGCTGGCCACTTCGTGAGTGCCGCGCGCCGCACCCGTAAGGAAGGGCTCGATCCCCTTCAGCTTACTCCGAAACAGCACACTCAAACTCGCCAAGTCGGCGGTGCTCGGTAGGCTGTCCGGTTCTTCGAGCTTGGTTTCGATTTCGTGACAGCGTCGAGCCATCGATTCGAGCCCGAAGATCGCGACGTTGCCCTTCAACGTATGCAGGTACCGTCGCAGAATCTTGGCGTCCGCCTCATTCTCGAGCGCCTGAAGCAGGGCTTCGATCTCGCTCACGAACAACGCGAAGCCCTGCTTATCCGCAAGCAACTGGCGCACCAAGCCCTGCTCCTCGCGCAGGTCTCGCTCGGCTTCCTCGGAACGGACGCGCGCCGTCACGTCGCGCGCCACGAGCAACACCGAGAGCCCGTTCTTGTCGCCGACGATTTGCTTGTAGGAGAGCTCGAGCAGCAAGCCCTCACGCGCAATGCGGTGCGGCATTTGGTCGACCGATAGCTCCCAGGGCAACACATCTTCCAGCAATTGCTGCAAAGCCATGGAAAATTCGAGCTGCCGCTTCGAGTCGAATCCAAACAGGTACTCGGCGCACTGTTGCCCAGGCTTCGCCTTGCCGAACCACTGCTCGGCGGCGGCCGAGCACTCACCCAGGATCGCCCCCGACGCTCCGATACCGACGATGCCATCACGAGTGCTGTCGAGCACGAGTCGCAAGGAGCGTTCGCGGGCGCTGAGCGCCTCGGTACGAGCGGTGACCAACGCCTCTAAGTTCGTGTTCAGCGCCAGCACTTCCTTCATGTTGCTGCGAATGCCCACGAATACGACGTAGCCGAACCCAGCCGCAAACAAGCAGGCCAAACCGGACACCGAAAGCAGCATCGTGCGCTTCGCGGTATAGACGGAGTGCGTCGCCTTGACCTGCTGGGCCAAGCGTCGCTCGTTCGCCTTCACCAGAGTGCCAATCACGGCTTCCCACGAAACCGGATCTGCCGCGTGCAGCGCGACCAAAGGCTTTGCATCGCGGCCTGAGCGAGCCGCACTGCGCACCTTTTCGTCGCGCTCGAGCCAGCGCCCGCGCACGTCGCGGATGCTTTGCACTGCGGCGGCGTCCTCCGGGTGCATGAGCGACGCATACTTGTCGAGTTGCTCGAGCAGCTCGCTCGCAGCACTGCTCATCTTCTTGTCGACGCTCGCGCGCTCCTCGGCTGAAGCGGCCAAAAGGTAGTCGCGTTCGAGCACCGTCATCGAACGGAACAAGCGGCGCGCGTGGGTGATCGCCAATAAGCGTTGCATGTCACCTTCGACGACCCCGTTCAGCGCGTCATCGAGTCTCGCGAGCGCCTGTAGACCGGAGGCGGCTCCCGCACCAAAACTCAACAAGAGCACCAACACCAGCAGCACAAACCGAAGCGTGAGTTTCATGGGCAGATCGCGGCCCGACGAACGCGAACCACCTGTGTGCCGACGAACGGCCAGCCGAAGGCGATGATTAGCTGGCGAGAGTCGTCGCTAAACTTGAATATTGAGAAAAGCAACCTACTGTCGCCCTCGGCTCAGAATGAGCACTCCGCCTTGCTTTGCCTACGTCAGCTCCACCCGAGTTGGCACAGCGGCACTTGGCACAACGCGGGTTTCGACCCTAAGAATCTCGGCAATTCCTGATTACGCAATGCGTCGTGCGCTGGGCACGCTACGTGCTTCTCCGAGCGTGCCAGTGCTTACTGTTCAGCAATTCGAAAATGCCTATCGCGCTAAGAGCCTATCCCAATAAGGAGGTGCCGACGACCAGGCCTGGCTCTAAGCCTTGGCTGCGCGCGACACTGAGCGGAACCGGGCTAATACTGACCCTAGCGTGCGGCAGCGCTCGGGATGAACGGCCAACAGCGAGCGAAAGCCCGGCAGGAGGCACGGCGAACGTCGCATCGGGCGGGCGTGACGCGATCGCCGGCAGCGCCGCGCTTGGCGGCAATCACTCCAGTGGTGGAAGCAATGGTGGTCGTAGTGGTAGTTCCGCCGGAGCGGGCACTGGGGGAATTGCCGGACAGGCGGGCACCGGCTTTGCAAACCAAGCTGGAACAAGCGGCTCAGGCGGAGCATCCGGAGGATCGGGTGGCACGCCCGCAGCGAATGGCTGCCCGGCCGCGCCTCCGCTGAGTGGTTCCCCGTGCGCGTACCCGGGCCCCTGCTTCTATCAAGACTGTGCCGGTGCGGGCCGCACGTCCGCGACGTGTGGCAACGGGGTTTGGATTATCGAGAGCGCTCCGTGTTCTGCCGTTGAATGTGGTTCCGCGCCCATTCATTGCTCCTCGGAGCAGTTTTGCTCAATCGCCGAAGGCGGCACACTGAGCGCCATGTGCAGTCAATCCAGTTGCGGAACCGGCCTAGTCACGTGCGCATGTGCGCACGCGTGCACGGATTGCACGATCGCCGGCAATGTCCAATACGGACTAAGCGTGATCTGCAGTACCTGTCCGCATGGCGGATGCCCCTAATCAGCTTGCCGAGATCTCTCGGTCGAGCTCAGGGTGGCAGCGTCAGCGGGACACAAGGACTTGGCGCGCACGTCGACAGGAACACGCAGGGCGGCGCGTCCGGCATGAACGCGCCGCCACAGTGCCCGCGAAAACCGGTTTGGCAGCAAGACAACCCTGCGCCGCACTCGAATGAATTGACGCAAGCTGAGCCTCTAGCCTTGTTCGGTCGTTTTTGCGCCGACGCGTGCTCGAGGCGCGGAGCCTTCGCCGCAGCACCTTCGCTTGGAGGCGCCGCGGTGTGCTGCGGTGCTGTTTCGCTCACGCTCGGCGCAACGGAAGCGACCTCGTTTGGACTGCCAACCGGGGCCGCGGTGACTGTAGCGGCGATGCCCGTGCTCTCAGGACCGGGATGAGTGCGTGAACAGGCCAGCGCGAGCACGGTCAGCATCGTCAGAGCGTGAGTTGCAGTCACTCCCGCAGCATAGCCAAAGTAGCGGGCGCTTCATACGGAGCGGAAGATCGGCGCGCCAGCAGGTGCCTGCGTTGCCCCGCCGTCCACCACGAGTTCGGTACCGGTCACGTGCGTGGAGTCGTCCGAGACCAAGAACAGGACTACACGCGCGACGTCGTCGGCTTCACCCATGCGACCGAGTGGCGTCGCCGCGCTGATGCGAGCGTCGAGTATTTCTTGTGCCTGTGCCGTCGGCGCCATCGGCGTCCAGAGCGGTGTTTTGGTCCCACCGGGGGTGACCTGGTTCACGCGGATGCGTCGCGGCGCGAGTTCGGACGCAAGCACGCGCACCATCGAGCGAATTGCGCCCTTCGCGCCACCGTAGGCCGACCAACCTGGCATCCCGAGGCTCGCCAGCACCGAACCGTTGAACACCAACGACGAACCGTCCCTCAGGTGCGGCAGGGCCGCTTGCGTCGTGAAAAACGCGCTGCTGAAGTTCGAACGAACCAGTTCCTCGAACGCCTCGGGCGTGGTTTGGCCGAGCGGCGTGACGGAAGCCGCGCCAGCGTTCACGAATACACCCTCGAACTTGCCGAAGCGTTCGGCGATCTGCGCAAACGCTCGCTGTGTGGCCCCGTAGTCGTTGCTGTCCGCCCGCAGCGCAAAGGCTGCGGGTCCGAGCGCATCCGCGGCTTGTCGCAGCGTGCTCTCGTTGCGACCGGTGACTGCCACCTTCGCCCCTTCCGCGACGAACAGTTTCGCTGCCGCGAGCCCAATTCCACTGTTACCGCCCGTCACGACCAATACCTTGTTCGATAGTCTCATCTGCTCCGTCCTTATTGCTGGATCCAACCACCACAGGATTATGACCATAATCTTCGACGTCAAGTGAGCGATGGCGCGACCGACAATTCTGGATTACGATCGACATCCGAAAGGCCGATCGCATGGGGCATTCCCAGGACAGTAAGGTTGAGACGCACACGAAAATCTTGAACGCGGCGGCCAAGCGCTTTCGAGAATCAGGGCTCGAAGGGATCGGCGTCGCCGACCTGATGCAGGAGGTCGGCCTTACCGTCGGCGGGTTCTACAAGCACTTTGCGTCACGCGGAGCGCTAGTCGCAGAAGCGCTTTCAGCGATGCAGAACGGCTGGGACACCGTGTTCGCGGCGGCACTCGAGCGTGGGCAAGCTAATCCCGCGCTGTTCGACGCGCTCGTCGATAGCTACCTGAGTCCGGATCATCGCGACCACCCTGGCGAGGGCTGCCTGTTCGCCGCCCTATCGAGCGAGCTCGGAAGAGCCGATGCCGATGCGCGAACCGTCGCGAACCACAAACTGCAAACGGTGTTGGAAAAGCTGACGCGTGTCTTCGACGATCGCCGCGCTCCCGCTGCGCGCGCAGCGGCGATCTTCACGTACTCGGCGCTGGTCGGCGCTGTAAGTCTCGCGCGGACCACGAACGACGAGGCACTCTCTCGCGAAATCCTCAGCACGGTCGGAAAAAGCCTGAAGAAGGCAGCACGTCCTGCTCGAGTCGAGCACGCGAAGCGGAAAGCAAAAGAGCCGCTCTGAACAGTGGCGGGGGCTTCTCTCGCTTTCGGACGCTCAGGGGGACAATTCTGTCCCCCGTGCCCAAATGCGCGGCTCGTGTAAAACTAGCTTCGCCGGCAAGCGACCCAGATGACCATCGAGCTGCTGATCCACGCCATTGTCCGGCAAACGACCATCCTGATCGCTCAGCTTGCCACATCGCGAGGCGTGCGCGCTCCGCTGGCCCAGATCGCCAATCAGGTATTTATCGATCTCGTGCGCGAGCTCGAACGGCAGGGTGTCAGCCGCAAAGTGAGCGCGGACATGTTCGGGCTCGGCCTTCGGACCTATCGGCGAAAAATCCAGCGCCTGAGTGAGAGCTCGACGGAACGTGGTCGATCGCTCTGGGAGGTCGTCCTGGAATACGTGAAGGCGCACCAGTTGGTCACGCGCCTCGAGATCCTGCAGCGGTTCTCGCGCGACGACGAAGCACAACTGCGCGCGGTCCTGCACGATTTGTGCGAAAGCCAGCTGATCTTCTGCTCGGGTACGGGCGCGAGCGCCTCGTATCGAGCGGCGTCCGAGGACGAGCTCACGACGCTGCAACGCAAGCAGGGGTCGGAAGGCGCCGACGAGCTGCTCGTCGCGCTGATGTATCGCGAAGGAGCCGTTACGCTGCGTGAAGTCGTAGACATGGTGCAGGGCGATGCGCTTGCCGTGGAAGCCGGCATTGCTCGACTGCTCAACGCCGGTCGCATCGAGCGCATCGAGCAGGAAGGGGTCATTCGCTACCACGCGCGCGCTTTGGTGATTCCACTCGGTGCGCCAGTGGGCTGGGAAGCGGCAGTATTCGATCACTTCAAGGCGCTCGTGACTACAATTCTCGGTCGTTTGAGTGAAAACCGCGCCGCGGCACTGGACGATATGGTCGGTGGCAGCACCTACACCATCGACGTCTGGCCCGGCCATCCACTCGCGGACGAGGCTTTCGGAACCCTCAGCCGAGTCCGCGCCATGCTGAGTGAGTTGCGGGGACGCGTCGCGGCCTTCAATGACGAGCGCGAAGTTCCGGAGAACCATACCCGCGTCGTGATGTACGTCGGGCAATGCTTGATCAATGAGGGCAGCGAGCGTGGCGACTGACGAGAACCTATTCCTTCGCCACGCGGCCCCGCGAATCGTGTGGGTCTTGGCGCTGCTGTTCGCTGCCTTCAGCTGCCAACGACAGCATGACGATCCCACGGGTGGAGAGACGCACTTTTTGGTTCGTTGCGTGCCGGGTTCGAACACTTGTGGCAGCGGGCTTTCGTGCGTGTGTGGCGTTTGCACCCTGCCGTGCAGCGAGCGAGCTGTGTGCGAGCCGCTCCCGGCGGCCGCCTGTGTCGCATCGAGCAACGACGCGGCTTGCGGCGCAGCGATGACCACCGGTCACTGCGATGTTGCTTGTTTGATTGACGCTGATTGCTCGGTGCTTTCGCAACGTCATCGCTGTCAGCTCGGTGCGTGTCGCGCCGACTCGCCGTCGGGCCAAGCCGCTGACGCGGGCGGCAGTGACGCGAGCGCTTGTATTCGAGGGGCAATTTCGGCAAATCAGCTGCTCGTGATCGGCGACAGCTTCATCGCGGCAAGCCACCAGATCACCGCCTATCTCGAGGGTCTCGCGCGCGACGCGGGCACGCTACCCGCCGGAGCACGCTATCGAGACAACTCGCGGCTCGCCGTAAACACGCTGGCCAACGGCGGCATCGCCGATGAGTACGCAGCGGCGATCGCAGAGGCGGAAGTGAAAGTCGTGATCATGAATGGCGGCGGTGCGGACGCTTTGGTCGGCGCGTGCGACACCGTGGACGCGAGTTGCCCGCCAATCGCAGCCGCCGCGACCGCCGCGCGTGAACTACTGGCGAAGATGGCTGCCGATGGCGTCAGCAACGTGGTGTACGTGTTCTATCCGGACCCCGTGAAAGACACGACCCCGAACCTGCGAGCCAAGGTGGACGCCCTGCGACCGCTGATCGAGAGTGCCTGCGAGGCGAGCAGCGTGCGCTGCAACTTCCTCGATCTTCGCCCGATTTTTGCCGATCACTACCCGGACTACATCCAAGCGGACGGCATGAATCCGACGTCCGCTGGCTCCCAAGCCGCAGCGCAAGCGATCTGGGCCTTGATGCAAAGCGAGTGCATCGCGCAGTAGCGGAGTCGCCGCGGCGTGCAACGCTCAGGGAATCGCGATTTGCTGCTGCGCGAAGGTCACGAGGCTCGCACTGCCGACAGCGACAGTCACGGTGCTCGGGATCTTCACCAAACGCCATTGCACCTTCCACGGCAGGCTCCCCGCCGCAGGAATCGAGGTGTATGGGCCCTGCACCTCGAACTCGACCCAGGTCGCGCCCGGATACAGACAGATCTCCCCTTCACCATTCGGAGCTTGTGCGCTCGTCGGTTGATCGGTGAAGCGCTTCAGGAACAGGTTGCCACCGAAAGCATACGCTTCCCAACCGTCTTTGCCGTCCGCCACCAACTTGCTGCCGTCGGAACTGGTGGCTGTCTTGGGCCCATCATCGAACCAGACCATGCCGCCGGATTGCGTAATCGTCAGCGGTCCCTTGCTCACCGATGAGCCGAGCGGGAAGAACGCGATGCCACCACGCGGAACCCGGCTCACTTCCCAAGGCGCCGCCTTTTGGGCTTTGCTGGAGTTGACGGTGTAGTTGATCGTGACCCAGCCGGAACTCGCGTCAGCCGAGTAGTCCTTCGCCATCGAGACGCCGAGCGCCGTGTCCGCGCTTCCCGTCAGCATCAAGTGCGCGCCCGCGATCGAGGCGGTGTAGGCTCCGTTGTCGATCGCGGCGGGTGGTGGCCATTCGGGCATCCAAGTGCCGGTGCGCGGGGCGGTCCAGAACACCGAACCCCACGTGGTCGCATCCGTGGCCGCCGTCATCATCATGTCCGCGCCCGCGAGCGAGTACTTCGACACGCGCGCCCCGGTCATCGCGTCGATCTCGAGAATCGTGTCGCCGAAGTTGAAGCGGTACAGACTCTTTCCCGTGACTTGAACTGGCACCACGGGGCCAGCCGCAGCGCCCGCCGAGCCGCCCGAGCCAGCGACCCCCGGTGCGCCACCGCTCACGTCAGCGGAGCCTCCGCTCGCGCTGGTCCCTGCACTGCCGCCGACGCTGGCACTGCCGCCCGAACTGGTTCCCGCGCCGCTGCTGGTCCCTGCTGCGGCAGCCACGGAACCACCACTTCCGCCGTTTTGCGAACCACCAGGCGCCGTGCCGGTGCCGCCGGTGCCCGGTGCGTTGCCCGAGCCGCCTCCGCTCGATGCAGGTGGACTCGAGGGGCTATTGCTGCTGCACGCGAAGCATAAGCAACACGCGCTCGCCGCGAAGGTCAAGCGGTGTCTTTCGATCAATTGACGAGCAACGGTCATGGTAGGTCCCAAGGTGCGCGGATGTTACGCACATGCAAGGCCAAAGGGAAACACTGGCGAGCCGCATGCACCGTTCGACCGCCCCCCGGAGCCGCGTGGTCGCAATGCTGCAGCAAGGATAGATGAAGCACCCCTCCTCGCGTGCCATCGATACGCTGAGCGGGGTCGCCACGCACGGGATCTGCGCGCTGACCTACAGCGGATTCTGTGGGCGCGGCTTTCAGATCTGGGCGTCGCGGTTGGCTTGCTGCAAAGGTCGATCGAGGAGGGAACGGACGAGTTCGAACAATTGCGCGGGTTGATAAGGCTTCTGCAGGAGCGCAACACTGGCGCCGAGGTCCATCTCGGGGAGGGGTTCCGCGCTGTAACCGGTCGATAGGATCGCCTTGAGCTGCGGGTTGCTAGTGCAGACGTGCTCGAGCACATCCAAGCCTGTCATGCCGCCGGGCATCACCATGTCCGTGAGCAGGAGCGCGATCGAGTCTCGTTCGCAGTTCCAGATTTCGAGTGCTGCGGGGCCGTTCTCAGCGGTGAGAACGCGGTAGCCGCGGGCCTCGAGCAAACGGCCAACGATGACACGCAGCTGCTCTTGGTCCTCGACTAGCAGAATGGTCTCCCCTTTGCCTGGTGGTGGCGACGCCTTCAGCGCCGGGGGCCGCAGCATTGACGGATCCTCCACGGCGAGTGGCATGTAGATCGTGAACGTCGTACCTCGGCCGAGCTCACTACATAGGTCGACCCAACCACCGTGCTGCTGAAGAATTCCATACACCATCGACAGCCCAAGCCCGGTGCCTTGCCCGACGGGTTTGGTAGTGAAAAACGGCTCGAAGATTCGATCGCGTGCGTCTTCGGCAATGCCAACCCCGCTGTCGGAGACAACCAGCCGTGCGAACTCGCCCGCGCCACCTTCGAGTGCCGACCCGTCAGCTCGGTGAGCGACTTGCGCGGTGTCCAGGCAGATATGCAATCGTCCTCCGTGGGGCATGGCGTCGCGAGCATTCACGGCCAGATTCATGAGGACCTGTTCCATCATGCCGCTGTCAGCGCTAACACGAACTGGCTCGGAGCGAATCTCGACATCGAGAGAAATGTCCGCGCCGAGAATCGGTCGCAACATGTCCGTGAGTCGAGAGACGACATCACCGAGCGACAGCGTGCGCACCTGCAGCACCTTTTGGCTACTGAACAACAGGAGCTGGCGCGTGAGCGTCGCGGCACGCTCGGCTGCTCCCGAGATCTGAAGTACAGATGGCCTGAGTTCGCCCGGCAGCAACGAGCCTTCGGCCAGCAGCGGCTCGAGGTGCGCCATCTGGACGGTCAGAATATTGTTGAAGTCGTGAGCGATGCCCGCGGCGAGCCGACCGACTGACTCGAGCTTCTGTGCCTGTCGCAGGTGCATTTCCAGCTGCCGCTGCCGCTCTTCGGCTTGTACCCGTAAGCTAATGTCGATGCCCATGCCCAAGAGGCACGGGTTGCCCGCGATCTCGATTCGCTGCCCCGTGAAATAGAAGGGAACCCCGCGGCCCTCCTTCGACACGAACGTCGCCTCGGCGTCAACGTGGCCGCTCTCGAACCCAAGTGTGATGCGTGATGTGATGAATTCGTGGTCGCTTGCGCCGAAGAACTCGAGCGGGTGCATGCGACCGACCTCTTCCGCGGAGTAACCCGATACGGTCAGGAAGTTCTCGTTCCAACGTAGAAACTGGCCGCTCTGGTCGAACACGTAAAAAATTCCGGGAAGCGAGTCGAGGATGCGCTGCGAAAGATCGTGCCCCGTTGATTTGACCACCTCATGGGCCCTGTGCTCGGCGTCTTTCAGCGCTTGAATGTTCGTGCAGGTACCAAACCAGGCCACGACTTCACCGTGCTCGTCGCGCTGCGCGGCGCCCCGAACGAGATGCCGGTGATAGCTTCCGTCGGCAAGACGAATCCGATACTCGGTTTCATAGGACTGCCCGCTTTCGAGCGCGCGCTTCCAACGCCGCAGGGTCAGCGGCAAATCGTCAGGATGCACGATCTGTTGCCACTCGTCCCCGACCAGCTGCTCGTTGCTGAGCCCGCTCACATCCAAGCCGCGTCGATTGACCAACCGAATCGCACCGCTCGGCTCACCTTGCCAAATGATGTGGGGTATCGTGTCAACCAGCCCTGCTAAGCGCTGCTCGGCCAGGATGCGTGCGCCACGCTCCCGACTCAACGCTGCGCGCAGCTCCTCCAGTTCGCGCTCGACCGAGAACGAATCGCGCGGCGGTCCAGCGAACGAAGTAACCGACTCCAGCATCGACAAACAAGCGCGCGCGATGGGAGGCTCTTAACCCTCGTACTCCAAGAAATTCGGTGTTGAGAAAATGCATTCGGCGCTTGCTGCAAGAGCGCAACGACTGTGGCTAGCTCGCCTTCACAGGGTTGGATGGCGCAGGGTCGCGGCCCCGTGCGCACACGGCCTTCTCCGATGCCGCTTCCGCTGCAGAGCTACCTACGTCGATGTCTGGGTCAATTCCGCCCAATCGGGATCGCATAATGAAAAACTGAGTCGTCGTTCGTCGAGTGATACGCAGCGCCGTAAATCTCCAAGTCGGGCGCGTACGTGTGGCGGTAGTCGGATTGCGCTAGCCACGTGGCGTAGGCGTAGTTCACGGTGTGGTCGATGCGCGGGGCAGGTCCACGGTGCGCGAAGCGGGCGTAGGTGCCGGTCGGGATCTGAACGGAGACCATGCCCTCGGGCAGCGTCGCGACCGCCGTTACGGCGATCGCAGCGTGGTATTCGAGCCGGTCACTGTCAGCCTCTTCTTGACGCACGACGCCATAGCAGACGCCTGGCACCTTGTTCTCTACTTCACTCAGGCGTCCGATGAATGTCGCCCACAGCGGTGGCAGCAGCTCGCCGATGTTGTTCTTCTCCGAATCCACACTGAAGAACAACGTGCGTAGGCCGACCAGCAATAGCGGCGGCTGGTCGTAGATTTCCGGCGTCAAGGCCTCGTTGCGCGTGAGTTGCTGCAGGTACCGTTCGTCGAAGCGGGGCTTCTTGAGGAACAGGCTCTTGTCGCGCAAGGCGCGGTATTGTTGCGGGGTAAGGCCGAAGGCTTGCTTGAAGGCGCGCGCGAAGGCTTCTTGCGATTCGAAGCCGGCGAGTATGCTGATGTCGAGCACGCGCAAATCCGTGCTGATTAGCCGCTCGAGCGACGCAGCCAAGCGACGCGAACGGATGTAGGTTTTCAAAGTCTCGCCGGTGAGCGCCTTGAAAATGCGCTGGAAATGCCACTGGCTAACGCCCGCGACCTTGGCCACGTCGGTTAGCGAGACGTCTTCATCGAGCTTGGCTTCGATGTAGTCGACGCCGCGCTGAATGCGTTCGAGGTAGTAGCTCACGCTGGCTGACTTCCGGGCGGCTGGAAGAAGCCCGTCATGACGACCAACCGGTGCTGCTCGTCGTACTCGGCGTAGCTGATACCTTCGCCGAGCGACAGCCCATCCCCGCTCAGCATCTTCCAGCGGGCCACGCTGCGATCGTGGTGCGCGAAGAACTGCTCGGTGACGAAATGTCCGCCCGGGATTTGCTGGTGAAAGCTCGCCATGTAGTTGTTCAGCTCGTCCCAACCGCGCGCCTGCGTCAGTGGATCGGTATAGATGCACCCCGGTGCCAGGCAGGTGCCAAAGATCAACCGTTTCTCCGCCGGTGAAGTGACTCTCCAGGAGGCGACATAGCGTTCCCACACGGCTCTCAGCTCGTCGTTCATGGGCTGAAGGTAGGCCTGGGCAGGGCCGCCCTCCTGACATTTTGTGCGTTTCTGTACGGATTCAGTCGATGTGGCGCGGGCTCCTTCACGTGGGAATCAGGATCCAAGCATCAGTCCCTGCGCCGGCGAGGTCGTGAAACTCCAAAGTTCCTGCGTGTTTTCGCACGATCGAGTACGTAATCGACAGGCCGAGACCTGTGCCCTGCCCTACCGGCTTGGTGGTGAAGAACGGGTCCAAGATTTTGTGTCGGACCGCCTCGGGGATCCCACCTCCGGTATCAGCGACGCTGATGCGATACTGCTCGCCGTGCATGCCGGTGCGAATCGTTATCTTTCCATGATCTTGGATCGCGTCGATCGCGTTAGCGACTAAGTTCATGATCGCTTGGGTCAAGAGACCTGGGTAGCACTCGATGATATCCGGCTCACCGTAGTGCGTCTCGATCGCGATGCGATCTTTGAAGCGGTGACCGAGAATGGTCAGGAGTGATTCGACGCACTCGCGAATGCTGACTTCTTTGCGTTCGCCCTCGTCCAACCTGGAAAAGGTCCGCAATTTGAGCACCAGATCGCGCATGCGTTGCAGACCGACGTCCATCTCGCCGAGGCGATCGATTGCTTTCTGCCAAACCACGAGCAGGTCGTACGCGAGTGAGCCACGGACGGCTTCATCCACCTTGCCGGCGCTGCGCCGCACGGTACCCAGGTGACTGATGACGAACGCCAACGGGTTATTGATCTCGTGTGCCACACCCGCGACCAGCTCACCCAATGAAGCCAACTTCGCGGATTGCACGAGCTGAGACTGTGCAGTCTGCAGGTCGCGATAAGCGAGTGTGAGCTCTTGGTTCTTCCGTTCGAGCTCCTCCACCAGCTTGGCGCGCGTTTCTGCGAGCTCCCGAGCCGCGCGCGCCTCGGCCGCCTCGATCTGCGATCGGAGCAGCTTCTCGCGCACGCTGCGGTGCTCATCCTCGAACTGCTTGCGCCGCAATTGGGCACGCACCCGCGCCTTCAATACTTCGAGTTCATTCGATTTGGAGATGAAGTCGTCTGCGCCACTGCTGAGCGCCTCGATCATCGCCTTTCGATCCTCCGCAGCGGTGAGCATGATCAGCGGAATATCGCGATGCAGTGGCGAAGCTTTGATCCGACGACACGTCTCGATGCCGTCGATGCCCGGCATGAGCAGATCGAGCAGAATGCAGTCGAATGGTTGGGCGGCTAGCATCTCGATGCCCTCTTCACCCGAGCGGGCCGGAACCACGTCGTAGCCCTCGCCGCGCAAGACCGCGAGCAGCTCGTGGAGATAGGTGGTGCTGTCGTCGACGGCCAGGACCTTTTTTGGACCAAGTAGGCTAGCTGCCTGCACCGGATCCAGGGAAGTGGCCCGCAATACCGCAGAGACGCGGGCCAAGACAACCTCGAGGTCCTCCTTACGCACGAACGCGTCGGCCCCTGCCTCGAGCGCACGAAGCTCGGCGCCGCGATCTTCGGAAGCAGTGAGCAGCACACACGGTGTCGCGCGAAGCGCCGCATCCAAGCGAATGCGTCGAATCACGGTGCCGCCGTCGATGCCCGGCATCATGCTGTCCACCAGGATCGCGGTCGGGCGCAAATTATCGGCGATTCGCAAGCCTTCCTCGCCGTCGGAAGCCGTCACGACCGTGTAGTTTGCGATCTCGAGCGCGGCGCCGAGCTCGGCGCGAAACGTGGAACTATCGTCGATGATCAGGATTGTCTGCCGTGCAGGCAAATCGAGCGCCTGCCGCGAGCGCAGCAGTTCCCTCACCCGCGCGATCACGTAGTTCGTGTCGTAGGGTTTGCCCACGTAGTCGTCGGCGCCGACGCGGATGCCGCGAATTCGATCGCGCACGTCGGCTTCGGTAGAAAGCAGGAGCACGAACGGAGAGTTCGCCGTTTGCGTGGCTCGAATCTCACGCAAAAGTTCGATGCCGTCCTCGTCTGGCAAGATCACGTCCAGAATAACCGCCGACACGGCCTCTCGAGCCAGGACTCCCTTCGCTTCGGCCACCGTGCTGGCAAGCAAGGTCGAAAATCCTGCGGCCTCGAACGCATCGGACAAGTCCATGCGTACCGTCAAGCTGTCGTCGACCACCAACACCGAGGCGCCCACGGCTACTTACCACCCTTGCCAACCACACGGGTGATGGTCGCGCCGATCTCGTTGAGCGGCAGGATCCTTTCTGCGGCGCCCAGCAACGCCGCTTCACGCGGCATCCCGTAGATGACTGAAGTCGCCTCGTCTTGCGCAATCGTGTGAGCGCCCGCGCGGCGTAGCGCGAGCAACCCGTCCGCGCCGTCTCTGCCCATGCCCGTAAGCAGACAAGCGACAACGTCACGAGCGCAATCGCGAGCCAGAGTTTCGAACATCACGTCGACCGACGGCCGACACGAGTGCCGCTCGGGCGCGGACGAAAGCCACAGCTTGCCAGACGCCACGGCGAGATGCCGCCCAGGTGGCGCCATGAACACACGCCCGCGGGCATCGGGCAATGCTTCACCGCCTCGTGCGTAAGCCACGCGGTGAGAGGTCTGACTCGCTAGCCAATCCGCAAACGCAGAGCTGAAGGGTTCATCGATGTGCAACACGATCAGCATCGTCGCAGGAACTCCAACCGGGATCCCTCGCAACACGTCGACCAGCGCGCCCGGTCCTCCGGTGGAAGCGCCCAAGGCGATCACCGAATAGTCTTGTTCGGCGCCCCGCGGCGCTGGTAGCGGCAGGTCGATCCTCGGGGCTGCGGCGCGACCAGCAATACCCAATCGCGCCCGAATGTGTGTGATGACGCGAATGCGCGAGACGATCTTGACTGCAGCCAAAAACCGGCGCTCCCAAGCGCCGTCCGCCTCATCGGGCATCGGCTTCTCGAGCACATCCACCGCCCCGGCAGCCAAGGCGTCGTAGGTCTTGAACAGGTCGCCGCGATTGGTCGACGACGACACGATCAAGATCGGCGTGGGGAAATGCCCCATGATGTGCTCGGTAGCCGACACGCCGTCCAAGATCGGCAAGTGCATGTCCAAAGTGATCACATCTGGACGAAGGGCCTGGCATAGCTCGATCGCTTGCTGACCGTTCTCTCCCTCGGCGATGACCTCGAGGTCTGGGTCCGAGGTAATGACCTCGACGAGCCGCTTTCGCACCGTCAGTGAATCTTCCACAACTAGCACGCGAATCTTAGGCATGCTCACCCCACCAACTTTCGAATCCGCTCCAACAGATCAGTTTGGTTGAATTCACGCTTTTCGATGTGCGCCAGCGCGCCCACCGCGCGGCCCCGCTCCAAGTCTTCCGCCGACGCTCGTGAGGTCACCAGAATTGCGGGAATCTGCCGCAGTTCGGGATCTGCGCGCGTGCGTTCGATGAAGGTGAAGCCATCCATCCCCGGCATCTCCACATCGACCAGGAACAGCGCGTATTTTCGCAGCCGCGCCTTGTCCATTCCCTCCTCGCCCGAAACCGCGAGTTCGACCTCGTAGCCAGCCGATTCGAGAATACTCTGCTCCAGCATGCGCGTCGTGAGCGAGTCGTCAATCACCAGGATCGGAGCGCGCGACTTCGCATGAGCGCGAGGTGCTGCCGCGGTGTGACGTGCAACGTGAATTAGTCCTTCGGGGCTGAGCACAATCCTCGGGTTGCCGTCGGCGTCGAACGAAGCGCCGGAGACGATCGGCGAGAGCAAGGCGAGATCTGGCACACCACGCACCACGATGCTCTCGATGCCGAGCAAACGCTCCACCCCGACGGCCACCATCGCGCCCTCCGCAGCGACCATGACCGCGGACCGGTTCGCCTGTCGCATCGGCTCTGGCGTGTCCGGCGTGAGCAATCGGTCCAAAGCGACGTATGGAATGATCTTGCCGTCCAAAACGACCGTATCGCCCTCGGCGGTGTGAGTGACTTCGTCCTCGAGCCGTCGGGCCGTGCCCCGCACGGCGCCGAGCGGCAGGGCCACGATTCGACCTGTCACCTCGACCAATAATGCGGACAACGCCGACAGAGAAACGGGCACCGCGAGTTCAATGACCGTCCCACTTGGTGCATTGCTCCGCATCGCCACGGTCCCGCCGAGATTTTCGGCGACCTCACGGATCAGGTCGAGCCCGATGCCACGACCGGACACGGCGCTCACGCTGCTCGAGGTGCTGATCCCCCCTCGCAGTAGCAATCGAGCCAGGCCGTCGCTATCCAGCCCGGCCAACGCAGAGGGTTTGATTCCCCGTTGCTCTGCACTGCGACGCACGGCAACTTGATCGAGTCCACGCCCGTCGTCGCGACAAGAGAAAACTACCTGCTCATCACGCCGCTGAACGCCAACCTCGACGAGACCCTCCGGATTCTTTCGCGACGATTCGCGCTCGCTCGGTATCTCGATGCCATGCGCGACCGCGTTGCGAACTGCTTGCAGTAGCGCTCGTTGAACTTGCGCCAGCAGATCGGCCTCGAGCCTCACGTCGCCGCCCGTCGCCTCGAAGCGCACGCGCTTGCCCAGACCAACGGCCGCGTCGCGGGCCGTGCGTTCGAGCGCACCCCACAAGTTTGCTGCGGGTACTAGCCGAAGTCGCTCCGCAGCATCACGCACTTGCCCGAGCTCACGCGAGGCCTGTTCGACGTTGCTCGCAACCTGGCGCTCGCAAGCAGCGAGCACGGCTTCGAGTTCGTCAGCCAAAGACCGCAATCGAACGAGATCTGCATCCGACGATTGCAAACGCCGCCGCATCGCCAGCTGGTCTCGCAAGAGCTCGGCGAGGTTCCGAGCGTGCTCCAGGCCGGCGCGCGTTTCGCGCACGCCACCGAGCCGAACGTTGAGCTCGCCGATTCCGTCCATGAGGACGTCGAGCTCCTCGCTGCTGGCTTTGGCAGCCCAAAACGGCTCGTCTGCTCCCGCTGCGGACTGGAGCGGGGCAGCCACGGGCCCGGCCGAGGGCTCCGAGAGCGCTTGGAGCTGCGCACGCATCGAGTCGACATGCTGCAACGAAGCCGCAACGATACGCCCCTCGACCGCCTGTCCGCTGTCCCGGACGGGAACCCACAGATCCTCCACCAAATGCGAGAGGTCAGCGATCCGCGTTTGCTTGACGACTCGCGCCGCACCCTTGAGGGTATGCGCAAGGCGCAAGAGCTTCCCCACGATCTCGACAGGAGGCGCACCTCTCTCCAACTCGAGCAGGCTCTTTTGCAGCTGCTCCAGGATCTCCGCGGCCTCGACGCGGAAGTACCTGTAGGGATCCGCCATCGCTCAGTTGCTCGTGCTGATTCGCACGGCAGATTCGATCTGCGGTTGGACCAAACGCAGCAACTCACGCGATAGGTGGGACAGCTCGGATGCCGTGCGCAGGGTCTGCCCCGTGCTGACCTCTGTCTCCTTGGTCGCTTGAGAGACATTCGTGATGGCCACGTTGACTTGCTCTACCGCGGTCGCCTGCTGCTTGGTGGAAAGCTCAATCTCCTTGGCCGCCTCCGTGGTGGTCGACACCTGGCCACTGATTTGGCTGAAAGCGGAGGCCACGCGGCCAAACTGATCGGCGCCTGCCTCCACCGCTTTCGAGCCCGTTTCGGTCGTCATCACGGTGGTGTTCACCGCGCTGCGCACGTCGTCGATCAACCCGCGAATCTCTTTCGTCGAGCCGCCCACGCGGTCGGCGAGCTTGCGAATTTCGTCCGCAACGACGCCAAACCGCCGCCCGGCCTCACCGGCACCCGCCGCTTCGATGGTTGCGTTGATGGCTAGAATGTTGGTCTGCTCGGCGAGCTCCGACACGATCTCGAGCACGGAGCCGATTTGTTGGGACTTCTTACCGAGGTCGAGCATGTGGTGCACGATCACGTCGACCTGACGCCGAATCCCGTTGATCGAATCGCGCCCTCGCTCGACCTGAAGATCGCCGGTCTTCGCTGCGCTGGCCGTCTGGTCAGCAATCTCGGCAACTCGCCGCGCGCTCTCTGCGATTTGTCGCGAGGTTGCGAGCAGCTCGCTGATCGTCGTCGAGATCTCGCTCATCGCAGAAGCCTGTTCTTTGGCTCCTGTCGCTTGCTGGTTGGCAGCCGACTGCAGCTCTGCAGACGAGGTTTGAATGTGGTGAACTGCCGCGCCAATCTGCGAGGCCAGCGAGCGGGAGATTAAGGTGCCCGCGCCGGCGACCAGGACGATCCCGAGCAAACTTCCCCAAAGGATCACCGCCTTCGTCGATTCTGCGCTCAGCTCCGCCTCTGCGTTGCGACGCTTGAGCAGCGCAGATTCGTCGTCGTCCATTTGGCTGATGAGGTGTCGAATCTGATCCATCAACGCCTTGCCTTGGCCCGCAGCGACTTCCTTCACTGCTGGCCCCAGCCCCTCGCTTCGGCGCAGCTCGATGATCTTCTTCATTTCTAGGACCTTGCCGTCGATCATTGGCTGAAGGGTGTTCAGTCGACGCTGCTGCGCGTCGTTGTCCACGGTGAGGCGACGCAAGTCCCCCGCTAGCCGCGCGATCTCCACCAGTGAAGTCCGGTACGGCTCGAGAAACGCATCGTCGCCCGCAATGACGAAGCCCCGCGTTCCGGTCTCCGCGTCTTTGAAGGACGAGATCAAGTCAGCTAGGTTCGTACGCACTTCGTGCGTGTGCGAAACCCAACGGTCATTTTCGATCAGATGCGCGATGCTTCGGTAGCCCGAGATCCCGATCAGGATCAGCGTCAGCACCGCGATTGCAAAGCCTGTCGCCAGCTTTCTTCCGAAGGTCCAATTGATTTGCATCCCTTACCGTTCCTGCGATGGCCGAAGGGCCTTGATCCGTTGTGCGATGCCCTCGACGAGCGAGGGCAGATGGAGCAGCGGGCGCGTGATCCCGTCGCTTTGCACCGCGCCGCCGAGCGTGGCCGTACCTGCGCTCTCAGGCGCGGAAACGTTTTCCAGCGGGACACGCAGGTGAGAGCCGAAGTTCCCGAAGGCAAATGCGATCGGCAGCGCTCCCTCGGCGACTACTAGCCAGCGCGCCGCTTGTCCCGATCCGTAGCCGAGCAGCTGCGCCAAATCGTAAACGGGCGTGAGAACGCTGCGAAAGCCGCACACACCGAGCAGCTCAGGGAGCACGCTGGGAGCTGGGACCAGCTTTCGATCGGCGTGCAAACTCTGCACCTCGGAAAGGCGGATCGCATAGGTGTCCCCGGCCACTACTATCGTCAGAAAATCAAGCTGTGAAGGCAGCGGGGCGCCGGCGGCTCGGGCAAAGGATTGATCGAATTCCCGACGCAACTCGGAAAGCTTTTGCTCGATCGATGTCGATGTCGTCACACCTTCCCTCCCAAACGGCTCAGCTCGGACTGACACAGACTGATCAACCCCTCGCGACTGAAGCCCCCACCAAACAACAGCAGGCGCGACGCATCTTCTCGTTGCAGCAAGAGCACCGCCTGCGTCAGCTCGCGTAGTGCGGTGCTGCGATCACCGGTTCGTCGCGCGATCAACCCCCAGAGCAGGTGCGGCATGGCGAAAGAAGGGTCCAAATAGCAGGCAATTTGGCTGTACTCGATGGCGGTGCGGCCGTCGGCGCTTCGCTCGCGGCATAGCGAACGGAGGTAGTGAGCGCCAGCGTTGAGCCCGTCGATCCCCAAGAGCTCGGCGCAAGCGAGCTCCGCCTCCTGGAGCCGTCCGGAGTGGGTGAAGAGCGCCGCACGCAACAGCGCGGCGTCTGGGTCCTTCGAAGATGGCGTGTGCGGGAGCACCTCCAACGCCTCAGCGAACCTTTCCTGTGAGAGCAGTTCGAGTGCGTGACGGAGCTCGACCTGGGGACTTGCAGGCGGGATCGTCGACACGGTCCGGACTGGCTCGGCACTCTTGGTCGTCAGCGCGTGAATGCGGTCGGACGAGCGCTGAACTGTCTCCAGCCAAGTGCTTGCCCAGTCCAAGGCGAGCGCGGCGCGCGGCGGAGACTCAGACACCGCCGACGATTCGAGCGCGGTAGCTGTCTCGAACGCCTCCAAGGTCGGACCGAAGACCGGCTTTCTTTGATAGTAGAAGGTCGAGTGGGTGTGCCGGAGCTCGAAGTCCAACGAGAGCCCGCGCAGATTTTCGGCGTGACCGAGAAACAAATAGCCCCCTGGAGCAAGCGCACGCGCGAAGCGCTTGACCACGCGCTGTGCATTCTCTGGCGTAAAGTACATGAGTACGTTGCGGCAAAAGATCACGTCGTAGCTTTCGGGCGCCCAGGTGTCGTCAGCGACTAAGTTGTGCTCTTCGAACACGACGCTCTCGCGAATCCCCTTTGCCAGTAGGTGGTCTCGGCCGACCACCGTGAAGTGCTGTTTTTGGATTGCCTCTGGCGTCTCGCGCAGGGCCCAAGAAGAATAGCTCGCGGCGCGCGCTCGCTCGATCGCCCTGGGGTTGATGTCGACGCCGCGAATAGTGACCTCGAACGGTGGTTGAAAATCCTGGATGCGTTCGCGAGTGAGCATGCACAGCGTGTAGGCTTCCTCGCCCGACGAGCAGCCTGCCGAGAGCAACCTCAGCTGCCGGGACGCAGAACGCGCCTCGATTCGAGCCGGCAATGCAACTTCGGCAAATGCCCGAAATTGATCGCTATGACGAAAAAAGTACGTCTCTCCGACCGTCAACTCCAGCGCGATCTCGCGCAGCTCGTGCTTGATATCCGGTCGACGTTCGAGCTCGGACAAGTAACGAGTCGCGATCTCACCCTGAGCCCGCAAGCGCCGCTCCAGCACCTCCGCGAGAAATTCGAGCTTTCCGTCGTCGAACGAGAGCCCCATGCGCAGCGCGATGGCAGCGCGGAATCTTCCCACATCGACGGACGGGGACTGAATCACGCTTCTCCTTCTCGAGAGCTTGCCGAGCTGGCGTCCGGAAGCACTCTGGACGTCTCCAGCACCAAGAGCAGGCGGGCATCGAGCGACCCAATAGCGCTGATGACCTCCGAGCTCGCGCCGGCCAAAAGCGGAGGCAGCTCGCTCACCGTCGAGGAATCTAAGGACCGAACGCCTAACACCCGCTCGACCGAAAGTGCCGCGCTGCGCTCACCGACCCGCACGACCACCAGACGAGTCCGCACCTCGGCAGTCACATTTCCGAGCAGCCGTGCCAAATCAACGACGGGAACGGGCGAGCCCCGAATGATCGAGACGCCGTCGATGAAGCGCGCCGTGCCGGCGAGCGCCTCCACGGGGAGTGGCCGTAGCGTCTCCAACACGTGTTCCAAGGGCAAGGCGCACACGACTGCACCCACCTGACAGAGGACGACCGCATGCCGATGCCCAAATCTCGCCTGTTCGAGGTTCGGACGCTCACTGGCCTGCATTCGAGACCTTCTGAGTGCCAAGCAAGGCCTCTTCCACCTTTTCGTGCAGCTGTTGGCGCGAAAACGGCTTCGCCAAGAGCGTGCTCTCGTCGGACAACGACGTCGGAGCATCTTTGACGAGCGGACCACCACCCGTCATCAGCAAGACGCGAACATCTTCAGGGAGGACGGACAGCTCACGCGCGAACTCCGGACCGGTCATGCCAATGTCGGTCAACACCAAGTCGACGTAGTGCGAGTCGGCCAAGAGCTCCCGAGCATCGACCAAGTTCGAGGCCTCGACCACGGTGTGGCCTTTGGAGCGCAACATGCGAGCGGTGATTTTCCGAACTGCGTCGTCACTATCGATGAGCAGGATGTTGCCGAGGACGCTGCCTCCCGACTCGGGCAGGACGCTCGGACGATTATCTCCGCTTCTCACTGCTCGCGGCAGCAACACGCGAAACTCGGTCCCCTGCCCTGGCGCGCTATCCACCTGAATGACCCCACCGCTCTGACGAACGATCCCGTACACCGTCGAAAGTCCGAGCCCCGTGCCCTTGCTAGCGTCCTTGGTCGTGAAGAACGGCTCGAAGATTCGGCTCCGCGTTTCCTCCGACATGCCAGTTCCGGTGTCGACAACCGTCAAGCGAACGAATCGCCCCGGGGTCACTCCGAATTCAGCCGCGCGAGCTTCGCTCACGACTTCCTCGTCGGTCTCGAGCCTGAGTAACCCCCCTTCCGGCATCGCATCCCTTGCGTTCACGACCAGATTCAGCACGACTTGTTCGAGCTGACTTTGGTCGGCCTGCACCAAACTCAGCTCCTGCCCGAGGACCTCGGTCAGCTCGATCCCCGCGCCGATCAGTCGGCGCAGGACGCTATTCATGTTGGACACGATGTCATTCAGCTGCAGCGGCTTCGCCTGAACGACCTGACGGCGACTGAAGGCCAGCAATTGCTGCGTGAGCAAAGTGGCATTGCGCGCGGCCGCCAAAACCTCGACGACATTGGCGCGTCGAGCCTCCACCGAATCGAAGTCTTCGAGCGCGAGCTCGCTGCAGCCCACGATCACGGTGAGCAAGTTGTTGAAGTCGTGCGCAACGCCACCAGCGAGCTTGCCAATCGCCTCCATTTTCTGCGACTGCGCGAGCTGCTGCTCCAGATTGCGCTGCTGGGTAACGTCTCGAAGCAGCGCAATCACGCCGAGCACGTCGCCCGAGGGGTCTTTGAGGGGCGTCGCTGTAACAGCCACGATTGCGCCCGGCACCACCGCGTTTTTCACGCGCAGCTCGAGCTGGACGAGCGGGTCTCCGCTGATCGCGCGCTGCAGCGGATTCACATCCAGAGGCAGGAGGGCGCTGCCGTCCGGTAGGTACAACCCGTAAGCTTCAGGCCAGTTCGCAGCTGGGACGTCTCGCGCTGGCAGGCCGAGCACGCGCGCTGCCGCCTTGTTGATCAGCAGGGTTCGACCATCCCGGCCGATGACGACAACGCCGTCGCCCATCCCATCCAAGATGGAATTCAAGATACCCGTTTGGTGCTGGAGCAATGCCTCGCTCTCGCGCAGAGCTTCGGACGTCTTTACCCGCTCAGTAACGTCCCGCGAGATGCCCACGAGACCGAGGGCCTGCCCGGAGCGGCCCTTGATCGGCGCCTTGGTCTCGGAAGTGAAGTAGGTCTTTCCAGAAGTGCTGTGCCGGCGCACGACGTCGAGCATCGGGGTGCTCTGTTGCAAAATGCTTCGCTCCTCGTCTTCACCCGAGTCGGCCTCGTCGCCCAGGACTTCCGACAAGCGACGGCCGACGAGCGCATCTGGATTCGCGCCACCCACCGATCGAACGAACGAGGCATTTGCCCGCAAAAACCGCAGCTCGGAATCCTTGAAGTAGATACCGTCCGGACTGTTGTCCATCAGGTCCCTCAGCAGGCGCCGCTCATACTCTAGCTCCTGTGCAAGCCGGAAGTGCGCAGCTGCGGTCTGCACCTTGCTCAACAGGTCTTCCTCGTCCCAAGGTTTGGTGACGTAGGCGTAGACCTTGCCTTCATTGACCGCACGCAATACCGCCGGCAAGTCTGCGAAGCCGGAGACCATGATCCGCACCGCAAGACTATCTTCACCGATCTTGCGCAGGAATTCGTCGCCATTCATGCGCGGCATCCGTTGATCGGTGATCACGACCGCGATGTCTCGATTTTCCTCGACCAGGCTGAGCGCATTCTCGGGACTCGAGCTTTTGAATATCGTGTAGTTGTCCCCTAACAGGTCCTCGAGCGCCGTGAGGATCTGGGGCTCGTCGTCGACCAGAAGCACTCTTTGTTTCGCCGATTGCACGTTAGTTTCCCTGTTCAAAGCAACATGCGGCGCATGAACCATCCTGCAACGCTCAGACATCTGGCAAATCCAGAAAGACCGAAGTGAGCTCGCCGAACTCAATTGATCAGCAAGCTATAGATCGAAAGCAAGTGCGCACTGAAGCGAGAGATGAACGCTCGGTGCGCTCGGGTGACATCTGAACATGGTCCCACTCGACCGACGGGTTTCGCCGGTAACTTCTGCAACTGGTGCGAGCGTGAGCGAGTGTTGCAGCTCTGTAGTCGCGTACGGCCGGCCGCTTTTAGGCTGCGCCGCGCGCTGCAAATTCCCGTTCGTGCATTCCTAGAAACGGGCCCGGCCTCCCGAATAGAAACCCCTGGAGATAGTCACAACCGGCGTCCACCAACAGCAAGCGCTCCTCCTCGCGTTCGACCCCTTCCGCAATGATGGCCTTGCCGAGGCCGTGACACAGCTGGATCAGCGACGATACGATGTTTTGTTTAGTAGCATCTAGGTGGATGTCGCGAACCAAAGACATGTCGATCTTTACGAACTCAGGCTCGAGCTGAGACAACGTGGAGAGATCCGCCTGACCTGCACCCAGATCGTCAATCGCAACGCGAAACCCGAGTTCGCGAAGCCGGCTGATGCGAACGACCACATCCTTCACATCCGCCACCGGCGCGCGGTCCGTGACTTCCAGGACCACCCGTTTTGCCATGCGTGACAACGGCGCGCTAGGCAGGTACAGCAACGGATCCAAGAGATCCTCGGCATGGAGGTTCACGAAAACCAGAGAATCGTCGGCGCTCGCGTGAACCTCGGATGCGACCAAGTCGCGCACGGCGCGCCCGACATCCGGGATCCTTCGTAGCCGTTCGGCTGCCTTGAGCACGGCACCTGGGTGAGGAAGCATTGGTTCATCGCTCCGGAGAAACGCTTCACAAGCGAATACCGAACCGTCAGCGCGAACAATCGGCTGGTATGCCATCCACAAAGATCGCAGCGCGCGGTCCAGCTTGGCCTCGATGCCCGCTCGATCCCCGACGTAAAACGAGCCACTTCCGTACTCGTTCGCGCACTGCCGCTTTAGTCTCGCGATCCTGCCGAACGCGATGGCGCGCGCGACGATCGCGCGCAACTTGTCGATGGCCACGGGTTTGATCAGGTATTGAAAGGCGCCGTACTCCACCGCAGTCGCCGCCCCATTGAGGTTGGGCTGACCGGTCATCAGTACGACCGGCAGATCCAGGTCGTACTCACGAACGGCACGGAGCAATTTCAGCCCACTGATTCCGGGCATCCGAATATCGCTCACTACGGCATCGAAGGCCTCTCTGGCGAGCAGCGTGAGCGCCTCGGCGCCGGTGCTCACGCTGCTGACGCGAACACTCGCGGAAGTGAGCGCACGTTCGAGCATGTTCAGAACCTGAGTATCGTCGTCGACCAATAGGACATTCGCCAGCTTTTCGCCGGCCGCGCTCGCTTGCATATGATTTCCCCGACTCACTTTGAACGGGACACGAGCATCGCCGCCACCAATGCGAACGCGCTCGACTTCCAAGTATGCACTCACATTGAGGCGCGTGCGACTGTGTCTAAATTGTCTACTCTCGAGTTTGCCTCGGGCGTTGGCAGACTTCTCAAATCTTCGTGCCTTGGCGAGCCAAGCGTCTTCGCCATCGCTTCTTCACGGTGCGCGTGTGTCGTGTTGTTTAGGCGGGCTTCATCCACTCGTGTGATGGTCGTTTGGTGGCACCAAACGCGGCACACGGGGGTCGCGAACGGTAACAAAGTCACGAGTTTCAGGCCCAGAGCCGCCATGGGACGAACCACAGTGCCCTACACCGACGAACAGAAACGCGCGCCGCACGGCTGTCACATGTGCGCTCGGCCTGTCGGGAACCGACGCTCGACTTTCAGAGTAGATATGACTCAGACTACTCCAGCGGGTTACTCGGTTCCCTGCACCAAGGCCACGTCGAAGGTCATCACAGTGGATCATCACCGCGCACCGCGAGTCCTCCGCGCCGGACGCCGCGCGCTTTCAATACTATCGGCAGCGTGGCTGGTGGCATCCTCGGGCTTCGCACGAGCAGAAGAGTCTGCGGATAGCTCGAACCCTCTACCGATCGAGATTCACGCGTTCGTGAGCCAAGGCTTCATCAAGACCACCAGCAACAATTACCTCGCCGAAGAGTCGACGCACGGCAGCTTCGAATTCAGCGAGGTCGGCATCAACTTCAGCAAGCAACTCACCGACCGCATGCGCGTGGGCATGCAGCTCTTCACCCACGACCTCGGACCGCTCGGAAACTACCGAACACGCTTCGATTGGTTCTACTTGGACTACCGGTTCTGGGACTTTCTCGGCGTGCGCATCGGCCGGACCAAGCTGCCCTTCGGCCTGTACAACGAGACCAGCGACGTGGATGCGGCTCGCGTGCCGATCTTGTTGCCGCAGTCGGTGTACCCCGTGTCCAATCGCGACTTTCTGCTCGCGCAGACCGGCGGGGAAGCGTACGGATTCTTACCCTTGGGCGATGCGGGCGGCCTCGAGTATCGCCTCTACGGCGGCGCCATTTTCTATGACACCGCGGACGCGACCTCGACCTTGAGCAACGTTCGTGGCCCGTACATCTATGGCGCGCGGTTGATGTGGCAGAGCCCGATCGAAGGTCTTCAGCTCGGGGCCAGCGCGCAACGACTGCGCCTCGATGGTGACGCAGCGTTTTCCGCTGACCAGATCGCGCAGCTGCAGATGGCAGGACAGCTGCCGAGTGGCTTCAGCGGCCCGGTCAAGTTCCAGATCCCCGCGACGTTGGCGGTCGCGTCGATCGAGTACAGCGCTCACGACTTGTTGCTGGCGTCGGAATACTCCCGCTGGTGGGACAGCTTGAATACCAGCGTGCCTTCGTTCGCCGTCCCGCAAACGGTGAGCGGGCGCTTCTATTTGATGTCGGCTTACCACGTGACGCCGTGGTTCACCCCTGGGGTGTACTACTCGCTGCTCTTCGAAAACCTCGCTGACCGAAAGGGCAAGAACCCTCCATACGGCTCGGTGCCGGGCGCCGCGCCGCTGGGACGGGGCGCGTACCAACACGATCTCGCTTTGACCGTCAGGTACGATCTCAACGCCTTTTGGCTGCTCAAGCTCGAAGGGCATTACATGCATGGCACGGCGGGCTTGAGCCGTGAACTCAACGGCAACCAGCCCCTCTCCAGCCTGACCGAGGATTGGGGCGTGTTCTTGGTCAAGACCACCGCCTACTTCTGAGCGCGCCGGCAAAGAGATGACCCGACCGCAGCCTTGCTCACCGCACTCCGCAACACGCTCGACGCGTCGCGTGCTGCTTTGGTCGTTGCTCGGTCTAGCGACGTTCGCCGGTCGCGCGACGCACGCGGAATCCGTGCCGCCATTTCGGATCCTGATTCATCCGGAAAACCCGCTCGCGAGCCTCAACAAGGACTTCGTGATCGACGTGTTCTTGAAGCGCACGACGCGCTGGCATGATGGTGAAACGGCTCACCCCGTCGACCAGCGCGCCGACGCAGCGGTGCGCCAATCATTTTCGGACAACGTGCTTCGGCGCTCAGTGTCGGCGATCAAGCGCTACTGGCAACAGCGCATCTTCTCCGGGCGTGATTTGCCGCCTCCGGAGTTGGACGGCGACGAAGCGGTGGTCGGATACGTGCTGAAGCACCGCGGCGCCATCGGCTACGTCTCCAGCAGCGCGAAGATTGGGCGCGCCAAAGCGGTGCCGGTGCAATGACGGACTCGCGACGCTCCGTCCTCGACTCGCTGCGCGCCCGGCTATTGTTGATCGTCGGTAGCGCGGCATTGGCGCTGCTGGTCACGTTGATTGGCAGCGCGTGGATCGCAGCACAACAGACACGCGACCTGCGCGACGTCGAACAGCGCCTAATTCCCAAGCTCGAGCTCGGCCCAAAACTCGAAACCGAGTTCGACCACCTGCACCAGGCAATGCAAGACGCGGTTGCGGCGCAGGACGCCCCAGCACTTTCAGGGACTGTCAGCAAACGCAATCACCTATTCGAGTTGATCGCCGCGGCGCGCGGGGTGCTCGATCCGAGCGACGCGGCAGTGCTGCGCTTCACTATTCACGACTACTACCAGGCAGCCGAAGACGTCTCTCGGCGATTGATCGCAGGTGAGACGGGCGAAGGAGTCGTCGAGCGAATCGCGAGTATGCAAGCGCAGCAAGCCAGGGTCGAAGCACTGATCAAGCGGACCACCGGCCTCAGTCGTGGTGAGCTCGCTGCGAGCTTCGCGCTCGTCGAGCGCGGCCGTCAGCGAGCGGATCGATTCAGACTCGTGATTGGGTTGTGCGGGCTAACGCTCGTCCTGGCTCTTTCGCTGTCGGTAACGAGGAGCGTATTTCGGGGGCTGCGGGTGCTGTCGGGCGGCTTGTCTCGCTTTGCGACCGGCAACTTCGAGGAACAGCTTCCGAGCGGCGGTCTGCTCGAACTTGCGAACCTCGCGCGCGAAGCGAACCAAATGGCCGGCAACTTGCGGCAATTGGCCAGCGAACGAGACCGCGCGGATTGGCTGAAAGAGAGCCAAGCGCTGCTCTCCAAGGAGATGCGTGAAGGGGCGGAGCCAGGCGCGCTCGCCGGCTCCGTGGTGCAATGCCTGGCACGGCGTACGGGGGCCGTCGCGGCAGCCCTACATTTGTTGGAGGATGGCGGACTACGTTTACGGGGCCGCTTCGGAATCGAGCAAGGCACCGAGTTTACTCCACTCGATCCACTGCAGGGCACGACGTCCGGCGACGGTCTGCTGGTCGAGGCGATGCGATCGAAGTCCATCTTGGCGATCGACGACGTGCCCGAGACCTACTTGAAGATTCGCTCGGGCCTGGGGGAAGGCTCGCCGCGCTCGCTGCTGTTTCTGCCCTTGGCCAGGTCGAACGAGACCGTTGGTGTCCTCGAACTCGCCCTATTCAAGGCAGACACCGAGAACGTCCGCGAATTGCTCGGCTCGGTTCAAGAAATGTTGGTAATTGGGCTACAGGCGGCCCGCTCGCGAGCAGCCCTGCGCGAAGCGCTCGAACGAAGCCAACGCCAAGCAGAGCGGCTCGCCGCCCAAGAAGAAGAGCTTCGAGCCAACAACCAAGAGCTACAAAGCCAGCACGAAGAACTGCGCGTCGCCAATTCCGAGCTCGAGAACCAGCGCGCGATCCTCAGCCAGCAGAATTCGGAACTGGAAGAAGCGCGACATCGCCTGCAGGCCAAGGCGGAGGAGCTCAGCAAGATGAGCACCTATAAATCGCAGTTCCTAGCGAACATGTCGCACGAATTGCGAACTCCGCTCAACAGCATGCTGCTGCTCTCTCATCTGCTCGGACAGAACGAAGCCGGTAACTTGAGCGAGAAGCAAGTCGAATACAGCAAGACCATTCATTCCGCTGGTGAAGATCTGCTCAACCTGATCAACCAGGTGCTCGACCTTGCCAAGATCGAAGCCGGTCGTCAGGAAGTGAAGCTCGAGCGCGTTGAACTGAGCCGTTTCATGGAGCACGTACGCCGGGTGTTCGCACCACTGGCGGCCGAGAAGTCGCTCGAGCTCGAGATCTCGCTGGACGACGACTGCCCGAGCTCGATCGTGACTGATCCGCGGCGCGTCGAGCGCATCCTCACGAATCTGGTCGGCAACGCCATCAAGTTCACGGACCACGGCAGAGTTCAGCTGCGCATCACTCTGCCCTCGCCCGCGGTTCGATTCAATCGACCGGAGCTGAGCGCCCAATCTTGCCTGGCGCTCACCGTGTCCGATACGGGCATCGGCATCGCACCGGAAGCACAAGAGCGAGTCTTTGCGCCCTTCGAACAGCTCGAATCGCACGCCAACCGGCGATACTCCGGGACGGGTCTAGGGCTCGCGATCTCGCGAGAATCGGTTGCCCTGCTCGGGGGCGAGCTGCAGCTCGTGAGCAAGCCAGGCGCCGGCAGTTCATTCACTTGCTACCTGCCCATCAACGGCGAGGCGTCGGAATCGCGCCCTCCCAAACGCAAGGCGCAGGGCGGCGTTTCCGACGACCGAGACCACCTCGAGCCCGATGCACCGCATTTATTGGTAATCGAAGACGATCCAGTGCTCGCCGAGCAACTAGTCGAGCTCATCCGAGCGCGCCGGCTCAAAGCGATCGTTGCGAACACGGGAGAGGAAGGCGTGTCACTTGCCACTCGCTTTCGCCCGCAAGGCATCGTCCTCGACGTCAATCTCCCGGACGTCGACGGATGGAGCGTGATGGAGCGGTTGCGAAGCGGTCCTCGAACACGCGAAATCCCGGTTCACTTCGTGTCCGGTGTGGACTCGCCGGATCGCGGCCTGGCATTGGGCGCCATCGGCTACCTGATGAAGCCCGCCACACACACCGAGCTAGCGCTCGCCGTGCGTGCGCTCGCGCCTGCGTCGCACGGTGCAAACAGCCGAGTGCTGGTCGTCGAAGACAACGCGCACGAGGGTGATTCGCTGTGCGACCGTCTTCGTCAGGAGCAATTCGAGCCACTGCGTGTGGGCAACGCTCAGGCCGCTCTCGACACTCTCGAGAAGAACACGTTTGGGTGCATGATCTTGGATCTCGGGCTGCCCGACATGGATGGTCTCGCCGTGCTCGAAACGCTGCGCGCACGCGGACAAACCAACGCGCCGCGCGTCATCGTTCACACGGGTCGCGCGCTCGACAAGCGGGAGACGAAGCAGCTCGAAGCGTATGCCGAAGCTGTAGTCTTGAAAGAAGGCGACTCTGCCGCCCGCTTGATGGAGGAGATTCGGCTCTTCGTCAGTCACGTCAAAGACTCGCTATCCCCACGTGCACGCTCGCGAATCTCCCCGCCCCCCGCACCCATCGATCGTTCACTGCCGGGTGTGACGCTTTTGCTCGCTGAGGACGACATGCGCACCGTGTACGCTTTGTCGGCCTTGCTCACCAGCAAAGGAGCAACAGTATTAGTAGCCGATACGGGTCGTGAAGCCTTGGAGCAACTCGCGGCGCACCCCGACATCGACGTTGTGCTGATGGACATCATGATGCCCGAGATGGACGGTTACGAGGCGACCCGGCAGCTGCGCAAAGACCCGCGCTTTGGCAAGCTGCCCGTCATTGCACTCACCGCCAAGGCCATGAAAGGCGAGCGCGAGCGTTGTATCGAAGCGGGCGCGAACGATTACCTGAGCAAGCCGATCGACAGCGACAGGCTACTACAAACGCTGCAGGCCTGGCTTCCGAAGCGGGGGGCCCATGCTGGCTGAAGCTAACCTCGAGGAGCTGGAAGTTCGCCTACTGCTCCAGGCCATTCAGGAGAAGTACGGCTATCACTTCGTCGACTACGCGCAGAGCTCGATGCGGCGCAGAGTGCGCACGGCGCTCACGCGCTCGGGGTTGTCCCACCTGGGCGAGCTTCAGCACAAGATCTTGCTCGACCCAATCTTCTTCGCGTCGATCTTGGACGACCTCACCGTCCGCGTGAGCGAGATGTTCCGAGACCCGCCGTTCTTCCGCACGTTCCGCGAACGCGTCGTGCCCATCTTGCGCACCTATCCGCTGCTGAAGATCTGGCATGCCGGCTGCGCTTCGGGCGAGGAAGTGTACACGACGGCGATCCTGCTCGCCGAAGAGAACTTGTACGAGCGCGCGCAGATCTATGCCACGGACATGAGTCCGAAAGCGCTCGAGTTGGCCCGCGCGGGTGTGTATCCCGAAGAGCGCGCACCCGAGTTCGAGCGCAACTACCTGGAAGGCGGCGGTAAACAGCGCCTCGGCGCATACTTCTCGCACGCCTATGGGCGGGTGGTGGTGCGCGAAGCGCTGCGTCGCAACGTGGTTTTCTTTCAACACGATCTGGCCTCCGACCACGCTTTGGGTGAGATGCACGTGGTCTTTTGCCGCAACGTACTGATCTATTTCGGCTCGCAGCTGCGTGATCGGGTGCTCTCCACCTTCGCTGGCTGTCTGGAACGCGCTGGCTTCCTGTGCCTGGGGATGAACGAGGGACTCTCGCCGCTCGCCAGGGACAGCTTCGCGGACTTCTCGGAACGCGAACGCATTTTCAGGAGGCGGACGACATGAGGTTCAGCATCCCCTCCGAGCAGCCCAACGAGCGCGCGCGACCCGCGGTTTTGGCGGTCGACGATGTGGAAGCCAATTTGGTGGCACTCCAGGCGCTACTCGAGGACATGGATTGCGAAGTCGTCTTTGCCCGCTCGGGCAACGATGCTTTGCGTCACCTGCTGCGACGCGAATTTGCCGTGATGCTCTTGGACGTACAAATGCCGGGAATGGACGGCTACGAGGTCGCGCATCACGCGCGACGCAATCCTTCCACGCGCGACGTTCCTATCATCTTCTTGACGGCGGCCAACAACAGCGAGGGAATGGTCCTGCGCGGGTACGGCTCGGGCGCCGTCGATTTTCTGTTCAAGCCGCTGAACGCTTCGATCTTACGGAGCAAGGTGCGCGTGTTCCTGGAGCTTCACGCGGCACACCAAAAGGTCGCCACAGCGAAGGCCGCGCTCGAGCACAGCAACGCCGAACTGCGCGCCTTGGCCAGCGAGAAAGCCTCGCTGGCCGAGCAATTCCGCGCCGCGAACGTCGAACTCCAGAGCGCCTACAGCGATCTACAAACCACCCACGCTCAGCTCGTGCAATCCGCCAAGATGGCCTCGCTGGGTGAACTGGTCGCCGGCGTTGCCCACGAGATCAATAACCCCCTGGCATTCGTGCTCAGTCACTTGGACACCGTGCGCCGCAAGCTCAGTCAGCTGGAGCCGGAATTGCCCGCCCCGCTGTCGGATTCCGCGCGTGCCAAGTGGCAGCGGGCCCACGAGCGATTGGAAGAAGTCGGGCCCGGCTTGGAGCGGATTCGTGATTTGGTGATCAAGCTTCGCACCTTTTCTCGGCTGGACGAGGGCGAGCGCAAGCGCGTCAGCATGCGCGAGTGTGTCGAATCGGTGCTCACCATCCTGGGGCATCGGCTCCGAGCCGGAATCGAAGTCGAAACCGAGTTCGGATTACCTGACCAGGTGGATTGTTATGCAAGCCTACTCAACCAGGCGATCATGAATCTGGTTTCGAATTCCATCGACGCCATGCCTGGCGGCGGCGTGCTGCGCATCCGCACCGGAGCGCAGGGCGCTCTCTACTCGATCGTGGTCACCGACTCGGGACCGGGGATCCCGCCTGCGCTGCGCGAGCGCGTGCTCGAGCCTTTTTTCACGACCAAGCCCGTTGGACAGGGCACGGGGCTGGGCCTGTCCATCACCTATTCAATCGTACGTAAGCACGAAGGCACGATCGAGCTTTCCGAGCCGCCGGGCGGCGGCGCATCGATCGCAATCCGATTTCCGATCAACCAAGGTCAGACAGCAAATGCAAGCTGAGAAGCAAAGAATCCTGCTCGTAGACGATGAACCGCAAGTACTCCTCGCGCTCGAGGACCTACTGGGCGACGACTTCGCCGTGCTCAAGACGGCCTCGCCGGAGGAAGCGCTGAAGATGGTCGCGAACGACCGGGAGATTGCGGTGGTTCTGAGCGATCAACGCATGCCTCAAATGACCGGCGACGAGCTGCTCGCGCGAATCAATGGGTCATCGGATGCCAAGCGGATCTTGGTCACCGCGTTTGCCGACTTGTCGGCGGTCATCCGCGCGGTCAACAACGGCAAGCTGTTCGCATACGTCACCAAGCCGTGGAATCCCAATGACTTGATCATGATGGTTCAGAAAGCCGCTGACCACTTTCGCTTGACGCAAGAGCTGGCCCGCGAGCGACAATTGCTCACCTCGATCTTGAACAGCTTGGATGAGGGAATCGTCGCGGCGGATCGTGAAGGCAACACGCTGCTGTTCAACCCCCAAGCAGCCAAGATCTTGGGCACCGGCAAACGCCGAGTGAATCCCGAGACTTGGGCCCGAGATTTCGGGGTATTCACCACGGACCGCAAGCGAAGCTTGCCAGCCGCGACCGATCCGCTTCTTCGCGCTCTCGCGGGTGAGAAGGCGTCGGAGCTCGAAACCTGGGTAAGGAATGGCACCGCCCGGGGTGCGACGGTCGCGATCACGGGCACGCCGCTGCTGGGCGATCACGACGCTGTCATGGGCGGAGTCGCGGTGCTGCGTGACGTCACGCGCCAGCGCGATCTGGAGACGCAACTCAGCCAGTCTCAAAAGATGGAGGCCATTGGCCGACTCGCTGGCGGTGTCGCGCATGATTTCAACAATTTGTTGGTCGTCATTCAGAGCTACGCGGAACTGCTGCGCGAGGAATTCCAAGAACAAGATGGCGCGCGCGGTGACCTCGAGGAAATTCTAGCGGCGGCACGGCGCGCAGCAGCGTTGACCAAACAGCTGCTCGCCTTCAGCCGCAGTGAGCCCGTGCAACCGACGGAACTTCGCTTGAGCGACGTCGTTACCGGCATCGAAAAGATGCTGCGGCGCGTGATCGGTGAAGACATCGAGCTCAGCACTCGATTGGCTCCTTCCTTGGGGGTGGTGCGCGCGGATGCGGGCCAGCTCGATCAGGTGATCCTCAATCTGTCGATCAACGCCCGTGATGCCATGAAGGAAGGCGGGCAGTTGACCATCTCCACCCAAAACGTGAGCATCGACGGCGACTACGAAAGCGCGCACGTCGACGTCCCTCCGGGGGAATACGTGATGCTGGCCGTGGCTGACTCCGGCACGGGCATGGACCTCGAGACGCAGCGCCGCATTTTCGAGCCATTTTTCACGACAAAGGAGGTTGGTCAAGGCACCGGCCTCGGGCTTGCAACCGTTTATGGCATCGTCCAGCAAAGCGGCGGGCACATCCGCGTGCACAGTGAACTCGGGCAAGGCACGACGTTCAGGATCTACTTTCCTCGCTTGGACGAGGTGCCGGCCGCGCGTGAGCAACGGTCGGACGATACCGCCACCTGGACCGGCAGCGGCACACTGCTCATCGTCGAAGACGACACCGCCGTTCGCCAAGTCGCAGCGCGCGTTTTGAAGGAGCGTGGTTACACGGTGCTCGAGGCGCGTCGGCCGTCCGACGCACGAAAGATCTGCGCCGAGCACGGCGCGAGCATCGATCTGTTGTTGACCGACGTGATCATGCCCGAATGCACTGGAACCGAGCTCGCGCAGGAGCTGAGCACGCTGCATCCGCGCCTGCGCGTGGTCTATATGTCGGGCTATCCTGGTGGTGGAGCGTCGCGAGCCGGCGTTTTGCAGGCGGGCGCCGCCTACTTGGAAAAACCCTTCTCACCGGCCGCGTTGACCGAAAAGATCGACGCGACGATGAAAATTTCAACCTGAACTGAGGAGCTCTTTGGCAGCCGCAATGGCCGCACGCGTGCCTGCGAGCGCCAACCGATCGCCTACTATCAACACTTCTGAAGCAGTTGGCACCAGTAACCCATCGAGCCCGCGCTGAATGACCAGCACGGTAGCCCCTGTTCGGCCGCGCAGGTTCAATTGTGCAAGCGACTTGCCCACCGCGGGGCTCGCCGCATCGAGGACGAACGACGTTGGCTCGCCCATCCCGGGCAACAACGAGCGGACTTTCGCCAGCGAGTCTTGCTCGGATTCACGACGAGCCTGGGGCGGCACGCTGCCACCGGTGCGCGCCTGCTCCACGAGCACCTCCAAAATCGCCTGAGCGCCGGCGCGAACGTGGCCGTGAAGGTCGGAGGCTCCACGCCAGAGGGACGCGCCGAGCGCGAGCAACAACGCGAGCAGCAATAGCGGTGCGTACACGCCGCCGATGAACGGCTGCGTGACAGCTAACAGCGGAATGCCAATCGACAGCATGATGCCGAACTGAATCGTGATCAGCAACGCGCGCCGAGGTGCCGTTGCAAGATCCGGAGCGGCGCCTTGCGCGGCGGGTAGCGCGCGCAAGGCCAGCACCAACCCCAACTGCTGCGCCAGTCGACCGACACCGGCGAGCAACGGTAGCGCCACGCCGACAGCCAGGACGATCACGGCAATGCGGGCCACGGTCGGCGCGATCGCGAATTTGGCTTCCAGGTAGTGGCTCGAACGCTCGGCTCCGAGCGCCGCCCCGATCGCCAGGGCAGCCAGCAACAGCGCATCGAAAATCAGCAATCGAACCAGACGGCGAATCCGCGCGCCGGAGGTCTTCTCGCGCGGCACGGAGCCGAAGCTCTGTAGCCAGCTTCCATAGAGCGTCGCAAATGTCTGCAGCGGACGCGGCGCTTTTCGGTCCATGAAGTCGGCAACGGGCTCCGATGCGCGAATCAGCCAGGGGGTCGTGAGCGTGGTGAGCGCGGAAACGGCGACCGCGATCGGATACAGGAATCCACCGGTCACCTTTAGCGACAATCCGAGCCCGGCAATGATGAACGAAAATTCGCCGATCTGCGAAAGGCTCATGCCCGACTGCACTGACGTACGCACGCTATTGCCGGTCAAGAAGGCGCCCAGCGTGACGCCGATGATTTTGCCACTGACGACCACCAGCGTCAGCACCGTGATCGCGGGCCAATAGCGCACGATCACCGTCGGCTCGATCGACATACCCACGGACACGAAGAACACGGCAGCAAACATGTCTCTGACCGGATTCACCGAGTGTTCGATGGCCTTTGCTTCGCCGGATTCGGCGATCAGCGAGCCCGCGATGAACGCACCAAGCGCCACCGAATAGCCGAAGGCATGAGCCAAGAGCGAGACCGCGAAGCAGAAACCGACACTGGCGACCAACGTGGTCTCGGGACGCTCGAGACGATTGATTGCACGCACGGCGCGCGGCACGAGCAACAAACCCACGGAGATCAACACGACCAGAAAGCCGAACAATCTTCCGGTGGTCTTGGCCATATCCACTGCAGAAAGACCGGTGCCGCCAGCGACGGCCGTGAGCGTCGCCATGAGCAGGATGGCGATCAAGTCTTCTACGATCAGGATGCCGACGACCAACTCGCGCAGGGGTCCGCGCACGCCGCGTTCGTCGAACGCCTTGGCGACGATAGTCGTGCTGGAGATGGCAATGATGGAGCCTGTGAACAGACTCTCCATCGTCGACCATCCGAAGAGGCGCCCGCTGACGAAGCCGAGCCAAATCATCAAACTCGTCTCGAACAGCGCAGTGAGACTCGCACCGGCTCCCAACTTCGCCAGCTTGCCCAGGCTGAACTCGAGCCCCAACGAGAACATGAGCAAGATCACCCCTAGCTCTGAGAGCGTTTGTACGATCTGGCGATCAGCTAGGACTGGAATCGGGACGTTCGGACCGACGATGAATCCAGCCAAAACATAGCCGAGCACGACCGGCTGCCGGAGGCGCTGAAAGATCACCGTCGTGACCGCCGCTACGCCCAGAACCACCGCGAGCGCTAACAGAAAGGAATGAGCATCCATGTGATCTCGAGCTCGCCTTTCGTCGATGGTTGTCGTGAATCGAGACGCTAGCGATTCCCGTTGCTATTCCCCGAGGTTTCAGCGCAATCCGCACCACGAAGCAGAACGAAGGAAGATAGCGCGGATCCGGTGCAGCAACGAGCACCTTGCCGCTTGCTCACGTTGGTCACGGTGGTCACCTTGGCTCGCAATTTGCGACTTTCGTCGCAGAAAGCGACAGCCGCTGTAGCTTGAGCATGGAAAAAGCACGTGATAGCTTCCCGCGCGCTCAAGATGGTGAAGTTCATCGAACGGACGCTGACGCGTTTGGTCACGCTTCAGGTGGCGCGGCCGTATGTAATCTTGCTGCTGGCGCTGCTCAGCATCATTCCCGCGGCTGCGTTCGTCCGACACCTCCAAATAAAGACCGGTTTCAGCGAACTTTTGCCTGACGATACGCCGAGCGTCGTCGAAATGCGCCGTGTCAGCGGGCGGCTCTCGAGCATGTCGATCTTGGCGGTCGTGGCGCAGTCCAAGGACACGGCGCTCCTGAAACGCTTCGTCGACGAATTGGTGCCAAAGCTGCGTAAGTTGCCGCCGAACCTGATTGGCGGCGTCGAAGACGGACCGCGCGAAGCCGAAAAGTTCTTCGAGCAAAACAAGCACCTGTACGCGGGGCTGGATGAGCTGAAGGACTTGCACGACAAGATCCTCTCCCGCTACGACTGGGAAGTCGCGCGCGCGACCGACACGCTGATCGACGACGAGGAGCCGGAGCCGATCACCCCGCAGTCAGTGCGCGGTACGTTCCAAAAGAGCCTCGACAAAGCCAAAGACGCGACGCCCGGCGCCGACGGCTACTACATCGGTGAAGACGGACACATGGCGGTGATCCTGATCCGGACTCCGCTACGCGCGGCGGATCAGCAAGCGTTCGAACTCGAGGCGCAAGTCGTGCGGTTGATCGACCTCACTCCGTACCAAAGCGTCGACCCGCAGTTCAAGTACTCGTTCACCGGCAACTTGGTCACGAGCGCCGAGGAATACCGGGATATCGTCAACGACCTGACGGAGGTCGGGGTTGCGGGCGGCGTTCTAGTGCTGCTCGTGGTGTATTTGTTCTTCTTCCGCGTGCGCGCTTTGCTCGCTCTTGGCTTCAGCGTAGCGCTCGGCTTGCTGTGGACGCTGGCGTTCACCGTGGTGACGATTGGTCACCTGAACACCGCCACCGGCTTTTTGATCAGCGTGATCATCGGCAATGGCATCAATGCCATGGTCATCTACATGGCTCGCTTCCTGGAAGCGCGACGCGATCAACTGCTCAGCATGCCCGAAGCGCTGAAGACCGCCTCGCTCGATACCTGGAGCGCGACGCTCGCAGCCGTCGGCGTCTCGGTGATGTCGTACAGCGCGCTGATGACCACGCAGTTTCGCGGCTTCCGCCACTTCGGCATCATTGGCGCCGCGGGCATGTTGCTGTGTTGGGTCGCGACCTACACGGTGCTGCCCGCAATCTTGTCCTTGTTCGAGCGACTGAAGAGCTCCCAGGGTGGCTTCAGCGAGCGCCTCGGCGGCCTCTACGCGAAGCCGTTCATTTGGCTCGCAAAGCGCTACGCGGGCCCGCTGTCGCTGTTCGGTCTAGTGTCGGCGCTGGGCATGGGCGTCGCCACCGCTGCGTACTTCATCTACGACCCGATGGAGTACAACCTGACCAACATCCGCAACGAGAACAAGACCCCGAGCTCGGCGCAGGAATTGTCATCTCGCATGGCCAAGATCGTGGGCGGGGTGAATCAGGGCGGGCGCGCGGTCTTGGCAGACCGGCTCGATCAGATCGAACCGCTCGTGGCCGAGCTAGAGCGCCGTCGTGATGCCGCGCCGGAAAACGCCAAACCGTTCGGAGAAGTCGTGAGCGTTTATTCGCTCATGCCCAAAGACCAAGACCAAAAGCTCCAACTTTTGAGCGAGATCCGGGAGCGCATCGATCGCGCACGCAAACGCAACCTGGTCTCGGACGCGGATTACCAGGAAATCGAAAAGAACCTACCTTCCAAGCTGAAAAAGGTCGAGCTGAGCGATCTGCCGGAATTGGCCGTGAACCCATTCCGCGAGAAGAACGGCACAATCGGCACGATCTTGTACGTAGGCCCGACAAAGGGGCGCAGCGTCAACGACCTTCACTACTTGGAGTTGTGGGCCGATAGCATGCGCGAAATCCAACTCCCCACGGGCGAAGTGATCCGCGGCACGGGTGATCCGGTGATCTTCGCGGACATGCTCACGACGATCGCGCGTGACGCACCACGAGTGGCCTTCCTGAGCGTGCTCGGCACCGCCGCGGTCGTGCTCTTCGCGTTTCGCGGTCGCAGCGGCGGATGGGTGGCGCTCGCGACGCTATTTCTGGGGCTAACGTGGCTGATCGGCGCCCTGTACTTGATGAACTTGAAGCTGAACTTCTTGAACTTCGTGGCGTTGCCCATCGCCATCGGCGTCGGCTCGGACTACGCGATCAACGTGATGAAGCGGCGTGAAATCGAGGGCAATGAGGGCATCGAGCGCGCCTTCACGGAAACGGGCGGCGCAGTCGTGGCTTGCTCGATGACCACGCTCAGCGGCTATGCGGCGCTCATGTTCAGCGTCAACGGCGCGGTGCACAGCATGGGCATCACGGCTGCGCTCGGCGAGCTCGCCACGCAGTTTTCCGCGATGTTGGTCTTGCCCGCGGTGCTGTATTGGTTCTCACGCCGAGCGAGCAAACGTACTCTCGAGCTCGCCAGTTCCGCCGCCACCGAGTGACCGAAACCGAGTGCGCACCGCGGCGGGTTGGCCGCGGTGCTCGGGGCTAGCGACAAGCTTGCCGAGAGCGCTCTTCGAGCGCCGAGTTCGGCGAGATGTGCAAAAGCTTGCGGAGTTGCGCGTTCGCTTCTTCGGTGCGGCCGAGCGCGCACAGGGCTTGAATTCGCGCTGCCGTGCGTTCTTCGGCCAACGCACCGCGCGGAAACTTGCGCTGATGCTCGGCGAGCGCCGTGAGCGCTTTCTCTGGCCGCCCTGCGTGCAGCTCGGTCTCAGCGCGGGACAACAACGCGACCTCCTCACCCAAGCCATCACGCGCGCGGGCTGGACTCTTTTGCGTGTCGCTCGGGCGATTCGACGTATCGGGCGGCACGACCCGCGTCGAGTCGAGCGCGACATTGGGTGCGCTCGGGCTCGGCGCCAACTCCGGCGCAGCGGCAACCGGCGCAGCGACGACTGTGGGATCCGTTGCGCTCGCAACGCTGACCACACTCGCGCTCGGCGCTGGTTCGGCTTTGCCTCCGTTATCGGCCTTGTGCGCTAGGTGCGGCGCGAACCACGCGGCGGCGCCCGCAACCAGCACTGTCGAGCCGACCCAACCCCATTTGACGAGCTTCGAACGCAGGAGTTGCGCTGCATTCGTTGCCGATGGTGCTTGGGCGGCGCCTGCGAGCAGCGCTGCGTCACCCAAGCGCGCCTGGAGCGCGACCAATACGCGCTTCCGATCTGCGTCGCTCGGGCGATCGGCACGCCTGCCGGCCTGCACCAGGGCTTTGCCTCCTTCAGTCAAGTCCGACATACGTCTCCTCTCGCTTCACGACGTGCGAGCGCCTCGTTGAACGCCTGCCGCGCGGCGCGTAGCCGCGAATAGGCAGTGTTGATAGGAATATCGATCGCCTCCGAAATCTCCGGGGCCGTCATTTCCTCGAGCTCCGCGAGCACGAAGACCTCGCGCTTGTCGTCGTCCAACTCATCGAGCACGCTCCAGAGCAACTTCACCTGATCGTTTTGCTCGGCCAGGTCGAGCGGGGTCGGCTGCCGGGGACCGGGCAGCTCCGCCAGGTCGAAGGGCGATGCCGCGTCCAGCTTCGAGCGACGCGCCCGATGATGTGCACTCACGACGCGCCGCACCACGCCATAGATCCAACTGCGCAGAGCATCGGGGCGTTCGAGCGTGTGGAGTCGGGAATGGATCACGATGAACACTTCTTGGACGACGTCGTCAGTAGCCGCTGCGCCGACTCCAAGGCGCCGGGTACACGACCAAACGAAATCAAAGTAGTCGCGATAAACGGCGGCAAAATTCTGCACGAGGGCTGGTCGGTCAGAGGGGACCGGGCTGGGCCCCGAAAACGGTGCCGAAGCAACCAGGTCGTGTCCGCTCATCTGTTCTTCACCAACGGCAGTGGCGGCCACGAGCTTATGCCGTCACGAAATCCGCTTCAGACCGAGAATTATCGAGAATGTTAGGTTTTTTGCGGTCAAAGGAGCCATTCGCACCCCAGTACTACCCCCACTGCCGCTGGACCCACCTGAGAAATTTCTCCCACGCCCTCACTGACGAAGCGCGGTCTCGAGGTCGCAACTCTGCCGTTGACACCGAAAACGAGGGCTGCTTGTCGCCCCAACGACCACAGGCCTTGAAGGCCCGCGCCCACCGAAAGCCACGCAGTTCGCGGATTGCTGGATGAAATGCCGGTACCCGTACCGCGGGCAGCCACGTCATCGACCGTGAACAACAAGCACGGCGACAGCTCGAAACCGGCCACCTGAAAGCCGTGGCACCCCGAGAGCTCGCCGCTCATGCGCCCAAAGTGAGCGCCATACCCGACGAATGGCCCAGGTTGATACTCTTGGGCGAGCCAGAACGTCCCGGAAATCAAGAAACGCCAAGCGTCGTGGCGCGCCCCTGCCCCAAAGCCCAGGCCGTAGCCGGCGTTGGGCAACGCACCGATGTCCGTGCGTAGCTCGGGCGCACTCAGCACGAAGTGCCAACGGGTCGCGTTGGAGTCGCTAGCGTCGGATGCATGAGGCGAATCTTTTGGTTCGAGTTCGTCGGTCGTCGTTTTTTTTTGTGCGCCGTTTTGTGCACTGTTCTGGGCGCCCTTCTGGGCGTTTTCGGCTCGGGTCTCCGAGCCTTCAGCGTGACTATTGGCGTCGCCGGTTTGGTTTTCCGTACCCGCGGTGCGCGCGTCAGCGAGCGCGGAAGTCGAGGCTCCGCCGAGATCATGCGCAGTCAGCGGCGCGCCCGAGCTATGCTCTGCTCGAAACAAGATCGCGAGCGTCACCGCTGCCACGCCGCCCAGGTCTTCGCACGACGCGGCTTGAACCACGCGCGTGCCGTTGACCAAGTCGTAGTGAATATTCAACGTCAGTCGGAAGCGCTCACCGACCGGCTCGATCGAACCTTCAGCACGCAAACGACTTGCCGAGGCGTCGCTCGCGCTCGTCCCCAACAAGTCACGCAATTTTTGCCTGACTTGCGCCTCTTGCGGGCAATTGAGCGGCGCTTGCCAGCGCAGCTGAACGCCGCCCTGTGCGAAGCTGGGCGCGGCCGAAAACAAGGTAGCAAGGCCGACGGCAGCCGATGCGAGGCGAAGGGTCACTGACCCTCACGGATCGTGATGTCGTCGACGTAGATCGTGGACAGCGCGGGCACGAGCTTTCTCGCGTAGTTGCCGACGTACCATTGGCCCCAGTCCGTGTCGTCGGTCACCAGGTTGATCTGGTGCAACGCGGTCACGCCGTCTTGAAGGACGGTCACCTCGCCGTTGGCCGTTGCCGAGCGTTTCAGGAAAATCTCGATGTGAAACCAGCTGCCAATGGGGATTGGCGGAACACCGGAAATCGGCGGATGAGTGTTCTTGATGAAGTTCAACACGGAAAGGACCAGCGCACCGTCCGAGTCGTTGGCGAGCGAGATGTCCCACAACGGATGTGAATCAGTCTCGGAGACGCCACCCAGGAAATGAAATAGATTCCAGTTCGTGTCGCTGGTGTGCAACTCGGGCACGAAGTACCACGCGCCGTAGTAAGCCGACTCCGGCATCTTGCCTTGGCGCACGCAGCGAGCCTGGCTGCGGTCCTCGGTCATGTTCGTCGCGTTGCCGTTGACGGTGAATGCTGCTGCGAACTGTCCGCTGTGCACCGGCGAGCGAACGATCTCCATCGTCGCGTCGTGGCGCGCGTAGCAATAGCCACCTTGCGAGAAGTAGTCGCACATCCCATTCTCGAAACCGGTCGACCAGGGCACGCCCACGCTTCCATCATTGGACGACGCGGTCGCGCCCGCTTCGCCCCCAGCCCCGGCGGCGTTTGCTTGCGAGCACGTTCCGATGACGACTGTCGGCTCACACGCCAACGCGAGGCAGGCCGTGGCGAACGCCGCCGAAGCCATTGCCAAAGCACGATGATGGACCACGCCGGCCGGCATGGTGTCGACCAGCCTCGACGCTTGTCAACCGAAATTACCGACCACCGAGCCGGTGTGATCCGCTCGGAAGCCGATATTTTTGGCGTTGAAGCTCAGCGCGAGAGCGCGACCGTGACCACCGACGCTGGAGGCAAACGAACGATGCCTTCGCTCGACAGCGCGCCGAGCACTTTGTAGCGCTCAATTCCGCTAAAAACGCTGCGGATCACCCGAGAGCTCGACCAGTCACCCGGCAGCTTCAAGCGTGCACTGACCTCGACACTGTGGCTGTTGATCAACACCAAGGTCAAATCTTGGCCTGTCGGCGATTGCCAGGCGGACACCAACAGCGCGTTCGCGGCGGCACCTGCATCCACGCGCGTCCACCCTGGATCGGTGTTTTCGGCGAAATGTCGCATCGCATGGTACGGGTCTTGGATCCTGAAGCTGGCTGTATCAATGCCGATCAGGGCTTGGGTGTTGGTCAGCGGTCCCGAGACCGGACCGGTCAGCGCCGCCTGTAGGTAAGCCGAAGCGCCCTCGACCACGGTCGCGTAGTGAATCAACAGGGCGGTGTCGAAGCCATCCGCCTGCATCTCGGTCACGAACACCGGGCGATTGCTCTGTGCCGCAAGCTTGCCCATGGCGGCCAGCCCGTCCAAATCGACCGCGGCGGGATCCACCCCGTAGAGTTGGTGAGCGAAGGCATCCGTCTTGGCGACGTCGAGGCTGGTCACGTAGTCGACCGCGCTGACGAAGTCACTGCTCTCGGGGGCGAGCAGCTTGGGCCGATTGGCGAGGCCCGACAAGGCATCAACGAGCGCGGTCTGTGCTTGCGCCAAACCCGGGTACTTCGCGGTCACGGTCGTGGCCCCGCTCGGAACCATGATCGAGCCTTCAGTGGGCAAGAAGCGACAGGCTTCGTTCGACTCGGCTGAGCTAGGGATGTAGTTGGGGTTGTTCTGAATGCCGATGTAGTCCGGAACGACACCGACCTTTGCGTACGCGGCGAGCGAGCCGGTCCAATAGTCCGCGAGGCCCGCGTAGTCGAAGGCGCCTGCGGCATTCCGAATCAAGGTGCAAGTGGGCGCGTTCCCGCTACAGACCAACGCATTGTTGGCTTTGAGCGCAGCGGGCGGACTCCAGGTGCTCATGAAGACCCCGAGCGAACGCCCGAGGGCGCTATTGCCGGCGCTGACCAATTGCCCCGCGGTCTTCAAATCATCATCGCCAACGTGCTGAAAGCGATTCCGGAAGCGCAGGATATCCAAACCCAAGTCGCTGAAGATGGCTCCATACAGCTTGGCTTGTTGCGGATGAGCCGTGATCTGACCTTCGCCATACGCGACCGAAGCACCAAACCCAACCAAATCCTGATGGCGCGTGTCGACATCGACGGTCACGTCGACCGGAGCGTCAGGAAGCGGCGAGCACAGGCCGGCAACGCAAGCTTGATCTCGCCCGCACCCCTTCGCGTCGGAACATCGGATCATGCACAAGCCGGCTGTAGGTGGCGGACTGCCACCACACTGCGCAATCACGCCCTCGTCAGTCGAGACAACGCACGACCCCTGCTGTACGTCGATGCAAAGATCAGTCGGCTTGCTGACGGTCGCAACGACGCATGCGCGGGTGCACACGCCACACAGGCACTTGTTGCCTTTCGAACATTGCGAGTCGTCACGACATGCCTCGAGCCAGTTGGTCTGACTGTCGCCATCTTCCCGGCTATTCGGAGAACAGCCTATCAGCAGCGCTCCGAGCGCCAGTACCCCCAAGCCCCTTTGAAAAACGCGCGCGGTCATTCGCTCTCCTGTTCGTCCATCAGGTTCTGACCGCAGTAAAAGCTCACTTGGTACGTCGATTTCGCGCGGTGGGTTTGGTTGTACTCGGCAACTTCATCCCAGAGCGACACGACTTGGCGCCGCACGGTCGCGAGCAGCTGCCTCACCTCTCGCTCACGCGGATGTCCGGGCCAGAGATCGAACGATAGCGTGGTGCCGCCAATCTCGTCAGCAGCTGCCGAGACATGCTTACCACCCACGACCTTGGCCGCGAGCGCTTTCAACACTGCGCGGTGATGATCGACGACCGCAGCCTCCCAGCCGGATGCTTGCCCAATCGGAATCAGGCAGCGGTCAGTCACGTAGAACACCCCTTCGGGTCGGTTCTCTATTCGAATTCGTTCGTCGGCCACGAGACGTGCGACTGCGGCGTCTAGCGCGGTCTCCGATAGTGGTACGACCGACGCAAGCTTTTCCCTGCTGATGGGGCTGGCCGGGTAGAGGTGCACCCAGACCAGAGCCGCGTTGGTTTCTTCAATGTCCCCGCCGTCGCTCGCGCCGAGCTCCTCGAGCTCCTCCGCGTTGGCAGCGCGGTAGCGGGTGTCCTTGCCGCTACCGGTGCGCCTAACCAAGCCGCTCTCGACCAGGTCATTCAGGATGCTGCGGACCTTGCCCTCTTCGTCGTGCTTGAAGTGCTGGAGCAGCTCGGCCCGGCTAGCAGACTCCCGTTCGACCAAGAAGCCGTGCAACGCTCCCCAAAGCGTGATGCCACGGGCGGTCGCCGATTCGCTCAGGCGCTGAACTTTCTGCTGGTACGAGCGCAGCACCAGCCCAAACATATCGGCAATCACCTTCTTGCCGAGCTTTTGGCGTTCGAGCTCGCGGACGAGACCAACGAACACTTCGTCGGCAATGTGGGAGAGGGGCGAGCGCACGCCGTCCGCCGTCGACAACTGCGCGATTAGGACCATCGTCTGGCGCACGATGGCGTCGATTAGAATTTGTGAGTTCACGCGCTGCGACTCTCGAACATTAGGGGCAAGCAAAGCTTACGGCAATCAGCCGCCGGTTCGGGGACGAGAAAAATCTCGCGAGCACGCGCGGATGAAGCCAAATCAAGTCGGTCGACCAATTTAGCACGCTTTTTTCGAGCGGCGGCTCGCAGGCTGCGCGGCCACACGCTGCGCAGGAAGCGGCTTTGTCTCGTCGTGCTCAGCTCGGGAAACCGGGCAGGCTCGAGCTGTGTCGAACTGAAACGCGCGGCGACCAAAGAACAGCTGTACGCGACACTTTTCACTCTGCAGCAAAAGGCGCCGCGCATTGGGCGCCGGGCGAAATCGCGCTGCGCATTGGGCGCCGGGCGAAATCGCGCAGCAGGTTCAACCGCGCGCGACGCGACGCTGCGCCGCAACACCCGCGGCCCCGAGTACGCACGCGAGCGCGAAGACCGCGAACGGAGGCACGGGCGCCGGCGTTGGCTCCGATGGCACCACGACCACCTCAGGCTCCTTGCACGAGACCTGAATGCTCACGGGCAGCGGACCCACATCATGCAAGTCGAACGAGGTTGAACCCGTGCAATCGAGCGGCGCCGAACCGACACCCTTACCGCTCAGCGTCAGCGCGTAGTTGGTACCGAACGGAATGCCGCCGATGATCCCGGTCACCTTGCTGCTGTGCGAGACGTCGAGCGTGCCACCCTTCGAGTAACCCGAGCCGACGATGGCATAGCCCATCGAGTCGAGCTGCTTGCCGCCAAGCTTGAGCGAGAGATCGATCGCTCCCACCTTCTCTTCGACTACCGGGATGTCAGTCGCGGTGTCGCCGGATCCGCCGCCTTGTCCAGGCGAGAGCTCGTTGCCCGGCGTGCTGCGGGAGTTGCCGATTGGCGCTTCAGTGTCGCAAGCGGAGGCGAGCAGCGCGCAGGTGCCGAGGGCCAGAGCAAGAGTGAGTTTGTGAGCCATGATCATCCGGTGCCTTCAAGGAGCCGAGCAGCGGGCGGAGACCGAAAGAGTGTCGGCACAACCCGGCGTTATATCACCGTCAGAAACGGACAACGTGAAGTTGAAGGTGCCCGGCTGGCTGCACACAAAGTTCAAATTCGGCTGCATTTGCGGCGGAAGCGGCGCGCCGTTGATGGCCCATTTGTAACTAAGCGGCGACGGACTTGCGTCAGAATCGTGCGCGGCGCTCGTCAACGCGATGGTTCCGCCCAGTTTGACGTCGTTCGGACTCGCGCCGAGTGAGTCAATCATTGGGCAGATGTTGAGGGTGGCGCTGACGCTCACATCTCCACTCGGCACCGCACAGCTCAGGTGAACGTTCACCGACTTCGGATTGCCATCGGTAACGTCGAACACGGCGTTCCCGTTGCATACGGTCTGACCATCAGACGCCGGTGCCGTCAGACTCAGCTCGTAGCCGCTGCCTTGCGGGAGCGTGCCGACGGGCACGACCAAGTCGGCGCTCTCGCCAACCCCGACGTTGCCGGCGCTGAAGAAGTCGTTGGGCCCGCTAATCGCGTACGTGGCTTCAGTCACGGTGACGCCCGGAGCGAGTTGCAATCCACTGCCAACTTCACCCGCGGGCGTCGGGCTGCTCCCACTTGCCGATTGTCCGCACGCGGCGAGACCAATCAGCAACGTCGCCGAACCTATCCGCGCAACCGCCTGAGCAACCTTCGATCGCTTCATCTGCGACAGGCTAAGCAAGCAGCGTGCCCGGTGTGGTGCTCTCGAAATGCCGACTAAATGAGGTTTTTGTTCAAACTCAATTTCCTAATGTCGGTATGCGCCATTCGAAATCAGGAATAGGAAACCTGCCGTCACTCGATGAGCACGTCCGCGTCTCGATTCAGGGCTCGCCCGAGTCATTCCCGGCGCCGCCCTCTCCAGTCGCAACGGGCGACGTGGTGCAGGTTGCAGCGTCGTACACCAGACCCGCAAACTCTCCAGGAAAGATGCGCTGCGTGATGAAGTCAGCTTCGTCTTGCGACACGGCGTGACCCGCACGGCAATCACCCACGGTCGCCTGCTCGGAAACCACGAAGGTCAAAAGCCCACCGCGGTCGACCCTGAGCTTGTGCGCGCTGCGCAGCGGAATCAACGCGGTGGGCGACGCGCCAGCGGTCGCATCCCAGCCCGGCGCAAGCAATGCGTAGCCGTAGTCGGTCCCTTCCACGACGCGAATCGGATCGGACGTCTGCCCTGCTGGCACCGGGTCGGGGAACAGCGCGACGCTCCACCAACCCTTGTACACGGCCATCGAGTCCGCAGAACTCGCGTCGTTCGCCGGCGGATACTCATTGCTCAACACGGCGTTGGTCGGGTCGGAAGTGTTACAACCCGCGCTCAACAGCAAACCCAATGAAGCGAAGACGACCAAATTCGAGATCTTCATGACTCCCCTCAATCGAGGAACAACGTGGCCATGACGCGCAAAGTGAGGGGGTACGCGGGCGTGAAGTCCACATCTTCACAACCCCAGAAGCGACCATCCGAAACGCCCGTCGCCGGATTGCCGACCGCGCGACCGCTGGAGCCGCAGCTCGCGCCCGCTGGGACGGGCTGACCGATGCCGGGTTCGGTGCGTAAGCGACTGACGGTCGCGAATTGCGCCGAGCGGAACGCGCCGTTGAGCAGATTCTCGACGTCGAATGCCACATCGAACCAGCGATGCCGATAACCGAGGTGGGCGTCGACCTGTGTGAACCCGGGCGCCACCAACGCGCCGTCGTCCGAAGCGGGGCGATCACCGATGCCGTAGAAGCGCAAGCCCGCACGGCCCACGCCCGGACCGAGGTCGTGTCGTGCGGAGAGTCCGCCAGACCAGGTCTGTTTCGGTGCCAGCGCGAGGCCACCGCCGTTTTCGTGATCGGTGGAGAACTGCGAATGCGTGAACGTGACCGCACCGTCGACTGCGAGCCAAGGGGTGAACTCGTAACGAGACTCGAACTCGACGCCGTAGCGTCGCGTTGCGGGACCGACACTGGTCGTGCCTTCATCACCGCTCCACGTCGTCTCGCTATCGAGATCGAGTAGCCAGCCCGCCATCGCGAAGTCGAAGCGCTCCCAGAGCCGAGTGCGTGCGCCGATTTCTTCGCCGACCGCGCGCGTGAGCGGCGTCACGGACGGCTTGCTGAACACCCCGCGTACGTCGTTGGAATGAAAGCCGTGACCCCAGTTCAGGTACAGATCGAGCAGCGCGTTTTTTCGCTCGATCGGCGTGACCGCGAGGCTCGCCTTGGGACTGAATTGGTGGGCGCCGTCAACGCCGCTTTTCGGGCTACTCGGGTCGCCGTTGCCGAGCCGGTCGTCGACGGCGAAGCTGAGAAAATCCGCACGGCCACCGACGTTGGCCCTGAGCCAAGGCACCGGCGTGATCTCTTCGTTCACGTAGGCGCCGAGCAAGGTCTCGTGGACGTCATTGCCGCGAAGCTGACCGAGCTGCTGGCGCTGCAAGGAGTGCCACAGCTCTTCGTGAATGTCGTCACTGCGAACTTGGCCGCCGATCGTGGTGTCGAAGCGCACCCCGCCGATCTGATGCAGCACACGGTAAGAAACCGCGCCGCCGTAGAACGTGCGCCGATCGACTTGCTCGATCTCGTCACCCGCGTCTTGGTCGTTGAGATAGAGCGTGAAGTTGGAATAGAGATTGAAGCGATAGCTAGCGAGGTACGCTTGTGCGTTCAGCTCGCTGTTCTCGCTCGGTCGCAACTTGTAGCCCATGAACAGCTGATGGCGCGCCGTATTGCCGCCCTCGCTCGGGTCGATCGAGCCGTAGCGCGAGACCAGCCCTTGTTCGACTGCGCGAGCCGGAATTTGGCCCGAACCGTGCCAATTGCCGGCATAGCTGGACTCGCCGATGGTCAAGCTCGAAGTCGGCGATAGGGGCAGCGTGAGCTTATTGAATAGCTTGTAGCGATCCCAGCCCTCGGGGTTATCGAATGGCCCATCCTGCCGCCCCAATTCTGCGGCGAACAGCGCGTTTGCCTTGTCCCATTTGGGACTCGCGATCAGCAAACCGCGATATGCGGGCGAGCCGTGCCCAGGCGAACCGCCGAGACCGAACCCAAGCGAGCTGTGCTCGAAGCCGGTGCGCGTGACGAGATTGACGGCACCGGCGGTCGCGAAGTCGCCCTGGTTCGCGAAGTACGGCCCTTTGGAGAGCTCGACGCGCTCGACCGTCTCCGGGATGATGAAGTTGGTGTCCGCATAGCCCTGACCATGCGCATGCGACACCATGTTGATTGGGATGCCGTCGACCGACAGCGCCAAGTCCGTGCCGTGATCGGCGTCGAAACCGCGCAAAAAGTACTGATTGGCTTTGCCGCCCCCCGAGTGCTGCACCACAGTCAGGCCCGGCGTAACGCGCAAGATGTCTTGCACCGAACCGATGGGGCGCAGTGCAAAATCGCGATCGCGTACGGCAGAGGCGGAAGCCGCGCTCATCGGCCTACGGCCGAGCACGAGCGTGGTCTCGGTGTTCTTCTGCAACTCCGGCGGTGGCGGAGCTGCAACGCTCGCCTTGGAGGTTTCCACGACCACCGGCACCGCCGGAGCGCTTGCGGGAGGCTCGAACGGCAGCGCTAACTGAACCGTGGCGCGGATCGGCTGATCGTTCATGCGCGCGGGTGAGAAGGTCCACCCCTTCACTGCCGTCAGTGCCGCCTCGTCGAAGCCGTGGCCTCCGGGCTGCACGACCTTGGCGTCGACCACTTTGCCCGTCTCATCGATGACAATTTCGAGACCGACCGTGCCGGCGATGCGATCGCGCAAGGCGTCCGGTGGATAGATGGGGTCGGCGTGCTCTTGGAGTACGGGCGCCACGGCGGCAGCGCTCGCATCGCCTGACGCTGCTGGCGGCGCGCCGCCTCCGGTCGGGTCCTGCGCGAGCACCGGGTGGGCCGACAGCAGCAGCGCTACACCGATGGCTACCCTGGAAATCAAGGGGTTACGCATATCGAGCGGCCGGGCAGTAACACGCGCCTGAAAGATCGTGCTACACCAATTTGCGGCGTGCCAAAGGTGTCACGCAATTCCCTGCAAGATGTCACGGCCAGCGCCGGCTAATCACTATAATTCGCCAGCCTCGCGATGCCCCCTGCCCACCTGTTCCGAGCAATCCCCCTGAACGGGAAGAGCGCCGCTCTGTTGCTCTCTGCGTCCCTGCACGCAGCGGTGGCCCTGGCCGCGGTTCGCGGTGCCCCGCACGCTTCGCTGAACGCAAGTCTTCCGGAAGCTCCAGCACTCGAGCTCTCTCCTCTCGAACTTGCGCTCACGGATCCGCCCGTGGAACCGATTCAAGATCCAGAGCCCGTTCGCGTGGTGGCGAGTGCACCCCCTGCGCGCCACCACCATGACTATGCCGTGCCGCCGGATCACGATGCCACCGCGCACGATCCCGCGCTGCGTCACGTGTTGCCGCTCGCGAACGCGCCCGTTGCCGCACCGGTCGCGCCTGCCGCGGCGCCGAGCGTGGTTGATTCGCCGGCGCCAGCCGCTCCGCGCTTCGTCATGACCGTCGGTCCGTCAACGCACGCGTCAGCCGGAACCGCCGCGGAAAATGGCCGCGGCGAGGCCTCGGTTTCAACCGGAATCACCGCACCCGTCGCAGAAGCGTCGGTCGACACACCGGCCAAGCTGCTCGTCGGCGGCACTCCGAGCTATACCCGTGAGGCTGAAGCCGCAGGCGTCGAAGCAGACGTGCCTCTCGAGCTCGTCGTCGATGCGGGCGGTTCGGTGATCAGTGCGCGCGCGTTGGCGCACGTTGGATACGGCCTCGACGATGCCGCCCTGCGCAGTGTGCGGGGCTATCGCTTTGCGCCGGCGCGGCGTGGAGGCAAGGCGCTGCCGGTACGGATGCGTTGGCTGATGCGGTTTCAGCTGCGCTGAGCGTGCGCAGTCAGCCGAAGCTTGTCGATCAGCTTTCCGAGATAGCTCCGCTCGAGTCCCGAGACGCGGGCGGCCTCGGATTGATTCCCCCCCGCTTGCTGAAGCAAGCGCTCCAGATAGGCGCGCGTGAATCGCTGGAGAAGCTCATTCTTCTGGTCCGCATACGGCTTCGATGGATCGATGAATGCCTTGAGCGAGTCATCGTTTGCGATTTCCCCGAGCAAGACCGACCTGGGCACAGTACCGAGCGCCACGTAGGCCTCGACGGCATTGCGCAGCTCGCGAACATTGCCCGGCCAATGGTGCTGACCCAGCGCTTCGAGCGCCTCCGCCGGCAACTCGGACACGCCGAGACGTCTCGCAAAGTCACGCGCGAGCACCGCGATGTCGCCGAGCCGCTCACGCAACGGCGGCACCACGACGTGCACGACGTGAATGCGGTAGTACAGGTCTTCGCGAAAGCTACCTTCGCGAACTCGCGCAGCGAGGTCGCGATTGGTAGCCGTGATCAAGCGGACGTCCACGGGTCTGTCCTCGTGGCTGCCTACTGGCGTGATTCTGCGCTGCTCGAGTGCCCGCAGCAGCAGCGGCTGGACCTCGCACGGCAGCTCACCAATTTCGTCCAGGAACAGCGTGCCGCCATCGGCTGCTTCGAACGCTCCCTTGCGCGTGCGAAAGGCGCCCGTGAATGCGCCGCGTTCGTGCCCGAACAATTCGCTGCGGGCCAGCTGGCGGTCGAGCGCACCGCAATTGAGGGCCACGAACGGGCCATCTTGCACCAAAGAGTGCTCGTGCACGGCGCGCGCAATCAGCTCTTTTCCAGTGCCCGACTCGCCGGACACGAGCAGATTTACCTTGGAGCTCTCCAGCCGCAACAGTTGCTCGAAGAGCTCGCGCATCACGCTCGAACTTCCCAGTAAGCCGCCGTAGCGAGTTTCTTCATCGCAATCGCGAAACGTTCTCGGGTCCCGGCCCGTAGTGCACGTATTAGGTAGCAGCAGCGCGTGCTCGCCCGACTGATTAGGATCACACTGGTCGGCACCTGCCCGTGCGGCCTCGCTCGCCTTCTCCCTTCTCATGCGTAGTGAGAGAAATCTCATGGGTGTCGGTCGCAAGAGAAGCCTGAGTTTTTCAGGAGAGTAGTGATGCAACGTAACGAATCGGGCCGACCAGACGAACTACGCAAAGGCATACTATTGCGAGAGGACGATTGTGTGAGTGGCGGATCTCGCACCGGAGCGATGTGCTCGCGCTCGATGCACTCTGAGCTCGACCGCGCATGCGCGGTCAGCGACTCATAGATCGCTTCGAGTTCGCGCATGGCGTCGCCTAAATACCCCAGCATTTCGGCGCATCCTGGCGGATCTCGACCTCAGTTCGAGGGCGTTGTTCAGAGCCCGAGCGAGCCCTGCTCCTCGTAGACAGGTGACGGGAGCATGGCGGCGCTTTGGATGAACGCGACCTGATACTGCTCGTTGCGCGCCGTACCCAAGACCGTTCGAGTTCGCGCGAACACGTCATTCATCTTCGGCAAGCGCGGCGTCTCATTCAGATCTTGCGCCGCAATGAGCCGCTTCGAAAGGCTGGCGTCGAGAGAGCGCTCTCGCGCGAAGCCGACCGCGAACGTTCTCAAGAAATCTCGCGCATCGCGGAGCTCGAGCGCGCCGAGAAATCGATCGAGACCAGCAGCGTCCGGCGTGGGGAGCTCGGCCGTGAACCGCTCGATCGCCATAGGTTCGGGCTCTAAGCGCTTCGCGAAGACATAGCCGAACTCGGTGTCGACGGGATCGCGGGTGACTTCGCCGGGTCGAAGATGCGCGATCGCCAGGGTGAGTTCTGGGTTCGCCCGTCCTTCTGCCCACTGTTCGACGCTCGTCTCGAGGCTGTCGAAGCTCCCGGCATTCTTGCTCAGACGCTCGGCGACGGTCTTGGCTTTCGAGAGCGCCTCGTCACGCTGCGCGGGAGTCGGGTCTTTGGGCGCGTCGCCGTCGACGCGCGCGATCGGAATCAGATGAATCGCTGCGCGATACTGCGATCGTGCGCGCGGCATCGTGCGTTGAATGATCTCGAAACCGAGCTGCGTCTCGACGGGCTTACCCACTTGCTCCACCGTGAGCTCTGCGAGCCGCTTCGCGCGGAGCGGGAAGCCGTTCCGTTCGCGCGTCGACCAGGCGCCAAAGTCCCCATCCGCGATCGCGTCGCGATGCTCGGAGTATCGTCGCACGAGCTTGCTGAATCGTTCAGGGTGCGCCTCAGCCTGTCGGTAGATGTCGTTCGCGAGCGCGAGCGCCTCTTCGCGGCTTCGGGCTGGCCGCGGGCGGCGCGCGCACATCGCGAGCCAAGCCGCGTCGTCGTGCCCGATGACGATGTGAACACCACTGCGCTCTTCTTCGGGCGGCGGCTCCGCGCGGTAAAAGACGTGAAAGCCGTAGCGGGTCTCGATGACTCGCGAAGTTTGGCCAGACTTCAACGCCGCGAGCGCGTCGAGAACATGAGCCCAAGGCGTCAGCTGAGTCGCAGCATAGCCGCCGAGCGCTCCACCCTCATCGCGACTCGGCGGATCGTCCGAGTATTGCCGGGCGAGTTCCGCGAAGCGCGCGGGCTCGTGCGCCGCGAGCTCGGCCACATGCTCGGCCAGCGCCAACGCTTCGGCGCGGCTGCGTTGCGGTCTCACGGTCGACGTCCAGTATGCAGGACTGAAGCTCACGTCGGTTCGCACGTCTCGGTGTCGAATCACGATCTGTGAAATCCACAACACGGCGGAGCTGACCGCGTCTGGAGGTGCGACGCGCCACGCAGCGCGCGGATAAGCAGGCGCGAGCGGAGGCTCGAGCGCTGTGGGAATGTTGTCGATGGACGCCGCCGCTGATGCCAACGGAACAGCCGGCGAACTCGACGGCACTCCGGGCGCCGACGTCGCGCGCGACTGAACTGCGTCTACCCGACGCTCACGGTGACACCCCGACGCAAGCAGCGTGCATGAGGCGATGGCGACACATAGAAGCTGAAATTTCGGCATTGAGAATACCTCGCGGACTCGGGATTGGACCGAGCCCCCCGGCGGTCCCCACCCGGGGAGACCGCCGGGCAGCGCCGTAGCGCTGTCAGGCTCGTTCCGCGTCAAAGTCGACGCCGATCGAACTCAGATGTGGTCGTGATAGATGCGGATCTTGGTCGGACGGAACGAGCTTCCGCTCGGCACCTGGCAACGCGCATTCGAGCCGGGGCCGCCGCCGAGGGTGTTGTCCACCGCGCCAGGGCACTGCACGCCGTCGTTGTAGCGCGTCGCAAAGTTACCATCCCCCTTGAGCAGGTACGATCCCACGCGCGGGCTCGCCGAAGCTGCCGGGGCCGCCTTCAACTCGGCCGTGTAGTTCCAGATCAGAAAGCCATTCAGTACGTGCACGTGCGTGTACGAGCGAATGCCGTTCACCGTGCCGCTGAGCGGGCACGTGAGGTCCGTGTCCGGGAAGTTGAGCTGGCCAGTGCCGCAGATCACGGAAGCAGCGGACGCGGGGGCGACAGCAGCAAGCACAGCCGCGGCAGTAGTGAGGACAGACAGCAATCGTTTCATGATATCGGTTTCCCTTCTTTTTGTTTGTGTCTCCGCACGCCGATCAGCTCGGCGTGAGAATCTGAATGGGGCCGGCGCGTGAGCTCACTCACGTGCACCGGTCAGGCGCACGACCGCGTCGGAGCGATCGCTCTCGACCGAGTCGAGGCGGCCTTCGGTGTCCCCCCCTGAAGCCTCCAGCGTGTAACGACCGGGCACCAGCTTCGCGAGCTCGAAGCTGCCTTCGGCGTCAGTCAGCGCAGGCTCGGTCGGCCGTGCAAAACCGGACTCTTGCAGCCTCGAAGCGCGGACCCAGGCTTCCGGAACCGGGTGTCCTTCCGCGTCGATGACACGGCCCTTCAGCGTGTGCGGACGCGGCAGCGTGAGCGTGAGATTGGCAACTTCACCCTGTCGGGTGATATTCACGCGCTCGCTCGAGCCCGCGGGGAGCGAATCGCTGAACACCTCATAGCTACCGAGCGGCACCGTCGCGAACACGAACTCATCACCGCGCAGCTCGCCAGGCAGCACTGTGTTCGACCCGCGCGCGCTCACCGAGATCGTGCGCGGGTCGAAGTTTCCAGTGCTCTTCACTCGCGCACGGATCTCGCCGCTTGCAGGCAAGCGCAGTGTGACCTCGGGCGCGGTGTTCGCCTCGACGTGAACGCGCACCGCATCGCCGAGCGGGAGCGCGCCGCCGGCTTGCACGTCGTAGTCCCCTGCACTCAAGCCTGCGCACGAGAACCGCCCTTGCTCGTCAGTGGAACAGCTCGCACCACCGCGCTCGCCGCCCGACGGAGCCGGCGTCACGTCGACTCTGACGGAGGGCGCAGGCCAGTCTCCGGCGAGCACGGTGCCCCGCAAACGAGCTCCTGCCTCGAGATTCCAAACGCGCTCGACTTCGTTCGTCGCGATCTCGAGCGTCTCCTCGGAGCGGGCGGCTTCACATTCGACGCTCACTTGATAGCGTCCGAAGCGGAGCGATTCGACGACCACATCCCCCTCGGGCCCGGTCGAACCCGTCGTCATCGACGGCCCCTTCAGCGTGACAGACCCCTCCTTGCAAGTATCCCCCCCTAGTTGGATCTTGCCCGAGAGGCGCGCGGCACGACGGACGACGATCTCCGCGGACGACGCCTGAGCGACGTAGACTCGCACCTGGCGTTCGTCACTTTGCCAATGAGCGTCAATCGCGCTCAACGAGTAGCTGCCGGCTCGCAACCCGCCGAGATGAAACGTGCCGTCCTCGGCGCTCCGCGCAGAGCGCGCACCAGCCGGCCAATCTCCTGCGCCGCGCGCGATCACGAGTACATCGGCGACAGGACCTTGCGCCCCTTCACCAACGACACGCCCGTTGATCACCGAGGCAGGAGCGAGGCGGATCTCGATCCCAGAAAGCGGCGCATCGACACCGCGCATCTCCTCGGAATATCCGTCCGCTTCGGCGCGGATGCGGATCGCGCCAGCGGCTACACGCATCCGAAACGCGCCTTGCTCGTCCGAAATGCCGACGGCGAGCGGTCTCTCATCGAGATCGGTCGCACTGAGACGCGCGCCCGGAATTGGCCCCCCCGCCGCGTCGAGAACGGTGCCCGCGATCGAGGCGCCCCCTGCCTTCATGGTGAGCACGATCGGCCCGTGCTGCTCCCGATTGAAGCCACTCTCAGTGACGGGCGAGTACTCCGGGTGAGACGCGAACACGGTCAGCGGCGGAGCATCGAGCTGAATCTTGAAGTCCCCGCGCCAATCGCTCTTCACGCATCTCGGAGCAGTGCAGCAGCCCGCGTCCTCGGCGAGCGCGCAGATCTGCGCTCCGGCGATCGGTGCTCGACGCTCGTCCTCGACTCGACCGACGAGCGGGGGCAACTGCTGTGCGATCGCGATTGCGGCGCGGTCTGCCGGAGCAACTCGCTCGGTTGACTCAGTCGAATCTCGTTCGCTTCGCGCCGATTCCGCAACGCGATGCACGACGCCGCGATCTGTCGTGCGGAACGCCAATGCGTAGACGAGCAACAACGAACCAGCGATCCCAGCCAACACCAACGGCCAGTTGAAACGTCGCTTCGATTGCGCGTGCATGCAGCGCCCTTGAGCAAGACGCGTACCGCTCGGATGCCGCCTCTCACGGGTGACGCTTTCTCGAGAAATCACGGAACATTTGAAACGCGAGCCGCTGCCGCATGCGGACTCGAAGACGCAGGCGAACGACTCGAGTGCGCAGCGCGCGCGAGGTGCGTGCACGCGCGTGCCAGAAAAAGACAACGTTAGTGCAAGTTCAGACGTCTGACTCGCCGCCCATTCCCCAAATGCATCGAAGTCCATGTCCAAACTCGAATGGACGCCGAGCTGGGATGCTGCGAGCCTGTGCCCCTATCGACCGGGTGAGGGAGTTCCATGTTCTACAGGCGTCCGCGAGCTGCGCACCATCGCTCCAATTATTGGCTGATCGCGAGCATCGTGCTGATCGGCTGTGCCGGCCGCGCACAGAGCACTTGTGACAGCGGTGACCAATGCAGCACGACCTCCGGTGGTCACGGCAATACCGGTGTGTCCCATTCTTCAGGCGGCACGGCCAGCCACACGGTTGAGGCCGGCGTGAGCGGTGGTCGAATGGGCGGCGCAGGCAAAGGCGGCGCGGGCGGCAAAGGCACAGCCGTCACGGTCGATCCTCGCTCAGATGGGCAATTGCCGAGTGTTGCTGGACGCCCCAACGGTGGCGCGGACAATTCAGGTGGAGGCGAACCGAGCGCGGGCGGAGCAGCCAGCACCGGTAGCGGAGGAGCAGCCGCTCTCGGAGGGAGCGCAGGCGGCGAAGCACTAGCGACGACTGGCTGGTGCGGGACTCCCTACTGCGTATTCGGCACCACCTCGGCGGATGGCGGACTGGCTGTCGCAGTAGACGTGAACGGCAACATCTACGTTGCTGGCAGTACGAGCGGCGCGCTCGTTGGTACGAATGCGGGTGCTGCGGACGCCTTCGTGCGCAAGCTCGATGTAAATGGCGCGGTTGTGTGGACGCGACAATTTGGAACATCGAGCGACGATTGGGCCACCAGCATCGCGGTCGACAGCGGCGGCAACGTCTACGTCGCCGGAGATACGTACGGCGCACTCGAAGGCGCGAACTTGGGGTCGGCCGACAGCTTCCTACGCAAGCTCGACAAGAGCGGAACTACGCTGTGGACACGCCAGTTTGGCTCCAAAGGCCCAGAGCAGCTCGGTGCCGTTACCCTCGACGCCAGCGGCAATGCGTACGTCGCCGGCTCGACATATCCGACAGGCAATCAGTCGTCGGGCGATCCCTATGTGCGCAAGTTCGACGCCAGCGGCAGCGCGGTGTGGGCCAAGCAATTCGGCGGTGCGGACGAGGACGAAGCCGAGACAGTCGCGGTCGATGCCAGCGGCAACGTCTACGTTGCGGGCTGGACCTATGATCTGATTCCAGAATCAAAGGTGGGTTCGTGGGATGCGTTCGTACGCAAGCTCGATGCGAGTGGCGCCCCGCTGTGGACCCGCGTTTTCGGCACCACGGACGCAGACGTGCTCGAGCTCTCCGCAGTGGACAGCGAAGGCAACCTGTACGTCGCGGGCACCAGCGCCGGAGACGCCCTCGTGCGCAAGTACGACCCCTCGGGCGCAACACTCTGGACTCAGCAGGTCGGAACCTCAGGCTACGAATACGGCGCCGGGCTCGGCCTGGATGGCAGCAACAACGTCTACGTCGTTGGCTCGACGGACAGCGCCTTCAGTGGCTCGAACGCGGGGAAGCAAGACGTGTTCATTCGTAAGCTCGACAAGAGCGGCGCTACGCTGTGGACGAAGCAGATTGGGACGTCGAGCGACGAGGCTGCGCGGGGCGCGACGGCGGATGCGAGCGGCACGGTGTTTGTCGTTGGTGCTCAGGGTGATTTGGTCAACGAAGACGCTTTCTTGCTGCGAGTCGCGGCGCAGGTGCCCTAAGCTCGAAAGAGCTCACTGCCGCGTTGACTGACGGAGCGTACCTCTTCGACAAACGCATGAGCAGTTCGGCCATTCCCAAGGGAGACTGGTTGAAGGTAATGCGTGGACTCAACCCTCGAGTGCAGATACGATGAGCAGTCCGATGAAGGCGGTTCTCGATGTGCTTGTCGCGCTCGACGAACTCGAGTGGGCCAGGTGCGTCGGCGGCGACGAACCGCTACGACCGCCGTATGTCGCTTGGCGCTTCAAGATCCCCGACAAGGACGTGGAGATGAGGATTGTCGACGCGGTAAATACGTACAACGGCCCCACGGAGTGGACTATCAGCAAGGGAAGACGAAATTGGGTGATCGGCCCGCTCGCGTTCGAGAAGTTCGCGAAAGACTTCCGAGTGGATGTCGAAGCCAGTCGGCAGTTCGGTCGCAAGTTTCCGTCCGAGACTCGGAAGGCGCTTTCGGACGCGAGCGTACTAGCCGGGCATCTTCGGAAAGTGCTTCTGCCGCACTAATCCTTATGCGTCGACCTAGGCCGTCGCAAGCGGCTCGCGACGAGCTCACGCCACAATCGCCGCAATCCGCTGCCAACACCAAAACGCCGCAACGACACCCACCGCATACAACGCCGGTCGTCGCGCGCGCCCTAGCCACCCCTTGGGCCACGGCACGCTCACGACGGCAAACGCGAGCAGCACCATCATCAACTGACCCAATTCAACGCCCACGTTGAAGCTGAGCAGCGCCATCGGCAGATGACTCTGGGGCAAACCAATGCTCTTCAAAGCGCCAGCAAAGCCGAGGCCGTGCACCAAGCCGAACAAGAATGAAACCAGCGCTGGCATCCGCCGCGCGAGAGTCTGCGTATCGCGTAGGGATTCACTCGCAACGAGCACAATTGAGAGCGCGATGCACGCTTCCACCGGTGCCGAGCGCAGCGTCAACCAGCCGAAGACGCTGCACGCGAGCGTCAAGCTGTGCGCCAGCGTGAACGCGGTAATCGTGCCGATCAGCCGTCGATTGAAGCCGACCAAGAACAGCAAACTCGCGACAAACAACAAGTGGTCGATGCCGCTCAAGATGTGTTGCACCCCGAGCACGGTGTACACTCGAAAGATCTCACCCAATCCGCGGTGGTCATCCGCCGAGCCGTACAGTTCAACGGACGGCTGCGAGCCCGTGAGCGTGTAAACACGACTCTGACCATCGAGCCAAATGATCTTCACCAGCGCGGCGGAGTAGCGCTTCCCTACCCCCTCCATGGCGAACGTGCCCTTCAACCCCTCCTCGTCGCAGTGCACCACGTTGGAGTCGGATTGCACGCACTTGCCGGGCCAATGCGGCTTGAGATCGTCCCCCATTGGGCGCTTGTCGCTCGCGGCGGACCACATCCACAGGAACTCGCCGGGTGCGGTCTCGTGGATTTCCATCTCCGCCATGCTCATCTCGTGCGCGCGTGCCAACGAGGGCAGCGAGAGGATGAGACCAAGCAACAACAAGCCGAACGCGCGCACGCGAGCGGAACTCATTCGCCCCCCACCCGCTCTGGCGTCCCTGGTGCGGCCTTCTCGTACGTGATCTTGTACTTCTTGGCCAAGGTGCGCACGGCCGCGGTGCGTTGCTCAGAGGCGGTGGCGTCTTTCCAATCCTGAAGCACCATGCCGCGCACGATTTCGAACGCTGCGGGTTTGGGCGGAGTCGCGGTGTTCAAGCGCATGGCGCGCCAGCCGTCGCGCGTTTGCAGCGCTTGCCAAGTGCCGGGCGGTGCCGCCTCGAGACCCTTGGCGAAGTCTGCGCCGTAGGCTTCGACGATGTTGGAGTGCGGGCGCGCTTTGAAAACGCGCAGGCCAGCTTTTGCGTCGCCGGGGGTGCCTTTGTTCAGGTCGGCCACGAAATCTCGCACTGTGGCTTCGGTATTCGTGCCGGAAAGGGCCGCTTCTTCGAAGTCGAAGCGCGCGGGTTCGTCGTACTTGTCGCGATGAGCTTCGAACCACGCGCGCAGCGTATTCTCGTCGATCGCCGGTAGCTTCACCTGGCTGTCGACCACGCTCAGAGCTTTGAAGATCACTCGTTCGCGGATCGCCGAGTCGCCCTTGTCCACTTGCAGGGCAAGGCCTTCGCGATAGAGCACTTCGTTGTCGAGCCACACGCGGTGCAGGGCTTCGAGCTCTTCCGCGTTGGGCTCTCGACCGCGCGCCGCCTTGAACGTGTCTGTCGCTTCCTTATCGACGTCGGCGCCGACCACAATCGTGTTCGAATCATCCGTCTTTGCGGACACGAAGTGATCCACCGCAAACAGCAATCCGCCCAGTACGATGAAGTGCAGCAGCGGTTCGCGCAGCCACGAGCGCCGTGGTGAGGGAGGCTGGGCGGGCGTGACGGTTTGAGCGGCGGGTGTCGGCAGGGGCTCGGAGAGACCGAGGTTCAAAGCGGGCGTCGACATGGATTTTTCGCGGGGTTTCCGAAAAAGGCAACGGCGCCGTGCGTTTCCGCGCGGCGCCGTTTCATGCCATTCGTCGGTGACGATGGCGTCACTCGTGAGTGACAGCTGCGTCACTCATGAGTGACAGGTCTCACTCAGTTCACGCCGGCAACCGGGGTCGAGCCAGTGACCTCGATGTAGACCGGGTTGGCGTAGAACCAGAGATCCGACCAAGCGGCAACGTCGAACGACACCGCCTTCTGGCCGTTGATCGGGTTCGCAGCACCGCCAGTCGCCGTCGCCAAGTGATCCGGGCAACCGTCGAACTGGCTGCTCGCGCTGTGCGCCGTGGTGCACGGAATGCGCAGGCGCGTGGTGTCGTTGGCATTGGTCACGACGTCGGCGAGCGGGTTGCCGCTGGCGTCAGTCTCGAACGGCACGGCCGCCGGCATGTTGGTGCCACGGAGGCGGAAGTACTGCGAAGCCGTCACCGCGGAGACGCGGAACGTCATGGTCAAGAACTTCGAGCCGTCGACCGGCGAGGTGGAGGCCGTCCACGCCGAGGCGCCGCTGCCGTTGAACGTCTTGAGAATCGCAGCCGAGACGTTCTTGGCTGCGTCCGGGACCACCGAGAGATCGGCAGTCGTGCCATCCGCCTTGAGCCAGTTGGTGTTGCGCGGCCACTCACCGGAGTAGTTCGCGGCACCCGGCGTGCGGTAACCGGTGACCAAACCACCGATCACGTCAACGTGGTCGAGGACCGGTTGGTTGATCGGTTGGTTGATGTTCACCTGGGCGAGCGACGGATTGGCGAACGTGTATGGCGAGAAGTTGCTGCCCGCGGGATCGCGCACCGTGACACCGATCACGATGTCCGTGCCCGAAGCAACCACCAGCTTCTCACCCATCGTGGCGCAACCGGCCGCGCTGGGCGCGTTGTTGTTCACGGCCGCGTTGAGAGCGACCTGGCCGACGAGCGCTTCCGACTTGCCCGTGCAAGCCACGAAGCCGAGGCGGTCGATGATCTGGCCGCTGCTGGCGAAGTTGTTGCCGGTGCGCAGGCCATCGACAATCTGTTGCGGCGTGGGCTTGTTGCCGCCGGCGCGCACCATCGTGTAGTTGCGCTGGTACTCACCAGGATAGAAGTCCTGGGTCGTGCGGCGGTCATCGGGACCGAAGTTGCCGCGGTTGTGCCAGTCGGAGCTGGCGAAGAACCAGAAGTTGCGGCCTTCACCGAGCATCGCGTCCCAGACGCCGCCCATGTAGCCACCGTAAACGCCCGTGCCGCCGTAGGTCGTGCCACCCACGCTGTCGGTCTGGACGCCACCGATGTTGTTGCGCAGCACTTGGTACTCACCGCGATTCGAGGAAGCGCCGTGACCCGGTTGCGTCTCCATACCGAACGCGACGCGGGGCGCAGCGTTGTTGAAGTTGCGCAAGTGTTCGACGTTGTAGCCGTTGTTGCCATCCGGGTTGAACTGGCCAGCGCGCTCGAGGTGCGCCGGCACGTAGTACGAGCCGTTCGGGGCGTTGGCGGCCATCCACTTGAGGGCTTCGATGGTCTTGGCGTGGCCCTTGGTGCCGGTGCCTGTTCCGCCAGCCGGGATCAGCTTGGCCGCAGTGGCGTTCCAGCTCGGATCAGCTGCGTTCGCGCTGCCCGGAACCGAGCAATCCCAGTTGTTGCTCACGCCGCGGCTGGTGTCGGTGTCGCCGCGATCGAAGCAGTACTCCCACTTCGCCAAGTCGCTACCACTACCAACGGCGGTGTAGCCAGCAGTCGTCGGCAGGATTGCGCTGGCGAGGGCAGCCGGGATCTGGCCCGTGATGACGGACATCGAGCTGTGCTCGTGACCAGCAACGACGGACTCGATGCCCAAGAACAACGGCTTGTTCTTGTACGCGTTCAGGTACTCGATGAGCGGGTACTGGAACTCTTGAATCGACTGCCAGCGCCACATGTTCTTGTTCGGGCTGGTGCCGGAAGCATCACCCTTCGGGGTAACACCGGAGTTTTCCCAAGTGGTGGTCGGCCCCTTGCCCGTCACGAACGGGTAAGCGGGCGTCGAGAGCGTGGCGTCTTCGACCAAGGTGCAGTTGCGGTTGCCGTTGCCGCCGTGACCGGCTTGCACGAACCAATCCAGGCCGAACGTGCCGTCGCCCTTGTCGGTCGCCTTCGAGACCAGCTTCTGCATCGAGATCGAGCCGTCCGAGCAGGTGGTGTGGTTGTGGAAGTCACCCGCGACGTACGTGCCGGGCGCCTTCGGGGCGGCGGAGCAGGTGATCTGCACGGTCTGCGTGTCGGCGCAGGAAGCAGCCGGATCGCCGTCGCTCACGCTGAGCGTGACGGTGGCGGTGCCCGGGGTCGAACCACAGGTGAAGGTCGGATTCTGAGCCGAGGTGCTGCTCAAGGTGCCCGCGCTGGCGGCCCAGGTGTAGGTCAGGGCGCTGGGGGCGGCGTCGCTGTCGTGCGCGGCAGCCGCGAGGCCGATCGAGCCACCAACGGTCACTTCACTCGGGTTGGCAGACAGCGTGTCGATGACGGGGCACACGTTGAGCGCGCCGGAAACCAAGATGCTGCCAGTGCGCGGGGCTTCTTTACAGGTCAGCCCGACATTGACCGGCGTCGTGGTGCGCGCCGTCACGTTGAACGTGGCCGAGCCATTGCAGGTGGTCGACGAATCGGTGGTCGTACCGTTGATGGTGATCGTGTAGCCCGTGCCGACCGGGATGCCACCGATCGTGGTGCTCAGCTTGGTGGCCGAGGTCAGGTCGATGCTGCCCGTCTTGGAGTAGGCGTTCGGACCAACGATGGTGAACGTCGCGCTGTTCAGCGTGGTGCCGTTCGCGAGCGCCAGGTCGAGGCTGACTTCGCCGCTCGACGCTTCACTCGCCGTGGCAGGCGCTTTCGTGCCGCTGCCCTGATCGCCGCAGCCAACGAGCGCGGTCGCGGTGATGCCGCAAAATCCGAGGGCCAATATCGATAGTTTTTCAGTTCTCATCTTCGCTTTTCTCCGAACGGCGGCGCCGTTTTAAAAACAGGAAACGCCAGTAATCCGCTCGGGTGATTAGCAAGATGCAGGCCAGCTCAGCCCCGCTCAAAAACGTCGAAATTCCGAGCATTTCCGGCTCATTCCCGGTCACATTCGGGACACATTTCCGGATTCCGGAAATGGGCATTCGAAGTTCGAAGATCGCCACTATTTGCCGTGAAACGGCGAGGCAAACTCCGCATGACGATTCAGTGTCGAGTCGGCTCGGAATTGGCAGTCGTGGAGTCGATTACGGACAGCATCTGGCTCGCTTCGGTGCGCGATGGCTGGAGCCGTGAGAGCTCGCCGAGCAACGCACGCGCAGCGCCCGCATCTGTACGGACGAGCGCGCGCGACATCGCGAGCAATGGATCGTACGCGGGTCGAAAGTCTGGACTGATACGCAATACCGAGAGCAATGGTTCGCGCACTTGCGCGAGCATTTCTTCGACCCGAGACGAAGCATGCACGTCACGACCCGACTCGATGAACCGAGTGCGCGCCGTCCAGTATGCCGCGAGACGCGCAAGAAAGTTCAAGTCCCCCGGCGACACGAATAACTCCGCCGGGTTACCTGACAAGTCTTGAAGCAACGCGATCAGTCGATCACGCGGCAGCGAGTCGGGCGCGTACGTGATGCGTGGCGCGGCGTACATCACGACCGGGTGATCGTCGGTGTTCGCGGGGGCATTCTGCGCGAAGCGCGCGAGTGCGCTGGGGCCGGCGATCACGCCACCGAGCACGCTGAATTCGTCATCGAAGCCGAGTTCGGCGATTAGCGCAGGTGACCCAAAATGAGACAACCGTTCGCGCAGCGAGGCAATTTCCAGGCGTTTTGCGTCGTTGCGCGCAACGAGACCGAGCACCGGCGTTTCGAGGCTATTGCTCGCAAGGACCGCAAAGCCGTGCGGGTACACCGTGACGAACGAGCGCACGATGCTGCGCAGCGTTGCAATGTCGAGCTGGTGGAGCGGGAGCCATTGGCAGAACAGCCCGTCCCCGCGAAGCCGTGAGCGCACGGCCGAGAAGTGCTCGACGGTGTAGAGTGCGCCGGAACCACTGCGCGCCGGATGAAAGTTATCCGAGACGATCACGTCGTATGTGCGATCGCTCGTGCGCACGTAGCGACGAGCGTCGGCCGCCGTCACGTGAAACCGGGAGCCCGCGCCTCCGCTCAATGCCTCGCTCGTGAAGCGCGGCGACGCCGCGATCACCTCCGGCAAAAGCTCAACGACATCCACATCGAGCGTCGGATCTTCGGCAGCTGCGGAAGACGTGACGCCGGTTCCGAGGCCCAAAAACAGGGCGTGGTGCGGCGCCGGATGGAGCAGCAGCGGCAACCAGGCTTGTCGTCCATCGACTCTCCGAGTGGCACTACTCCCCTCTTGCTGTCGATTGTTGATGCGCAAGCGCGCGACGCCGCTCGCGTCCTCGACGACGCTCACTGCGGCCATCACCCCTTCTTGATAGCTGACGACGCGACCGCCTTCGGGGACATCGATGAACGTTAGTGCCGGCGTGAACAGCAACAGCCCGACCGAAGTGACTGCGGCCAATCGAAACGACCACGTTGACCACGAGCGTCGCGAGACCAAGAGCAGGTAGCCAAGCGCGATCGATAGCAGCGAAAACTTGGCACCGATCGCGGGCAGCGCGACGACGCCGAACACTGCCGGGGCGATCGCGGCTGCGAGCGTATTCACACCAAGTGCGCGCCCAAAACTGACTCCTACCGAGCTTGCCGCGCGGCTCAGGTGGCTGAACAGCGCGCCCATCACGAGTGTAGCGGGTCCAAATGCGAGCAACGCGAGCAGCGCTTCGGCAGCAATCGCACCGGTCATTTCGCCGCCGAGCGTTTGGCTCCCCCAGTCGCGCAGTTGCTCGGCCTCGTACAAGATTGCCGTGCTAGCAAGACAAGCCGCCGCAAGCGTCGCAAACAAGCGGTCGCCGAGCGTCTCTCGCTCAGGGCGCATGGCTAACCAACGCTGATACGCTGCGGCGCCCGCGGCCGTCCCAATCAGATACACGGCGAGCAGCAGCGCGAACGTGTAGACCGTGTTCTCGGTGACTTGGCTGAGCACGCGTACGACGAGCACTTCGTAGCCGATTCCGAGAAGGCCGCTAAATGCGAGGCGCGCGAGCACAGGGCGCGTCTCCGTAAACGCCGCCGCGGGCTCGGGCGTTGGTGACGTCGAGGCACCGCGAAAAACGAACAGCGCCAGCACACCGCACGCGACATTGAGCGCGACGCAAATGGCCGCGCTGCGCGCCAGTCCCAAGGCAGGTACGAGCCAGAACGCCGACGCGAGCACGCCCAGCACCGCGCCGAACGTATTCATCGCATAAAGCAGCGCGATGGAACGACCGTCAGCTCGCGCCAGCGATGTAAGTCGTTCCATCGCCGGCAATGTCGCGCCCATGGCGGCCGTGGCTGGCAAAAACAAGCAAAAACAGGCTGCAAAGACCACAAACCAATGCCAGGCGGGTGTGGGCGCGACGCCAATGATCCCCAGCACCCAACCACTGCACGGCGATGCAATCCAAAGCAGGAGCAAGCTCCAGGCGGCGATCAAGAGCTCACAGCCCGCGTACCAACGCACGGGCTGCGCGCTGCGTTCGATGCGCTCACCGAGCATCAATCCGCCCAACGCGAGCCCGCCGAAGAACGCCGCGAGCACCGCCAACACACCCGCAGACTCATGACCGAGCCAAAGCGAACACTGCTCGGTCCACACGATCTGATAGCCCAGACCCGCAAAGCCCGATGCGAGCATCATCGCCAGCGACGCCCAACGGCGCCTGCGCTCGGTGCTCGTGCTCAACCGCTGAACCTAACCAGATACCCCCAAGAGTTGAGCTCGGTGGGGATAGCATTGAACGACAGCGTGATGCGGCGCTCGCCCTGATTCGGCGGCACCGCGTGCATCAAGTAGCTCGGAAACAGCACCAAATCGCCCGGCTCTGGCGCAGGACTGATCCACTTGTCGCCACTGAACTCGTTGGGCGTCATGCCCTGATGATCGTTGCGAAACATGAACTCGGTCCCCCCCGGAGACTTCATGAACACCGTCTGCGACCCCGGATGCGTCGGCGTCAGGTAAACGACGCCCGAGATGAAACTGTTGGCATGATTGTGCATCGCTTGGCGACCGCCCTTATCCAGCACGTTCACCCACATCTCCTTGAGCATCCAACGCAGACGCTCACCGAACAGATGCACACCAAACTCGACCAACTTCGGCGTGATCAGGTTGGCCGCATCGACCAACAACGGGCTATCACTCGGCTGCAGCATCGCCGTGTGTGACAAATTCGCGGAAGAACTATTGTCGCGCGTGGCCTGAGCGGTGAAATGCTCGACCAATTGGCTAACCAATGCCTGCCCGAGCGCCCCCTGCGCTCGCATGAACGGCGTAGGAAATAAGCCGAATACCTGGTCCATGCCGGCTCCTTATCCAAAGCGCCGCCTCGCGTGTGAGGCAATCGGCATTGCCATTGGAACGTCACGCGGCTGGAACACCGCTGACGCGGGGGAGCGAACGCTTGCTTAAGACGCGCTTCACCTCTAGTAGCCTGCTGGGTCCTTATCAGCCCGAGGGCGTACCGGTGCTCCGCCAGTTCTGCGCGGCCGCTCCGGCACGATTGACTTACCGTTCTTCACGGACTTCGAACTCGGTGCGCAACTCGCGTCCGGAGCTGCACTTGCGCTCGCCGGGACCGCGACCGGTTCTGGCTCTGCGCTCGTCACGGTCGGAACACTTGGCTCCGCGCTCGCGGTGACCATGGCATCCGAGAACGCGCTACTCGAACTGGCAGCGACTCGTGTCGTCGCGACCGGCGCACCCCCTTTTCGGCCCACGTCACAACCGAGAGTCAACGCCATCGTCGCCGCCAAAACCACCGCCGCGGTCCTCGCTCCAACGCCCCCTGTCATGCCCGCGCTCTCCGCAGTGACGATGCTGGTATCGTCCCGATAGAGAAAGCTCACGCAGTCGCCCCGCGCCAGCACCTCGGCGATCTCGTCTCCGTCCAGCACGGACAGATTCCTGACGGTCTTGCCGCACTGCGCACAGTGTCGCCCGCGCTCGTCCCCCACCATGTCCTCCCAATCCACCTCGCATGGGTTCGGCACATCGACCACTACGGGCAGCCTTCGGCTCAAGCTCATGGTTCATTCGTACGCTCAACACGCCGAAAAGATCTCCTCCTGCCCCACTAGACTTGTAGGATCAGCACGGTTTGCAAGGGCGCCTGACCTCGCTCGGTCGCGGGCTCACTCGCCGTCAGTTCGCCGCCGCAATGCACGGCGAGATTCAAAACAACAACCCGAGCAGCTTCTTGGCGAGCTCTTCGAGCGGCATGATCGTGAGCAAGAGCGGGACGATGGGCGCGGCTGTCGCGAGCGCTAGGCGAATCACGGCATCACGACCGACAGGCACGCTGCGCATTGTGCGCACGCCTTCGACGCTGTTCGACAGATCGGCCAAAGATTGGATGTCAGCACTGCCGAGGAATGGCTCGTCGGGGGGCGCACCTCGCAACCATTTGGCTTCGAAGGCGCGTACGTAGCGCTCCGCGAGCGTGCCATACTCGGCGATGCCGCGCCGGCGTGTCCGCGACAGTTGTGGCGCGAACACGAGCAATGGGGCACAGACGAGCAGCAAGACCCAGAGCACCATCAGGGCGAGCTCTGGCTTGAACGCGCGAATGTCGGCTCCAGCGTAGAAGACCCGGTTGGCAAGCGTGCCCGCGAGAAGCGCGCCATGTGCGAGCGCGAGCGGGACGAAAGCAAACACCGAACCGCTCAGAAAGCCGAGTCCGCCAAGTTTGTCGGGGTGGCTCGGGACGAGGCTGAGTTCGATGCGCGAGACGTGAAACAAGAAACGCGCCCAAATGAAGATCCGCAAGTACCAACGGCACAGCAAAAACTGAAAAATGGGCAAGCTCACGTAGCCATACCAATAGCCGGCAAGCGAAAGGATCGGCCCATTGGGACCGGGCGCGCCGTACCAAGTGGCTGTGTTCAAAACCAGCCATTGACGCCAGATCAGCTGCACGCCGACGAGGTACACGAATGCGACGAGCAGGACCTCCGCGACGAGTGAATTTCGCAGCCGATACGCCGCAGCGACCACCCCTGCAAAGCGTTCGCGCTGCGACGGAGGGATCACTTCTCGATCGCTGAACAACTGCAACGTCGGTCGCAGGCGTTGATGCACGACCATCTCGGCGATCACGAGCAGCGGGAGCGCGCCCAGGAACCGCACGTGTAGCTCGAAGTCCCTCAAAAAAGGCACCGCGACCGTGTGCAGCGCGGTGCCTTGCAGCCCAGAAAGCACGAGCAGCGGCAACCACACGATGAGGGCAATGATGACCACACGCCGCCGCGCGAGCTGCAGAGCATCGCCAGCCAGGTGAGCGCGTCTGAACAATTGATAGAGCGGACCGCCGAGCACTAGCGAGAAGTCCTCCGGCGGCGTTGCGGTGGAGTTAGCCGTCGCCATGGCGGCTAGGCTATCACGGCCCCCCAAAGCTCAAGCCTCCGTGTGTTCGGGAAAAGAGGTTCATCATCACGGACAACTCAGCTCAACGATCTGCCCCGCTTCCCCGCTCGGACGCACATCGAGAAACAGCGACCCTGCCTCGCTCGGAAACGGTCCATCCGTGCCCGCCACGGTGGTGTGGGCGTCGACGGCGAACGTTTGGTCTTGGCCGTTGCTCCGCTTCACGATGGTGAGCGGCGCGTCGCTGCGGGTGGTGACCGCAAATGCAATCGACCCTCGGATGGCGAAACCTAGGGGGAAGTCGAAGAGCGCTTCCCAGAGCTCGTCGCTGGTGGTGCCGTCGCGGTCGATTCGATGCAGGTGCCAGGCGTCGTGATCCGCAGCGGTTTCGAAGGCGACTAGCGCGAAGCCGGTCGGAGTGAGAGCGAGCATCGGACAAGGCAGCGCAGATGAGTTCCATCCGGGCGGGCGAGCGCGGTGCAGCGGAAGTGTCACCTCCCAGGCGACTTCTCCCGTTGCGCTGAGCTCGAGTCGGTGAAAGACATCGAAGTCGACGCTTGCGGGCTCGAGGACCGCGAGTGCGGCAGCATTTTCGGTCGGCTGTATGCTCTGACACACTGAATAGGTAGCGGCAGTGGTCAATGCGTGGGTGCTGCCGACCGCGCTTCCATCCGCAGCGACGAGCACCAGGGTGAGCTCTGAGTCCGATCCAGCGACGAAGAGTGCCCGCTGTCCATCTAGCGCTGGAGCGGCGCCCACGAAGCCAAACCGCTGACTGAAAGCGGAGAGCTTGAGCAGAGTCGTGAAGTCGGGGAGTTCCGTAGTGCCCTCCCTCACCACGCGACTCCAGAAGTCCGCAGGGCCAGAGCCGAGCGTGCTCGACAAGAACGCGACAACTTGATTCGGAGCACCGAAATTGATGATATTGACGCCTGAAATCCCTTTCGGCGCGGCTTTGAATCGTGTCTGCCTCTCGCCGCTTTCATCGATCACGAGCCAATCGATCGGTAGCGAACCGTCAGGCTGGGCTGTGCCGTACCAGGGACCAGACACGAAGCCACCCGCTTCGCGTCGAATCGGCGGGCCTGGATTGATTGAGGGCACACGAATTCGCCGAGCGATCCCGCACGTCCCAGGCGTGAGCACGGTTTGCGACGTGTTCCCCATGCCGCCCGCGCCCGCGCTAGCCGCACCGCCCGCTGACTGTCCGCCCTCAGAACTCGCAGCACCTCCCGTCGACGACTCGTCGCTACCGCCCGAGGCCAACACAGGTCCTGCACCCGCCGTGGCTCGTGAACCACCCGTGCTCGGCGCCCCCGCGGCAGCCACTACCTCCGCGCTTCCAGCCGCGCCTGCCGAGCTCGCATTCATGCTCGAACCCGGATCGGCCTTGCCACACGCAAACGCACTGAGCGCCACGAAGACAAATATTGGCGACGTCCGCACGCCGACGAGACCCACCGAGCGAGAGCAACCCATGCCGGTACGAGTCTAGTCGATTTCGATTTCGATATCGATTCGCGCCCAATGGCAGCGCGACCGGCGCATCTAGCTCCGCAGGAATAGTGCAGCCAGCGCAGGTGTGCGCCGTCTTTGCTGCGCCCGCTTGCCACGCACACCCAATCCGCGCGAGCGTTTGCCCGTCGTGCCCTCCGACAACGCTCAACCGACTCTTTTCAAGCTGCCTCCGCGCACGATAGAGCCCGCGCCACTCGATCCCGCGCTGAGCGCGCTTTCGAGGCAACTCGCAGCGGATCTGCGAATGGGCACGATGTCTTGGTCATTCCCCGGCTGGCGCGATCTCGTCTACGCAAAGGACGCGGATCCGAAGTTGCTCTCGGAAGCCGGTCTCACCGCATACACCCGGCACCCACTACTCCGCACGGTCGAAGTCGATCGCTCGTTCTACGATCCGCTGCCAGAGCGTTACTTCACTGAAATTGCCGAACAGGTGCCGGATGATTTCCGGTTCGTCGTCAAAGCACATGAAGAGTGCACGCTTGCGCGTTTTCCGAAGCACGCGCGCTACGGCAAGCGCCAAGGTGAATTGAATCCGCGCTTCCTCGACGCGAGCTACGCCGAGGGCGCGGTGGTCGCGCAATGCGTTCCTGGTCTCGGGCAGAAACTCGGCGCGCTGTTGTTTCAATTTCCGCCGCAGGAGGTCGGAGAGCCGTCCGCATTCGCTGAGCGCTTGCAGGCATTCCTCGAGCGGCTTCCGCGCGGCATCCCGTACGCCATCGAGTTACGCAATGCCGAGCTACTCACACCGGGTTATGCACGCGCGCTCGTTGCGGGCGGCGCTGTGCACGCCCACAACGCTTGGGGCACGATGCCGAGTGTGCTCGCCCAAGCACGCTTGCTCCCGCCCGCTTCGCGCAAGCCGCTGATCGTGCGCTGGCTGATGCGACGCGGGGACGAATACGAAGCCGCTCGTTCGCGCTTTTTGCCGTTCAATCGCCTGGCCGAGCCCGATCTGCCGACGCGCGCGGACATCGCTACTTTGGTCAGCAAGGCGCTGGCACACGAGGTACCTGCCTTCGTGCTGATCAACAACAAGGCCGAGGGCTGCGCGCCGGCGAGCATTTTCGAGCTTGCGCGAGCCATCGCAGGCTAGGGTGCTCTCGCGTCCGCAACTCGGCGCGTCTCGCACTGAGCCATCAGGGCAACACGTCGGTCCGAAGCACTTCCAAGGAAGGAGTCTTTCTGGAACCGTTTCCAGGAACCCGGAATTTTTCCGCGGAGCGCTGCGCAGAACTACGACCGTGAGGCAAAAACGAGCTGCACTGTTACCCGACGGAGTTACGCTGGGCGAGTGACGTCCCTTCGCTTCTCCCGTGTTCCGTCCTGCCTCCCTCTCGCCTTCCTCGCCTTCGCCTCCGCGCACTGTCAGCAATCCGCCCCCCCCGCCGACGATGTCGCGAGCGGCGGTTCGAGCGGCGGTAAGCCCCCGGTAGTTCAGCCGATTGCGGGCAGCGGTGGCAGCGCGCCGGCCGTCGCCATGGGCGGCTCGGCCACGACCACAGTCGGCGGTATGTCCACTGGCGGCTCGGGCGGCAGCGAGCCGATGGAGCCGCGTGGCCCGACACCAGCCGCAAATGGCGTGAATTTCCCCTTTCCGCAGAACCGCTTCAGCTCCAACTGCAGCTATCCCAAGTTCCGCAACGCGGACGTGAAGGCGGCCTATGACAAGTGGAAGGCGGACACGGTCACCGGGGATGGCGCGGGCGGCTTCTTGCGCGTGAAGCGTCCGAAGGATCCGGGGCTCGAGGACAACTCCACGGTCTCGGAAGGCATCGCCTACGGCATGCTGATCGCAGTCTACATGGGCGATCAGTCACTGTTCGACTCGCTCTGGAAGTACGAGCAGCTGTGGCTCGACAAGAACGGGCTGATGGACTGGTACATCAGCGGCAACGGCAAAGATCGCTTGGGTGAAGGCGCAGCGACCGATGCCGATGAAGACATGGCTTGGGCCTTGCTCATGGCTGACAAGCAATGGGGCGGAAAAGGCGGTTTGAACGACAGCTATTTCAACATTGCCAAGCATCAGATTGAGCAGGTCTACAACACGGAAATTCAGGACGATAAGCTGATCAAGCCAGGCGACACTTGGGGTGGCTGGAGCACGGTCAACCCGTCCTACTTTGCACCTTCGTACTATCGCGCCTTCGCCAAAGCGTCGGGCAACAACAAGTGGAACGACGTGCTTCAAACGTCCTATGACACGTTGGCTAAGTCATTGAATTCCCAGAACGGGAACGCAGACAATGGCCTCGTGCCGGCCTGGTGCACCAGCGACGGCGCCCCCAACCCCAACGTGTGGATGGGCAAGACCGCCCCAACCCACTACCAATACGACTCGTGCCGCACGCCCTTCCGAATCGGGCTCGATTTCTGCCAAAACGCCGAGCAGCGCGCACAAAGCTACGTCGCCAAGACGAGCCAGTTCTTCTCCAACATCGGCGCCAAGCAGATGGTCGACGGCTATGATCTCAACGGCAATCCGCGCCCCGAATTCTCCGGCGGACAATCCGCGGCGTTCTTGGGACCGGCAGCGGTCGGCGCGATGAGCAGCGCGACCTATTCGACATTTTTGCAAGACGGCTACGACAGCGTTGCAACGTTGAATCTGCTGATCGGCGGCACCTACTACGACGAGTCGTGGACGGTGATTTCACTGTTGATGATGTCCGGCAATTTCTTGGACTACACGGCGCTCACGCCTTCTTGAAGGTGTCGATGTAGGCGGGGCGCGTTCACTCGCTCACTCACGCGCTCCGTGACTGTGTCGGCTTATTTCGCCGTGGTTTCATTAATCCAATAGTCTTGCCTGCACGGATGTGCGGGACCACACTCTTCGGCATGTCCAGCGGCGATGAGGACACCGCAGTGAGTGATGTCGCGCAAGCCATCCCTGTCGCTCGCGCGAGTACTGATTGTTTGGTCGTCGTCTATCAGCGTGATGGCGGCGCGGGTCGCAGCATCAAGCTCGATCACCTGCCGCTACGCATCGGCCGAGATCCGAGCAATGAACTCGTTTTGGACGATGACGGCGTGTCACGCCGCCACGCGCGCATCGAACGACGCTCGGATCGCCTGGTGGTGATGGACGTCGGCTCCACCAACGGCACATTGCTCAATGACGCAGAGCTCAGCGGCATCGTGGAATTGCGCACCGGTGATCGCCTTCAGGTGGGTCCGACGATCTTCAAGTACTTGAGCGCGACGGATCTGGAAGCCGCGCTGCACGAGCAAATCTTCTCCAATGCAACGACTGACGCGCTCACCGGCCTGCGCAGTAAGCGCCATTTGACCGACGAGCTCGGACGCGAGTTCTCACGCGCTCGCCGCTACAATCGCGCGTTCTCACTGTTGATGATCGACATCGATCACTTCAAGGCCGTGAACGACGACTACGGGCATCAAGTTGGCGACATCACGCTGCGCGCGGTCGCCGGCAATGTGCTCTCGTGTTTGCCTACGGATTCGTTCGCTGCACGCTATGGCGGCGAGGAGTTCGTCGTACTGCTCTTGGAGACCAAGCTCGAGGATGCCGTCGCCATTGCCGAACGCATCCGCTTGGCCATCGCGGAGCTGACCGTCAGCTATCGTGACGTGAGCTTGCAAGTCACGGTGAGCGTCGGCTGCGCCGAGTACAGCCACGCCGACGACAGCGAACTTCGGCTGTTCGAGCGCGCCGATCAGCGGATGTACGCCGCGAAGCAAGCCGGGCGAAACACCGTCGCGTATTGAGCCGATAGCGCCAACGTCGAGCTCTCGCTACTCGAGAGAACCGCAGCGAACCCAAACGAGGATCGCTTGGCGTTCTTCGGGCGTCATTTCAACGCCTGAGTCTTGGGGTGGCATCAAGCATTGCAAGAGCTCATCGCGGATCACCGATGCCCAATCAACGACGTGCTCGTAGTTGTCGAGCGGCCACGGGGCATCTTTGATGCCCGTATGACAGGACGCACAGCGCTGTTCGAAGATCGGCGCGACATCCGAAAAATGCGGCGCGGGCTCGGGGCACTCCGTGGGCGCAGTCGGCTGACACACCGTCTGCGCCTTGTGCTGATTTGCCGCAGGCTCGTTCTTGGATTCAGCACTGCTGCAGGCGGGCAGCGTCGCGAACACGAGCATGCCGAGAAAAGCAGAGCGAAACGGAGTAAGCGCGACCATTGCTCTAGGCGTAGCGCGTCTCGAGGACACTGAAGGCGCAAACAGCGCCCTGCGAATATTTGCCGCATCCCGCACGGGCCAGGGGTGCGCTACGCACAGAGCAGGAAGGTATCTCATGCACCGAACGACTTTGACGGCGGCATTCGCCGGCTTCGCAGCTCTTGTTTCTTCAACCGCACAGGCGCACGTTTCAATCGCATCCGGTCCCGCATTCGCCAAAACTTCGCAGGAAGTGGCGTTTGGGGTGGGACATGGTTGTGCGGGAGCCGACACTGTTCGCGTGCAAATTGATATCCCCGCTGGAGTGACTTCCGTTCGTCCGGAGACCAGCGACTTCGGTCAGGTTGACGTGGAAACCGACGCGGGTGGCAGCGTCGTCTCGGTGACCTGGACCAAAGCAGATGCCAACGTGCTCGACGCAGACACGCAGTATTACAAATTGTTGTTGCGCCTCAAGGCCCCGGATCAACCGTTCACGAAGGTGTATTTCCCCGCTCACCAAACCTGCCGCGCCAAAGACGGCACGGAAACCGTCGTGGATTGGGTTGGCATTGACGAAGCGGAAGACAGCATGATCGAGCCTGCGCCCACGCTCTACGTCTTGCCGCCGCGGTTTCCTGGTTGGAACAAATTCACGGTCAATACCGCGGTCGACGATCTGAAAGGCTTCTTCGGCGACGCGCAGATCGTGTGGTCCGGAAGCAAGGCCTACAGCATCAACCCGGCGACGACCGAGTTGATCGCCGGCACTTCGGGCTCTTCTGCGCTGACTGCGCTCGTGGAGGGCGAGCAAATTTGGGTGAGGTACTGATGTCGAACGCGGTGTATGCGTTGCTCGGCCTGGTTTGCGTCGGGCTCGTCGCTTGTTCGAGCGACGGCACGGACAACGCCGGGAAAACGCTCAGCGGCTGCATCGAGCGTCCCGACACGCTTCCTCGACCGCCCTCGGGTGCACTGCCGTGCGACTTGATTCCACCCGGTTTGTCGCTCGGCAAATGAGCTACGCGACGGCTAGCGTCGCGCCTTGCCCGCTAGCCCAATCATCCAAAACTATCGAAACCGGCGCGTCCTGCGCCGGTCAAGATCGTATCGTTTTGCGGAGAGTGGATGCGGCTGCACAAGACGTCGCGGTAGTGACGTTCGAGCGGATTTTTCCGACTCAAGCCCGGATTGCCGGTGAGCTCGAGCCCGATCTCTACCGCGCGAATCGCGTTGCTGGTGGCGGTGAACTTGATCAGATTGCCCTCCGTGGGAGTGATCGTTTCACCGGCATCTGCGCGCGCAGCGGCGGTTTCGATCAATACGCGGTTCGTGTATAGCAAGGCCTCGATCTCGCCGAACTTTTCTTGCACGCGGGGCAAGGTCGATAGTGCAGCGTTGAGGTTCGTGGGGACTCTCTTTTTGAGATAGCCGGCAAGCCAGTCGCGAGCGGCGCGTGCGACGCCGTCGTAGATCGTCGAAATCGAGAGCGCGTTCCAAAGCGATGGCCCGGTCTCGCCCGGTTTAGGCGCCCACGCCGTGGGTGTGCGCAGATCGACCGCGTGCTCTTCGGGGACGGGAGTGTCACGGAAGACGACCTCGTGACTGACGGTCGCGCGCATGCCCAAGTGGTCCCACGCGGGTTCGATGGTGATGCCGGGACTGTCGGCTCGAACCAGGAAATTGCCGACTCTGGGCTCGGTCTCGTCGGTTTTGGCCCAAACGGCGTACCAACGCAGCCCCGTCGACCCCGTAGAGTAGATCTTGCTGCCCGAAAGCAACCAGCCGCTCGGACTACGGCGGGCTTCCGTTTTGGGCATTCCGCCGCGCACCGGCGTGCCGAGCTCCGGCTCCACGCGTAGCCCGCCGATCAGCGACAGCTCCGTCGCTGCTTCACGCGCGATCCGCTCGTAGACTCGTTTCGGCCAGGTTTGCACGCGCTTCGGCGTCGAGTGATACGCGTAGGTCATGAACAAGATCAGCGCGGTCGATGGTTCCCCCTTGGCGACCGCGCCGAGCACGCGCAGCGCTTCTGACAACCCTGCGCCGCGCCCTCCGTATTCTTTCGCCACCGTCAAACCGAGCAGGCCAGCTCGCTGCAGTGCCTCGAAGTTCGCTCGTGGAAACACCGCCAGGCGGTCGTACTCCTCGGCAGTAGCCGCAAACTGCACGGTCAGGGCGTCGAGCAAAGCTTGAGACAGGGGCGCCTCGACCGCGGCTCGCTCGTGTGGAGCGGCTACTAGGGTGGACATGACTCAGTTCACTCCTGGGTTTCGGACATGATGCGCTGCCAATCGACCTGCGGATCATGGTCGCCCCAATGTCTCTAGTCAAGGACCAATGTCTACTATAGAAATTTACCCACTTCCCGACTCAGGGCAGGAGAATGCGTCCGGGTGCCGCTGCATCTCCTTTTTCGGTGTGACACGAGTTGCAGTCGCCGATCATTTGAGGGGCGACCATGATTCGTTCCCGGCCTCGGAAGCGCAGCTTGGCGCGATACGGGTAACTGAATGCCGGCGGTTCGTCGAAGAAGTTGCCCGAGTGGTTGGCGACTCGAGTGAACACGCGCCCGTCGGCGTCGGTGATTTCGATCTCGGCGCCTTCGGACGCTGAAGCGACGCAGTCGATCGGTTCGTGCGCGGATGGATAGACCGTACCGGCAAAGGCAAAGATGGGCGCGTCGTTTTCACCGGTCGCGGCGTTCGAGTCGGCGTGACACGAGAGGCACGCGCGCCCCGGGCCCATTTCCTCACCTTCGGATTCGTTGATGCTGCGCAGCTGATTGCTGGAGCAATTCACCGCAGCTGCGAATGGATCGACGGACGCAGTTCGGTCCCCCGCCCCGCCGCAGCCCGTGCAGGCAATGGCGAGGCAAAGCGTTTTGAGCAGGCGCATGTCGCTTCAGGGGACGAGATCGAGGATCAATAGTGCTGCGTCGTCGCTCGAGGTGTTGGCCGTCGCCCCTTTGATGCCCACCGCGACCACACGCTTCTGCGAACGAGAGAGCCCGACGCCCCACAAAAAGTCCGCGGGGCCACCCAAATCGAAGGTCTTGAAGCCTTTCGCAGCAAAGGACGTCTCGGGCTGTCCGTCAGCATCCAAGGCGACCACCACGCCGTCGACGTCAGCCGACGTTGGGCGCCCGCCGCCCACGAGCACGAGGTGATCATTGGGCAACACCACGAGCTTTCGTGAGTTGTCCGCGAAGCCACCCACGTCGATGCGCACCAAGCCGTCGGTACCGTAGTTGGTGTCACGCGTCCCGTTGGGCTTGAGACGCAATGAAACGATGTCTGTCGTCTCACTCGACAATTCGCGACCGTAACCTGTCGTGACCAAGCTGCCATCGCTCTGCGGGACTGCGGCGTAGGTCTCGGTTTGCTCCGGCAAGACCGACTCGCTGAACACGCCATCCACGCCGAAGGTCTTGTCCAGCTTGCCCGCGTTGCTGACGCGATACACGACCGGTTTGGTGTCGAAGCCGGGAACCGGCTGATAGCCAGCGCCGATGATGCCTTGGGTTCCGGGCAAAATCGTCAGGTTGCGCGGGCTCGCGTTGTTGCTGACGGCTGGATCCCCGACCAGCGTGTCGAGCGTGAACACGCCCTGGCTGCCGAAGGTCTTGTCGAACGCGCCGTCCTTCGTCAGGCGGATCAGCGCGAAGTCGGTGTCCGTCTTGGAGGCCGCCACCAAGCCGCCGCTGATCACGATGCGATCGTCCGGGTAGACGTCGAGCCCCCAAGCGCTATCCGCGAGGTACGAGCTGCCCACCAAAACGCCGTCACTCAGGTCGATGATCTGTGAGCCGTCGACGCCGAAGTCCGCGTCCTTCGTGCCGTCGGCGTTGAAGCGCAAGACCGCGATGTCGCGATCGCGGGCATCCGCAGCGCCCGCGTGCTCGACGCACTCCGAAACGATAATCTTGCCGTCCGATTGCAGTGCGATGCCCCGCGCCAGCTCGCCCGCGAGCCCCACGGCCACGTTGCGGATCGCATAGCCGTGATCGCCGAAAGACGGATCGAGCTCGCCGTCGGGCGAGAATTTGGCCACGACGGTAGCGTAGTCAGCGGTGGCATCGAAAGCCGAAGAGGTGACGCCGACCGCGTAGATGTTGTCGTCCGCGTCGAACGCTACGCCGTAAAAGCGGTCGTTTCCGCCGGGGGTGATGTCGAATGTCTTGGGGGTCGCCGTCGGGCTCAGGTGCAGATCCCAAACGGGCGCAGCGCCCGCTTCTCCGCCGGAACCTGCGGCGCCGCCTTCGTCCTGATCGCTCGATCCGCTCACGCCACCCGCGCCAGCGTCGTCGCTTTCGTGCCCACCGGAACCGCCGTTCGACTTGCCGGCAGCGGCAGTTCCAGAACCAGACTTGCCGGCACTCGGGCTCCCTGCGCGCCCCGAGCCGCTCGCTGCATCATCGGAGCACGCCGAAAGGGATGGCACGGCGAGAACGCTGGCAAAGCCCAAGAGCAGGGCGGTCCGACTGACGTTTCTGGAATGATTGCGTGGGATTGCTTGCGTCATTGCGGGGCTCCGGCCGTGTGATGAACGGCCTTTTTGAAAATGAAAACGACATTCATTTTCAAAAACTCCTACGGCAAACGCGCTCAGACCGTCAATGACAAACTTGAAATGTCGGATCTTGGAACATTCGGTAACGGACAGGACATCAATTTGGCTTTCGTCTCTCTGGTTTTTCCGGCATTTCACGGCTCCGTCCTGCAACGTCGCCGACGCACACGACTCTGAACGAGAGCGCGCGATGACGCCCGCGCCAGCATCGCCGCGCACGCGAGCCGGCCCCGCTTTTCGTCTTGTTTAAGTTCGCACCGTGCTTGCACGCACGCCACGGTCGCAATTCGCCACGTCGCGATCCGCCACTCGCGCACCTCGCGAAAGTGACTCGAAAGCGAACCGGCACACGCCACCAGTTTGCTACTTTACGCCACTGAACTCCGCGCGCATCTTACGCCCATGCGTTCACAGGGACCGGCATCCGGCTCGAGGCAAACCACTCTCCAGCGACGTGTGCTGATCGTGGATGATGATGCCGATTCAGCGGATCTCTTGGTGCAGTTGCTCGAGATGCGCGGACACGAGGTGCGCAGCGTTCACAGCGCAAACCAAGCGGTCGCGGAAGCCGCGGAGTTCGTGCCACAGGTGGCAATCCTCGACGTCGGCTTGCCGGACATGTCCGGGTATGAACTGGCGCAATTGTTGCGCCAGTCGGATGCGCTGGTCGAGTGCAGATTGATCGCGGTGACCGGTTACTCGGGCGATGCCGTAGCCGCGCGCTGCAAGATGGCGGGATTCGATCAGCATTTGGTCAAGCCTGTCGATCTGGAAGCCCTTGCACGCAGCGTGCTGGGCAACGTGGTCGACGAAGATCTCGGTCAGCAACGCGAGGCGAAATAGGCTTCAAGAAGACTTTGAAGCCTTCGACCTCGCGTTGAGTTGATGCTCCGAGAGGTAGCGAGCGAGGTAGCTCGCGGTGCGGCTTTCGGCGTGCGCAGCAACTTGAGCGGGTGTGCCCGAGGTGACAACTTTTCCGCCTTGGTCGCCCGCGCCGGGGCCAATATCGATCACCCAATCACTACTGGCGATGACCCGCAAGTCATGCTCGACCACGATCACGGTCGCGCCGGAAGCAACCAAGCGCTCGAGCTGGGCGAGTAGCCGCTCGACGTCCGCGGGATGTAGGCCAGTGGTGGGTTCGTCGAGGACGTAGATCGTGCCCGCGCGCTGCGCGCGTTGCAGCTCGGTCGCGAGTTTGATGCGCTGAGCTTCGCCGCCCGAGAGTTCGGTAGCGGGCTGCCCGAGTCGTAGGTAACCGAGACCGACTTCGCGCAGCACCTCCAGCGTTCGTCGCAACGGGGCTTCGTCGGCAAAGAACTCGAACGCTGCATCTACGGTGAGACCGAGCACCTCGGCGATGTTCTTGTCTCGATAGACGACCTCGAGTGTCTTCTGATTGTAACGCGCGCCGTGACACGTCGAGCAAGGCGCGTAGACGCTGGGCAAGAACAAAAGCTCGACCATCACCGAGCCCTCGCCCTCACAGGTCTCACAGCGGCCCTTGGCCACGTTGAACGAGAAGCGCCCGGCGTCGTAGCGGCGCGATTTCGCCATCTTCGTGCCGGCAAACAGCTTGCGCACTTGGTCGAAGAGGCCAGTATAGGTGGCCAAGTTCGAGCGCGGCGTGCGGCCAATCGGGCGTTGATCGACCTGCACCAAGCGTTTCACGAACGCCATTCCGTCGACGATCTTGCCCTCGAGCGCTGGCTCCGCGCCGCGTTCTAGCTCCTCGGTCTCGGCTTCCGCTTCTGCCAACTCCTCGCCGAGCTCTCGGGCGAGCAGCGCGACCAGCACCTGACTCACGAGCGTAGACTTGCCGGATCCAGAAACGCCGGTCACGCTCGTCAGCACTCCGAGCGGAAACTCCGCGCTCAAATTGCGCAGGTTGTTGCGAGTCACGCCCTTCAGCTTCAACGAGCCAGTTGCGGCACGCGCTGCCCGCGATGCGATGGGGCTGTCTTCGAACAAGTAGCGGCGCGTCACGGAGCGCTGACACGCCTTCAGCCCGGCGAGTGGGCCACTGTACAATACCTCCCCGCCGTGCTCGCCCGCGCCCGGCCCGACATCGACGACCCAGTCCGCGTGGCGGATCACGTCGATCTCGTGCTCGACGACGAACAGCGAATTCCCCGCAGCTTTCAGCCCGTCCAACGCGCGGAGCAGCGCCTCCGTGTCGGCCGGATGAAGCCCCGCCGAAGGCTCGTCCAATACGTAGACGACGCCGAACAGATTCGAGCGCACTTGGGTCGCGAGGCGCAACCGTTGCAGTTCGCCGGGCGACAGCGTGGGCGTGCTTCGCTCGACGCTCAGGTAGCCCAATCCCAGATCGAGTAAGACCCGGAGGCGCGCGCACACGTCCTCAGCGATGCGGTGCGTCACGATGGCTTTTTCTGGGTGTGTGCGCTCGAGCTGCGCGAGTGTCTTGGCCGAGCCCTCGGCGAAGGGGCGCAGCGTGTCGAACAGCCGCGCGAGCGGGAGCCGGGACAGCTCCGCGATGTCGAGGCCGGCAAAGGTGACACTCAGCGCCTCGCGGCGAAGGCGTTTTCCTTTGCACTCGCGACATTCGGTGCTGAGCAGGTACGCGGACACGCGCCGCTTCATCAGCGCGCTTTGTGTGGTGGCGAAGGTTTGCAGTACGTGGCGCTGCGCGCTGGTGAATGTGCCCTGATAGCTCGGCTCTTCTTTGCGCTTCAGCGCGCGCTTGACTTCCGCGAGATTGAAGCCCGCGTACACGGGAACCGTTGGCTGTTCCTCGGTGAACAAGATCCAATCACGGACTTTCTTCGGCAAATCACGCCACGGAACGTCGACGTCGTGACCGAGGGTGGTCAGAATGTCGCGCAGGTTTTGGCCCTGCCAGGCCGTGGGCCAAGCCGCAACGGCGCGTTCGCGAATCGTCAGCGACGGATCCGGAACCATGGATGCCTCAGTGACTTCGTAGATACGACCGAGCCCGTGGCACGTCGGGCAAGCCCCTTCAGGTGTATTCGTCGAAAATGATTCCGCGTACAGCAGCGGTTGTCCGCTCGGGTAGTCCCCCGCGCGCGAGTAGAGCATGCGCAGCAAGTTGGAGAGCGTGGTCACACTACCCACTGACGAACGAGTCGTGGGCGTGCCGCGTTGCTGCTGCAAAGCAACGGCGGGCGGTAAGCCGTCGATCTCGTCGACCGCGGGCACCTCCATCTGATGAAACAGCCGGCGCGCATAAGGCGAGACCGACTCGAGGTAGCGGCGTTGTGCCTCGGCGTACAGCGTGCCAAACGCCAAGGACGACTTACCCGAGCCGGAAACGCCCGTAAAAACCACCAAGCGATCGCGAGGCAGCTCGACGTCGACGTGCTTGAGATTGTGCTCGCGCGCGCCCCGCACGCACACGAATCCGGGCCGACCTTGGTTCACTTACCTGATTCTAGCAACTAGCACGCCAGCGATGCAGGCGATTCGGCCGTCCTCGGGCAGGCGATTCACCTCGTCGATGATGGCGGGAAAGCGCTGTCCGTGTTCGTCTTCCACCACGAAGAAGCGGACGAGAGTGGTGTCTAGCCCTTCCAGCGCGTCGCTGGCCAAGCGAGCCCGAAAGCGAGATCCAGCGCGCGCCACCGGGTAGTCGATTTCGAGCTCACTGAGCCGCGCAATCCGTCGCCCAAAGCGATTGAGCAGCTCGGTCATCGCCCCACGCCCCGCGGGCTTCGCCTATTTGCGGCGAGCCATGAGCGCGGCATCCGCCACTGCCGCGACCAGCGTCGCCGGTTCGACCGGCTTGGCGACGTGCGCTTGGAAGCCGGCTTCCAATGCCAGCCGCTGATCTTCGCGGCGCGAATAAGCCGTGAGCGCGATCGCTGGCAGAATGTCGGCGCTGTGTCCTCGGCCGCGGATGGCGCGGATTAGCTCGTAGCCGTCCTCACCCGGCAAGCCGATATCGCTCAGCAAAACGTCCGGAACGGACTGCGCGAGCGCCTGCAATGCCTCACTCGCGTTGCCGGCTTGATTGACTCTCGCCCCCTGTTGCGTGAGGACCGTCACCAGCAGATCACGCGCATCCTCGTCGTCCTCCACGACTAGGATCTCGATGTTGGAAAGGCGACCGATGGGCAAGCCATGATCGACCACGATAGGCGGGGGGCTCGGACGATCGCTCTCGCCCGTGTGTGAACGACGCTTGGGATCACACGGCAAGGTGATGGTGAACGACGCGCCCCGCCCTTCGCCCTCGCTTTGCGCGCTCACGGTTCCGCCGTGCGCGGCGACGATGTGACGCACCAAGGCCAGACCCAGACCAAGGCCGGAATGGCGCCGCGTCGCCGCGTCATCCTCTTGCCGGAAGCGATCGAACACGTGCGGCAAGAACTGCTTGGCGATGCCTTTGCCGGTATCATGCACCGAGACGCTCAGCGACTGCTCGGAGCGAGTCAACTCGAGGCGAATGGAACCGCCAGAGGGGGTGAATTTGACGGCATTCGCCAGTAAATTGCCGATTGCCTGCTGCAAGCGCTCGCTATCACCGACCATGCGCAGACTCGCGGCGGGCGCTGCAATCGAAATCTCGAGTTGCTTCGAGTCTGCCGACGGTTTGAAGGCATCGAACGCGGCGCGCGCGACCTGCGTCAAATCGAGCGAAGCGAGCTCCAAATGCAACTTGCCCGAGATCGCGCGCGTCGTATCGAGGATGTCCTCGATCAACTGCACTTGGATCTGGGCGTTGCGTTGAATCGTGACTAGGCCGCGCGCCAGCGTCTCGCGGTCGAGCGTGCCTTCGCTGAGCAACCGCGCCCAACCCAAAATGGAGTTCAGGGGCGTACGGAGCTCGTGCGAAACGGTGGCCAAAAACACGTCTTTTGCGCGATTGGCTTCGTCCGCCGCTTCACGCGCTCGTCGCGTCGCCAGTTCGGTCTTGCGCAGGCTCTCGTGCAGCAGGCGCGCGCGTGCCAGGGTGCCGACCCGTGCCAGCAATTCGGCCGGATCGAAGGTCTTGGTCACGAAATCATTGGCGCCAGCGGCAAGGCCTTCGAGCAAATCATCCTGCCCGCCGGTGGCCGTGAGGACCAAGATGGGAAGGCTGGCCTCGTCAAAGCGTTCACGCAAAAAGCGGCACACCTCGAGGCCCGACATTTGCGGCATATGCCAGTCGAGCACGAGCACGTCCGGCCGATCGCCGGCCGCCAAGCGCTCGAGCACGGGCGGGCCGTCCGAAAAAATCTCGACGTCGTGCTGCTCCGCGAGCAGGCGGCGTGCCATCTCCCGCTCCAGTGGGCTGTCATCAACCAGCCAAATCCGAGCGCGCTCGGGGGGACTCGAGGATGAGGGGCGGATATCCGATGGACTCATGGCGGGATCGAAATTGGCACAGGGCCGTGCCGGCACCGGGACGATAAACCAAAGTCGGCCGCACCCGGGGGTTATTCGCGGTCGCGGCTGTGGCATCTCGCCTCGATCGCCTGAAATTTTGAGGAGTTCGCTAACGGCACGCCGGAGCGTGCCACTCCTTGACGAAGCAACCACCGCGCCATAGCGTCGCGTGAGGTTACTGCGAAATGACCGAAATCCTGGTGGTCGACGACAGCAAGGTCATGCGTGACATGATCGTCGCCTGCCTGCGCGCAATTCCTGACACGAGCTTTACCCACGCCTCGAGCGGGCTCGAAGCCATCGAGCGCCTATCGCTGGCGCGCTTCGATCTCTTGGTGCTCGACCTCAACATGCCCGACATCGGCGGAATCGAGGTGCTCGAGTTCGTGCGCGCGCAGGACACGCTGCGCGCGCTGCCGGTCTTGATCGTGACGACTCGCGGAGACGACCAATCCCGCGAGCGCGTGCTGCAGGCCGGGGCGACTGGTTTTTTGGCCAAGCCCTTTACACCTGATTCGATCATCGCCGAAGTCCGCGCCATCCTCGCTGATCGCGCGGAGCACGTCGCGTGACGGGGACGGCAGACCTCAAGGAGTTCATCGCCGCGTACCTCGTCGAGGCGGAAGAGCACTTGACTGTCGCCAACACTCAGTTGCTCGCGATCGAGAGCACGCAACGCAGCGGTGAAACCAATCCGCGCGCGGTGCGCGAGACCTTTCGCTCGTTGCACACGATCAAGGGCCTGTCCGCGATGGTCGGCATCGAACCGGTCGTGGCGATTGCCCATCGCATGGAAAACTTCCTGCGCGACTCGGATCGGTCGGGTGGCGCGCTCCCCCAATCCGCAATCGACGCTTTGCTGCGCGGCGTGCGCGCCATCGAGCAGCGCGTCGCAGCGCTCGGCCGTGGTGGTGTCGCGGCAGCGCCCTCGGAGGAGCTGCTCGCGGCACTCGACTCACTCGGGCTGGGCGCCGCACCTGTCGCGCGTTCGCCGGCCGCCGTACTGGACCTCGAACCGGCGGTGCTCGCCAAGCTCGCACCGTTCGAAGTCGACCAACTGCTGCGCGGGATTGCAGCGGGACAGCGCGCGCTGCGCGCTGAGTTCACGCCATCGCCGGAGCGCGCGACGCAGGGTCTGAACATCAATTCGGTACGTGAGCGAATGGCCAAGGTGGCCGACATCGTGCGCGTCTTGCCGCGCGCCGTCCCCGTCGGCCCCGAGGCGCCCGGCGGTCTGTGCTTCGTGCTCATCCTGCTCAGCCGCTCGAGTAGCGAAGCCATCGCCGACGCGGTCGGCTTGAGCGCCGCGAGCCTGCACAGCATCGTGCGGGAAGCGCCGGAGCCCGCGCCGGACAGCAAGCTCCTCCCGAGCCTCGAAGTCGCTCTGGACGACGCAGAGGACGAAAAGGTGGACTCGCATTCCAGACGCGGCGTCGTGCGCGTCGACGTGAGCCGTCTGGACGAAGCGATGGAACGTTTGTCCGCGCTGATCGTCACGCGCTTTCGTCTCGCGCGCTCCATCGCCAGCTTGACCGAAAGCGGCGTGAACACGCGCGAGTTGACCGACATCATGAAAGACAACGCGCGTCAGCTGCGCGATCTGCGCGCCGCGATCGTGCGGGTGCGCATGGTTCCCGTCAGCGAGCTCTTGGAGCGACTGCCGCTTTTGGTGCGCGGCCTGCAGCGGGCGACCCAGCGCTCGGTGCGTCTGGAGCTGGAGGGCGGCAACGCGGAGCTCGATAAGTCGGTCTCCGAGCGCGTGTTTCCGGCGCTCGTGCACTTGGTGCGCAACGCGGTCGACCATGCCATCGAAACGCCAGACGAACGACTGCGCCGCAACAAGCCCGAGGAAGGTCTATTGCGGATCACCTGCGGCGCGCGCTCCAACACCCGCCTCGAGATCACGATCAGCGACGACGGGCGCGGCATCGATCGAGCGGCAGTAGCCAGAAAAGCTGGCCGCCCCACGCCTTCGGACGACGCCGGGCTCTTGGACCTGTTGTGCATCCCCGGCCTATCCACGCGCGACGTCGTGACCACGACCAGCGGGCGCGGCATGGGCATGGAAATCGTGAAACGCACGATCGTGGACGAACTCGGCGGCGAGCTCGAGGTACACAGCCAATTCGGCCAGGGCACGACGTTCACGCTGCGCGTGCCGCTCACGATCTCGATCGTCGACGCATTTTCGTTCGAATGCGGCGCTCAGCGTTTCGTCGTCCCAGTAACGATGGTCGACGAAATCATCGAGGTCGACGCGAACGAGCTAGTGCAAGTTCCCGCCAACGACGACGGCAGTCCCGCCCTGGATATCATTTCTCGTCGCGGGATCGCCCTGCCGATGATCCAATTGGCTGAGGTGTTCAAGCTTCAGACCGAGGCCCGGGCGAACACGCGCAAAGCGATCGTGGTGCGCCGCGCCGGCGCGCCCATGGCGTTTGCCGTGGACCGCATGCTCGGCCAACAAGAAGTGGTGATTCGCCCGCTGAAAGATGTCTTGGTGCGCGCGCCGGGTGTCTCCGGGGCGACCGATCTGGGCGACGGGCGCCCCACGCTGGTGCTCGATCTCATCGCGCTCAGCGCGAGCCTCACGCGCACCGAGACGAGTGACGCGGCAAACGCCCCGCGCGCTCAGTTGCCCGCGAGGAAGCGATGAAGCTACACGTGGTGTTCAGCCTCTCCGGCGCGGAATACGCCCTGCCCTTCGACAGCGTGCTGCAAATGGAGAGCTATGAGGGTGCGACTCTCGTGCCAGGCGCGCCAGACTACGTGGACGGCATCGTCACCGTACGCGGCTTGGTCGTGCCCGTCCTGGATTTGCGAACGCGCTTTGGTCTACCGCGCGCGGAGCTGAACCTCGACACGCGCATCATCGTGACCGAGTGCCAAGGGCGGATCGTTGCGCTGCGCGTGGATACTGCGCGCGAAGTGCTCAAGCTCGAGGTCGACAAGAACCAACCTGCCCCGAGCGTCGTCAGTGAACGCTCGTCGGGCTTCGTGTATGCGGTACATCCGCTGGGCAAGCGCCTACTGCTGCTGATCGATTTACCGAAACTCTTAGGTGAAGATAGCCATGACCCAAAGCCCCGCGCCCTCCCCGAAGACGACGGCTCAAGTACACGCCCTCAGCTCCCAAGTTGAGTCAGTCGTGCAATCGCTACGCAACACGAGCAACGAAATCGGAGCGATCGAAGCGGCCGCGCTGCGGCTAGCGGCCGCGGGCAACGAGCGCGCCGCCCTCGGGGAGCAAGTCAACGCCGCGACCGAAGCAATCGCTGCGTCCCTCGAACAAACCAGCGCGATGACCGCCAAAACCGTGCGCGCCCAGCAGGGGCTAACCGAGCTCACCCAATCGCTCTTGGGTGACGTCGAGGAATCGAGCGCGGCGCTGCGTGAGGTCGCGAGCTCGATCGGCACCGTGAAGAAAGACACGCAACTGCTGGCGGAGTCGGCCGAGAGCGCGGCCGTTGCCGTAGAGGAATCGGCGCGTTCGATCCGCGGGGTTGCCAGCAACGCTCAAGATCTTGCCGCGGCCAGCGAGCAACTGCTCGCCACATCGATTGAAATGGCGGCGGGCTTGGCCGGTATCTCCGCGCGCACCGAGACCACCGCATCGACCATCACCGAGATTGGCGCGACCGCCGAAGAGATGGCAAAGGGCATCGAACGGCTGGCGCTCGACGCGCGTGACGTTACCGGTCGCATTGCTTCGGTGACCCGCAGTGCGGTCGCGCTCAGCAAAGGCATCAGCGGCGTGGCTGAACGCGGCGAAAACCTGGCAGCTTCCGTGCAGGAGACGGCGAGTACCGTCGAGCAGATCGCGCGCTCGGCGGCGGCCGCCGCGCAGAGCTCGAAAGCGCTGGAGCTAGCCACCGCCGAGAACGCTTCGACCGTGACCGAGCTGGCCGCGTCGGTCGAAGAAGTGGCCCAAACCTCGGAAAAGAACGAGCGCGTCGTGGAAGCGAACGCAACGACCATCGAGGAGCTGGCGAAATCTGCGCAATCGGTCGCGCGCTCCGCGGAGGACATCGCCCGTCTCGGCGAAGCGAGCGCCACGGCCAGTCAGCAGATGGAAGCCTCGACGCGACGCATCGCCCGCGTCTGCGGTGAAGCGCGCGCCGTCGGCGAACGAGTGACGTTACTGGCGCGCGACGGCGGCACCACCGTGGGGCGCTCGATCGAGGGATTGGCCAAAATCCGCGGTTCGATCACTTCGTCTGCCGGCGTGATGAAGGAAATGGGACAAAAGGTCGAAGAAATTGGCGATTTCGTGCAGACCATCAACCTCATCGCCGATCGCACGAACTTGCTCTCCCTGAACGCGAGCATCGAGGCCGCGCGCGCCGGCGAGCACGGGCGCGGCTTCGCTGTCGTGGCCGAAGAGATCCGCGCGCTGTCCGATCGTGCCGCTGCGGCCAGCTCGGACATCGCGAAAATCATCCGCTCCCTGCAGAACACCGCGCGCGAAGCGATCGCCGCGACGCACGAAGGCGAGCGCGTCGCGGGCGAAGGCGCAAGCTTGGCCGGCGACGCGGAACGGGCCTTGGCAGCCATTCTGGGCGGAGTTCAGGAACTCGGTCAATCGGTGCATGAGGCTGCCGAGAGCGCGAACGAGCAAGTGGCCGCGGTGAGATCTCTCACCGAGGCCTCCGGCCGAGTCCGCGAGCAATCGCGAGTCATCGCCAGTACCGTTGGCGAGCAAGCCAAGGCAACCCAAGATCTGGCCAAGAGTGCCGGCGAAATGCGGCAGATGGCCAAGCAGACCACGCTCGCGTCTGCCGACCAGGCGCGCGCGTTGCGAGACGTAGTGCGAGCCAACACACAGCTCTCGACTAGCGCCAAAGACGTGGCAGTCGGCGCCGCCGAGCAAGCCGCAGCCGCAACGGAGCTCGCCAAAGTAGCCTTGAACATGCGCAGCCAAACCGAAGCCACGCTGGCCAGCCTGAACGAGCAGAGCAACTCGGTGAAGAGCATCGCCGGGCAGGCTGAAGAACTGCGCGTGGCTACCGAGCGCACCACGCTCGGACTCAGCGAGCAAGCCAAGGGCGCGAGCGAAATCGCCAAGGCCATCGACATGGCACGCAAGGACGCAGCGCACAACGCCAAGGGCTTGGCCGAGCAGACCAAAGCGAGTCAAGAATTGGAAGGCGCATCGAAACAAGTCGCCACCTCTGCCGCGGAGGTCACCCGCGCGAGCACGGAGCAAAGCAAAGTTGCCGCGTCGCTCGCCAAAAGCACGGACGACGTACGGCGTGTCGCGCGTCAAACCGCGCGCGCCCTCGAGGAGCAAACCGACGCCATCGGTTCGCTCGCCGAAACGACCGCCAAACAAACCAAATCAATCGCCGCGATTCGCCATGCCAACGCCGAGCAAGGCGTGGCAAGCGAACAAATCGCCTCGACCATGAACGACATGCGCGGACGAATCCGCGAGACCGTCGCTGCCTCCGCCCAGCAAGCCAAGGGGGTGGCGCTATTCGGGCGCGAAATGGAGTCGCTTTCCAACCAAATCGCCAAGATCCGTGCAGCCAACCTGAATCAGGCCGAGACGGTGCTGGCGATCAGCGCGAACGCGAGCGAAACCACGGGAGCGGGATGAGCTTAGAATACGAGCGCATCGCGCGAGTGAGAGAGCTCGCACAACGCGGCGTTCCGGCGTTGGCGGAGCTCGTGGCCGAGCTCGTCGAAGCCGATTGGTCCGTACGCCGCGCTGTGGTCGCAGCGCTCGCCGCTGCCGAGCCCGCCGCGATGCCGCTCCTAATCGAGACCCTGCGCACCTCACGCGAGAGTGAAGCCCAAATCGCCGGTCTGGTCGAAGCGCTCTCCGCAACCCCCAACGCCGTCGAGGAGCTCGTGCTCGAGCTGGCGAGCGACGACAATGTGGCGGTCGTGTGTGACGCCGCACAGATTTTGGGGCGCCGCGAAAGCGTGGCTGCGGTGCCCAAACTCAAAGAGTTGACGGCCCACAGCGACGACAACGTGGCGCTCGCCGCGCTGGAAGCGTTGGGTCGTATCGGTGGCAAGGACGCCCTCGAGTCCTTGCTGCTCTTGGCCGAAAGCCGCAACTTCTTCCGCACCTTTCCGACCATCGACATCCTCGGTCGCAGCGGTGATTCGCGAGCACTGAAGACGCTGCTCTCGCTGTCGGCTGACCCGCTGTACGGCGCCGAAGCAGTGCGAGCCCTCGGGCGCTTGGGTAATCCGAGCGCCGTTCCTGGGCTCTTGGATCTATTGACACGCGCGACCGGCGGACTCGTCGGCGCGATCGCTCTAGCACTCGTCGGGATCCACGAGGCCGCCGAGCAACGCTTTGGCACCGGCGCGTCGGTCGAACGCATGCTCTCCGGCTCGAGCAAACTGAGCGAGCTCAGGCAACGCCTCGCGCTCGGCCTCAAACGGGCCGATGCGTCGGAGCAACTCGCAATCAGCCAGCTCCTGTCCTGGGTCGGCGAAGAGAGCTCAATCCCTTCGCTGCTCGGTCTGCTGCGTGGTGCACCTGCGGTCGCGCAAGCCGCGCTGCAATCGCTCAAGCGCTTGGGCTCGGTCGCCGAACCACAGTTGATCGCCGCCCTGCACGGCAGCGCGAGCGAAGAGCGACGGCTCTTGGTGCCACTTTTGGGCGGCAAATTGGCAGCGCGCGATCAGCTCACTCTCTGCCTCGCGGACGACGATGCAACGGTGCGCGCCTTGAGCTGCGACGCGCTGGCCCGAACCTCCGATCCCGCCGCGGTTCCTGCGATTTTCCCGCTGCTCAACGATCCCGACGCGCGTGTCGCCCAGGCGGCGCTGGCGGCGATCCAGACCATGGGCAGCGACGACACGAAACGGCTCGCGCTAGCTGCCGCTACCTCGTCCGATCTGCGCTTGCAACGCGCCGCGCTGCGCATCATTGGTTACTTTGGTTACCCTGAAGGGTTAGATGCGCTATTGGCGACCTCGCAAAGCGCCGACGAAACCCTGCGCGAAGCCGCAATCGCGGGGCTACCCTTCATCGACGATCCGCGCGCTCAGAGTCAGCTCTTACGCTGCGCGCGGCACGTCTCGCCTCGTACCCGCGCTTCGGTAATGCGTGCGCTAGGCCACACCGCGGGCGACGCGGTCGTCTTGGAGCAGCTGCGCTCCGCTCTCGGCGACGCCGACGCTTGGGTGCGTTACTACGCCTGCCAAGCGCTCGGACGCCTGCGCGATGACTCCGCAACCGACCGTATTGCGCTACTGCTCGAGGATCCCTTCGGCCAAGTGCGCGTGGCTGCAGTCGAAGCATTGGCGCACCTGCGCGGCGCGCGCGCGTTTGCGGTCCTCCGCGGCGTGCTTGGCGCCGCCGACGCCGATTTGAACCGCGCGGCCTTGCTCGCCATCGGCCTCTCCAAGCGCGCCGAGGCTTTGCCGCAGCTGACTTCGGCGTTGGCTTCACCGGACCATGCCACTCGTCTGGTCGCGCTCTCCGCGCTGGCAGAGCTCGCTGTACCCGAAGCCCTGCCAGAGATTGCACGAGCGACCCGGGATCCCGACGAGGGCGTGCGCGTCGCCGCCACCGGCTTTTTGGCCGCGCGCTCCGACCTTGCCGCGACGAACGCGCTGATCGCACTGCTGCTCGATGCACCCACGCGACAGCCCTTGATTCGCGCGCTTGCCAAGCCCGCTCCCGAGCGCTGCCGCGCTATCGCAACTGCGCTCGGCCACGCCGATGACTCAGCCGCAACCGCTCTGGTCGCGGCACTCGCGCGCATGCAAACGGAGGAAGCGCTGGCAACGATCCGCACGGCGCTTGGCTTCAGCAACGACGCGGCCCGTCGCGCCGCGGCTTCAGCGCTGATCGCGCTGCAAGACACCGAGAGCAACGCCATGTTGGAGCGCGCAGCCCTCACCGACCCGGACGCCGAGGTGCGGCGCATTTGCGCGGCAGCGCTAGTTCGATGAGCCTCAGTCTGCCGCTTTCACCCCAGGTCTTCGCCATCCTCAGCGCGCTGGTCGAGGAGCGCACGGGATTGCACTATGACTTGCGAGAGCTGGAGCTCTTCGCCGAACGCGTTTCGGGTCGCGCCGTCGAGCGAGGCTTCGAGTCGCTGCTCGATTACTACTACTTCCTTCGCTACGACGACATGGCGGACAGCGAGCTCGCGCTGTTGGTCGATGCCTTGGTCGTCAACGAAACCTATTTTTTCCGCGAGATTTCCCCGCTCAAAATCGTAGTGAGTGAGCTCTTGCCGCCACTTTTGGCGCGCGGCATCAGGCCCCGGATTTGGTGCGCCGCGTGTTCGAGCGGCGAAGAGCCGCTGACCTTGGCCATGTTGCTCGATGAGGCCAAGCTTTTGGAGCAAGTGACAATAGTGGCCAGCGACATCAGCGCTCGCGTCCTGGCTCAGGCGAAGGAAGGCGTGTATCGCCGCCGCTCGCTGCGTTCACTGCCGCCGGGCGTCGTCGGTCGCTGGCTTTCGGGCGACGAAAACGGCATGCGTGTCGCACCGCACCTCGCGCAAGCAATCACGTGGCGTCGCGTCAACCTTGCCGATGAACGCGAACCGACGGAGCTCGGAACGTTCCACATCATTCTTTGCCGCAATGTGTTAATCTACTTCCGCGACCAAACCATCGAAAAGGTAGTCACGCGCCTGTGGCACCAGCTCGAACCGGATGGCCACTTGGTGGTGGGCGCGTCCGAGTCGTTGCTCAGGTTCAAGGTCGCGTTCGCGTGCCACGAGCAAGGCGGCGCGTTCTTCTATCGAAAGACGCTGAAATGAGCCTCATTCGCGTACTGGTGGTGGATGACTCGGCCTTCGCGCGCAAGGTCGTGCGCGAGAGTCTGCTCACGAGCCCCCTGATTGAAGTGGTCGGCGTTGCACGCGATGGGATCGACGCGCTGGAAAAGATCGCCGAGCTCACGCCCGACGTGATCACGCTCGATTTGGTGATGCCGAACTTGGATGGGCTCGGGGTGTTGGCGGCGCTCAGCGCCGAGCAGCGGTCGCGCGTCGTCGTCGTCAGCATGGCTGATGGCGAGAGCGACATCGGAGTCGCGGCGCTCGGCTATGGCATCTTCGATCTCGTGCACAAGCCCACCGCGCTCGCCGTCGCGAGCTTGCACGACATCGCTGACGAACTGGTGACCAAGGTGCTTTTGGCGACCGCGCAACCTCGCGCCAAAGCCCGAGAAACCGAGCTCCTCGCGAGCTCGCCAATCCAAAGCTCCGAGCGGGTCGTCCTGATCGGCACCTCCACGGGAGGACCACAAGCCTTGACCCGAATCCTGAAGGCAATTCCCGCCAATTTCCCGGCGCCGATCGCGATCGTGCTGCACATCCCGGTCGGGTTCACCGCGCCGTTCGCCGAGCGCCTGAACAGTGAGTGTGCGCTCGAGGTGCTGGAGGCCGAGGAGGGACTCGAGCTCCGCCCCGGTCGCGCGGTCTTGGCCCGCGCGGGCGTCCACCTACGTATCATCCGCACGGGTGATACGCTGAGTGCGCACCTCGACCCGAACCCGACTGACTCCGTGCATCGGCCGTCCGTCGATGTTTTGTTCGAGAGCGCGGCTCAGTGCCTGGGCGAACGCGCGCTGGGCGTCGTGCTCACCGGCATGGGCAGCGACGGCCTGGAAGGCGCACGCGCCATTACTGGTGCTGGCGGACAAGTATTGACCGAGACCGAAGCATCCTGTGTCGTCTTTGGCATGCCGCGCGTGGTCAAAGAAGCCGGGCTCTCCGTCGCCGAAGCCCCGCTCGAACGGATGGTCGCCGCGATCACGAGTCGCATTTAGGAACTCGCTAGCCGCCCCAAGCCGCCCGCCTCCGGTTGCTGATGAACACCGAGCTCACGCAGCGTCGTGCGCAACGCCTGATCGAGCGGCGTGTGCGGTTCTTTGCCCAAGAACGCCACGAGCTTCGAGTTGTCGAGCCGGAGCGCGGACCTCCACAAGTAACGCATCTCGATCATTTCGCGAAAAGTCTCGACGAACGGCGACAAAAGATACACGGCGAACCAAGGGAAATTCCAGATCCGGGCGTGCGGCGCGCCCGCCGCGCGGCGCGTCGCTTCGGCGATGTCCACCCCGCGCTCGAACCAATGCCCGCCGAAGTGAAAGGTCTCGAATACGCCCAGCTCCGCTTCTCGATCCAAGAGCTGCGCAATCGTCTCGGCGAGGTCGGGCAAATACGCCCACGCATGACCGACGTCACGCTTGCCCGGATAGAGCGACCAGCGTAGGGCTTTGCCCGGTGTCACCAGGGCCTGATTGAACCAGCTATTTTGTCCTGGCGCGCCGAAGAAGTCTCCGGCGCGGACGATCAACACCGGTACTCCCTCGCGCGACGCTTGCGCCAAGCGCTGCTCCATCGCAACTCGGATCGCCCCCTTGCGCGTTCTCGGTTGCTGCGGCGCCGACTCGGCCACGAACGGAAACGTTTCTGGGCCGTAGTTGTAAACCGTACCTGGTAACACCAAGCGTGCGCCCGCGCTCCGCGCCGCGGCGATGCTGTTCTCCAACATCGGCAGCGCGAGTCCCTGCCAATTCCGGTAACCGAGGGGATTGGCAGCGTGGACGACCAAATTCACACCCGACGCCGCCCGAAGCACGTCTTCGGCATTCATGGCGTCCCCCTTCAGCCATTCGATCGCCCCCAATTGCCGCGCGCTTGCCCGCTCTGGGTCGCGATGCAGGGCGCGCACCCGATAGCCGCGCTTGAGCAGCGCTCGTGCAATCTCACTGCCTGCCCCGCCCGTCGCTCCGATGATCAATGCCGTTTTTGTCATAGGCAGAGCATCGGCCCGATCCTGATATAACAAATTGGCGAAAGTCGTTTCATTGCTATACATATTTGTATGACCCAAGAGCAGCCCGGCTGGGAGCTATACCGCTCGTTTTTGGCCGTCGTTCGCGAAGGCAGCCTTTCCGGCGCCGCCCGCGCGCTCTCGCTCACCCAGCCGACCGTCGGCCGCCATATTGATGCGCTGGAGGCGGCGCTCGGCGTCTCGCTGTTCACTCGCTCACAGGCTGGGCTGATCGCGAGCGAGGGCGCGAGCCAACTGGTTCCCTATGCGGAAGCCATGGCCAGCGCCGCCGACGCCCTTCAGCGCGCCGCCTCGGGCGAGGCGGAAGACGACCGCGGCACCGTGCGCGTCACCGCCAGCGAAATGATCGGAGGTGAAGTGCTGCCTGCCGTGCTCACCGCGTTCCACGAAGCTCACCCTCGCATCATCGTCGAACTCGTGCTTTCGAACCGCGCGGAAGATCTGTTGCGGCGCGAGGCGGACATTGCGGTGCGCATGGTGCGACCAAGTCAAACCGCGCTGTTCGCGCGCAAGGTCGGCGTAGTGCACTTGGGCTTTCACGCGCACCCGCGCTACCTCAAAGCCCACGGCACGCCCAAGACCTTGGCCGAGTTGCGCGAACACCCACTGATCGGCTTCGACAAGACGCCCACCGTGCGGCGCTTGGAGGGGCTCGATTTTCCCATCCATCGCGAACTATTCACGTTCCGTTGCGACAACGACTTGGCGCAATACTCCCTCCTCCGCGCGGGTTTCGGCATCGGCGTCTGCCACCTGGGTCTCGGCCGGCGCGACAAACTCGTGCACCTGTTGCCCGGCGCATTCAACTACGCGCTCGACACCTGGGTAGTCATGCACGAAGACCTCAAGTCGAGCCGCCGCATGCGCCTCATGTTCGATCACTTGGTCGACCACTTGCGCGCCTACATCGCAAGTGAATGAAGAATGGGCGCCCGAAATCCAGCAACGCACCTCAAACCCCGCCCTGTTCCCGGCACATCACGCCATCGCGCAGGACCACGATCGAAACCGCGGTTAGGCAGAGAACCACTCAGTAATGCTCCCTGATTTGAACCGCCGAGCCGCAGAGGCCGCAGAGCCCAGAAGAGATTTTATGGGGTCCGCGATTCACGGCGAAATCGCTCGTTGCTGACGACGTAAACATGCGCAATGAGAAAATCCCAATCTTCTGTCTCATCTTAGTCCCTCCACATCCCGCGAACGTCGTCGAACTCTACAAATTCGCAAACAGCCGCCTACCGCGAACCCCCAAATCTCCCTCAGGCCTCTGCGGCCTCTGCGGCTCGGCGGTTAATCCCTCTCCCTCTCCCGTCGTCCGCGACGCCGAAGGCTGGGACGGTCGCGGGGCGAATTGTGACCATCAAAAAATTACGGGACTAGTAGGACTTTGCCGCGGGCTTTGCGGTCGTGGAGGTATTGGTGGGCGGCGGGGGCTTCGGCGAAGGGAAATGAGCGATCGACGTGGGGTTCGAGTTCGCCTCGTTCGTACATCTGCATCAGCTCGGCGAGTTGCGGCTCGACCAAGTCGGGGCGCGCGAACAGGCGAGCCATGTTGGTCCCGCTGACGGTCTTGTTGTCGCTCATCAATTGCATGGGGCTCCAGCTTTTGACCGAAAGCACGGAGGCCGCCGCGGTGAGCCAGCTGCGGGTATTGCCCCCCGCTGCCGCGGACAGGCCAAAAGCCACGAGGCGGCCGCAGGGCGCGAGCAGATCGTAGGCGCGCGTCCAGGATTTTCCGCCCACGGGGTCCAAGATCAAGTCGATGCCGCGATCGCCAACGATGGCGCGCGCTTGCTCCGCGAAGTCGCGGTTCGAGTCGAGCGTGTGGTGACACCCTTGCTGCTTCAAGAAGTCGTGCTTCGACACGGATGCGCTACCGAAAATCGTGCACTCGCGCGTCTTGGCGATTTGAATCGCAGCCAGGCCCACGCCGCCCGCGGCGGACATGATCAGCACGCTCGACTTGCGACGCAGGTGGCCGGTAAAGAGCATCGTGTTGTAGGCGGTGAGGTAAACGACGGGAAACGCGGCGCCGCTTTCGAAGCTCATGCGATCCGGCATCTTCAACGCCTGAGAGCTGGGCAGTGTCACCACGTCGCTGTAGCCACCGAAGTGGCACATCGCGAGTACGCGGTCGCCGATCGCAAAACCCGTCGCGCCCTCGCCGAGCGCGTCTACGATCCCCGACACCTCATAGCCGACCACGCACGGCAGTTTCGGCGCGTCCGGGTATAGGCCAACCCGCGCCATCAGATCTGCGAAGTTGATGCCGCTGGCCCGCACGCGAATCCGCAGCTCGCCGGCCTTGGGCGTGGGATCCGGGGCTTCTCGGACCTGCAGGACTTTGGGGGCTCCAGCCTTCGTGATCCAAACCTGGCGCATGCGCCGTCATAGAACCCCAGACCGAGACGATCCTTAAAGTATTTCGAGATGTGATGATCGATTTCGTCACGGGACTGACACATGTCCGTCGAGAGCATGCAAAAAGCCCAAAACTTTAACGTTGTTCCGCTGAGCCTATTGTTTTTCTTTGGGGTCGCCGCCTGCGGCAGTTCCGACGCACCACCCGGGAGTACCAGTGCGGCGGGCTCCACCTCTGCTGGGAGCTCGAGCACTAGTGGCGGCTCGGGCAGCGCTAATCCCAATCCAGGCTCGGGCGGCTCAACAACGACCCCCGGTGCTGCCGGCATGAGCAGCTCGGTCGGAGGGAGCGCAACCGCCGGCGGCTCGACTGGCGCAGGCGGCTCGGGCAGCGGAACGAGCAGCGGCGGAAGCACGACCGGTTCCGCAGGCAGCGTCGGCGCAGCGGGCGCTGGTTCTCCAAGTGGCGAAAAGTTCAGCTTCTTCGTGACCAGCATGGCCGCGCTGCAGGCCGTCTCCGGCAACCCCAATGGCTTTGGCGGCGACTTGCGCTTCGGCGAAACTGGCGCGGGTGCCGGCTTGCGCGGCGCCGACAAGATTTGCGCGGCCGTCGCCGAGGGCAGCATGCCGAAGAACGGCAAAGCCTGGCGCGCCTTCCTCAGCGCGGTCGACGGTGGCGATGGCAAACAAGTCAACGCCATCGATCGCGTCGGCTCAGGCCCCTGGTACGACCGCTTGGGTCGCTTGGTCGCCAACACCACCGCCGATCTCGCAAACACGCGCCCCGCCAACGCGGACGCCGCGATCGCCAAAGATCTGCCGAACGAAGATGGCTTGCCCAATCATCAGCCGGATCCGACTCAGCCCGTGGTCGACAATCACGACACACTGACCGGCTCCGACGCCACCGGCAAACTCTACAAAGCCGATCTCAAATTCACCTGCAACGATTGGACAACGAACGAAGCCACCACCTGGGGCAGTCCGCGCGTCGGTCATTCGTGGCCGCGCAGCGGCGGTCCCGGCGGAATGAGCGGCGGCATGTCGTCCGGCGACAGCTGGATCTCCGCGCTCGATGAATCAGGCTGCGGCGCCGGCTACCACATCACCACCAATGACGACGGTCCGCCCAGCCAAAGCGGCACCACCGTTGGTGACGGCGGCGGCTACGGCGGCTTCTATTGTTTCGCGCTCACGCCATAACAGCGACACAACCGCGTCTTCTTTTGGTTAGCGGGCGCGCCGCGACACACCGCGGCGCGTAGCCCGGAGATCGGCTTCAAGTAGCGCGTGCATTGCGACATCGAAATGGTGGAGGCTGAGCGGTAACTCGCGGAGCAACCAAAGGACCACCATGGATCTCGAACTCGCCGGAAAAGTCGCAGTCGTCACTGGAGCCAGCAAAGGGATCGGTCTTTCGATCGTCCGCGCATTGTCGAGTGAAGGCGCGCTCGTCGTCGCGGGCGCGCGCAACACCAAAAGCCTGGAAGATTTGCCGGGGGTCACCGCGGTGGCGGTCGACCTCAGCACACCCGAGGGCCCCGCGCAGTTGATCGCGCGCGCCGTCGAACTTCACGGCAAGCTCGACGTGCTCGTGAACAATGTCGGCGCGGTGCGCCTGCGCTTGGAGGGCTTTCTGGGCACCAGCGACGAAGAGTTCGAGTGGGGCATGAATATGAATTTTTATTCGGCCCTGCGCGCGATGCGAGCCGCGATCAAACAAATGCTCAGCCAAGCTTCCGGCTCCATCGTCAGCGTGGCGTCGGTGAACGCCTTTTTTCAGCCCGACGCGGGCACCATCGACTATGGCGCAGCCAAAGCCGCGCTGGTCAACCTGAGCAAATCCCTGTCGCAGGAGTTTGGCCCTCGCGGGATCCGCGTCAATTGCGTGTCGCCTGGTCCCGTCGTGACCGACTTGTGGTTCGGCGCAGGCGGCGTCGCCGACACCGTAGCCAAAGCCACGGGCAGTGACGCGGACAGCGCGCGCGACAAAGTCGTCGCCAGCATCGGCGGCTTCGCCACCGGCCGCTTCACCACCCCCGAAGAAGTCGCCGCCTTAGTGGTCATGCTCGCCTCCGGCCGAATCGCCAACGTCACCGGCAGCGAATTCGTGATCGACGGCGGCCTGATCAAAACCACCTAACGCACGCCCCTCGGCGTCGCGAACGATGAGAGGGAGAGGGAGAAAACCGCCAAGCCGCCAAGCCGCCAAACCCGCTCGACGTCCCAGAGCCCATTGTGTCCACCGGAAATTTTGGGGTTGCGAGGTGCGTCGCGCTGAGTCGTGTGTTCGATGGGCACGGTTGACCTTGTGAACCCCTATTCTCCTCTTCTTGGCGGCTTGGCGGTTCAATCCCTCAGGGAGCCGACCCGCTGTGAACTGGGCGTTCAATGCCGGAATATGCTCAGCAGGATTTCGATCAGGATCAAGACGATGACTGAGGTCTCTAGGAAGACGAGGCGGCGGTCGCGGGCGATGTCCGTGAGCAGGCTGAGTGATTCTTGGACGCTGTGAAGCTTGAGTTCTAGCGCTTGGTAGCGGTCAGCCAGATCGAACTCGGAGCGCAATTCTTCGTAGATGCGCTCTGCACCGGGGTCGTCCCAAACCACGTCGGGCTTGTCGAGCAAGTGTAAGACCGAGATGACTTCGCTGCGCGTGCTGATCGCGGCGCCAATGAAGCGGTGGAGTTCGGCGGTGAAGATCGAGATGTTGCCGCGCTTTTCCAAGCGCAACACGAAGCTGTCGGTATCCGCGAACATTTGGTCCACGATGCGTTCGTAGTATTCCATGGCCGCGCTCTGCGCGACCGTCAGCGCGACCATGCTGGCGCGCTCGGGCGTCAGCGTATCGACGACGAGCACGCCGTCTTCGACGTCGGGCCGCGCGCCACTCTGCTCACGTACCGTAAATTCTTCACTGATCACCTGCGCATCGCGCATCAAACTCGGCGCGCGCCGTAGCCGCAGCAGCTCCCCTTCCCGTCCCGCTTGTCCAACGTCGAAGAAGATCACCACGCCGAAGCTGAACAGGAACACCAAGCCGCCCGCGGCCGCGGGATAAGACAGTTGATGATGTTGGCGTTTGGCTTCGGGAAAGTGCTGAGCCAGCTCCTTCAGCGAGAAGTTCTCGACGAAGGCCAACGCATGGAAGGTATGAACGGCGGTCACACAGGCTCCGTGGCTCGAGGCAAAGTGAAACCTCTAGCATTGGAGCGCTCGTGAGCGCGAACGGCCGCCCGCAGTTCAACGCGAGCGCGCTGCTTTTTTGCGCGCGCGCGCCTTGCGCGCCGGCGCGACTTCCGCCGGAAACGCTTTACTCGCCGCCCAAGCGATAACCGACGCCCGGCTCCGTCAAGAGCCAACGCGGGTTCGACGGATCCGCCTCGAGCTTTTCGCGCAGGTGGTGCATGTACACGCGCAGATAGCCTGCGTCGCGAACGTAAGCCGCACCCCAAACCTCGCGCAGCAACTGCTGATGGGTCATGACGTTGCCCTTGGCGCGCAGCAGCACCCAGAGCAAGCGATGCTCGGTGGCCGAAAGCTTGATCTCTCGATTGCGCACGAAGGCCACGCGCCGTACGGGATCGACGCGCACGCCGTCGATCTCCCGTGTACCGCCTGGCGCCACGTTGCGCAGGCAGGCGCGGACTCGAGCGAACAGCTCGTTTTCGCGGAACGGCTTGGTCACGTAATCGTCAGCGCCGTTGTCGAGCGCTTCAACGATGGAGTGCTCGTCGGCGCGCATCGACAACACGACGATTGGCACCGGGCAGTGCCCGCGGATCTGCTTGGCGAGATCGATGCCATCTACATCCGGCAGCCCGAGGTCGAGCAGAACCAAGGACGGCGGGCTGCGCGAAATGAAGGACAGCGCTTCTTCGCCCGTCCCAGATTCGAAGACTTCATAACCTTGCTCCTCCAAGATCAGGCGTAGGACTTTGCGCATGGGCGCCTCGTCCTCGACGACTAGGATGCTGAAGCGGGCTTCGACGGCTGCTGCTGCTCTGGTCATTCGATATTGGGGAGCCGCAAAGCGGCTTCGGAGATTGCTACTTTACTGGTTGGCAGACTCAACGTCACGAGGGCTCCACCCGAGGCGGCACCCGCCATCGTGATTTCGCCGCCGTGCGCTCGCAAAATGGCGCGGCAAATGGTCAATCCCAGCCCCACTCCGCCGTCGCTGCGCGGAGCATTGCTACCGCGCCGAAATTTCTCGAACACCAGCTCACGATCCGCTTCGGCAACACCGACCCCGGCATCCGCAACGCGAATTTGCACTTTGCCGTCGAGCTGCTGAGTTTCGACCGTGAGGGGCGATCCCGCGGGTGAGTAGCGTAGAGCGTTGTCGAACACGTTGAGCAGCGCTTGCTCGAAGAGGCGCACATCGAGGTCGACCAAGGGCAGCCCGCGCTGCGCGTGAAGCTCCACGTTGCGCCCCGCAAGTCGATGACCGAGACGACGGAGCGCGTCCGCCAATACCTCATCCAGGGATGCCGGCAGCACTTGCAGTCGCAGCTCTCCCGTTTCGACGCGGGTGATCGCGAGCAAGTTGCGGAGCAGCCCGTCCAAGCGCTCCGCTTCCTCGGCAATGCCGGTCAGCATTTCCCCTCGCAATGCAGGGTCCATGCCCACGTGGTTGCGGACCAGCATTTGCGCAGAAGCGGAGATTGTCGCCAGCGGTGTACGCAAGTCATGCGACACCGAGCTGAGCAACGCCGCGTGCACGCGCTCCACCTCGGCCTCCAGACGCGCTTTCTGCGTACGCCGTTCACTGCGCAGGGCGCGCGCCTGTTCGCGTCGCAGACTTTCGGTCAGGCCACTCACCAACGCCGAGACGAAGACCATGCCCACGAGCGTGACCGCGTGGCCAAACTCCAACGAAAACGTGAACCTGGGGGGCAGAATCAGAAAGTCGAACGCCAGCACCCCGCCCAGCCCGGCGATGATCGAAGGGCCCAGGCCAAAGCGCCAGGCCACGACCACCACGACCACCAGGTACAAGATGATGACGTCGGCGAGCGACACATAGCGCACGCCAAACACGGCCAGCGCGGTCGCCACGGCCGTTGCACACAGCGCGGCCGCGTAGCCAAGCCACTGCTTTCGCCAAGTCCACATGCCTGCGGGTCACCCGACAATGGCCGGCTAAACCCCCGGGCGCAAGGCCCGAAACGCCACGTTTTTAATGCTACGCTGAGGCCAAAAGCGGCAATAGCGGCAGTGATTGGGCGGGCTTGGGTGCCTTTGCCAGGAGCTGCTGGAGCTCCCCTTTGCACGAGCCGCAGCCGGTGCCGGCACGGGTGCAGTCACCCAGCGCAGCCACGGAGTCCGCGCCCGCCGCGATTGCCTCGCACACGGCCTGCTCGGTCACCTTGTTGCAGTTGCACACCACGCGGTCACCCGATGGAGCCGCAGCACGCGGACTGCACAAGAGTTCGAGTGGATCACTCGGCACCGCGTCACCGCGATCGAAGAGCTGAACCAACGTGGCCGTCGCTTCGGTGTTGCCCACCAACATGGCACCCACGAGCTTACCGTCGCGGACGATCAGCTTGCGGTAGCAATCACGTCGCTCTTCGACGATTTGCACGACCTCGTCGCGCTCGAGCTCGGCCTCGAGCGTGCCCATCGAAGCCACGTCCACCCCCGCGACCTTGAGCCGGGTGTACAACTTGGACCCGCGGTAGCGTTCCTTGGATTGTCCGGTGAGAATGTCCGCGAGCACCGCCGCTTGCTCCCACACCGGCGCAACGATCCCGTAAGTCTTACCGCGGTGTTCGGCGCATTCGCCGAATGCGTACACACCGGGCACTTCGGTCGCCAAGGTGTCGTTGACGAGAATGCCTTTATTTACCGGCAAACCCGAGGCACGCGCGGTGTCGACGCGCGGACGCACGCCGCACGCGAGCACCACCAAATCAGTCGACAGCGTAGTGCCATCGTCGAGCACGACGCCCGTCACGCGCTCATCACCGTAAATCGTCTCGACCGTGCGACCCAAGCGCGCGAAGATGCCTGCGCGATCGATCTGACGCGCCAGCATTTCACCGGCGATTTCGTCGAGCTGGGCGTTCATCAGGATCTTCGACGCTTGCACGACGGTCACGTGCAAGCCGAGATCGCTGAGTACCTTGGCCGCCTCCAGGCCGAGCAAGCCGCCGCCGACGATCACCGCGCTATCGCCGGAGCGCACGTATTCTCGCATGCGAATGCAGTCGGCGATCGAGCGATACACGAATACGCCCGAACGCAGCTCGCCATCTTCACCGCGCATGCCCTCGAGCGGCGGCACCAATGGCTGACTGCCAGTCGCTAGAATCGATACGTCGTAGCGGCGATTTTGACCATCCGCCGTCTCCACCACTTTGCGAAGCGTATCGAGACGGGTGACGCGCGTGCTCTCGATCAAGCGAATGCCGTGCGCGTCGTACCACTCCGGAGTCTTGGTCACGATCGAGTCCGGTGACTCACCGCTGAGCACCTTGCCCAGCATGATGCGGTTGTACGCGCCGCCACGCTCTTCACCGAACACGGTGATCTCGTATTGCCTCGTGGCGTCACGGCGCACGAGCTCGTCGAGCAAACGACAAGTTCCCATGCCATTGCCGACGATAGCTAGCTTCTTCTTGCGGATGTTCACGACAATCCCTTCGGTATAGCGTTGGCGGCGCGTGCGCGCACGGCGCAGACCTTGAATTCCGGCATACGACTGGACGGGTCGAGCGCGGGAATGGTGAGCAGATTGGCGGCTTGTCTGCCGCCCCAGTGGAACGGCGCAAACAGCGTATCCGGCCGGATATCCGGTGAAATGTGGACTCGAAACGAGACGCTGCCTCGGCGACTCTCGACCACCAATTCCTCACCTGGTGCGACTCCCAAACTGGCAGCCAGGCGCGGATGAATTTGAACGAGCGGCTCGGGCTTGGCGTCACGCAACGGCTCGACCAATCGGGTTTGCGCGCCGCTGTTGTAGTGTTCTTTGTAACGACCGGTGGTGAAGTAGAGCGGGTAGTTGTCGTCCGGCACTTCTGCGGCCGGACGGTAATGAACCGCGTTGAACCGCGCGCGCCCCGATGGAAACGCGAAGCGCTCTGCGAACAGCCGCGGTGTCCCCGGGTGCTCGGGCGCCGGGCACGGCCAGAACACGCCTTGTGACCCGCGGATCTTGTCGTAGTCGATGCCGCTGTAGTCGGCCTTGGCGCCGCGCGTCGCCGCGCGCAGCTCGTCGAACACGGCTTCGGACGACGCGAACGAGAAGCCTCGCTCGACGCCCAAGCGTTGCGCGAGGGCACACAAGATCTCGATATCGGTCTTTACCCCCGAGGGTGGCTGGCGCAATCGGCGCCGCAAGATCACCCGCCCCTCGAGGTTGGTCATGGTGCCTTCTTCCTCGCCGAACTGGGCAATCGGCAAGACCACGTCCGCCGTTTCGCAGGTTTCGTTCAGGAACGCGTCGCACACCACGAGCAACTCGAGCTGAGCGAGCTTTTTGACGATGTTGGCGCTATTCGGCGAAGCCACCGCCACGTTCGACCCAAACACGAGCATGCCGCGCACTCCGCCCTGCGGCCCCATCGAGTCGAGCAGCTCGTACGCGCTCTTGCCTTTGCGCGGGAGTTCATCGGCATTGATACCCCACACGGCGGCGATCGCCTTGCGATGCTCGGGCTCCTCGATCAGGCGATAACCCGGCAGCTGATCGGCCTTTTGACCGTGCTCGCGACCGCCCTGACCATTGCCCTGACCGGTCAAGCAACCGTAGCCACTGGCGGGCTTCCCGACCTTGCCGAGCGCGAGCATCAGGTTGATCAAGGACATCACCGTGTCGGAACCCTTGCTCTGCTGCTCGGCGCCGCGGCCCGAGAGCACCATGCTCGACTCGGCTTCGGCCAGCAGGCGAACCGCGCGCAGTTGCTGCGCGATCGATACGCCCGTGATGCGCTCGACGAACGCCGGCTGGCTAGTGCGCACGCTGCGCTCCAGCTCCTCGAAACCTTCAGTACGCGCTGCGATGTACGCGCGATCGATCAGCTTCTCTTCCAAAGCCAGGTAGATGAGGCCATTGGCCAACGCCAGATCGGTCCCTGGCGTGAGCTGCAAGTGCAAGGTGGCCGTGCGCGCCGTATCGGTGAAGCGCGGATCGACGACGATGAGGCTGCCACCGCGCTGTTGCTGCTCGTACACCCACTGCATGATGGGCGGCATGGTCTCCGCGCAGTTCGACCCCCAAAGCATGAGGGTGCGAGTCTCCGCGATGTCCGAAACCGGAAATGGTAGGCCGCGGTCGATGCCGAAAGCGCGGTTCTGCCCCGCGGCCGCGGACGACATGCAATAGCGTCCGTTGTAGTCGATGTTGGGCGATTTCAAGGCGACGCGCGTGAACTTGCCGAGCAGGTACGCCTTCTCGTTGGTCAATGCGCCGCTGCCGAAGGTGCCGACCGCGGCGTGGCCGTGTGCTTTTTGCAGCTCCTTGATGCGAGTCGACACGAAGTCGAGCGCGGTTTCCCAGCTCGTCGGTACGAGCCGCCCATTTGCGTCGCGCATCAGTGGTTGAAGCACGCGCTGTGGATGATCCAGCAGCGCGGCCGAGGTGAAGCCCTTGATGCACATCTGACCGCGGTTGACCGGGAAGTCCGCGTCAGCTTGAACTTTGGGCTCTTCGCCCTGCGCCGCGCTGGGCGTCACGGTCATTCCGCACTGAAACGCGCAGTACGGACAGTGGGTTTTGATTGGGCCAGACGGGTCAGACACGGTCAGTATTCGCGGCAAAGCGTCGGATAGCCGGGGGGCATCCGCACGCGCGCTCATTCCGATTCTTTCGCGATCGAGATCTGCACGCGACCGGACATCACGCGAATCGGGTACACCGCCAAGCGCACGGTCGGATCGTCCAAGCACTCCCCCGTCTCCAAGCTGAAGTTCTGCTTGTAGATCGGGGAGGCAATCTTGGGTACGCCCGCGCGATCGCCGACAATCCCGCGCGCGATCACGAATGCGTTGCTGAATGGATCATAGTTCGAGAGCGCGGCGAAGCGACCGTCGCGCGTGCGGATGATCGCAATTTGGTCGCCGTTGATCAGCGCCGCTACTCCGGTTCCGGGAAGCACATCGTCGACCGCACAGACGTCGCGCCATTCGCGGGCGTCGCTGACCACTTTCGGGAACTCAACCAGAGCTTGCATGGACATGATTCGAATGATCCTTCAGACAGACAACACAGGGAGGCGGATCTTGCGTGTTTCCACCAGGCTTCGCTTTTCGCTCCAGGACGCGGGCCGGTGCTGGTCACGCTCGCGCACGAAAGCCACGCTCGGATCCGGTTCGTCGGAGTTCACGAATGCTCGGAAGGTGCGCAACTTTTCCGGGCTCTCGACGGTGGTCTTCCACTCGCATTGATACGTGCCCACGATTCTCGCCATGTCGGCTTCCAGTTCAGCCGCAATGCCCAGCGAATCATCGATGATTACGCTCTTCAGATACTCGAGCCCGCCTTCCAAGTTGTTGAGCCACGAGGCCGTGCGTTGCAGCCGGTCCGCGGTGCGCACGTAGAACATCAAGAATCGGTCGAGGTAGCGAACCAGAGTTTCTTCGTCGAGATCGGTGGCGAACAGCGCGGCATGCTGCGGCTTCATCCCACCGTTGCCGGCGACGTACAAGTTGTAACCCTTCTCGGTGGCGATCACGCCGAAGTCCTTGCTCTGGGCTTCAGCACATTCGCGCGCGCAGCCGGAAACGGCGCCCTTCAGCTTGTGCGGTGCGCGGAGCCCCTTGTAGCGGTTCTCGATGCGCACGGCCGCGCCCACGGAGTCCTGCACGCCGTATCGGCACCACGTACTGCCAACGCACGACTTCACCGTGCGGAGCGCCTTACCGTAGGCGTGACCCGATTCGAAGCCGGCCGCGATCAACTCCGTCCAGATCGCCGGCAGTTGATCGAGGCGCGCTCCGAACAGGTCCACGCGCTGACCACCAGTGAGCTTGGTGTACAGGTTGTACTTCTTGGCCACCTTGCCCAGCGCGATCAGTTGATCGGGGGTCACTTCGCCACCGGCCATTCGCGGCACGACCGAATAGGTGCCGTCCTTTTGCATGTTCGCCAAGTAGCGGTCGTTCGTGTCCTGTAGACCTGTGTGCTGCGGCTCGAGCACATAGTCGTTCCAAGTCGAGGCCAAGATCGAAGCAACCGCGGGCTTACAGATTTCGCACCCCTGTCCCTTGCCGTGGCGCTCGATCATATCGTCGAATGAACGAATGCTCTGCACGCGGATCAGGTGCGCAAGCTCTTGGCGGCTGTACGGGAAGTGCTCGCACAGGTGATTCGTGACTTTGACGCCGGCCTTCTTCAGCTCGAGCTTGAGCAACTGGTCGACCAAGGTGACACAGGAACCGCAGCTGGTGCCCGCCTTGGTGCAGCTCTTGACCGCGCCCAGCGTGGTCAGCTTTTGGTCGCGAATAGCGCCACAAATGCCGCCCTTGTCGACATTGTTGCACGAGCAAATCATGGCCGCGTCGGGCATCGCGTCCACGCCGAAGCCGCTCTTGCCCCCGCCCTCGCGCGGCGGAAACAGCAGGTCTTCCGGGCGCTCCGGCATCTTCATCTCGGCCTGCACGTGGACCAAGAGCTGGCTGTACGCCGAAGCGTCGCCGACCAACACGCCACCCAAGAGTTTGCTCTTGTCGGCAGAGACGACCAGCTTCTTGTACACGGCGGCGTGACCGTCGAACACGGTGAACACGCGCGATCCGGGCGTTACGCCGAAGGCATCGCCGAAGCTGCCCACGTCCACACCCATGAGCTTGAGCTTGGTGCTCATGTCGAAGCCGTCGAAAGCCTGACCCTCGCCCGCGATGGTGGCCGCGGCGACCTCGGCCATTTTGTAGCCGGGCGCGACCAAGCCGTAGGTCTGACCGTCGAACGCCGCGCATTCACCAATGGCAAAGATGCGTTCGTCACTGGTGCGACACGAGCCGTCGATCACGATGCCCCCGCGCTCACCGAGGCGCAGCCCCGATTCACGCGCCAGTTTGTCGCGCGGACGAATGCCAGCGGAGAACACCACCATGTCGACCGGCAAGTGCGTGCCGTCGGCCAGCAGCAGCGCGTTCACGTGGCCGCTCTCGTCCAGCAGGATCTCACGCGTGGTCGTGTTGCAGCGCACCTTCACGCCGAGCTCCTCGATGCGCGAGCGCAGCACGGTGGCGCCCATGTCATCGACCTGGAGCGGCATCAGGCGCGGTGCGAACTCGATCACCTGCGTTTCGAGACCGAGCGAAAGCAAGGCTTTGGCGGCTTCCAAGCCCAGCAAACCACCACCGATGACGACGGCGGACGACGCCGTTTGCGCGGCATCACGGATCGCGATCAGATCATCGATCGTGCGATACACGTAGCAGCCCGGCTCGTTGCAGCCTTTGATCGGCGGCACGAACGGGTACGACCCCGTGGCCAGCACGAGGTGATCGTAGGCGAGCACACGCCCGGACGCCAAGCGCACCGTGCGTTCTTCACGGTTGAGTTCGACGGCCGCGTCACCTTGCACGACCTCCACACCCAAGCCCTCGTATTGCCCATCACCGACGAGCGACAAGTCCTTGTCGGACTTGCCTTCGAACCACTTGGAGAGATTCACGCGGTCGTAGGCGAGACGGGACTCCTCGCACAGCACCACCATCTCGAACGTGCGCAACAGACCGCGTTCCGCGGCCTGCTCCACGAAGCGGTGACCGACCATGCCGTTGCCAACGACGATCAGGCGCGGCTTGGGACTCTCGAAGTAGTTCTTGGACACAGGGTTCTCCTCAAAAAAGTGGGGCAAAAGGTCGGAAGGCGCGGCGGCCAAAGATAAGTCCGCTCCCAGCAACGCGTGGGCGTCGTCGCGTGCTCGAAGTCGAGTGGATCAGAGTTTGATTGCGAAATGTCTATTCGATTTGATTCAAGGACGTATCGCCGCTGTTGCGCGACGCTCGGTGCCTTGCTTGGCATCGAGGTAGCGCATCAACGACATCACTAGAGGACCCATTTTTGGATGCTCGGGCATGACGTGCGGTGCCACGCCGTGAACTTCCACGATTGCGCGACACGTTGGGCCGACTGCTGCAACCACCACGTCTTTGCGGAGCGCGTCGAGCATTTCACGACCCAGGTCGAGTCGCTCGGCGACCTGGTACAGGTGACGAAATTGGATTTGGCACGTGATCGCAACCGCGTCGACCGAGCGTTCGACGATTCGTCGCACGAGCTGCTCGAGCGGCGCGGCGTCAGCCGGGAATTGCCATTGGTACAGCCAAAATTCCCTGAGATCCGCGCGGCGCGCGAGCAGTGTTTCGGACAGCGTCTCGCTGCGCTCACCGTAGTTGAACAAGAGCACGCCGCGTCCGGAAATCTCCAGATCACTGAGCGCGTCGATCAACTCGGCCGCGGTGAACGGCTCACGCGCGCTCAGCGTGGGCGGCACGCCGAAGCCGCGTAAGGCCGCCGTCGGCTTCGGTCCACGACAGACGGTGCTGACGTTGCGCAGCGACGTCACCAACTCCGCGTGACGACCGAGCTCTTGAGCCAACTCGAACAAGAGCGCGACGGCGACACCCGTCATGAAGATCACGATCTCGTGTCGACCGTCACGCAGCTCGTCGAGCAATTCACGCACTGCCTCTGGCTCGATGCGCGGAGCCTCACGCATGGCGGGCACGCACAGCGGCGCTCCACCGTGCTTCTCGACGAGGCGCGCGAGCTCACTCTTCATACGCGCCTCGAGCAACGCCACCACGGGGCGAACGCTGCTTTTGACCGGGACCGACAACTCCATCGTAGCTGCCGTACAGCAACCTCCGTGCCACCCCACCAATCCACCTCGTAAGTGGGCCTATTTCGAGATCGCGAAACAGCGAAGAAATCGGCGATCGAGCACTCCTCGACAAAATTGTCGTAACCCTCTTGAGTGGACTTACAGAATTGTCGGACAGTTTCTATGTTTTCGCATTGTTTCGCGCAGCTCACCGTACGCCGAGTTTTCAGCGCTAGATCGACAACCTGAAACGAAGCGCAGGTCGTTAACCGGCCTGAAACAGACAAATTTGTCGGGAGGGTTCAGCGGCGAAAACGTTTGGTGGCGATGCCCAGCTTGCCCACCTTGTAACGCACCACTCGCTCGGTCGTCCCCAAGGCCCGGGCAGCTCCTACCAGACTGCCGGACTCCGCCTCGAGCGCTTCCTCAATCAGTTGCCGTTCGAGACGTTCGACCGCCTCGACCAAAGTCAGCTTTTCCTTGCCCGTAGCAGCGACGCGAAAGGCCTCCGGCAAATCCGACTCTTGGATCACCGAGCCCTTGCACACGACGACCGCGCGCTCGATCACGTTTTCGAGCTCGCGCACGTTGCCCGGAAACGGCTGACGACTCAGCAAATCCATCGCCGCCGTAGAGATGCGGCCGATCTTACGCTGGTGCTCGGCGGTGAACTTGCGCATGAAGTACTCCGCCAGCGCAGGGATATCCTGCGGGCGATCGCGCAGCGGCGGGAGCGTAATCGTGAAGATGTTGATTCGGTAGTAGAGGTCCTCGCGAAACGTCCCGCTGGAGACGGCTCGCTCGATGTCGACGTTCGTTGCGGCAACGATACGCACATCCGGACGTAACGTCTCGGTACCACCGAGGCGCTCGAACTCTCGAAATTGCAACACGCGCAGGAGCTTCGCCTGCGTCGTCATGGGCAGCTCGCCGATCTCGTCGAGGAAGAGCGTGCCGCCCTGCGCGAGCTCGAAACGGCCTTTTTTTCGGGCGTGCGCGCCGGTGAACGCGCCGCGCTCATGGCCGAACAATTCCGATTCGAAGAGCGACTCCGGCAGCGCCGCGCAGTTGACCTTGATGAACGGCTGAGCCGCGCGCGGTGAGTTTTGGTGAATCGCGCGCGCGACGAGCTCCTTGCCGGTGCCTGACTCGCCACGCAGCAGCGCGGTCGCGTTGGTGCGCGCGACCTGGCTCACCTGTTCATAGATCTGGCGCATCACGCCGCTGTCGCCAATCATGTTGGCGTACTCGAACTGCGTGGCGCCGGCGCGCAGCGCGGCCGCCTCATTGACTGCCGGATCACTATCCGGGCGCGTTTCCTCTTCTTTGAGCGTCTTGCCGATCAGCCCGGCGACGACATCGAGTACGCCCAAGCGTTCGCCGAAGCCACTCGGATCGCGATGGCGGAAGTACGCCGACAACACGCCGACGGAACGCCCGCGCGCGCTGACCGGAACGGCCACCAAATTCCAGCCGATATCGGCCCAGCGCGACAAATCCGCAATTTCAGAGAGCGCCATCGGGTCATGTCGGAGCACCGGCACGACCATCGGCTGGTTGGTTGCGGCGACACGCCCTGCGGCTCCGGCGGAGTAACGTGGGCGAAACGCATCGGGATCGAGGCCATGAGAGGCAGCAACCACGAGCGACCGGTCGTCGCCATTAGCTAAATAGATGACCGAACGCCCCGCCCCGAGCCGGCGCTCCAACACCCGCAAAGCACCCCCCAAACGCGCTTCGAGCGGCCCTGCTGCCGCAAGCTCGCGCCCCACTTCGCCGACCGCAATTAGAACTTCCGGGGTCGGCCCGGGCCGCTGCTTCATCACCGCTAGGATACTCGCTCTGGACGCTATTCTGCCAGCGCTCTGGGCACAATCAAGGCCGTCTCAGCGAGCGACGGCAGCTCGCTCGAATGCGAAACGAGCGCGGAGAAGAGGTCGTCGAGTGCAAGCGCGGCGCAGGTCGGCCGGCCACGTTCGCGCAAAAATGGCGTAAACAGTAGGCGTGAACCGCTACCGATTACTGCTGCTGATGAGCGCATGCTTCGCCTGCGTCGCTCTCGACAACAGCAAGTTGATCGCCGCTTTGCCAACCCTAACGCGGGTCGGCAGCATCAGCCCGGAACTGCAACGCTGGACCGTCGAGGCCAGCCTACTCGTCTACGCTAGCTTGCTCTTGCTCGGAGGTTCGCTCAGCGAGCGCTTCGGAGCGCGCCGAGTGCTGATCTTTGGTCTGTGCGGGTTCGGCGGCGCGTCCTTGCTCGGTGCGTTCACGGGCTTTGGTTTTTGGTTGATCGTGGCGCGCGCTTGTTCGGGTGCGGCAACGGCGTGCGTGACGCCAGCCACACTGGCCACGCTCAAGCATTCGTTCGACGAGCGCGAGCGGCCGACTGCAATCGCTGTCTGGACGGCGAGCTTCAGCGTCGGCGCAGCGCTTGGCCCAGTGCTCGCGGGGCTATTGGTTGACCATGGTGGACTCCCAGCCGTGCTGCTGGCCAACGTTCCGCCAATCGTTCTTTGCGCGTGGGCGAGCCTGCGGCTCGTTCCAGCCGATCTCCCTCGCCGCGATCAGCCGTTGGACTTCCGCGGAGCGGGACTGTGCCTGGGCGCCGCTGTAGGCGCCCTGTTCGCCATTCTGAGTGGGCCGAGCCACGGCTGGCTTTCGCCGCAGGTGCTCTCGAGCAGCGGGTTCGCGTTCGTTTGCCTGCTTCTTGCGCGAAGTTGGCTGGAGCGCGCACCGCACCCGCTGCTCGAATTGTCCCTCTTCAGCGCCGCCCGCTTCAGACAAGCCCTGCTGGTGATCTTCATCAGCTACTTTGCGTTTTCTGGTGTCTCGTTCGTGCTTGCGCAGTACCTGCAGCTGGCGCGCACGAAAGGCGCCCTGAATTCGGGACTGATGAGCTTACCGCTGACCGCCGCAATGCTCCTCGGTACGCTGCTAGCGCCACGCTTGATCCGTCACTGGCGCGCCGAGCGCGCGTTGAGCATTAGCCTCGTCTCGGCGGTGATCGGCGCGTCATTGCTTGCCGTTGCCAGCCACGGACAAAACGATCTCCTACTGTGCGCCGCGCTCGTGCCCTTCGGCGCGGGCTCGGGAAGCGCCTTTGCGACGGCTACCGAGCTCGTCCTGGGTTCGGTCAGCGAGCAGCGAGCAGCAATCGCAGCTGCGACGAGCGAATCGGCGTTCGAGTTCGGCGGTGTGCTCGGTATCGCCGTGCTGAGCACGTTGCTCGGCGGCGCGTCTCTGCCGCCTGCGCTACTCGCCGAGTTCGTGCCTCGCGCCTTCGCGACAGCCGCTGTGGCAGTGCTCTTCGCGTGGTCGGTAGCCGAGCGTTTGTCGCGCTCGACGGCTGCGCGCACTACTCCGAACGAGTGCTCAGATCCGTGAACCCGATCCCGACACGAAATGAAGTCGTGGGCTGATCGTAGCTGAGCAGCGTTTCACCGTAGCCGGTGAAGAACTGCGCATATAAATAGGGTGTGAATCGCCAAAAATCTCCGTAGCGAGGCCGCCAACGCCCATCGAGCTCGACGCTGCCCACCTGCCAGTTCTTGGTGCCCTTGCGGGCGTGGCTCGCAAGTTCCCAGTCCCCGAGCCAACCGCGCCCGCGGTCACTGCCCACGCTCAACGAGAGCTCACCGTAGCCCTGATAGCTCGCAATGTCGGGGTTATCCTTCGTTCCGAACGGCGGCGCCCACAACTGCAGGGCGATCGCTAGGTAGCGGTGTGCGGTGTCGTAGCAAGCGAAGCGAGACTCACCGTAGACGCGGTTCCAGCCGCGCGACTTGTCTCCTCCCTCGCCCGTGGATTCGTGAATCGCGCCGACACGCTCCAGAAAGAAGCCGCAGCCTGGATCGGGATCGTAGCGCCCAGGCGCATGAAAATAGCTATAAAACAGCTCTGGCGCATAGTTGCTCTCCGCGAACGGCTGCGACGTCCGATAGATGTCCCAGAGCGACTTCTGCGTGAACGCGAAGTACAGCGCGTGCTGGCCACGATTCGGCCAGATGTCGAACTTGGCACTGAACTGAAATTTGGCTTCGGTCTCCATGCTGAAACCGGTGATGAAGTAATTGTCCTTGTAGAACGTGAGCAGGTCGAGCTCCGGCTCGTGACTGGGCGCACTAGTAGGACTCGGCGGTGTGCCTCCCGGCGACGGCTTGGCGTCAGCGGTAGTTGATGCTTCGGCTGCACCCGCCGCACGCGTCAGCAGACACGCGCTCGCCAACAGGACGCGCGACCAACCCGAAAACGTCATTTGGACGCGCACCAGCCTAGCGCGCGCGTCCGCACTCCGAACTACTGATTTGCGGATCCGAGCAACTCACTCAGAGGCATTCCTGCCTCAGGATCGCTATCTCGCGCTAGGCCAGCGATCTGGCGCACGGTAGGCGCGAGGTCGGCCAAGCGGCGGTGACTCGGCGCTGCCACGAAGCCCGACCCACGCAGCGCGCTGCCCGCTGCAATGAGCCAAACACGCGCAGATTCCGGGAACTTCGCACCGTGCTCGACGAAGCTGTCGGCGCGTCCGTGATCCGCGGTCACGAACAGCGCTGTGCGCGTGCCGTGAGCGGCGAGTCGCGTCAGCTCTTGGTCGATCTCCGCGATCCGCGCGTCGGCTCGTCGCACTGCGTTCAAGTAGCCGGCGTAGTCGTTCTGGTGACCGAATTCGTCGGGCTCGCCGAGGCCCAGGAACATGAACTTGGGGGGATGCGCTTTCAAATGCGCGATCGCCAGATCCGCGGTAACCGCGTCCGGACGAAAACTCCCTGAGCGAGGCAGCGGCTCGGCAACGGTGCCCCGCTCGCTCGCGACCCGCGCGATGTCCGGCCAAGACGTGAACAACGCGACCTGCGACGCCCCTCGCGCGGAACTCGCCGAGAATTCATCGAGCAGCGTGCGCGCGCCGCCGCCTGTGCACTGATTGTCGCGACAGCGCGTGGCGCGTCGTCCGCTCAAAAGCTCTGCATATCCGGGCAAAGAGACGAAGTTCGGCCCCGACGCGCTGATTGCTGCGCCGTGCCCCGGCGCTCCCAAAGCCGCGCCGTGCGTGGCAACGATGCGATGCAGATTGGGCGTCAATTCTGCCGCACTCACCACGTCATTCGGTGAGATACCGTGGCTCGCGGCGAGTTGCGCGTCGACGCCTTCGAACACCTCGTGCCAACGCACGCCATCCAGGGTCACGATCACGACGGTGACCGCTGGGACCGTGGATTGCTGATTCACTGAAGCGCCGCCCCCGCGCTCTCCGCTGAGCGCCCCCGCGCTCGGATTCGACGTTGCCAGCAAACAACCGGTGACAGCGAACGCCGCGCATTGCAGCACGAAGCGTTGCAACTGTCGGCCGATACGGGACCGGCCCGTAGCGGCTTCGACTTTGCGTTTCACGAGTACTGAGCATGCATGCCTCAGATGGCAAGCCAGGAGCATTCAAGTGACAAGGAAGGAACGTCTTGGCACGAACTTCGCAGCCATTCGCAATCAGCCAAACGGCACTTCGGGAGAGAACGATGACCTCTAGCAATCCCCACAAAGTTCGCTACGCCGTGATGGGTCTGGGCAACATCGCTCAAGTCGCCGTGCTACCCGCTTTCGCGCATGCCGCGGAGAACTCAGAGCTCGTCGCGCTGATCTCCTCGGACGAGCGCAAACGCTCGGCGCTCGCCCAACGCTACTCGGTAAATATCACCGGTTCTTACGACGATTTGGACCGCATTTTAGCGAGCGGCGCGATTGACGCCCTGTACGTCGCCACGCCCAACACGGAGCACCGGCGCGCGCTCGAGCGTGCCGCACGCGCCCGAGTGCACGTGCTGTGCGAAAAACCGCTAGCCGCAACTGTTGCGGATTGTCGCAGCATGATCCAGACCGCCCACGACGCGGACATCAAGCTGATGACCGCGTATCGACTGCACTTCGAGCAAGCCAACCTGCGCGCAGTGGAACGCCTGCGCCGCGGTGAGATTGGTGAGCCGCGCATTTTCAGCTCGGTCTTCAGTCAGCAAGTGCGCGAGGGTGACATTCGCACCCGCGCTGATTTGGGTGGAGGCGCGCTGTTCGACATGGGGATCTACTGCGTCAATGCGGCTCGCTACTTATTCCAGGACGAACCGATCGAGGCGACGGCCGTGCGCATTCAGGGTCACAGTCCGCGCTTCGCAGGCACTGACGAGTTGACCTCGGTGATCTTGCGATTCACAGAGGATCGCGTCGCGCAGTTCACTGTTAGTCAAGGCGCAGCGCGGGTCTCCGAGTTCCGAGTCGTGGGCACGTTGGGAGATCTGCAGCTCGATTCGGCCTATGGCTATCACGAGCGCAGCGAAGAGACGCTGACCATCGACGGCAAGACCAAGGCGACGACGACGGCGCAACACGACCAGTTTGCACCTGAGCTGCTGCACTTCTCCCGCTGCATTCTGGAAAATCTCGAACCTGAGCCCTCTGGTGAAGAAGGACTGGCGGACGTGCAGATTTTGGAAGCCATCGTCCAGTCTGCAGCGCTCGGACGCAAAGTGACGCTCACTCCCCTGCTGCGCTCTCAGCGCCCGAGCGCGATCTTGGAGATGCGCAAACCGCCGATTCCGCAAGTCGACACAGTGAACGCGCCGCCGCCCAGCAAGTGATTGCCGCGGGACTCGGCCGCCCAACGGCGCGGCCGAGTCGGCGACCGCTAAACTCAACCTGGGTGTTTGTTCGTGGCCGGAGTGGATGAACTCTTGCTAGGCGGCTTGGTCTCAGCCTCCTTCGGAGTAGCGACGTCGATGCCCTGCGGCGTCTGCGCCGTGCTGGCGTCCAAGTCGTGCGTTTGGTCGGTGGGCGGTTCGGCGCTGGGCATCGAGCTCGGCGCTTCAGCGACTTTCTGCTCACCGCCACAGCGAATGAATGCCAGGGCCGGCAGCGCAATCACGGCGAGTGCTCGCAATGTGGTGATGTTCATCGACTTCCCTTCTCGTGGCGGCTCTCGGGTTGCGCTCAACGCCGGTTGGTCGTTTCGATCGGTTGAGTTTGCGGGATGTCGAGCCGCGGCGTTGGAACGGCGGAAATCCGCCAGAAGGAGTACGCCATACCGACGACGAGCAGCAGGGCCAATGCCCAAAGAGCCTTCATGAACCACGGTGCTCGACGCGTCGGGATCTCGGGCGGCGGCATGCGCGTGTCGTAATACGACTGATTCGCAGAGTTCGATTGGCTTGAAATCATGACCATTCTCCAATTTGCTTGCGCTGTAGGGTCTCGATTCGTGCAATCGTTGTGCCGTGGGCTCTGCTGCTTTCGCTGGTGCGACGCTTGCATTGTTCCGGTTGGTCGAAGCCATGATCGTTTCACGTCGTTCATCGCGCCGTATGCAGCCGCGCTTCGTGATGTCGCTGCTCATCGTCGCGTGCCAGGCATGTCTATCGTGTGCCTCCGAGCCGGAGCGTGCGGCGCGCCTGTCGAACGTGGCACCGCGCCACGCCTCGATTGCTCTTGCTACGAGCTCGAGCTCGAGCGGATCACCACCGATGGCTCCTAGCGATCCAGCGCATGCGTTCGATCCGCCCGCCCAGCTACGCTTGCCAGATACCCTGCAAGCCGGTGAGCGTGTCCCGCTGCTCTTGCTCCTCCATGGTTTTGGGGTCCCGAGTTCTTTGCTCATCGCCAAGGCTGGACTCAACCAGATCGCCGACCAAAAGAAGTTCGCCTACCTCGCACCCGAAGGCGCCCACGACGCGCACGGGCGTCCTTTCTGGAATGCCGGAAAAAGCTGCTGCAATCTCGATCTTCGTCCGATCGACGACGTGAAGCGACTGCGCGAATTGCTCGACGCCAATTTATCGAACCCTGCCATCGATGCGAAGCGCGTGTTCGTCATCGGTTACTCGAACGGCGGGTTCATGGCGCAACGCTTGGCCTGTGACGTCGGCGATCGCATCGCGGGCGTGGTGAGCGTCGCGGGTGCGTCCCCGAGCTCGGAGGTGCCCTGCACGCAGCATAGCGCGCTGTCCGTACTCGACATCCATGGCGACGCTGACCCCATCGTGCACTATGGTGGCGGTACCGTGTTCGACCGGACGGACGTGGAGCCTCACCCTTCTGCACCAGATACCGCGAAGTACTGGGCGGAACACTTATCGTGTAGTGGCGCTCTACACGCGGTCGGCAATATCGATCTCGAGCCGTATTTGCCCGACCGCGAGACCAGCGTTCAACGCTATGATGATTGCCGAGGCTCCGTCGAGCTCTGGACCGTCAAGGGCGGCGGGCACTATGTTGCACTCCAGCCGCCTGCCATTGATGCCATCTGGGGCTTCGTTCAAGCGCACCCAAAGGGCGGCACGTGAGCGAAGTCTACGACGCGGTGGTGATCGGTGCCGGCATGGCCGGGCTAACTGCAGCGCGCTCGATCGCGGAGGCTGGCAAGAGCGTCATCGTGGTGGAAGCGTCGAGCCGCGTCGGCGGCCGCATTTGGACGGTGCCAGGGCTGATCGGCGCTTTGCCCAGCGAACTCGGCGCGGAATTCGTTCACGGCAAACCAGAACCCACTTGGGCGTTGGCACGTGAAGCGGGAGCTGAACTCCTCCCGTTGAACGAACGCCATGTCGCCAAGTCCGGCGCTGCCTTTCGCGACTTGTCCGATCCGTGGCAAACATTCGGCGCGGTACTCGATCGTCTTCAGCCGGAGGAGGAAGACACGACCGCCAGCGCATTTTTGGAGCAGAACGCGATCGAAACGGAAACCCGTGAGCTCGTGCGGCAGTTGGTGGAAGGCTTCGAAGCGGCGCCGCTCGACGAGGTCGGGATCCGCAGCTTGTTCTCTGACGCGCAGTCGCTAGCGGCCAATCACGAGCAGTTTCGGATCCGCGGTGGCTACGGCCTACTGGTGGATTTTTGCCTCAAGAAGCTGCTCGAAGCGCAGGTCGAAGTCCGTCTGCAATCGCGCGTCTGCCTGGTGAAGTGGCAGCTTCACGGTCCGGTCGAGCTCAGCGTGGCGGGCTCAGCGAGCGAAATTCGCGCGCGTAGCTGCGTCGTAACAGTCCCGCTTCCGGTGTTGCAAGACGGGGAGAGCCTTCGTTTCGAACCCGCGGTGCGCAGCTGGACCGGCCCCCTCGCGCAACTGGGGATGGGCCAGGCAGCGCGAGTGATGCTGCAGTTCCCGCGTGACTTTGCCCAGCACGCCGCGCCTCGCGACGCCTTTATTCACGATCCCAGCGCGCTGTTCGAAACCTTTTGGGCGATCGAAAACGTGAGCTTCGTGCAATGGACTGCATGGGCCGGCGGACCCAAGGCTCAGGAGCTCGCGCGCGAATCGACAGAGCAGCGCAAGCACTTGGCCCTGGCGAGTCTCGCCGCTTTGCTCGGTCTACCCGAGGCTACCCTCGAGGCGGCACTCGTTTGCCCGATTCAACATCATGACTTTTCGAATGACGACACTATCCGAGGCGCATACAGCTTTTGCCGGCCCGGTGGGTCTCGGGCCGCCCCCGAATTGAGTGTGCCCGTTGGTAATGCGCTGTTTCTCGCAGGTGAGGCCACCGACCACGACTATCCGGGCACCGTAGCCGGCGCGATTGCGAGCGGCGCTCGCGCCGCTAAACAGGTCTTGGCGGTGCTCACCAGCTGAGAGCCGGTGCTCCAGCCTACCCGCCGAAGATGCGTGCGGCCTTCGCGGCACTGGGCAGCTTCTGCCGCGCCTTGGACAGCCCTGCGAACGGATCAGCTCCTCGCTCTCGAAGATAACGTGCGGCATTGCGCACATTGAAGCGCTCGGGTTTGAACTTGGGCGAAAGTTCGTCCCAGGCGATCGGCATGGCAATTGTGGCGTTCTCTCGGGCACGCGATGAATAGGGAGCGATGAATGTCGCCCCGCGGGTATTGCGCAAATAGTCGACGAAGATCTTGCCCGTGCGCTTGGCCTTGGACATCGTGGCCACGTACCGCTCCGGCTCCCGGCGCGTGAGCTCCTCTGCAACCGCGCGACAGAACTCTTTGCTCTCGTTCCAATCCGCGCGCGCAACGATCGGGACGGTCACGTGCAAACCCTTGCCGCCCGTGGTCTTCAGCCAAGTTTGAAGCCCCAGTTCCTCGAGTAACCCACGCAATGCTCGCGCGCCGCGGATCGTCTCCTTGAAGTCCAACTCGGGCGACGGATCCAGGTCGAACACCAGAAGATCTGGATGCTCTGCATCATTGGCGAGGGCACCCCAAACATGCACTTCGAGCGCACCCATCTGTACCAAGGCGGGCAGACCGCGTGCATCCGCAATGGCGGCGTATTTGCTCTTGCCATCCGACGATGGGACCTGCACACGCACCAAACCTTCCGCCAAGGATTCCCCCGGGTGCTTCTGAAAGAAGCACTGCTTTTGCCTTCCCTCCGGACAGCGGAGCAGCGTCAGCGGTCGATTGATCACGTGCGGCAACATGAACTCACTGACGACTTCGTAATAGTCGGCGAGTTCGCGCTTGGTCAGACCGAGCTCCGGATAGAGGATCTTGTCCGGATGGCTGAGGGTCAGCGGTGCAGCCGCGCGCGGCGGCGTCTTCTTAACTCGGGAACGCGATACGACGGCACGGGGTTGTTCCAAGATGACCTCACTGGCTGCCTTGTCTTCGCGCAGCCCTTTGAACGTTGGATGACGCAGCAGGCCGTCGTGGGTGATTGCGGTATAAGCCACTTCTGCAACCAGCCTGGGCTCGACCCAATGCACGCCGCGGACTTCGGCGCCGCGGGGAGTATTTTTTAGCTTGGGCTCGTCGATCTCGAGCGGAGTTAGACGCGCAGCCAACGCCTTCAGCGAGCTCTCCGTGAATCCGGTGCCCACGCGTCCAGAATAGACGAGCTGAGCATCACTTCGCACACCCAGCAGTAACGCTCCGAAGTGTGAGCGTCCACCACCTGGCTCCGTGAAGCCGACGATCACGAATTCCTGTCGAGCGAGACTCTTGCTCTTTTGCCAGTCCTTGCCGCGCCCCGAGCGATAGGGAGAATCCGCCCGCTTGGACACCACGCCCTCCAAGCCGAGTTTGGCGGCCTCGGCGAAAAAGAGCGATCCATCGCCTCGCGTGTGGTCGCTGTAACGCAACGTAGCCTCGGACTTCGGCAAACGTCCGAGCAACTCTTGCAGTTTCGCCTTGCGCTCGATCAGCGGCAGCGAGCGCAAGTCCTTGCCGTCGAGATACAGAAGATCGAAGGCGTAATACGCGAGCGGCGCGCGGTTCTTGCCACTGAATGCGTTCTGGAGCAGCTGAAAGTCCGTCACTCCGCGCTCGTCGAGTGCGACGAATTCGCCATCCAAGATCGCGCTCTCCGCCTTCAGTTTCTCGAGCGCACTTTGCAGGGTGGGCATGCGCGCCGTCCAATCTTCACCGCCGCGCGTGAGCAAGCGAGCTCTGCCCGCCTCTAGCCGAGCGATCACGCGATAGCCGTCGAACTTCACCTCGTGAATGAAGTCGTCGCCCTTCGGTGTCTCGCTCACCAACGTGGCCAATTCCGGTTCGACGCTCTTCGGCATCGCGTCGCGCTTCGAGGATTTCGCGCTACGCTTGCTCGGCGTACCGGCGGCGATCGACTTCAAGTCGCGCCCGGTGAGCGCGCTCTCCGCCTGCTCCTCCAAAAGCTGCGTATCACCGGCTTTGGCAGCTTCGTCCTTGGCTTTGAACAATAGCCACGTGTTTTGTTTTTGCCCCGGGCGCTTGGTTTTCACCAAGTGCCAGCCGCCGCTCAGCTTGTCGCCGTGAAGTTGAAACGAGAGGTGCCCCTTCTCATAGGCCTGCTTGGCGTCGCCCTCGGGTTCCCACGTTCCGCGATCCCAGACCATCACCGTTCCCCCCCCGTACTCGCCTTCAGGGATCGTGCCTTCGAACCCGCCATACTCGAGGGGGTGGTCTTCGGTTTGAACGGCCAAGCGCTTTACTTTCGGGTCCAGCGATGGGCCCTTGGGTACCGCCCAACTCAGCAGCACTCCGCCCAGTTCGAGACGAAAATCATAGTGCAGGTGACTCGCGTCGTGCTTTTGGATGACGTAACTGTTGCCCAGCTTACGGCGCGCTTTGCCGGACGGCTCTTCGGTCTTGGCAAAGTCTCTCTTTTGCCGATACGTGGCGAGGCTCATTGCGAAGCTCCGAATGCGGATCGAGGTTCGTCGATCAAGCAGACTTGCGATGATGGCTCGGCATATGCGTCGCTCGGCGCTTGCTCGCGGTGCGCTTCGTAGCGGAAGCACCCTGCCCTGCGCTCGTTCGCTTCGGCGCCTTGTGCGCCGCGGACTTGCGCTGCTGGCCAGATTGGACGCTCTTGGCCAGCAGCGCCACCAAATCGACGACTTTGGCTGACTTCGGCGTTCGCGCCGCCTTTGTCGGCTCTTTCGCAACACTATTCACGTCACCTGCCTTGGCGCGTGCGTGAATCAGCGAGAGGAGATCCTTGCGATAGTCGTCGCGGTAGCGCTCGGGTTGCCACTTGTCGACCATGCCCGAGACAAGCTTCTCGGCCATATCCAGTTCCTTGCTGGTGATGCCGAGCTTCTTCAGGTTCTCCTCGGGCAGCTCCAAGTCACTCGTGCCACGGAGTTCGTCTGCAAAGCGCAGCACGAGGAGCGACAGCGCCTTGCCATGCGGAATCACCGCGCACAAGTGTTGCCGAGTGCGCAAGACGAGCTTGGCGATGCCCGCTTTGCCGGACCGCTTGAGCACCTCGCGCAGCAAGGCATACGGCTTCTTGCCATACTTCGCGGGCACGACCACGTACGGCTTGTCGATGTAGTGCGGAGCGATTTCCGACATCTCGACGAAATCCAAGATGTCGATTTGGTGTGTGGCTTTGGGGTTGGCTTCGGCGAAGTCGTGCTCCGTCAGCACCACGTACTTGCCTGGGCCAGATTCATAGCCTTTCACTGTGTCCTCCCACTTCACCTCTTTGCCCGTCTTTTTGTTGATCCGCTCGTAACCCACGGGTGAGAAGTCTCGCTTGTCGAGCAGAGTCAGCGACAGTTCGTCGGTCTCTTCCGCCGCATGCAACGTCACGGGGATCTGAACCAACCCAAAACCCAAACTGCCACTCCAGATCGCTCTCGGCATGCTGGCGATGCTGCATCGCTCGTGCCAAGCGCATGCGCGCTTTCGAACCCGCGCGCAGGCTTCACTTCGTCGCTTCGTCGTGTCGACTTTGCGCGGGCGAGGCATTTGAGCTCACCCACTAGCGCCTCGAAAGCGGGCCGAGCACCCAGGGATTCAGCGCGATGAGGTTCGTTGATTGTCGGTACGAGGCTTGCTCTTCGCTACCGCTTCTTCGTTCGCTGAGCCGTCATGCCCGATCACCGCTCACAGCTCGCTCAATCGCTACAACAGTTCGGCGTCACGATCGATCCAGATCAGCATCTGCCGTCGTTGCCCGAGTTGGGCAAGACGGGCATGAAACCCCTTCAAGCGGTATTGCTAGACGTCGACGGAACGCTCGTCGATAGCAATGACGCTCACGCGCAGGCGTGGCTGGAAGTCTTCCAACGAAACGGTTACCCGGGAACGTTCGAGTGGGTGCGCGAGCTGATCGGCAAGGGTGGCGATAAGTTGATTCCAGAGGTAACCGGGCTTTCGCAAGGCTCGCACGAGGCCAAGCGCCTAGCCAAAGAGCGCAGAGTGCTCTTTGCGCGTGAATACCTGCCGCAGCTGCAGCCATTTCCGCAAACAGAAGCCCTATTGAGAAGGCTCCATGACCTGGGCTTGAAGTTGGTCGTCGCCAGCTCCGCGAACGAAGAGGAGCTCACGCCGCTCCTGGAAGTGTGCGGCGCTCTGCCCTACGTCAATCAGCAGACCTCGTCGAGCGACGTGAAACACTCCAAACCCGACCCGGACATCGTGCAAGCCGCGCTGCGCAAGGCCGAATGTTCGGCGGGCGAGGCCGTATTGTTGGGCGATACACCCTACGACGTGCAGGCGGCCGCAAAAGCGAGCGTCACCGCCGTCGCGCTGCGCTGTGGCGGACACCCTGACTCGGCCTTGAGCGGAGCCATCGCCATCTACGACGATGTCGCAGACTTGCTAGCCCACTTCGAGCGTTCAGTGTTCGCGCTGCGGCACTAGCTTTTCCGAGCTGTCACGCGCACGCGCATGGGCGCGCTCGATGAACACCGCTTGCTCGTCAGGCACGATGCGCGAACCAAAGTGACGCGCGTAGGCCTCGGTGAATTCGGCCCCGAGGAGCAGCACCTGGGCCGAGTAATAGACCCAAATCACCAGCGCGACGATCGAGCCGGCAGCGCCATACGCCGAAGAAACTCCCGCACTCCCCAGATAGAGACCGAGCAACAACTTGCCGAGCGTAAATAGTCCGGCGGTGACCGCTGAGCCAACCCAAATGTCGCGCCAGTGGATGCGCACATCGGGCAAAGTCTTGAACATCAGCGCGAACAACGCGGTCACTACGCCAAGCGAGATGCAGAAGTTCAACACCTGCCAGACTAGGGCACCACCCGGTAACGTCTGCTCGAAGAACTGGCCCACCCAAGTCAGCGCCGCGCTCACCACTAATGAAACCAGCAACAAAAACGCTACGCCGACCACGAGCGTGAACGAAAAGAAGCGGTCCTTGACGATGCCCCAGATGCCTCGCCCGGGCCGGGGTGCCACATCCCAAACCGTATTTAGCGCGCCTTGCAGCTCGCCGAAGACGCCGGACGCACCGAATAGCAACACCACCACACCGACCGCAATGCTGAAGATCCCCGTCCCTGGCGCGCGCGCGTTCTTTGCGATCGACTGAATCGCTTCAGCAGCACCCGATCCGACCACGCCCGCGAGCTCCCGCGCGATGTGCTGGCGCGCAGCCTCTTCGCCAAAAGCCAATCCAGTCACCGCCACCGCCAGGACGATCAGCGGCGCGATCGAAAGCAGCGTGTAGTACGCGAGCGCAGCCGCCAGCCGGGTCACATTGTCTTCGTCCCAGCCGGTGCCCGTCTCCTTCACCAGCTGCCAAAGCTTGTTGTCCTTGAGCGACTTCATCATCGCCAATCGTGCAAATTCCGTGCACGACCGCGGCGCTGCAAATCGCCCCGATTTACCGACGAATTTCGCGATAGCGCAAGCCGAGAGGGATCAAGGGCGCCTCTTGCGCTGCAGCGCGTGCGGAGGTGATGAGCCCATGCTGCGGGGACAACGCGCACGCGGGATCGGTCGCTGCGGCATTGCCGGTGAGATGAAAGGCTTGGCAGCGGCAGCCCCCGAAGTCGAGCTCGCGACGATCGCAGCTCTTACACGGTTCAGGCATCCAAGCCTCACCGCGAAATGCCGCAAACGCCGCCGAGTGATGCCAAATGTCGTCCAACGAGCGCTCTTGCACGTTGTCGAATTCGAGCCCGGGCAGCGTGTGCGCCAGATGGCAAGGCAGGGCCAAGCCATCTGGAGTCACGAGCAGGTAGCGCTTCCCCCACCCGCTCATGCACGCTTTCGGTCGGGTCGAGTAGTAGTCCGGTAGCACGAACAAGACCTCGATCTTGCCCTTGAGTCGCTCTTTCGCGGCCTTGGCGATTTCACGCGCGCTGTCGAGCTGCGCTTCGCTCGGCAGCAGCGCAGCGCGATTGTCGAGGGCCCAGGCGAGATACTGCGTGTTGGCGAGCTCCAAACGGTCGACATTCAAGCTCTCGGCGAGCGCGATGATCTCGGCAATTCGCCCCAAATTTTGGCGATGCAGCACCACATTGAGCGTCAACGGCAAGTCCAGCTCTTTGACCCAACGTGCGACTTCCAGCTTTTGCTCGAAGGAACTGCGACCCGCAATGCGTTCCGCTTCGGCGGGCAGACTGTCCTGAATCGAAACCTGAACGCTGCTGAGCCCTGCCTCCTTCAGCTTCAGCAAACGCGGTCGCGTCAGCGGCAGCCCACTCGTGATCAGGTTGCTGTAGAAATCGAGCGCGTGCGCACCCGCCACGAGCTCTTCCAAATCGCGCCGCAAGAGCGGCTCGCCGCCACTCAGGTTGAGTTGCAGCGCACCAAGTTCAGCCGCTTGCTTGAAAACGCGCAACCAATCCGCCGTGCTCAGGCGATCGGGGTGCGCTGCCAGATTGGTCGGATTCGAGCAATAGACGCAGCGCAGCGGACACAGATAGGTCAGCTCGGCAATCAGCGTGTACAGCCGATCTTCGGTAGTCACGGCGCGGCCTGAAGTAGGCCGCGGTCGAGCAACCCCTGCACGAAGGTGAGCACCTCGGGGCGCAGCGTGTTCGCGTCACTTTGAAACTCCTCGGCGAGCAGTGCCACGATCGCTTCGAGTGAGTGCTCGCCAGTGCACTTCTGCAAGATCGCCGCGCCGGTCGGGTTCAAAAGCAGTCCTTTTTCTGGGTAAAGCAGGATGTGCTTGCCGGTCTTGGGATCGAGGCGGAGCTTGGTTTTCGGCGCGAGCTTTGGCTTTAGCTCGAGGCTCGCGTCGCTGCTCACGCGGCCCCCGCGGCGGCTCCCGAGCGTCCCGGAATGTAGGCAGCCTGCACGCAATCTAGTAAGTGCCACAAGATTTCCGTCTTGCGAATCAACGCCGTAACGCAGCGTTCTTGCAGCTCGTAGGTCGTCGCCTGCGAAACCACGAAGGCGATCGCTTCCTCGGAATCGCGCTTGGCGCGAGGCACGCGTGAGCGGAAGTACGCCAGCATGTCCTGGTCGACCCAGGGGTAGTGCTTTTCCCAAGCTTGAATGCGACGGCTCATCAAGTCGGGCGCAAAGAACTCAGTGAGCGACGAAGCCACGGCTTCCATCAAGCTGCGCTCACGCACCAAGGTCACGTAGGCATCACACGCGAACTTCACGCCGGGTAGGACCGAACCCAGCCCTTCCACTTCGGCGCGCGAAAGCCCCACGCCCTCGGCTAGGCGCAGCCATAACGCAAGTCCGCCCTCACCCGGCGCATCGCCATCGTGATCGTGAATGCGCCGGATCCATGCGCGTCGAAACGCGGGGTCTTCGGACTTGGACAAAATCAGCGCGTCTTTGATCGGAATTCGCGTCTGGTAATAGTAGCGATTGAGCACCCATTGCTGCAGCTGGGCTTTGCTGAGCTCGCCTTCGTGCATCATCACGTGAACGAGATGCCGATCGTGGTAGCGGCTTTCTCCCTCACGTCGCAACCAATCCACGAACTCAGCAGAAGACAGCGGCGCGCGTTCGGTCATAGCTCGAGCTCCATTCCATCGAACGCGACTTCGACCCGGGCGGCGTGCACGAGCGCGCGTTCCGTCGAATCATCCCGCAATATGGGGTTGCTGTTATTGATATGGATCAATATCCGGCGTTCTGCGCTGAGCCCGCTCAAAAACGCCAAACTGCCTTCGCCACCGCCGATCGGCCAATGCGCCATGTCCTCGGCGCGGCGGGTCGAAGCGCCGAGCGCAATCAGCTCGTCACTCGACCAAAACGTGCCATCGAAGAACACGGCGTCCGCGGTCGACGCGGCAGCCACGACGTCCGAAGAGCTCGCTCCGACCGCCGGAATGTAGGCGAGCCGTTTACCGGTCCGCTCGTCCCGGATCACGAGGCCGATGTTGTCTGCCGGCTCGCCCGTGGATTGGTCGAGGTGCAACGCAGCTTTACCAGGCGCAGCAAACGCCCGCATTTGCAGGCCACTCGCGACGCCGTTGAGCAAGCGCAAGGGCTCTTCGGGCCCCCCGAGCTCGAGCGCGTGCAGGGTGACTTGCCCGTCAAAGCGCTGCAAGGTGCGATACAGCACGTTGCCTTCGCTGAAGCCACGGTGCACGCGCCTGGTCGAATAGAGCGCGAGCGGCTGCGACTCACGCAGCGACAAGAGCCCAAGTGTGTGATCCAAATCCCCGTTCGTCAGCACGATGCCTTGGATGGGCGTGTCGCGCAGCACACGAGGATGGAGCTTGTCGAAGCTCTCTATCTGTTGCCGGATTTCCGGCGACGCGTTGAGCAAGAACCACGAATCTCCGTCAGCACTGACGGCGACTGATTCTTGCGTGCGAGCCTGCGCACGAATGGTGCCGCGGCGAACGCCAACGCAATTCGGGCAGCCGCAGTTCCACTGCGGGAAGCCACCTCCCGCTGCGGAGCCCAAAACACGAATTAACACGTTCCTCCTCCCGCCCGCCGCGGCTCTTCACACGAGCGAAAGCGCTCAGGCGAAGCAGAAGCGGCGGTGCAACGGACGGCGCTCACAGACCGTTGTCGTCTTCTCCCTGATAGGAACCAATCTCTGCGCTCATGTCGATCTCTTCGAAGCTCGGCGTTTCCCAGTTCATGATCGTTGCCTTTCAGGAGGAGGCCACTCGGCCTCCGTGGTTTTGGAATAGCTCGCACCTAAACACCGGTCAAGACGGATAACTTTCTGAAACTGCTCTCTAAACGAGGCAAATCGGGTCAACCCCAATCGTCAGAAAAAGAGGCTCACTGACCCGAGCACGGTCGTGGGCGGCGCCGCCACCGAATGAATCCCCATCGAAGCGGGCTGCTGGCCCGGCTTCAGGCTCCAATTCGAGACGTAAATGTCGGAGTTGTCGGCCACTTGCAGGCCAAGCACGTTGTAGACATCCACTCCCAACGCAACTTGGCGTGATCGGAGTTCGCCGCCCAAGTTGAGCGCGCTGGTTTTAGGGCCGCGAACGGTGTCATTGAGGTGCCGGGCGGCAGCGAAGGTGTAACCGACCCCAAGTCGGCCACTCAAAGGCAACTGCCAGAGCTTGCCCAGTGGACCGCGCACGCTCACGTCAGTCCGAAACAGGATCGGCGGCACGCTCGGCACGTGGTGCGAGATCCCGGCGATGCGCGTCTCGTACTGTGCGTCATTGACCGACAGCGACGCGGAAGCGAGCAGCCAACGCCAAGGCTTGGTCATCATCGAGGCGACGATCCCGCGCCGCACGCTGGCATTTTGCGATTCCAAACCACCGTTGTTGGCTACGAACACGAGCTCGTTTCCGACGCGTGTCTCGAAGACGGCCACGGTAGACGTGAAGCGCTCGTTGGGCAGCTGTGCGCGCACGCCGACCTCCACCGAACGCACCTTGGAAAACGGCGTAGCACCTTGCTGCAAATGCGCGGCGTCCAAAGAGCGATAGCCCTCACCGTAGGAGGCGACGAAGGATAGCGGCTTGGCCAGAAAGTATTGCGCGCTGATTCGCGGCGCAATCGACACGCCGGTTGCCGTGCGCTCCGCACCACCGGAGTTGGTCGCCGCAGAAGTGCCGTTCGCCAATTGATCGGAGATCGAGACGGTGAGCAGATCCACGCGCGGCCCGCCCGAGATTCGTAGACGCCTCCAAAGAAGGAGCTCGAAGTCGAGATAGGCGCCAGCATCGAGGGTGCCGAGCGCCGCGTCGAGCCGTCGATCCCAGACGCTCAAATCCTCGGGTACGAGCAGGTTTTTGCTCTGCTGCGTGTGGCCGTAGCGCAAGTAGACTCCGGGTTCGACGCCGAGCTCCGTGCTCGCTCCGAACTTCTGCGGCGCTCGGCGCGCTGACGCGTTGAACCCCGCCGCGATCTCGCGGTTGTTGGTCTCGAACAGATCGCCCAAGCCAAACTGACTCGGGTCCGAGCGCGAGATTTGTAGATTGCCGGTGTAGTTCTGACGCGCGCGAAAGTCCGTCCAGATCACGAACGGCGCAACCGTCCACAGATCCCCACGCGCGCTCCGATGCCGCAGTTCGCTGCCGAGAATCAGCGTGTTCGCGAGCACCGATTGATTCTCGGCGTAATACGGATACGAATCGTAAAAGCCGATCCGCCCGGCATTCACGTCGTCTTCTCGAACGACGCCCGCCAGATTCGCTTTCGCCGCTCGCCCAATCGCCAATACGCGCAAATGATCGCGCTCACTCAAATCGACGCCGTATTGTGCGTTCAGCGTGCCTGCGCGCGCAGCGCGATTCTGTCCGAAGCCGTCGGTGTCACGCGCGCTGACCGCGACGAAGGTCTCAGGACCGGCGAACTTGGGCGCGAAGATCCCAACTAAGCGCTTCTGGTTGAACGAGCCGTAACCGGCCCGCACCAAGCCACCGCGCTCCGGTACCCCCAAGTCGAAGTAGGCACTGCCGACGATCGCGGCGTCGCCCTGGCGCGGATCGTACGGCCCTTCGAGCACGCGGATCTGAGACACTGTTTCGGGGATGATCAGATTGGCGTCCGCGTAACCTTGGCCTTGGATGTGAGTCGGAATATTGAGCGGCACCGAGCCGGCGCGCATCTCGATGCCCGAGCCGTGCTCCATGTCGAAGCCGCGCAAGTAGACGTCGTTCCCGAAGCCTTCGCCGTCCTCGTGGTCGACGAAAAACCCGGGGGCTGCCGACAAAAGCTCGCTGGTTTGTTGACGCGGGGACGCCGTGAGTAGCTCGCGGCGCAGCCGGAAATCCCCTACCCCTCGGGGTGACTCCGGACGGACGCCGCGGACCTCAATCTCCTGCGCTGGCGCTGCGGGGGTTGCCGGCGGTTCGGACGACGGCTCAGCGGAAGGCTCTGCGCGCGCGGGTACGCCGTACAGCCCGAACGCGAACAGCGCAGCCACGCCCGAGGAACGACAGCGCGAGTACCTCACTGAATGATGAACTGGCCCGACCCGAGCTCAGTGTCCTCCGGCACATCGGAGTGAAAAACGTAGATCCCTTCCACCAACGGCGACTCGAAAACGACTGTCGCTTGCTCGCCCGGCAGCACTGGCTCGACCTTCGCTTCGCTCGGAAAACACGATTGCATCGGGCAACCGTCGCTGTTCGGCGTCGGCAGACAATCAACGACGAAGCTGTGCGGTGTGGTGCCTTGGTTGTCGAGGGTCAAAGTGATCTCGGACGAGTTCTGCGTGGTCAAAATCTTCGGTTTGAACTCGCTATCCGTAACCACGACCAAGAGCGGTGAGGGTTCATCGATGATGCCGTCCGCGTCATCGGGCGTGCAGGCGTCGCCGGATTGGTTCGCGTCCGAGCTGGAGCAAGCAAGCGTCGTGGCCGCCGCGAGCAGCGCGAGCGCGCGGGAAAGGCGAAAGAACGAGCTCCGGGAGGCCATGCAGGCTCAAAACGTACGCTGCGCACGCAGTCCAGCGCATCGGGCAAATGTCGGATGGTGGGGTCGGTTGGGGCGGTCGTGCTATGAAATTCGCGGAGTTTTTGGTGTCTCCTCGCAAAGAATGGCCGCTCGCCGGCTATCTGGTCATCGGTCTGCTCGCCGGAGCGACATATGTGGGCTTTGATCTGGTCTCCGAGGCCAAGCTCAGCACCGGGACGCTGACCGGGCTCCTCGCCAGCGCGCATTACGCAATCGACCACCTGATCCCGGTCCTCGCGGGAGGGCTGATTGGGCTCACGGTCTATCAGCTTCGCCTGCGAGCGCGACTCGCAGCCGCCGAGGAAGCCGCGAGCCGGGCCGAAGCATTGCGCGCGCGCCTTTTGAAAGTCGAGCGAGACCAAGCCGTCTGGGTGCTCGCCGCGGCGGTGCTGCACGAGCTGAACAATCCCCTCCACGCACTCGGCCTCTTGCTCGACGAATACCAAGCCTGCGCCGACGACAGCGCGCAGCGCGGCGAGCTCGTCGAACGCGCGCACGCTCAGGTCCGGCGCGCGCTCGCGCACTTGGAGACCTTGCGCTCCATGCAAGGCAACGGTGAGCCCGAAGCGCAACCCATCGCGCTCGATCGCTTGCTCGGAACCCTCGCCGCTGACGTGACTGCCCTCGGCGAAACCTCGGTACGCGTGAGCGCCGAGTGCCCCGCGCAAGTCACGATCAGCGCCGATCCCGGATATTTGCGGGCGATTTTGGAGAACCTGCTCGACAATAGCCTGCACTCGCTGCGCGCCGCGCACGGCGGCACGGTCACGATGACGCTCAGCACCGAGGCCGGCCGCGCCATCGTGCACGTGGCGGATGATGGCCCGGCGCTCGACCCGAGCGTGCGCGCGACGCTGTTCGATCCACTGCGCACCACGAAAAGCCACGGCCTCGGCTTGGGCCTACCGATCGCGCGGGCGCTCGCCCGGGCCATGCACGGCGAGCTGTCATTGGATCCCCAAGCCACCAAATCATTTCGGCTCGAGCTCCCGCTGAGCGAGCAACCATGAGCGCTCGCAAAACCATCCTGCTCGTCGAAGACGAATTCGACACGCGTGAGCTGCTGGGTCGCGCGCTGGAACGCGCGGGCTACAGCGCGCTGACGGCCGAAAATGAAGCCGCTGCACTGAGCGCAGCGCGCAACGCAGACTGCATCGATCTAGTCGTCACGGACGTGGTGCTCGGCACCGACAGCATGGGCGGGCTATCCTTGATGACCGCACTGCGCCGCGAGGGAGTGCGGGCCCCTGTCGTGATCATCACCGCCTACGCAGACGTCGAAAAGCTCAAGATCGCGCTCAACGAGGGCGCAGCGCACTTCTTGGAAAAGCCGTTCCGAGCGCCCAAACTGCTGGAAGTGATCGAGCGCGTGCTAAAAAGTGCCGAACCGCTCAATCACGGAGTCGAAGAAATCCTGCTCCGCGCACAACTGACGGACAAAGAGCTGAGAGTCGCCCGGCTACTACTCGAAGGCTTCTCGAGCAGCGAAATCGCCGAACGCGAAAATAATAGCCCCAAAACGATTCGCCAACACGTGACACAAATCTACGCAAAATGCGGCGTCGCCAGCCGTGCACAGTTTTTCCGCCTCGCATATTTGCGATAGACGAAGGTTGCCGAGTATCTTTGATGGTCACGCAGCTCGCGTAGCCGTCAAAGCCTTCGGCGTCACAGAGCACGTTTCCGCTTTCTGAACGCGCTCGGAACGATCCCTGAGTTTGAACCGCCGAGCCGCAGAGGCCACAGAGATCAGAAAGAGATTTTTGGGGGTCTGCGATTCACGTCGATGTGCTCGACGTGCGACGTGAACGACCGCGATGCGCAAAACCCAATCCTCTTCGCTCAGCTCTCTGCGGCCTCTGCGGCTCTTATGATTCCACACAAAGACGAGGCTTCGGGATCCGAGGGGCCGGAAAGGGTGAGATGCGCGGCGCGACTCCACCGGTGAAGTCGGAATGCGTGATCCCGTGCGAACGTCGCGGTGCGCGCGGGATCGTCGTGGGTATGGGTTGTTTCGGAGCGCCGCTGCGGAGGCGTTGGCTCGACGGGGATGTTTCGGGCAGCGTCGTGCGGCCTCGCAAGTGGTGCGCGCACGCGTGGAATGCTT
>DASQCO010000100.1:0-2518 GCA_035634635.1 Polyangiaceae bacterium
GGCGTGATCGTGCTGGAATTCTGGCTGTACGTTTCGGCGCTGATCGTGGTCTACGGGGCAGAGCTGAATGCCGAGTTGGCGCGGCACCCGCTCATGCACGAACAGCAGGATTTGCCGCTCGTTTCGGATGTTCCTCCCGACCCCGCGAACCGCGAAAGCACCACCCCGCGGAGCATCGCGTCCAGCCCGAAAAGCTCGGGCTGAGAATCGCGAGCCGACGCGGGGTCGGTCATTTCGCGAGCATTACTCACGAAGTAGTATTGCTGCTGTGATGCTCGAACGTGGCAATCTTGTCGTTGATCTTGTCGTTGACGCGACCTTTGACGTCATCCAAGCGATGCTTCACATCGTCGAGTCCGTCGGACAGTCGAGCGCGCAGTTCCTCGCCCGAACTGGGCGCGAGCAACAACGCAGCGCCGGCGCCCACCGCCGCGCTGACCGCGACCAAACCCAAGGCGGGCAAGACGCGCGAGTACGAGCTCGGGCGACGCTCCAGGCCAATCACGCCGAGGACGTCGTTCAAGTCGACGTCGCCGATGCCACGCACGAACTTTGCGGCCTGTTGCGCACCGATGAGCGAGCCCAAAGTCCACAACGCTTTGCTGATGTTCCGGTTCATTGTAAACGATTCCTTCCTGAGTCTGAGTTAACCGCATCGCGTGGGATGCGCGGACTCCAATCCTCAGCAAAGCGCATGCCACTCGCGCGCCGCGATTTTCAGCGTGGGGTTTGTGCGCGTCGCGTCGGATTCGTCGACGCAAGCTGCCTCAGTGCACACTGCTGTGTGACGTTGCGGTGTGCGCGCGGCGCTTCAGTACCGCTTTCGCCACACGAGATCGACACCAGACGCTCCGTGATCTCCGGCTAACGTGGAGAGTGACCAATTGCGGAAAATCAAGAAGTTCAAGGTGAGGAACGTCATGTCCGGCGGCTGCCCCGGAGTTTGGCTCAGGGCGCGCGTGAATTGTGCTGACACCTTCGAGCTCAGTTGGAACACGAGCTCCGGCCGCGGTGCGCCCGTGCTGGTGTCGATGCGCGTGCTCACATCGACCGCTTTGATCCGCGAGAGAGCCTTGTTGACTCCTTGGGTTGCCGTGCCGCCGACCGCACCCACGGCCGTCTGTGTGTTATTTCCACCGCTGGTTCCGCCCAGGGAGCCGTCCGCCGATCCGGTCAGGAGCAAGCTGAGGATTTGATCTTGCGTCAGCGAAGGCTCGGCGTGGAGCGTGACTTTTAACTTCGAGGCTGTGCCGGTGGCCTCGGCGTACACCCGGTGGCGGTCTTCGTCCGGCGCGTCCCAGCGCGCAGTGGCGACGATCGTCGGGTTGCCTGGGTCGCCGGAGAAAGTGACGGTGCCGCTCTCGATCTCGAACTGCTTGCCTTGGACATCGAGCTTGCCGCTCTTGACGATGATTTGTCCTTCGATCGTGAGTGGGTCGCCGAGGACCAGCTGCAAGTGTCCGCCTAGTTGGATCTTGGTGGTGTCGCCTTGCTGAACCCACATCTCGTCGCCGATGTTCAGGTCGATGACCATCGGGCTCTCGTTCTTGGACGGGTCAGTTTCTTTCAGCGGCTGGAGCGGCAGAGTGACGAAGCCTCCGTCGCGCTGTCGCGTGCCCACGCGGACGCCTTTTGCGGGTTCCAAGTCCTGCAGATCCTGACTCCCCGCATCTGGCATGCGCACGTGGAGTTCCGGAATCTCCACTGCGAGCTGCTGCGAGCCCTGAGCTTGACCGGGCCGCAGCTTGACCTTGATCAGCCCGTAAGTGTCGCCCAGCTCAGTGCCCGAGACCGATAGCGATACCGGGTCCTTTTTGCTGCCGACATTCAGGTTCGCGTCCGCACCGGTCAGGGACAGGCCGTCGAAGCGCGCTTCACCCGTGACGTTGAGCCGACCCGTGGTTGCGCGCGCGCTCAGTTTTTCGAGCTTGGCTTTGCCCGGCTCGAGCGATAGACGAGCCGAGATTTGATCGAAGCGCTGCCCGACCGCCGCCACCTGCGCGACGCCATCCGTGAGTTCGACTCGGCCGTCGAGCGCTGGCGCACCCCCGCGAAAATGCGCGTTCAGATCGCCGTTGAGTCGGCCATCGAGATCGCCGAGCACCGACGTCAACAGGGGCGCAAAGGCTGCCAAGCGCAATTCGCGAGCTCTGAGTTGCGCATCGGCGGGCATGCGCACTTCGGGTGCGAGGCGCGCGCCCCAATCCAGGCCGGAATGCGCTTCGGCCGTGGTCGTGCCGCCTTTGCCTTCTACGCTTAGCTTAGCGTCGGCCTTGCCGTTGCGGGCCGTGGCTTCGGCGCGGATGCGACCGAGGTCGGTCTTCGCCAATTTCAGTGACTGCATATCGAGATTGACGTCGACCGTAGCGTCCTTGCCGAAGTGCGCGAGGGCGACCTTGCCCGATAGTTTGCCTGCGAGTTGTTGTGTACGCGCTTGAGGCACCAGGCCAATCGGGAAGGAATCGAAGGCGAGTTGTGCGTTCGCATCGAGCGTCGGAGTTTGGTCGCCGACGCGATT
>DASQCO010000101.1:0-142133 GCA_035634635.1 Polyangiaceae bacterium
AGATGACCTACGTGTTACTCACCCGTGCGCCGCTTTACTGGGGCCGAAGCCCTTTCTCGCGCGACTTGCATGTGTTAGGCGCGCCGCTAACGTTCGTTCTGAGCCAAGATCAAACTCTCCAGTTTGAATCTTTCGGTGAACGCTGCGAAGTGAATCGCTCGCGTTACCATTATGCTCTCTTAGTTCGAAGACTCACTCGGTTGCCCTCCGAAGCGGAGAGGCGAACCTCGCGAGTCGTTACGAGGACCCACGACGATTCTCATCGCGGGTAATAGGATTCAGTTTTCAAGGACCGAGGGGAAGGCTTTCCTTCCGAGCGGGTCGCGGTGTTTAGTCTCTCTGGTCTTTGCTGTCAAAGACTTTTTGAAACTTTGTTTTCACCGCTTTTGCTTCCGACTCTGTTTTCCCAGCATCTCTGCTGGGCTCTCAGACTCTTCGGCGGGTCGCGGTGTTTAGTCTGTCTCGTCTTTCCCGTCAAGGGATTTTCGAAACTTTCTTTTCACCGCTTTTGCTTCCGGGCTCTTTTTCCCTGCATTTCTGCGGGCTTCCAAGCTCTTCAGCGGGTCGCGGTGTTTAGTTTCTCTTGCCACTCTTGTCAAGGGCCTTCGAAACTTTTTTTCACCGCGTTGCTTCGGCTCTTTTTCCCTGCATTTCTGCGGGCTTCCGAGTCCTCAGCGGGCCGCGGTATCTAGTCTTCGCTGTCTTTGCTGTCAAAGACTTTGTTAACTTTTTACTGCGACCCCCTGCTTCAAACTTTTACCGAGCGCGCACGAACCCACTGGGGGTTCCTGCGGCGCGTCGGTGGGGGTCCGAAGCGGGAGGCGGTGTATGCTCCTGGTCGGGGTCGCTCGGCAAGTGCTTTTGTCACTATCTGTCATTTTCCAAAAAACGCCGCAGTTTCGAGGGGTTCCGATCGAAGATCCCTTGTCTTTTGTCCAGTGATCGGGCGGCCGGAGGCAGATTTTTGTCCAGTGATCGGGCGGCCGGAGGGCGAAATCCGTCCAGTGATCTGCGGGCCGGATTGGCGGATCTGGGTGCGGATGAGCGCCTCAAGCGCTCGAGTTTGGAGCCGGGCGATTGCCTGGCGAGCTTCCGGGAGCTTCGCGCGGGGACCAGAAATTCGAGCCCGGGTTCTCTGCAAACGGCCGACCTCGCTCCAGATTCAGAGGGATCGGGAGGAAACGAGCGATGGACGCTCAGGAAATGCCGTCCGCGAACCAGACGCCGAGCGGTTCGCGCACGAGCGAGAACTCCGCCCCGCTCGCCAAGCGCGCCAAATATCCGCGCTCCCGCCGCGCAAGGTCGCCGCTTCGATAGCGACCGAGCACGGTCACCGCTTGCCATCCATCGTTCAGCCACACGGAGTCGGGCCGGCGCGCATCGGAGACGGAGGCCCGAACTTCGACCCGCAGCCAACGTGTACCGCCTGGGCGGAGCACACTCTCAATCCCCGCCTCGGACTCCAGCTCGCGCGTGGCCTGCAACAGGGCGCGCGGCGAGACTGCAAATGAATGACGGGGTAGCTCGAGAACGATCGCGTACCCATCACCGAGCCCGAAGATCGCGTAGCTGCGCCGCCCGGTTCGGATGCGGATTTCGTTCACCTGGGCAAAGCCTGAAACTTGGGCCTCACGCGTGAAGGCGAGCACCAGTCGCAGCTCGGCCGCCGCGACGCGAATCTCGTATGGCGAGATGCGGCCCGCGTAGTCCACCGTCTCCCCCTCACGGTCGACCAACGCGGCTGCATGCGCGAAGCAGCCCTCGCAGAGTCGCCACAAAATTGCGCTGAAGGGCGACGCTTCTTGGTCGCGGTCGATTGCCGCGCGACCGCGCGGGCTCATTCAGTGACCTGAACTCGCGCCGTCAAGTCGTCGACCGAACGAGTGATCGCAATCGCGGTCGAGCTACTCAGGCGTCCGAGCAGCTCTTGCTTCGATCGTTCGGCGCGGTTTTTCAGCACGTCGTCCGCGAGCAGCTTGCGACGCTCTTCGAGCGGCACGTGATTCTCGGGTAGGCGGGCCTCGCACAGGATGACGTGGTAACCGAAGATAGATTTTGCCGGCTCGCTGATTGCGCCGACCGCGAGTCGATGAGCGGCTTCGGCGAAGTCCTTGTCGAAGCGCTGGTTGGCGAGCTCTGGCGGTGCGCCCTCCGGGAAGTAGACACGCCCATCGCGCGTGACCGGGGGGAGGCGCTCCGCGCGCACATCCACGCCCTCGTGCGGAACGGCTTGCGCGCGCCGAATGAACTCCAGTGGATCCCTGGCGCCGCGCACCGCTTCGTACAGCTGTTGCGCGATTGCGCGCGCCACACCGTCTTGCTCTGGCTTCGCGGCGATCGCCACGGCGTGTGTCGTGCGCACCGTTTCGGGACGGTCGAAATCTTGCCAACGCAGCGCCGTGAGTTCGGTTACCTCGGCGTCGCTCGCCGGACCGAGCGCGACTGCGTCGGCTTTGAGGACCTCCAAGAGCGCGCGTGACGAAGCGCTGCGCTCGACGACCAACGGAATCGAGCCACCCGCGAACGCTTCGCGCGCACCCGCTGCAAATGCCGCATCACGCGCTGCAAGGTCGCGCGCCGCAAGCAACGTGACCCGCTGGGCGCGCGCGATTCCAGTGACCGTGCTGAGCGCGATTTCGTCACTGCCGACCTTTGCCGCCAAACCGGCGCCTAGCTGGGCGCGCGTTGCGACTGGCGCCTGGGCGTCATTGGAGCCCGAACATCCGCCAATGAGCAGCGCGCTCGCGATGGCCCAGCGTGTTGCAGCCGCACCCACGCTCATCGCGTACTCGACCTTGGACGGAGGAGCTCCACCGCGGCACGGAGTACGAGCCCTCCGATCGCGAGCCAGTAGATGGCCGCCAGATCACGCCGCTCACCGAGGGCCGCGACGCCGACGGCAAACGCGAGGCTCGCCCCCAGAACGAGCAAGATGCTCAGCGCGTCGACGACTTTGCTCATGACGGATTTGGGTTCTTCTTCGCGCGGCGCCACGCGGCTAACCGGAAATTACCCTGCTAGCGGACGACCAACCACAGAAAACCTAGTCCGAAGAGCAGAGCCGATAGAGCCAGGGGAACCGCCGCCGCATTCAGGCGCTCGGCGCTGGCAGGAAAGGCCCGCCGTTGACCGAGTGAGGTAGCGACGCGCGCACCAACCGTGATCGTCAAGATGGCGGCCAGCACAGCAACGGCGTGTGCGAACAAGCCTCGTTCGGCTTCAGCCACGCGAAATGCCAGGAAGACGGGCAACAGCGCGCTGGCGATGACCAACCCGAAGACGAATGGCGCGATCGGATGTGGGCGAGCTCGAGGCTGAAGTGGCAGACCTTGGATCACATTGGGCGCATCCTCCGGAACGGCGCCACGACGGCGTTGGGATCCCCAACCGAGTGCGTACAGGGTGAAGGCGACCGCCCCCAACGCCGAAAGCAGCGGGTCGCTGGGGTTTTGGACGAGCCGCGCGCCGAGCAGCAACCAGGTGAGCAGCGAGCAGCCGATGAATCCGAAGATCCCCAGCCCGCGACCGAGCAGCGGGCGCGCGCGGAGCAACAATGGCGCGGCGAGCAGCGCCACGAGCGCCAGGAACGCCGTGACGCGCGCTGCGGCCGGCGCGCCGTGGTTGAGCGAGGGCAGCAGCACGGTGGTCACCCAGGCATACAGCCCGGGCAGCACAGTGTTCGCGCGATCGCGCAGCGACCCGAGCGCGCTCTGACCGTTGCTCACGAACGCCGGCGAGGGTGGGCGCGAATCGCGCTGCACTGCGCCGCGCTCGGTCACTTGCTCGGGCGCCCTGCCTGCTCGACGAAGTTCAGAAAGGTGAGCACGGCGTGGCCGGTACCGCCCTTGGGATACATGCCCTTGGCGCGATCGGCGAGCACGGGACCCGCGACGTCGCAGTGAACCCAGGGCACTTTGCCCACGAATTCGCGCAGGAAGAGCGCAGCGCTGATCGAGCCGCCCCAACGATCGGCGGTGTGTTTGAGATCGGCGACGTCGCTCTTGAGTTGTTCGCCGAGCTCCTCGAGCAGCGGCATGCGCCAGAACTGCTCACCCGCGGTACGGGCTGCGCGCTCCACGGCGCGCGCGAGCTCGTCCTCGGTGGCATAGAACGCGGAGCAGGTCTTGCCGAGCGCGACCAGCGCGGCGCCAGTGAGCGTGGCCGCGTCGATGATCAGATCGGGCTTGAGGCGTGTCGCGTATGTGAGCGCGTCGGCCAACACCAAGCGGCCCTCCGCGTCCGTGTTGATGATCTCGACGGTCTTGCCATCGAGCGAGGTGAAGATGTCTGCGGGCCGATAGGCGGCCGCGTCAGGCATGTTTTCGGCGGCAGCGACGATCGCGTGCACCTCGACGTCGGGGCGCACGGTGGCCACCGCCGCGATTGCGCCGAGCACGGCGGCCGCGCCGCCCATGTCCGACTTCATCTCGCCCATGCCCGCCGCAGGCTTGATGCACAAGCCGCCCGAGTCGAAGGTGATGCCTTTGCCGACGAAAACGATCTTCTTGTGCTTCTTCTTTGGCACGTAGCTGACGTGGATGAAGCGTGGTTCGTTCTCGCTGCCCTGACCGACCGCGTAGTGCAGGTTCATACCCGCGGCGAGGATGCCCTTCTTGTCGAGCACCTTGATCTTGAGCTTGTGTTTGCGCGCGATGCCGCGCGCGACTTCGGCCAAGCCCTCGGGCGTGAGCACGTTCGGGGGTTCGTTCACCGCGTCGCGAGCGACGGCCACCGCGTCAGCGATGGCGACGCCCAAATCCAGCTGCTTTTTATCGGCAGCGCTGGCGGTGCCGCGCGCCGGATGGAGCACGACTTTGCTCAGCTCCGACTTGGGCTTGCGATCGCCGGTGAAGTATTTGTTGAAGCGATACGCGCCGAGCGCGATGGCTTCGCCGACCGCGCGGTACTCGAGCTCGGCTTCGGGCAGCACCAAGTGCAGCGTGCGAATGCTCGAACCGGAGTTGGCGCGCACGCAGGCAGCGAGCGAGGCGCGCAGACGCGCTGCATCCAGCTCTTGAGCTTTACCCAGGCCGAGCAACACCAGCTTCTTCGCTTTGACGCGACCGAGCGTGGGCAACTCGAGGACCTGATCCAACTTGGCTTCGAATTCGACGCTCTTGATGTGCTCGAGCAGCGAGCCGCCGAGCGCCTTGTCCAATGCGACCACGGTCGGGTGACTGGACACGGTGCCCTGGCACACGCTGACGATCAGCGCATCACAGACCGCGCTGCTTGCGTCGGTCGATGCCAATTGAATCTGTAGTGCCATGCTGAACGAGGCTCCGGAGAGGTTGGATCGGGAAATGCCAGGTCGAAGTTCGAGAGACCGCCGGAAGTTTTGGCAAATTCACCCGGCGAACCGGTCTGACCCTAGCGCTTCTTGGCAGCCCTCGCAACGCCACGCGCGGCGCGATTTCAGCTAAATTTCGGCGCGTTTGTGGGACTTTCAGCGGCTCGCGCCGAACGCGGCGCTGCCTTATGCTGCAGGCATGGCATCGCTTGCGCGTTCGACCGCGCTCATTCTCGGCATTGCGAGTCAGCTCCTCGTCCTACCGAATCGCGCATCCGCACAAGCGAGCTCGACGTCGTCCACGGCGGCATTCCCGCCCGTACCTGCGCCGGTCCCCTCCCCCGCAGCGTCACCCGCGCCAGCACCGAGACCCGCGCCGGTCCCTGCTCCCACCCCTTCTGCTACGCCGACACCTCCGTCGCCTGTTGCGCCGAGCGCCTCGCCCGCAGCAGCACCAGCTGCGCCGCCCCCCGCGTACCCTCAGGCACCCGCCTACGGGCAAGCTCCTCCGGCGACGGGCTACGCCGCGGCTCCGCAAGCGTATCCGCCGCCGGTCGAGCCGCCGCCGCCCCCCCCGAAAGCCCCAGACACCGGCTCTAAGCGCCCCGAGTTCTCCGTGCGCGTCGATCCGTTCAATTTCTTGCTCGAGGGCCGGCTTGGTTTGGAGCTCGAAGTGCAGCTCTCCAAATACTTCACTGCGGAGCTGGTGCCGGTGTTCGTGACCACGAAATCACCGCCGATGCTCAACTACAGCACGTACGAGAAGTCATCGTTGCATCAAGAATCCAACGGCTGGGGGCCGATGGCGGGCGCAGCGATCGACGCGGGCATTTGGTTCGGCGGCAAGCCGTTCACGAGCTACGTGCTGCGCGTGGGCATCACTAACTACGCGTACACGTACAAGACGACCGCACCCGCCAACGATATGGTGAGCCACACCGATCGCGAGCTGTTCGTGATGTTCGGCAGCCACAGCCGTTGGGGCGTGTTCACGCTGGCCTACGGCTTCGGCCTTGGCTACGAGCTGAACCAAGAAAATCGCTGCTTCGACATGTTCAACAAGCCGACTTCGGATTGCCCGAAAGATCAGCTGTTGATCAAGTTGAACGCGGCTGGCACTTCCGTGGGCGACCTACACGGCTATTTGTACCCCTTCGACCTCTTGGCCCGATTCTCACTGGGCGTGGTGTTTTGAACATGGAAAAAGGCGAAATCGTAGTGACTGGAGCGGGCGGTGCGCTCGGCTCGGGTGTGGTTCGTGCGCTCAGCGCGAGCGGTAAGCGCGTGATCGCCATCGAGCGCGATGCGGCGCGCGCGCAACAAACCTTCGCCGGCGTCGCCAACTGCCGAGTGCTCGGCTTCGATGTGAGCTCGAACGACGCTTGGCAAGGCGCGCTCGGAGATTCGGAAGTCTCCGGCGCGGTGCTGATCGCAGGAACGTGGAAAGGCGGACCGCGGCTTTTCGAGGCGGGCGGCGACGCGATTTGGAGCACGGTGATGAGCGCCAACTTGGAGACGACGCGCGTCGCCTTGCAAGCGCTGCTGCCGCGTATGGTCGCCGCAAAATCCGGCTCTGTCGTCGCGATCGGGTCACGCACCGCACCGCGCCCGTGGGAGGGCGCGCGAGCGGCCGCCTATGCCGCGTCCAAAGCGGCCGTGCTGGCGCTGGTGCAAGCCACAGCCGCAGAAGTGCTCCCCGACAACGTGCGCATCAACGCCGTGCTACCGAGCACGATCGACACGCCGGCCAACCGCGCCGCCATGCCCAAACACGATCCCAGCAAATGGGTGAGCATCGAATCACTCTCAGGAGTGATTGCATTCCTCCTCTCGGAAGCCGCCCGCGACATTTCCGGCGCAGCCATCCCCGTCTTCGGCAAAGACGGGGTCTGAGAGGCGCCCACGATCCAGCAACGCACCTCGCAGAAACGCGCTGTGCCAACCGAAGTGCGCCCGCTCGTGGCCCGCGATGGGGCCGTATTGACTCTCGCAGCGCGCTTAGAACAACCCTGAATTTGAACCGCCGAGCCGCAGAGGTCGCAGAGATCTGAAAGAGATTTTTTGGGGGGCGCGATTCACGGCAAGCTAGTCGTGGCTACGACGTAAGCATCCGCGAAGCGCAAACCCAATCTTTTCTCTCAGATCTCTGCGGCCTCTGCGGCTCGGCGGTTAATCTCTCTCCCTCGTCCGCGACGCCGAAGGCTTTGACGGGATTGGTTGTGGCGCGTGACCATCAACAAAAGAAGGCCGATGATGGCGCGCTTTCTAGGGGAGAACGCAGTACGCTTTGCCGAGGGCGATTTCGCATTCGGTGTCGGTGGGGCACTCGACGCCGAGGCAAGTGGTGGCGGGTCCGGGTGTCGCGCACTCGCAGCGGTCTGGGCGAAAGTCTGCGACCGTTGCTGCGGTGCAGTCTTGGGCGTCGAACGCACAGTTGCAACGTGAGGTGCACTGCACACCGCTCGTGGGCGTGCAGGAGTCGGTGGGATCGTCGGTACACGTTTGTGCTGGGCCGAGCGGGCAGGCCAATGACTCGCCGCACAGCGGAAGGTCGCGGCAGACTGCGTGCGCCAAGCAGGGAACCGTTCCGCACTCGCGGCCGATGAGCACGCAATATTGGTTGCGCGGGCAGTCCGGCTTGCATGCGGTGTGACTCGGCGCGAGCTCCGAATCCGTGGCAAACGCATCGACGGCGCCGCCGTGTGAGCTCGTGCCGCCGGAGCTCGTCGTCTGTGAGCCGCCCGCGCCGCCGACAGCTTCCGAACCACCTGTGTTCGAACCAGCGCTGCCCGTGCTCGCGCTGTTGCCACCGCAGGCGAGCGAGACCGAAGCACTCGCCGCTACCACCCCGAACAGAAACACGCGCCACCTCTGGCGCAAACCAACGCCCCCCGAGTCGTTCACCAGTACTTTTCCGAGGTGATATGGCCCGGCGTGCGCACACGGTGTTTGCGGAGGCCGCGGGTGGCGAGGACGGCGGTGAGTTCGAGGATCATGTCGGGGTTGCCGCAGAGCAGGAGGTGCGAGCGCTCGGGGTCGAGGGTGAGGCCAGCGCGGGCCTCGAGCGTGCCGTCGGCGAATGCGGTGGTGACGCGACCGGGTAGGGCGCTGCCGTGTTGGCCGCCGCTCACGAGTTGCGTGTACGAGAGCCGGCCCGCGTGTTTGGCGCTGAGTGCGGCGAGTTCTTCGGCGTACGAGAGGTGAGCGGGGAGTCGCGCGCCGTGCACGAGGCTGACGCGCTCGAAGCGCTGCCAGACTTCTGTGCCGCGCAGCATGGCGAGGAATGGGCCGAGACCCGTGCCAGTCGCGACGAGCCAGAGTTCGCGACAGGGCGGGACGTACGCGAGAGTGAAAAAACCCTGCGGCTTGCGTTCGACCCAGACGGCTGCGCCGGATTGGAGGCGTGTAAGATGAGGTGTGAGTGCGCCTCCCGGGACCTCCTTGAGGTAGAACTCGAGCGGTGCGCCGGGCACGGAGGCGATCGAATACGAGCGGCGTACGAATTCGCCGTTGAGTTCGAGGCCTAGATTCACGAATTGGCCGGCGTTGAAGGGTTCGATGGTGGCGTCGACGGTGAGCGTAATTAGGCCAGGCGCCCAGTCGCGACGCGCGGCCACCCGGCCTTGTTCGAATCCGTTCATGACGTCGCGTACCGTAGCCGAAACGGCGGTGGTGTACGCACTCCGGCGGCGCGGCGCTGAAAGTTTGTACCCCCGCTTAGCGAAGCAACGCGGAGCGCACTGCGAAACGTGCAAATTTGGGGCGCGGCAGGCCGATCCGTGTACGCTGATGTTCGGATGCCGTTTCCCATTACGTGCACGGCTTGCCTGAAGACTTTCTCCATCGCGGACGACGTCTACGAGCGCAAGGTCAAAGGGCGCGTTGTCACCATCAAGTGTAAACAGTGCCAGGCCGGCATTCGTGTCGATGGCACCACCGATGCGCCGCTCGTAGCGGCGTCTGATTCGGTTCACCCGCCGCCCGCGGCGGAAGCACCTGCACCTGCACCGGCGCCGGCGATCGCCGAGGCCGCACCGCCACCGCCCCCAGTGGTCGAAGCGAAGCCCGCGCCGGCTCCGGTGGTCGCGCCGGTGGTCGCGCCCGCGCCGGCTCCGGTGGTCGCGCCTGCGCCTGCTCCTGCTCCAGTGGTTGCGCCTGCGCCTGCTCCAGTGGTTGCGCCTGCGCCGGTTGCGGCCACGCCTGTTGCAGCCGCGCCGAGTGCGGCGGTATCGCCGAAGACGGCGGAAGCGCAGCCGGAAGTGAAGCCTGCGGTGGCTCAGAAGGCGGCTGTGCCGGCGAGTGAGCCCAAGGCTTCGCCTGCGCTCGCGACCGCCAAGGCGGCCGAGCCGAAGATCACTGCTGTGGTCGCGACACCCAAAGCGGCTGAACCCAAAGTCGCGCCCACGGCGACAGCGACGCCAAAAGCGGCCGAGCCAAAACCCGCGGCGACGACGGCAGTCGAACCTAAACCGGCAGAGCCGAAAGCGGCGGAGCAAAAACCGATCGCGAGCGCCAAGGCGGCGGAGACGAAACCCGCGGCGACGACGGCCAAAGCGGCAGCGACACCAACTGCAGCGCGAGCCGCGCTCGGCTCTTCTCCGAAGCTGCCCGATCCAGTCCTTCCGAAAGCTGCTGAGCCGCTCGCAGCCAAAGTCGCGGAACCGGTCACCCCCAAGCCTGCCGAGCCGGTCGCACCCAAAGTCGCTGAGCCCGTCGGACCGAAGGCAGCGGCTGCAACCGCGCAACCCAAAGCGACTATCGGTTCGACGCCGAAGGCCGCGCCAGTCGAACCGGTGACCGCCAAAGCGCCGGCCACGGCGACGGCAGCGAAAACGGCCGCGCCCGGTTACACGCAAAAGACTCTGATGGGTTTGGCGGCGAAAGTGCCCGCTACGACCACCGCGAAGGCCGCGCCCGCGCCGACCGCGAAACCTGCGGCACTCGGGCCCTTGCCCATGCCCGCGCCTCTACCTGCGCCTGCATCGTCACCGACGGCTGCATCGTCACCGACGGCCGCGCCGGTGCCCAAGGCGGCGCCCGCGCCCGCAACCGAAGCGCTCTGGGCCGTCGACTATCCCGACGGACAAGATCGCGAATTGACGTTCGCGGAGATCGAAAAAGAAATGATCGCCGGCGCGATCGATTTCGGCACGCTGGTTTGGCGTGAAGGAATGGATGAGTGGCTCGAGATCGGGCAAGTCCCCGAGCTCCAAGGCATCGAGCCGCCGACGCGGATCGTGCTTGCGCCAACGGCGGCGCAGCTGGCGCAAATAGCGCAAGCCACGCCGCCTGCGGCTCCCGTGCGAGCCAAAGCGCCCTCAGCTCCGACGCTCGAACCGTCGTCGAAGCCGGATCTGCCAAAACCGCGCCCGCCGGCGCCAACCATGTCCGGCATCGGGCAGCCGCTGCAACCCGTCACGCAGCCGTTCGAACCGCCGGCGCCAGCGCCTTCATTTTCAGCGGCGCCTTCGTTCCCAGCGGCGCCCGCGTTCCCCGCCGCGCCATCGTTCCCGCCCGCGCCGGAACCGCCAGTCATGGTGCCCGCGCCAGCGATCGCCGCCCCGTTCGCCACGCCGGTGCAACCGTTTCCAGGCGCGAAAGCGCCGGCCGCGAAAGCACCGTCATCGCGAGCTCCCGGCCCGACACCGGGCGTGCCCGAGTGGCCCGAGGAACGAAAGAACCGCGCTCCACTAATCCTCGGCTTGGTCGTGTTGTTGGTCGCAATCGCCGGCGGCCTGTACGCGTGGAAGAGTTCGCAGGACGACAAACTGCCCCCGCCCACGCCGATCAGCGCGTTGCCGCCCGCGACTCCGCCGGCGAGTCATACCGCTGAGCCCACGGCTGCAAACGCTGAGCCAGCGCCAACCGCTGCTCCGGCGAACACAGTCGCTGCGGGCTCATCGCGATCGGCGCTCGACCCACCGAAGGGCTCGCTGAGTGGCACTCCAAACGCAGGCTTCGCCGAGATGTTCGCCAATGGCGCGCGCAACGCGGACGAAAAGAGCGGCGCCACTGGCCAGCGCTTCGATCCGAACGCCGCCAACAAAGCGCTCGCAGCCGCCGCGATGGAGACGGCCAAGTGCAAAGAAGCGGGCGGTCCCACGGGCCTCGCCACTGTGATGGTCACCTTCGATCCGAGCGGCAAAGTTTCAAGCGCGACGGTCAGCGACGCGCCATTTGCCGGCACCTCGAGCGGCACTTGCATCGCGACGACCATGAAGCGCGCCACGGTTCCGCCGTTCTCTGGCTTGCCGGGCACCGCGACCAAGATCATTAGTATTCAATGACCGACTCCGACGACGCACCGGCGCTCGTTTCGCTCACGCTGTCGTTCCGACCGCTGGCGACTCAGATCGGCCCGTTGCGTTCGTTGTTGTCCGATTTGTGCAAGCCGCACGTGGCAGATCCTGATGGTCTGTCACGGTTGCTGCTCGCGGCGCACGAATTGCTGGAAAATATCGTGAAGTATTCGGTCGGTGAAGTGGCGGAATTTCATCTGCGCTTGGAGGCGAAGGCGAGTGGCCTCGTGGTTCGCATGCGCACCAAAAATCGCGCAGCGCCCGAGCGCATGGCGGACGCGCGCTGGCGGCTCGACGCGCTCGCAGCAGCCAATGATCCGATCGCGCACTACGACGAGCTGATTCGCGAAAGCGCAGGGCGCCGCGACGTCTCCGGATTGGGACTCGCACGCATTCCGGCAGAGAGCGAGATGGAGCTGTACTACGCGACCGAACAAGATTGGCTGATCTTGACGGCCGAGGGCAAAGCCAGCGAACGGGTGAGCCGATGAGCGCGCTGCAACTCGCCGCCGTGGGCGGTGAAGGATTTCAAGTCACGCCCACGTTGGTCGACTTCAATTTGCGGCTGGTTTTCACGGGCAGCGGCGACATGAACGCCACCAGCGTGGTGCACGACTACCTGAAGCTCGTGCACGAAGAAGCGCTGCGCATCGGGCTGTCTCAAGTCAGCTGCGATTTCAAACTGCTCACGTTCATGAACTCGAGCTGCTTCAAATCGTTCGTGGTTTGGATCGACACCGTGAAAAACTCCGACGTGCGCTACCAAATCGCGTTTTTGACGAACCCGAATCTGCCTTGGCAGCGACGCAGTTTGGAAGCCTTGCGCCGCTTGGCCGCAAACTTGGTAACGATCGAAACGATCGCCTGAGAGGGGCGGCCGCGATCCGGCATCGCACCTCACTGGGCGCATTGTTCCGCGCGCATGTCGGCTCGCGGGGCAAGACGCTCGAGCTCGCGGAAGCTACCCTCGAGCCGCTTTGAACGGTCCCAGAGATTGACCGCCGAGCCGCAGAGGCCGCAGAGATCTGAGGGAGATTTTTTGGTTTCTCAATCAACGTCGAAGCTCACGTTGTCACGACGCAAATCGCCGCGACGAGCAAACCCCAATCTTCTCTCTCTCAGATCTCTGCGGCTCGGCGGTTAGTCCCTCTCCGCTCCCTCGTCCGCGACGCCGAAGGCTGCGCCGCGGTGTGACGTGGCGCGTGACCATCAATGAAAATTCTTGGAGACTTAGCGGCGACGCAGCACGACTTGGCCGATGCCGCAGGAGACGGGCGGCGCGCTGATTTCGCCGGCGGCGATTTGCGCGAGCTCTGCGCCCAAAACGGCGAGCTCTTCGCGATCGTAGTTGGCTTGCGCGAAGGGGTCGTTGGACCAGGTGCTCAAGTTGAGCGAGTGCAGGCGCGCCATGTCTTTTGCCGGCAAGGGTGCGACGTATATTTCGGCGTGCTCTTGCGACCACTCGGCGCAGGTCGTGACCGCGGCGAGTTCGCGGCCGATGTACATGCGTTGTCCGTAGTGCGCTTGCATGCGCTCGACCAGCGCGTAGTAGCGCGGGAACGCAGGGTGCTCACTGGTCATGAACGCCGTCTCTTCGAGCGAAAGCAGCGCACCGGGCTCGGCCGCCTGCGCCCACGCGCGCACGATCTGCCCCGGATCTCTGAGGTGCGTGAGCAAGTGACGCGAATAGAGGACGTTTGCGGCGGGCAGCGGGAAGGGCGGCGCGGAGACGTCCGCCTGTGCGAACGAAATGCGCTCGGTGGCTTGCTCGCGCGTCGCCTGATCGAGCAAGCGCGGCGACTGATCGAGACCGACGACGCGCTCGCAGGCCACGTGCGCGGCGACGAGCCGCGTCGTGGCGCCTGGGCCGCACCCCAAATCGATTGCCAGCGCGCCCGCGGGATTGCCGAGGGAGCCGAGCAAGCGGCTCGAGCTCGGTTCGAACACGCGACCGAGCAGGCGCAGGCGCTCGGCCGCGACGTCGGTGTCACCGAAAGTGTAGTGCTCGCTCGGTTTCACGTGCGAATCAGCAGGCTGCCCCAGTGGAACCCGGCGCCGAGCGCGGCGACGCAGATCAACTGATTGGGCTGGATGCGACCGTCACGGCGCATCTCGTCCATCAAGATCGGGATGGTCGCCGCCGAGGTGTTCCCGAAGCGCTCGATGTTGCTGGGCATACGCTCCATCGGCACATTGAGCCGGGACGCGATCGCCTCATTGATGCGCGCGTTGGCTTGGTGCGCGATGAACCAATCGACTTGGTCGACGCTCACTTCGGCCTTTTGACAGACCGCTTGAATCGACTTGGGCAGCTTGGTCACGGCGTGCTTGAACACCTCGCGGCCGTCCATGTGCAGCAGCGCGGCGTCGCCGTCGAGGGTCGCTGCCGAGACATACGGGCGCGTGCGGAACCCCGCAGGAATACACAGCTGCGAGGCGAAGCGACCGTCCGAGTGAATGTCCACCGCGATCACGCCCTTGCCCGGCGCCTTGTTGCGCTCGACGACCAGGGCACCCGCGCCGTCTCCGAAAATAATCGCCCAGCCGCGGTGGCGCGTGGCTCGGTCCCAATCCTCAGGCGAGGGGCGGCGGTCGCTCGTGCCCTCGAGGATGTCCCAATCACGCCACGGCATCAGACCGGCGTGCGCTTCGGCGCCCACGATCAAGATACAGCCCGCGGCGTCCGCGCGCAGCAGCGCGTCCGCAATCTGGAAGCCGTACAGCGAGGCGGCGCATTGCGTGCGCAAGTCGGGCGACGGAATCGTCGGACAGCCGAGCTTGGCCGCGAGCAGAGACCCTGAGCCCGGAAAGACGTGGTCTGGCGTCATCGTCGAAAACAAGATGTAGTCGACGTCTTCGGGACGCTTACCGGCCGCCTCCAGCGCGCGTTGCGCAGCAGTGAGCGCCAAATCCGAAACCCCTTGCCCTTCTGGACAATAGTGACGCTGTGCGATCCCGGTGCGCTGACGAATCCATTCGTCGTTCGTGTCGAGGACGCGTGACAGATCGTGGTTCGAATAAGGCCGGCCGGGGACGTAGTGACCGGTGCCGATAATGCTGAGACCCGACATTTGCTTTTGGCCCCCGCCCGAGGACTGCGAGGCAGGCAGCTGTAATCCGTTTACCGTGCTCCGTCACGCGGCGCGAGAAATTGCTGGCTCGTGACGAAAGTATGGCGCGCCGCGCCATGGCTCTTCCAGCAATGGCACAAGCGGTGCCTTCCAGAACTGCGCCTACCAGGGCTGCTCGCCCGCGTAGCACGCGGCCAAATCCGCCCAAAATCCGGGGTAAGTTTTGGCCACGCAGGCCGGGTCTTCGATGCTCACGCCGCCGGCCGCGGCGCCCAACACGGCGAAACTCATCGCCATGCGGTGATCCGCGTAACAGTGCACCGTCGCGGGGGTCAGCGGGCGCGGATCGATGCTCAACCAATCCTCACCGTGCTTTACGGCCTGGCCGAGTCGCTGCAGCTCTTGAACCGTGGCCAACAGCCGGTCCGTCTCTTTGATGCGAATGTTGGCGACGTTGCTGATACCGGTTTCGCCGCTGAGCACGGGCGCGATCGCGGCCAGGGTCATCACCGTGTCGGAGATATCGTGCATGTCGACCGCAATCCCGTGCAAGTTGCCCGTGCCGGTCACGGTGCTGCTCGTTTCGCCCTTCTCGACGCGCGCGCCGACCCGCGCCAGCACGTCCAAGAATCCGTAGTCGCCCTGCAACGCCGAAACGCCCAGGCCAGGGACGGTGATCGTGCCGCCCGTCGCCGCGGCGAGCGCGAACGGATAGCTCGCGGACGAGGCATCTGGTTCGATCGTGTAAGTGCGCGCTTTGTACGCGGCGCCTGACGGCACGCTGTAGCCCTTCGGAGTGACGTCGACCGAGCCGCCAAAGTCTTCGATCATGCGGCGCGTGATGTCGATGTACGGGCGGCTCACCAAGTTGCCCGAGATGTCGACCGTCACCGGGCCGTCCGCCAGCACCGCCGCCATGAGCAGCGCCGAAAAATATTGGCTCGAGCGATCGCCGCGCATGGTCAGCGAGCCCCCGGGCAAACGTCCCCCGTGGATGGTCAGCGGCGGGCAGCCCGTTTCGCAGTCGATTTGCACGCCTAGCTGCCGCAAGCCGTCGACCAGATCTTGAATCGGGCGGCGCGCCATCGCCTCATCACCTACGAGGGTGACGGGGCCCGGCACCAAGCAGCATAGCCCGGCCAAGAAGCGCACTGTGGTCCCGCTATTACCGACGAACAACGGTTCCTTGGGCGCTCGCAATTGGCCCCGCCCACCGCGCACGCGCAGCGTCGTCGGACCCAGATCTTCGATTGCGATGCCGAGCGCGGAGAGCGCGGCGCGCATGTGGCGCGTGTCGTCGCTGTGCAGCACCCCTTCCAAAATGCTCTCGCCCTCAGCCAACGCGGCCAGGACCAGCGCGCGGTTGGTGATGCTCTTCGAGCCGGGCACGCGCCAAATCAACTCGGGCGGACGCGTGAGCTTGGGGATGCGAAGCGGACCTGCTGGAAACATGGCCGCGGTTGTAGCGAAAGTGCGGGCGCGTCGCCGCTAAAAACACTCGTCGGCCGAGACGACGGCCGGCGCAGGCGCGCACAGGCTCGTATTGCGGTCACAGTCGAATGAGACGCACTCGAGTCCTTGTTTGCAGCCGGGGCCGCCAAGATTGAGCGTCTCTTTGCAGACCTTTTCGTCTTGGTCGCAGTAATTGCCGAAGCCGCATGAGGCGTCCGCGAGCACGCCGCTGCAGACCGCACCCTGCGCGGTGGCCCGCGCGCACACGCCCGGCGCGTCCATGGTGGTGGTGCAGTACAGCCCCACGTCGCAGGTCGAAACCGTGCCGTTCTGAAACGGACAAGCGTCGCCCTCGGCCAACACTTCCAGCACTTGGCACGTTCCGCGCACGCAAACGCCGGCCTTTTCGCCATCCGGCTCGGCGCAGGTCACGTCCGTCGTGCAGCTGCGGCCGGCTTCGGTGGTACCACGCAGTACTTTGCAGGCCGCCCAAAGCGATTTACGAAGCGCGAGATTTTCTTGCCAGGTAGGTACACAAATCGCGTCGGCTTCTGCGTGGGCCGCCAAGCATGGCTCCACGAATTGCTCATCGTAGACGGCAAAACCCGCGGCAACCGCATCAGCGCCCGGACGGCACATGTCCCGAACCAGCGTCTGAACACAACCGTCTTGGTCGAAGCGGGAATAGGCACGCTGACAACAGCCTGCGGAGTCCGCGCACAGGCGCGACGCAAAGTCTGTACAAGCGGTCAGCACTCGCTCGCGAATGGCTTGGGTGCTCTCGCTCCCGCCCGCTCCCGTCGAGTTCGGCGTTGGCGTTGCGTCCGTAGCGGACCCGCAGCCCCCGGCAACGCCCAAGAACACGAAAAGCAAGGTTTGACGGCGCACCAAGCGATACAATACCACGCCTCGCGCCGCGAACTCGGCGGCAAAGTTACCGTCACGGGCCGCCCCAGGCTATAGCAGCGCTCCTTCGCGAACCGCACCGCGCCGGAAAAACCAGCCCATGCAACTCTTCGAACATCCCTATTCGAATTTCCTCCAGCGCGTCGAGAAGCCGACGCGCTACACCGGCGCCGAGCACGGCACGCGTAGGAAAGACTGGCAGTCCGTAGACGCGCGCGTGTGTCTGGCATTCCCCGACATCTACGACATCGGCATGAGCCACTTGGGCTTCCGCATGTTGTACAAGATTTTGAACGACCACCCGCGCACCTTGGCGGAGCGCGCCTACACGCCGTGGATCGACATGCAGCGCGAGCTGCACGCGCACGGCAAATTGCTCTTGTCCCTCGAGAGTGCGCGCCCACTGTGCGATTTCGACGTGGTCGGCTTTTCGCTGCAATACGAGCTGACTTACACCAATATCTTGAAGATGCTCGAGCTGTCGGGCATTCCACTGCGCAGCGCGAATCGCAGTGACGACGATCCGCTGATCATCGCCGGTGGCCCAGTCGCCACGCACATGGAGCCGATGGCGATCTTCTTGGATGCGGTCTTGATCGGCGATGGCGAAGAGGCCACGACCGAGATCGCGCTTTCGTGGGTGGAGTCCAAGAAGCGTGGGCTCTCGCGCAGCGAACGGCTGATCGAGCTGGCGAAGATCCCCGGTGTGTACGTGCCCTCGCTGTACGACGTCGCGGTCGACGCCGAGACGGGCTTCGAGGTCGTCACTGGTGCCAACGTCGCAGGCGCGCCGTTTCCGATCGAACGCCGGCTTTTGGCCAACATTTCCAAGTTCCCCTTCCCCGATGACGGACCGGTGGGTGGTCCTGAAGCCATCTTCGATCGCATGAGCATCGAGGTCGCGCGCGGTTGCACCGAGGGCTGTCGCTTTTGCCAAGCGGGTATGATCTATCGCCCGGTGCGCGAGCGTGATCCGCAAGAGGTGATCGACACCGTGCTGCGCGCGCTCGACAAATCCGGGCAGGACGAAGTGAGCTTGACCGCGCTCTCGACCGCGGACGTGTCGTGCATCTCGCCGCTGATCAAGAATCTGGTCGAGAAGACCGCACCGGAGCGCGTGAGCTTGAGCGTGGCCTCGCTGCGCGCTTACGGCCTGGCCGAGGATTTGCTGGATGACATGCGCAAGGTGCGCGCAAGCGGCCTCACGTTCGCGCCAGAAGCCGGCACGCAGCGCATGCGCGACGTGATCAACAAGAACGTCACCGAAGAGCAGCTGATGGAAACCGCGGAGCGCGTGTTCTCCCGCGGTTTCGACAAGATGAAGCTGTATTTCATCATCGGGCTGCCGACCGAAGAAGACGAGGATGTGCGCGGCATCATCAGCGTCGGCAAGAATGCGCTCGCAGTGGGCAAGCGCGTTGGTAAAAAACCGACGGTCACGGTCAGCGTCTCGACCCACGTGCCGAAGCCGCACACGCCGTTTCAGTGGTGCGCTCAGGATTCGTTCGATGAGGTGTTGCGCAAGCAAGACTTGCTGCGCGAGGAAGCGAGCCGCGTGAAAGGGCTCAAGCTGCGCGTCCATGAATCGACGGCGAGCGTGCTCGAGGGAGTGCTCGCGCGCGGCGATCGCAAACTCGGTCAAGTGATCGAGCGTGCGTTTCTACACGGTGCGCAGTTCGACTCCTGGGACGACCAGCTCAAGCTCGAAGCTTGGAAAGAGGCGCTCGCGTTCTACGGCGTTCAGATCGCGCCTTACCTCGGCACGCTGCCCGTTGCCGCGCGCCTGCCCTGGGATCACTTCGATATCGGGCTGGAAGATGGCTTTTTGGCGCGTGAGTACCGCCGCGCACTCGCCAGTCGCTTGAGCCCGCCGTGCGGCAAAGTGGCGGGTATGTTCATCCATCACACCAACGTGGCGGACGCCGCGAGCGATAAGCGCAAACTGGTTTGCTACGACTGCGGCATCGCTTGCGACATGACCAAGATGCGCAGCGAGCGCGTCGAGTTCTTGAACAAGCTCGGCGCGACCGAGCGCGTGCGGCTGCCCATGGTCGAAACAGCGCCCGCAGCGGTCACGCCGATCTTCGACGAATCGGCGCCCGAACCGTTTGCATTCGAAGCTCCACCCGATGCGGCTGCCGTCGCTGCCTCGGCCGCCAAGAAGAAGCAAAAGAAGAAGCGGCTCGAATTGCCGGAGGCCTTGCGGCCCGTGCGTTCGGGCGGGGAGCCTCAGCGTTTTCGGCTGAATTTCAGCAAGACTGGGCCAGCCGCGTTGCTCGGGCACTTGGATCTGACGCGCGAGCTACCGCGCCTGGTTCGGCGCGCGGGGACGCGCACCGCATACAGCAAAGGCTTTCACCCGAAGCCAGAGATGTCGTTCGGTCCAGCGTTGTCACTGGGCGTCGCCAGCTTGGACGAGTTCATGGACGTGTCGCTGATTGACGCTCCGGCACCCGAACAGTTGCTGGTGCGGCTGAACGCTGCCGCTAGCGGCGGTATCGCGTTCAAGAACGTGCAGATGCTCTCCAGCAACGACCGCGTGATCACCACGATCGTGACGGGCGCACGCTATGTGATTGCTCTTGCGGAAAGCGCGCTCGCCGAACTCGGCGGCGTGCCGGAATTGGAGCGTCGAGTGGCTGAATTTTTGGCCAAGACGGAATGCAAGATTCGCCGAGACGTTGAAGGTTTGGGCAAAATGGTCGACGTTCGGCGCTTCGTCCAAAAAATGCAGCTCGCTGGCGATGAATCGCGCGAGCTTCTCGAACGTGCGGGTCTGATTGGGCGCATGATTGCCGTCGATGTGACGATCGAAATCGGACAACAGGGTTCGGCCAAAATTTCGGAAGTGGTCGAAGCGCTGTTCGGCGTGCGCGACTTCCCGCATCGCGGGGTGCGCACCGCGTTGCTTGCCGGCACCGGCACCCCGCACGATCTCGACCTGCATCGCAAGCGGCCGACGGCCGTCGAACCCCCTGCCGTGGAGGCATTGGCAGTCTGATGTTTCAACCCCCACCAATGACTCCCCAGCTGCTGATCACCTATTTGGTGATCGGCGCCTTCCAACTCTGGATGCTGGTCGACGCGATTCGGCGTCGCTCCTCCTTCATCTGGAAGCTGCTGATTTTCCTGATTCCGCTCGCGGCCATCATCTATTTCTTCTTGTTCAAGCTGCCGGAGCTGACAGGTCGTAGGCCGCCCGCGACGTTTGCTCCGAGCGGACCAACGCTCGAAGAGCTGTCCGAGCTCGCCCGTCAAACGCCCAGCGAGCTCAACAAGCTCGCCTTCGCCGACCGGCTCTACGAGCTCTCGCGCTTCCCGGAAGCCATCGGTCGCTACCGCGACGTGCTGCGCATGAATCGCGACAGCAAGGAGGCGTTGCACGGCCTGGCTCGCGCGTTGCTGAACCTCGGTCGCCCACGCGAGGCAGTCGAGGAACTCGCAACCCTGATGGAGCTCGAGCCCGAATTCCGCGACTACACCGCGGCCCTCGATTACGCCGAAGCGCTCTGGCAAGCCGGGCAACAAGAAGACACCATCGGTCTACTCACCGGCTTGGTCAGCGTCACCAAACGCATCAATCATCGCCTGGCACTGGCCCACTACTCGAAAGAACGCGGCGATTCGATCACTGCGAGGAACGAGCTGGATTTGGCGCTGAGCGAGTTCGCTTCACTACCCGAATCGCAGCGCAAACGCGAGCAACGCTGGGCTGACCGCGCGCGCAAACAACTAGCGGAGCTCAACTGAAGTGCACTTCCTCCTGACGTGGCTGATCCTCGCGATCGCGGTTTGGCTGACTGCCGCGATCTTGCCCGGCTTCAAAGTGAACGGCTTGTGGGGCGCGATCAAAGCAGCCGCCGTGTTCGGAACGCTGAACTGGCTCCTCGGCTGGTTGATCTTCGTCATGCTCGGCGTCGCGACGCTCGGCATCGGCTTCTTGCTCGCCTTCATCACGCGCTGGATCGTGATGGCCATCATCTTGAGCCTCTCGGACAAGATCTCCGACAGCATCAAAATCAAAAACTTCAGCACCGCCCTCATCGGCGCCCTACTCATGACCGTCCTCGGCTCCCTCGTGGAGCGCGCATTCGTCCTGTTGCGCTGAATGACAGCACCCATCGTCGCGGACGAGCGAGAGGGGAAGACCGCCAAGTCGCCAAGCCGCCAAGCGCGCTGCCCGACCCAGCGAAACGAAGTGCAGCGAAGCGCTCGCGTTGATCTTGGGTTTGCGTTGCACGACGCAGCGCGAGTTATCTACGACGCAGACTGCGCCATTGCCGAGTCATTGAGCACGCACGCCACGACCACGCTCTGCCGTCACAGTGCCGCAATCTGTCGACCAACGCGAACCCCAATCTCCCTCTTCTTGGCGGCTTGGCGACTTGGCGGTTCAAACTCAGGGAGTCGCTCTAGCTCGTGCTTGGCTTCAACGATGCCTTGTTCGTGCGCTGTGTGAGAGCGCACTGCGACGGGAACAAGGCGGGTTTTGAGGTGCGTTGCTGGAGCGCGAGCGCCCACTCTTGGGAACGAGAAGTGTGTTCGGAGTGGGCGCTTGGCCGCGTTGTGGGTCAGATCTTGAGCGGTTTGTATTTGATGCGTTGGGGTTGATCGGCGTCGACACCTAGGCGGCGTTTGCGGTCTTCTTCGTAGTCGCGGTAGTTGCCTTCGAACCAGACGACCTTGCTGTTGCCTTCGAAGGCGAGGATGTGGGTCGCGATACGATCGAGGAACCAGCGATCGTGGCTGATGATCACGGCGCAGCCGGGGAAGTCCAACATTGCGGTTTCGAGCGCGCGCAGGGTGTCGACGTCCAGGTCGTTGGTCGGTTCGTCCAGCAGCAGCAGGTTGCCGCCCTCTTTCAAGAGCTTGGCGAGGTGCACGCGGTTGCGCTCACCGCCCGACATGGTGCCGAGCTTCTTTTGCTGGTCGCTGCCTTTGAAACCGAACCACGAGCAGTAGGCCCGTGAAGCGATTTCGCGTGAGCCGAGCGAGATCTTCTCGTTGCCGCCGGAGATCTCTTGAAAGACGCTGTTGTCAGGTTTGAGCGACGAGCGAGACTGATCCACGTACGCGATTTTGACGGTGTTGCCGACTTTTAGCTCGCCGCCGTCCGGCTTGTCTTCGCCCACCAACATCCGAAAGAGCGTGGTTTTGCCCGCGCCGTTCGGGCCAATCACGCCCACGATGCCGCTGCGCGGGAGCCGGAAATCCAGTCCGTCGATCAGCAGCCGATCGCCGAAGCCTTTGCGCAGTGAGACTGCGTCGATCACGTTTTCGCCCAAGCGCGGTCCGGGCGGAATGCTGATTTCGGTCGGATCGCTCGAGCCCTTGTCAGCCTTGCTGACGAGCTCCTCGTAAGCGGCCAAGCGCGCTTTGCTCTTTGCTTGGCGAGCACGCGGTGAAGCGCGCACCCACTCGAGCTCTTGCTTCAGCTTGCGTTGGCGCGCGCTCTCACCTTTTTCTTCGAGCGCCAAGCGCGCGGACTTTTGCTCGAGCCAAGAGGTGTAGTTGCCCTTGAACGGATAACCCTTGCCGCGGTCGAGCTCCAAGATCCACTCGGCGACGTCATCCAAGAAATAACGATCATGGGTGACGGCCACCACGGTGCCCGGATACTCTTGCAAAAAGCGCTCGAGCCAAGCGACGGACTCCGCGTCGAGGTGATTGGTCGGCTCGTCGAGCAAGAGCATGTCGGGGCGCGAGAGCAAGATGCGGCACAGCGCAACGCGGCGGCGTTCACCGCCGGAGAGCTTGGCGATTTCCGCGTCTGGCGGCGGCAAACGCAACGCGTCCATGGCCAATTGCAAACGCTGGTCGAGGTTCCACGCGTCGGCCGCGTCGATCTTGTCTTGCAGCGCGGCCTGCTTGTCCAAGATCTTGGTCATCTCGTCGTCGGAGAGCGGCTCGCCGAGCTTCATGCTCACCGCCTCGAACTCGCTGATCAGCGCCCGGATGTCGGCCACGCCTTCGTTCACCGCGTCGATCACCGTCTTCGCGCTGCCCAGATCCGGCTCTTGCGCGAAGTAGCCGATCTTGGTGCCCGGATGCGGCCTGGCTTCGCCGATGAACTCTTTGTCGACGCCGGCCATGATCCGGATCAGCGAGCTCTTGCCGGACCCGTTCGTGCCGATCACGCCGATCTTGGCGCCCGGGTAGAACGCGAGCGTGATGTTCTCCAGAACCTTTTTGTCCGGAGGGTGCACACGCGACACCTCCTGCATCGTGAAAATGAACTCGGGCATGCGCGTCAGAGTATTGGCTTTTCCGCCCCGCCGCTAGGGGCGGCAGGGAACGTCGCAGCGAAGTCGGGACGGACGCGGCTCGAGGGGATCAACCGCCAAGCCGCCAAGCCGCCAAGAAGAGGAAGAGGGATTGGGTTCGCTCTCCACGACTTGCGCGAATCTGGAAACGCACACTGAGCCCATTCGCCTTAACGATGAGGTCCTATGCTGCTCAGAGCACACCCCCCAATCTCTTCTCTCTTCTCCCTCTTCTTGGCGGCTTGGCGGCTTGGCGGTTAGTCCCTCTGGAAGCCGTTCTCATTCGGCTGCGGCGGACGAGTGTGCGGCGCGCAGTTCAGTGAGGATCGCGTCGACGTTTTTCTTGGCGTCGCCGAACAACATCTTGCTGTTCTCCAAGAAAAACAGCGGATTTTCCACACCGGCGTAGCCACTCGCCATGCTGCGCTTCATCACGACCGTCGCCTTGGACTTCCAGACCTCGAGCACGGGCATGCCGTAGATCGGGCTCGAGCTATCGGTGAGCGCGCCGGGGTTCACAATGTCGTTGGCGCCGATCACGAGCACCACGTCCGTCTCGGGGAAGTCCTCGTTGATCTCTTCCATCTCGAGCACGATGTCGTACGGCACTTTGGCTTCGGCCAAGAGCACGTTCATGTGTCCCGGCAAGCGCCCTGCCACGGGGTGAATCGCGAAGCGGACTTTGACGCCTTGCTTCTGGAGCAGCGACGCGATCTCGTACACTGGATACTGCGCGTGAGCGACGGCCATGCCGTAGCCGGGCACGATCACGACTTGCTTGGCTTCACGCAGCAGCGCCGCTGTTTCTGCCGCGCTGACCGAGGTAACTTCGCCTTGCGGCTGCGCGCCCTCACGCTTGGCCGGAGCGGCGCCTTCATCCGCGCCGAAACCGCCGAAAATCACGCTCCAGAACGAGCGATTCATGGCCCGACACATGATGTAGCTGAGGATCGCGCCGCTCGAGCCCACCAGCGCGCCGGTGATGATCAGCAGATCATTTTCGAGCATGAAGCCTGCCGCGGCGGCCGCCCAGCCCGAGTAGCTATTGAGCATCGAGACGACCACCGGCATGTCCGCGCCGCCGATCGCGAGCACCAAATGGACCCCGAGCAAACCTGCAATGCCGGTCATGATCAAGAGCGACTGGAGCCCCTCATGTCCGTCTGCGCCCAAGAAGCGCGCACACAAGCCAATGGACAGCAACAGCAAGAACAGGTTGAGCAGATGGCGCCCGGGAAGCAAGAGCGGCTTGCTACGCACGAGGCCTTTCAGCTTGCCGAATGCGACCACCGAACCGGTGAACGTCAATGCGCCGACGAACACGCCAACGAACACCTCGACCGCGTGAATCACGCCTTCTGCGTGCTCCATGTCCGGCGTGGTGCCCAGATAGCTGGCAATTCCCACCAAAACTGCAGCCAAACCGACGAAGCTGTGCAGCACTGCCACCAGCTCCGGCATGGACGTCATCTCCACGCGCAACGCCAAGACCGCGCCGATCACGCTGCCCAACGCGACCGCAACCGCGAGCGCGCCGTAGCTCTGCACATGACCGCCCGCGGTAATGCCGAGCGCCAACAGCATGCCAGCAATGCCGAACGCATTGCCGCGACGCGCGGTCTTCTGTGTGCTGAGCCCGCCAAGACTCAGGATGAACAGCACCCCTGCAACCAGGTACGCAATCGTAGTGAGGCTTTCAGGCATGACGCTTACCGTTGGAACATGCGCAGCATGCGCGTGGTGACCCAGAAACCACCGCTGATGTTGATCGTGGCCAAGAGCACCGCAGCCGCGCTGAGCAGCGTGACCGGCGAAGAAATCGGCCCGGAAATCTGCAGCATTCCGCCGACCAAGATGATGCCGCTGATGGCGTTGGTCACGCTCATCAACGGTGTGTGTAGCGCTGGAGTGACGTTCCACACCACTTGCCAGCCGATGAAGCAAGCGAGCACGAACACGGTCAGGTGCGAGACGAACTCTTTGGGCGCAACCGTTCCCAATAGTGCCAGTAGACCCAGCGCGAGCGCTGCGAGCAGCGCATCACGCACCGGATGAGCAACGGGCTTGGGCGGCTCTGGCGCGGGCGGCGCGACGCTCTTCGTCGCAGGCACGGGCGGGACGTGCACCGGCGCTGACTTCGGCGCAGGCCAAGTCAGTTTGCCCTCGTGCAGCACGATCGCGCCGCGCACCACGGCGTCTTCCAGATCGATGTGGAAGCTCTTGGCGCCGCCCATGTCGGCCAACAGATGCGTCAGATTGCTGCCGTAGAGCTGGCTCGCCGTGGGGGCGAGCCGGCTCGGCAAGTCCACGTAACCGATCACGGTCACGCCGTGCCGACTCACGACTTCACCCGGACGGGTGATTGCACAATTGCCGCCCGCCTCGGCCGCGAGATCGACGACCACCGATCCCTGACGCATGCTCTCGACCATCTCTTCCGTGATCAGCACCGGCGCGGCTTTGCCGGGGATGAGCGCGGTGGTGATGATGATGTCGACGTCTTTGGCTTGCTTCGCGAACAGCGCCATCTCGGCTGCGATGAACTCGGGGCTCATCGTCTTTGCGTAGCCGCCGCCACCCGAGCCGTCTTCCTTGATACTCACCTCCAGGAATTCGGCGCCCATGCTTTGAATCTGCTCGCGCACCTCGGAGCGCGTATCGAACGCGCGTACGATGGCGCCCAAGCTGCGAGCCGCGCCGATCGCCGCCAAGCCCGCGACGCCCGCGCCGATCACCAGCACCTTTGCCGGCGGCACTTTGCCGGCGGCGGTCATCTGCCCGGTGAAGAATCTGCCGTAAAAACTGGCCGCTTCGATCACCGCGCGGTACCCGGCGATGTTCGCCATCGAGCTCAGCGCATCCATCTTTTGCGCGCGCGTGATGCGCGGCACTTGATCCATCGCGATCACCGTGGCGCGCCGCGCGGCGAGCCGCTCGACGAGCTCGCCGTTCTTCGCGGGCCAGATGAAGCTGACGAGCACGCCGCCCTCGCGCAACAGCTCGGCCTCGTGCACCCCAAGCTCGACGTTCTGCTCGGGTGGCTGCACCTTGAGGATGAGATCGCTCGCCGACCACAGCTCGCGCGCCTCGCTGACGATGCTTGCGCCGAGCGCCGTGTAGTCAGCGTCGCTGAACGACGCGCCTGCACCGGCGTGGCTCTCGACTTGCACTTCGAAGCCGAGCTTGAGCAGCCGGCTCACGGTGTCCGGCGTGGCGGCGACACGGCGCTCACCAGGCCTGATCTCCTTGGGAATACCGATCTTCATGCCTCTCCTCGTTGAATCAGAGAAACGCGCGAGTGCGAGTCACGCTAGCACTGCAGCCGGGATCTCGGGAAATACGGCAAGCACGGTATTTTCAGGCGCCACGCGAGTTTCGCCACGTTTCGTGCGAAACGCGCCGAGCAGCGCAAACACGCCTCAAACGTGCGCGCTAGCGAGTGGCTTGAGCGTCGTGGCTTCCGGGTCGTTGACCGGCGCCTGCGCCTGCCAATCCGTACCGGTCGCCAAGACAGCGCGCGCACGTCCGTTGTGTTTCGCCTGATACAGCGCCGAATCCGCTGCGCGCATCAACTCCTCGGCCGTCGCACCGGGGAACTGATCGGAAGAGGCGACACCGATGCTGACCGTCACGGGCACTTTGCCCGCGGGTGTCACGACGGGTGACTCACTGACCATCTTGCACAAACGCTGCGCAACTAGCAGCCCAACCTTGGCTTCGCACTCTGGCAGCACACAGATGAACTCTTCACCACCGAGGCGGCCGACCGTGTCGTAGGCGCGCACGCCCAGCTTCAAGCGACGCGCCGCCTCCTTCAGCACTACGTCTCCCGTTGCGTGGCCGAAGGTGTCGTTAATCGACTTGAAGTGATCGAGATCGGCCATCACCACGGTGACCGGCGACATGCGGCGCGCTGAGCGCACCAGCTCACGCTGAAGTTGCTCCAGCGTGGCGGCGCGATTGAGCAGCTGCGTCAGCGAATCATGCATGGCTTCGAAGCGCAGCGATTCGCGAGCCGCAACCAACTGCTCTTGCAGCTCGATCACTCGCTTGCCAGCGCGCAGCCGCACCTTCAGTTCGAGCGGGTTGCACGGCTTCACCAGGTAGTCGTCCGCGCCCGCGTCGAGGCCTTCGATGATGTCGGACTTGTCGTCCTTGGCGGTGAGCAGCACGACGTACACGTAGGGCTCCGCGGGCCCACTGCGGATGTGACGACACACTTCGATGCCGTCGACTTTCGGCATCACCCAATCGATGATCGCTAGACGCAGGGTCGGATCGGCTGCGAGGGCGTTCAGGGCCGCCTCGCCGTCGCGCACGGCGACCACTTCGTAACCCCAGCCTGTGAGCCAATGCTCCAGCATGGTCCGAGCAATCGGCTCGTCGTCGGCGAGCAGAATCTTCATTCTGCGCTCCGTGATTGCTGGGACATACGAGTCACTAAGGGGTCCTCGATGGACCTTACGGCGCCACGGCGCAGGCCCTTAAGCTTGCCGTCCGTTTCGCATCGCGGGCAGCCAAGCAACGACCAGGCCAGGCGCACAAAAGGCAACAACGCACTGCGCCAGTCCCGAATTGCACCGCAAAACCCTACAGTTGGACGAGTTGGTCCAGGCCGGGTTGGGGGACTAATGTGCGTGAAGCGTGCTCCGTTCGTTCCGCGCCCTGCTCCTGTTTTGGACCATCCTCCTCGCCTACGCCTGGGAGTGGCTGCTGTCGTTGCTGCTCAGCGAAGAGCGCTCTCGTGCGCGCTTCGCACGCGCACATCTCAAAAACGCGCGCCGGCTCGCCGAGGGCTTCGCGCGCCTGCGTGGGGTGTTCATCAAGATGGGGCAAGTGCTGAGCGTGGTGGGGACCTTCCTCCCGGCCGCGTTCGGCGAAGCCTTGGAGACACTGCAGGACAAAGTACCACCGCGGCCGTTCGCTGAGATCGAGGGCCGGTTACGCGAAGCGTTCGGCGCAGACCCGTTGTCACGCTTCGGCAGCTTCGAACACGAAGCGCTGGCGGCGGCCTCGCTCGCGCAAGTGCACCGAGCGACCACGCTCGACGGCCGCCAAATCGCGGTGAAAATCCTGTATCCCGGAATCGAGCGTTTGATCGTGCGCGATTTGGCCGTGATGCGCTCGCTGCTCCCGGTGATCAAAATCGTGGTGAAAGTCGGCCGCGTGGAGCGCGTCTTCCACGAGCTCGGGGCGATGCTCGCGCGCGAAACCGACTACCAACACGAGCGCGCCAACATCGAACGCATTCGCAAGATCTTCGAAAACCACGCGGACGTGATCGTGCCGCAAGTGATCGATGAGCTCACCGCGGCGGGCGTGCTCTCGATGAGCTTCGAGGCCGGCACCAAGATCAACGATCTGGAAGCGGAGCGCGAGCAAGGCATCGACGCGCAAGCACTCGGACGACTGCTCGTGGAATGCTACTTCACGATGCTGCTCGAACACCGCGTGTTTCACGCCGATCCGCACCCAGGGAACTTCTTGGCGCGGCCTGGGCCACAGCTCGTCATCCTGGACTACGGCGCGGTCGAAGAACTGACGCCCGCGCTCTCCAACGGCATGAAGATCGTCGTACTCGGTGCGATCACGCGCAACGACGACCAAATCTTGGCCGGGCTCGAACAGATGGGCTTCGTCGCAGAAGGCGGAGATCGCGAACTCTTGAAGCAAGTCGGACGCGAGTACCTGAAGGTGCTGTCATCCGTAAAGATCGACGACTTCAGCAAGCTCGATCGACAAACGATGGAGAAGCTCTCCGGCTACGAACAAATTCGCGGCCGCCTACGCGCCGTGATGAAGAGCGTGGAGTACCCCGAAGGCTACTTCTACGTCGAACGCACGCTCGCTCTACTCTTTGGTCTCTGCGCCCAACTCGCCCCCAAACAAGGCCTCCCAGGCCTCGCCATGCCCCTCGCATCGAAACTCTTCGCCAAAGGCTTCGCCGTCCCAAGCGCCCCCACCAAACCCGAACCCGCCGCCTGAAAGAGGGGGGCGCCCGCGCTCCAGCATCGCACCTCACAGCCCGCCGTGTTCCCGACCAAGAGCACTCCCTGAATTTTGAACCGCCGAGCCGCAGAGGCCGCAGAGATCTGAGGGAGATTTTTGGGGTTCGCGCTTGTTGGTAGGGTTCGTCGTTGTTCACGACGATGAACGGAAAGAACAATGCGCGTCGGAGAGGTTCCTTGGCGCCTCGAAGTCGGACATTCCTTCGAATAAACGCGGCGCGCTACGGAAACCCAACTCCTTCTTTCTCTCTCAGATCTCTGCGGCCTCTGCGGCTCGGCGGTTAATCCCTCTCGTTCGTCCGTGACGCCGAAGGCTGGGACGGTTGGGACGTGGTTGGTGACCATCAACAAAAATTCGGACTGCGCCGGGGAGGGGCTATTCGAATTCGAGGCGCCACCTGACGTCGGCGCCTAGGTTGCCTAGGGTGGAGCTGGAGATGTCGTTTACGTTGTCGTAGGAGCCTTCGATGCTGACGCGCGGGCTCAATTGCCATTCTACGTTGGAGCGCACTTCACGGGAGTCGGCGACGCCGCTGGTCACGTTGGCGCGGATGCGCTTCGAGAGGCGTTTGCCGATGGTGACCGTGGGCTCGGTGCGGCCGGTGCGCGAGGAATAGGCGCTTCCGAAGCGGAATTCGTCGATCAATGGCACGGCGTCGGTGACCGCGCGGTCCGCGCCGCTGAGCGAACCGAGCGCTTCCAGCGCCACGCTTTCACCGACGCTCGCGGATTGCGCTTGATCGAGCTCGGCGCGAGTCAAACCTACGGTCAGCAGCAAGAAGATGTCGTCCTGCGCGAGCGCGGGATCGCTGGTCAGGTCGACCTTGAGCTTGTCCGCGTCGCCGTGCGCGTGCATTTGGATTCGCCAGCGGCCACCTTGCGAAGTCGGCGCGGTGGAACCGCCAGTGCTGCTCGAGGTCGTGGGTGCGGCCGCCGTGTTGTTGGTCTGGTAGCGGCGATATTCGGTGACTGCGGTCACGTCGACTTCGGGCGCGATGCGCGTCAAGTCGTCGAAGCGCACGCGACCCTGCGTCACCTCGAACTCGCTACGTCGCAGGAAGATCTTGCCGCGCGGGTGCAGGGTCATCGCTCCGCGCAAACCGAAGCGACCATTGCTGCCAGCCAAAAGCAGGCCTTCGTCGGCGACGTCCAATTCCGCATCAATCAAGTTATTTTGCAGCTTCATCGCTTTCAACGAGCGCAGCCGCACTTCGAACTGAAGCACGTCGTCCGCGGGATCGTACGCGTTCACTTCCGTGCGCTTACCGCGCTGCGCGAGCGAAGAGATGTCGGCGGTCATCACCACCGGCCGCGTGTAGTCGAACGAGCGCAAGGTCACGTCGCCCGTGACGCGCGGCAGCTCATGCTCACCGACACCGTTCGGGCGAAGGACGAGATTCAGATCGGCGTCGGCCACGGCACGAATACCGTCCTCCATCGGCAAGGCCAGCTCACGCGCCGTGATCGCGAAGCGCGCAGGGCCCAAGTTCGTGCCCAGGAGCGGCGCGCCTCCAGTCACCTGGAGCGTCCCGGAGCCGACCTTGGCCGAGGCCTTTTCGATCCGCAGCTCGTTGCCCGAGACGCGCAACGCGAGCTCGATGTCCGAGACGGGCAGCGGCAAACCGCGGATCGAGAGCTCGCCGTGTTCCAGGTCGAATCCACCGGAAAAACGCGGCGCAAACAGCGGACCTTTGACCTCGAGTTCCCCCGAGAGCGTGCCCTCGGCGCGTTCCGCGCGCGGGATGACCCCGAGCAAACTCGCGAGTTGCATCGGTCGCAGCGTGAGCTTCGCGTCAATCTGCGGAAACGTAGACACGTTGTTGATCGTGCCCTGCGCGTCGAAGGTCACGCGCTGGCCGCGCGGCGTGGTCGCGGTGAAGCCGATGCCCGGTAGCGCGAAGCGGCCGTCCTCGAACACGATCGACTGCGTCCCCGAGGCCAGCTCGATGTGATAACCCTTACGGTTGATGCCGGCATCGGTCAACGACAGCTCGACGCGCGACTGCAGCGGAGTCTTCATCCGCATTTCGTGCAGCGACAGCTTGCCCGACAACTTGCCGTCCAAGCGCGCATCGGAGTCACCGAGCGTCGGATTGAGTTCGGCCAATACCCCCAAATCCAAACCCGAGAAGTCGATGTCGCCGCGCACGATCTTGGCGCGTTGGCGCGTGAAGTTCAGATCCTTGAACGCGATCTGACCGCCGAATAGCTCGCCACTCGCGTGAAAGGTGCCGCTATTTTGGTCTGACTCGTACTCCGCGCGCTCGAACGGCCCGGTGATGGGCTGCTTACAGCGGGTCGTCCCGATCACCTTTTGCGGATGCACCTCTGGAACGAGGCGCAGCTCGAACTTGGAGGCCGGCAACGTCGCACGACCGATGCGTAGCGGAGTGATGCGTCCGCTGGCATCGAGCGTCAGTGCGTCGAGGGTACCGCCGACTTCCGCCGTCGCGCTGACCTGGCCTTCTGCCGCGCGGAGCAATGTCGGGAGCGCATCCAGGTGCGACAGCGGCACTGCGCTGCCCACGAAATGCCCGTACACTTGCGCGCCCTGTCGCAACCCGAACGAGCCCACGATGGTGCCCGCGCCCTTGCGCAAAGTAACGCTGGGCACGCTCAAATCCACGCCCATATACGTCGCGTCGCGATCGCTCCAACGAAAGTCGAACTCCGCGCTGCCGGAGTCGTAGCGCTCGTCGAACAGATCCAGCGCCGCCAAGCGCGCGCTGCCGGCGACCCGCAAATTGCCGCCCCCGCAGCGATCTTCCGGCCCACCGAGCACATAGTGCACCGTCGCGTCGATCGCCGTTTGCCCCGCGATGTCGTCGAAGCGCGGATCGGTCTCGAAGTGCCACATGTGGAAGAAGTCGCGCAGATCGAAGTTCGGACTCTTCACGTGGGCGTCGGTCACGATCGGCGCGGGGCCATCGAAGTCCAAGCGCCCGCTCGAAACGAAGTAGTCGCTCTTGCCCTTCTTGGCCTGCACGTCGAACAACTCGAGCACGAGCGGCACGAAGCGCACGCGCGCGCTGTTGATGTCGCCGAAGGGGAAGCCGCCGAACATGAAGTTCTGCACCTTCAAGTTACCGGTGAGGACGACATCCCCGTGGGTGCCGTTCATCTCGACGTCTACCTCGGACTTGCCCGAGATCGGAATGCCGACGATCGGCGTGACGTCGGCCAAATCGATGTGCGCGCCCTTGGGCACGATGAGCTTCACGCCCGCATCCTTGAAGGAAATGCTGACGAGCTTGACGTACACGGCGCTGTTCCCGAAATCCGTGCGCGTGTCGTAAATATCGAATGAATTGGGGCGAACACCCAAGTGCCCGCGGATCAATGCGGCTTTGACGCCAATCATCCGCTTCCGCTTCGGATTACGGAACGACAGATCCGTGACTTCGAAGTTGTGCGTGTCGGCGTACACCTCGGCGTCGATCTTCAAAGGTGAAATCGTGCCCGCGATTTTGCTCACGCGTAGATCGCCGAAGTCCCACTTGATCAGGGTGTCGTCGGTGACGCCCAAGTCGCGCATCAACCCTTCGAAGTCCATGCTCTTGCTGTCGACGCGCTCGGCGCTGAGCACGACTCCGGGCTCGAACGGCGCGATGCGCGCGTTCTTCAACACCACATCGCCGTCGGCGAAGCCCATTTGGTAGCGGGGAATGGAGATCACGTCGCCCGCAACCGACACATCGACGTCGAGTGTCTTGGCGAGCTTGAACTTCTCGAACTCCACGCCAGAGCCAGTCAGCTTGCCGCGCACTTCGGGCAGCTTGTGCCGGCCGTCGTAACGCACGTCACCCGAGAACGAGGCGACGCCGCGCAGTGGCCCGGCGCGCACGAAGCGGTTGACCAACGGCAATGGCGCGCGGAGCAGTACGTGTCCGTCGATCAGCGGCATTTCGCCCTTGCGCAGGCCTACGCGCAGCTGCGACAGCCGCAGCATGACGCGACCTGGATCGTCTTCACGCAGATTGTCGCAGCTGGGCAGCGTTCCCGGCTGGGCATCGAGATCTGCACTGCCGAGCGCAGAGAAGCGCCGCACCAAGATGTCGTTCGGATCGTAGCGCAAGCGTAGTTCGACCCGACACAACGTGTCTTCGTCGGTGGCGATCGTGCCGAGTGGTGGCGGCGGAACACCGCGCACCACGCGATCGCGCCAAACGCGCGTGCCGCTCGAGCGCAGCGCGACCTCGAAGCTCGGGCCTTGTTCGGCGAACACGTCGAGATCGACCTCACCGGTGTCGACATGGACACCGTCGATGTCGAGCACGAAGCGCGCGTCACCAACCGAGAGCGACGTGAACGGCGCTTGCTTCGACGGCGCGCGCGTCTTCTTCGACGGCTCGGGCAAGCGATAGCGCAGGTTCTGAACTTGCCCGTCTTTGATCACCAAGCGCGCTTTTGGCTGGTCGACTTCGACGTCACCCGCGTCGAGTTTTCCGGCGAGCAGCGAGAAGATGCGCGGCGTGACCGCGACTCGCGCCACTGACAACGCGGGCGTGCCGCCGTCCGACGCCGGAACCACGAGCTGGCTCACAGTCACCCGCAACGGCAGCAATTTCAGCTCGACTCGAAAGCGGGCGGTCAGCCCCAGTTGCTCGCCCAGAATCCGCGTGGTCTCGCGCGCAGCCCAATTCTCGATCGGCGCCGACGACAGAAAGAACCCAAGAACGAGCGGCAAGGCCCCGAAAAGCGCGAACAGGGCGCACACCACACGCGCGACGAACCGACCGAAATCGCGATTTCGGGTGGGTAGCGCGAGGACGAGCCGACCCTGAGCCATTTGCGGGTAAAGCCTATCGCGAGCGCGCCAATTGGGCTCGTTTTGCACGTGTCCGCTAATATTTCCTCACAAAACCTCGGAAAATTAAGCCCTGCCTGGCCCGTGCTAAGCTCACGATTGTTCTTGCGCTCGCGAGCTTCGCGAATAGAAAGAGGCTCCTTTTTCTGGCCCGAGGATCCGATGTCGCACGAATCCGTTGCACCTGCCGCTGACCCCGCGCGCGCGATCCACGCGCTGGAGCGTGCCGTCGCCTGCGCGGAGCGTGGCGAGGCGGACCGGCCCGTCGTCCTGCTCAACCCCGGCGATCTCGCCGCCCTCGGCCCCGCTGACATTCGTCCGCACCTCGACCGCGTGATGATGGGCGAGTTCGCGGGCGACGGCTTGGACTCACTGCTCGTCACCGGCGCGCTCGACGCCATCTTGCCCGAGATCAAGGCGCTCGTTGGCTTCGGCGATGGTGAGTGGCGTCACAAGGACGTGTGGAAGCACACCAAGCAAGTCGTGACTCAAAGCGTGCAGCGCATCGAAGTGCGTTACTCGGCTTTGTTCCACGACATCGGCAAGGTGCGTACGCGCTCGATATCTCCCACGGGTGAAGTGCACTTCTTCGGTCACGCCGAAGTCGGCGCGCGCATGTTCGACAAGCTCGAGCGCCGCGAACGCCTGTTCTCCGCCGACGCGGCGCTGCGTGACGAAGTGCGCTTCCTGGTCTTGCACCACCTGCGCGCGAGCCAATACGACGGCAAATGGACGGACAGCGCCGTGCGCCGCTTCGCCAAAGAAATCGGCCCTTACCTCGAGGATTTGCTGTGTTTGTCGCGCGCCGACATCACCACCAAACGCCCCGAAAAGAAGCGCCGCGGCATCGCTCAAATCGACGAACTCGGTGAGCGCATCACCACGCTCGCCGCCGAAGACGCCGTGCAACCGCTCTTGCCAACCGGCGTCGGCAACGAAATCATGGCCACCTTCAAACTCCCGCCCTCGCGTCTGATCGGCGAAATCAAACGCGCCCTTGAAGCCGCCGTCGACGCCGGCGAAATCGAAGGCCGCCTAGAGTCCTCCGCCTACGTAGAATTCGTCGGCCAAAACAAAAAACGCTTCGGCCTCCCCGAGTAACGCACTCATCTCGAGAGGGGGCGCTCGCAACCCAGCATCGCACCTCACAGCCCGCGCGGTTCTCGACCATGGACGGCTCCCTGAGAGATTGACCGCAGAGCCGCAGAGGCCGCAGAGCACCCAGCGAAACTCAGCGAGACCAACCGCACCCCAAAACACGGAGACATTTGGGTTAGCGGAGCGCGCGTTGTTCGAATTTGTCTACGCCCGAGAACGCAAACCGAAGTTCAATTGTCGCGCCCCGTGTGCAAAGAGCACCCCCAAAATCTCCCTCAGATCTCTGCGGCCTCTGCGGCTCGGCGGTTCAAATTCAGGGAGCCGAAACACGACGCTCGTGGCGCGTCTGCGGGGTTAGGTGCCTTCGTATTCGCAGCGGGCGTCGCAGGTTTCGTGGACGATGACGCGGGTGAGTTCGGGGAGGGTGGGCTTGATTCGCTGCCACAACCAATGCGCGAGGATTTCGCTGGTGGGATTTTCGAGGCCCGGCACGTCGTTCAAATAGTTGTGGTCGAGCGTGTCGTGAATGGGCTGCCAGAGTTCGTCGAGCCGGCTGTAGTCGATCAAAAAGCCAGTTTCGGGATTCACGGGGCCTTCCACCGCGAGCTCGATTTTGAAGCTGTGACCGTGTAGGCGCGCGCACTTGTGCCCTTCGGGCACGCGCGGCAAGCGGTGGGCGGCTTCGAAACGCAGTTCTTTGATCAGACGGACTTTCACGGCCCGGACCTTAGCACGCAAAACGAGTTTCGTTAGGCAGCCAGTACGCGGCGGTCAGCGCGTCGGCGCGAGCTCGCCGCAGATGCTGGCAAAGGGCCCTTCGGGGTTGTGGTCGCGATATTCGAGACCGCACTGCACTGGGTCGTTGAAGCTTTGCGCCAAGTCGATGGTCAGCGCTGCGTTCCACTCACGCCCGCCGTCGATGCGGGCGCGAATCACGCCGCTCGGGTCGATGAACCACGTTTCTGGGTACAGCTTGGTGCCGAACGTGTCGCGCACGATCTTGAATTCGGGGTCGATCATGACCACGAATGGTGGCTCGGCGCCGCCGAGCACGGATTTTAGAGTCTCGCGCGCGTCATCGGCGCTTTCGTCCGTGGTCACGGTGAGCAGCGCGATCTCGGGATGAAACGCCAAGGCCTTGGCCAGCGAGGCGATCGAAGGCATTTCCTCCAAGCACGGGCGGCAGGTCTTGGTCCAGAAATTCAAGATCACGGTCTTGCCGCGGTAGCTCGAGAGCCGCGCGGTACCACCACCGACCTTGGGTAGCTCGAAGTCCGGCGCCAAACGATTGCGCGCCGCGTAGTCCGGGCGCATCGCGCACAGTGGCGTGCAAGCGCGACGTGTCTCACCGTCACGAGCGGTCGAGACGAAGGAGTACACGCCCAGCGCAGCCAGAGCGATACAGGTAATTTGAGCAATCTTCGCGAACAGCACGGCGAGCGCAGCCTAGCACCGGGCGCGGCAGGCGAGCACGCTCCGGGCTTGCCCCAGCCAGAAATTCAGGCAAAGACTCGGCCGCGTCGCGCACTCGCCGGGCTTCCCGTCTGCAAGTCGAACACGTCGCCTCCCCCGCCCCATGGATCGCCTCGAAAAACGGCTGCTCGCCGAAGTTGCCCGCGCCAGCCACGACTTTCGACTGATTGAACCGGGCGACCGCATCATGGTCGCCGTTAGCGGCGGCAAGGACTCGCACGCGCTCTTGTACTTGCTGCGTCAGATCCAGCGCCGCGCGCCATTCGAGTTCTCGCTATTCGCACTGAACGTCGATCAAGGGCATCCTGGTTTTCCCGATCGTACCTTGCCCGAATACTTCGAGCGCGAAGGCTACGAGTACAAGATCGTCACCGAGGATACGTACTCCATCGTCAAGGAGAAGGTGCCCGAGGGCAAGACCTTCTGCTCACTGTGCTCGCGTCTCCGGCGCGGTATCTTGTACACGCAAGCCAAGGAACTCGGCGCCACCAAGATCGCACTCGGTCATCACCGCGATGACGTGATCGAGACGTTGCTGTTGAACCTTCTCTACTCAGGCCAGTTGAAGGCCATGCCCGCGCGCTTGCGCTCGGATGACGGCCGCAACGTCGTGATTCGCCCGATGGTCTACCTGAGCGAGGAAGAATTGAGCGAGTTTGCCGCGCTCAAGGAATTCCCGATCATCCCCTGTGATTTGTGCGGTTCGCAAGAAAATCTGCAGCGTAAGCAGATCAAGAACCTGCTCAATGACTTGAACGCGAAGAACCCGAAAGTGCGCGCCAACGTGTTCGCCGCACTGGGCAACGTGCGCCCGTCACACTTGTTCGACGTCGCCTTGCGCTCGGCGCTCGGCGTGGTCGAAGCGGACGAGACGCCTGACGTCGGCGCACAGCCTACAAGCACGGGCGAGCGCACACCCGAAGTGCCGCTCTCCGCTTTGTTCCGGTCACGCTAGCGGCTTCTTCTGCTAAATTCTGGATCGGCAAACGATGCCGAATGCTTGCTCATTGACCAAGCCGGACGCGACGAGCTTTCGCTTTTTTCCGACGACGGAGCCGCTGTCGTACTTCGTCGAATACCTTTACGTCAGCCAAATCCCGGATCACTTCGCGGCGCGAATCGACGCCACGCGGCTTCCGGAAGTCGAGGCTCAACTGGTGTTCGCGATCGAAGCGGGCAACGTCTTCCCGGGCGGCACTCCGCTCGGCGGCGGGCTGCGCGCGTGCCTCTTCGTGCAACCCGCGCATCTTCAGGTGATCCCGATTCCGGGCAGCATTCGCCAGGCAATCGGCGCGTCGCTGCTGCCTGCCGGACTACGCTTGGTGATGCCGCCTGGGGCCGAAGGCCTGGCTGACGCGCCCCTGTTCGGGCTCGACGAGCTATGGGGCACCGAGGGACGCGAGCTGCGCGAGCGCCTCGTCGCCGCCGGAACGGCGCGAGCGCGCCTAGCGCTGCTCGAAAGGCACTTGCACGCGCGAGCGGGCCGCATCGTTCGTCCGAGTCGCACCGTGCAGCGCGCATTCGCCCTGATGGAAGCAGCGCACGGCGAGATTTCGACCGAGGAGCTCGCGCATGCATGCGGCTGCACCAGCCGCACGTTGCGCAGCTCGACCGCCGAGGAAACGGGGCTCGCGCCCAAGCACCTGGCGCGCATCGTGCGCATCCGATACGCGCTCAATCTGCTCGTCAGCGGCGGCGTGCCACTGAGCGACACCGCGCTCACCAGCGCGTTCGCCGACCATGCGCACATGAGTCGAGAATTTCGCGAGCTGATCGGCGAAGCGCCCTCGCGATTGGGCCAAAAGATTCGCTCCGCGGAGCTTCCAGCGTTCAGCGCCGAACGCAATCTAATCAGCACCGGGCTGCTCGTGGTGCCAAAGTCAGTGTAGCGCTTTTCCGATTTCTTCAAGACGACCGCGGCGCTTTTGGGTTATTCGGGGGGAGGCACTATCTCCATGTGGTTGGTGTACACGCCGGGGCCGTGGCCCACACTGTCCCAACCGCGACCCACACTGGTCCCCGCGAGCGTCAAATCCAAGTACGCGGGCGACGACGAGTCGTGCGATTCGAGTCCAAACTCGAACGCATTTTGCGGCAGCCCCCAGCCCGCGGTGGGTGACAGCTCAGTCGAGACTTGAAGCGACCAATCGCGAAATACGATTGTCGACAGCGTGCGTTTCGCGGAGTCTGCCATTTCGACGAGCTCGACTTGCAGCGGTTCTCCACGCGCGAGTGGTCCTTCAGCGAGCGTCGTGAACGGGCCCTTTTCGGCGTCGCTTGCTTGCACGACGCGAAAGGTTCCACTCGCATCGAGGTACGCGAGCCGCGCGGGTGCGCCAAAGGGATAGTCGGAATGAGTCACTTCCACGACCGACGCCGGGCAGGGTGAGAAGCGCAACCCGAGCCGCTCGTGGCCACGGATCGAGACCGCGCTATACGCATTCAAATGCGAAAACACGGTCTTTTCGAGCAGCGTTTGCGCTTCGATCCGCGCGCTTCCACCTGAACTCACTGCGACTTGCAAAGTGCCTCCCTGCGCGTCTTGCCACTGAACGCTGGAGTCGGTTCGTTCAACGCGAATGATAGGCACCGCTGGCACGGCACGCACCGGAGCAAACACCGTCCAGAACCCGTCCGGCGAACGCGAATCGAAAGTGAGCCGCGGCTCGACCACGATGCTGACCTTGCCCGCCCGCAGCGTCACACGCTCCGGGCGCGAATCGACTTGAAGCCACGGCGCGAGCGCGATGGATTCACGCGCGTCGGCCGCGCTCATCGGCTGAGCAGCGATGGGCCCAGGGAGCAGCTCCGTGAGCGCGGGCCGCGTCGAGGGCGCGGGGGCGCGTTGCACGATCACGAATACGGCGCCCGAGGCTGCGCCGAGCAACGCCCACGCCCAAGCAACGCGCGACGGCCGCACTCGCGGCCAAAAGTCGACCAGCCCCAGCGCAAAAAGTAGCGCCAGCACGAGCGCGGAGAGCGCAACCTTGTTGCCGCTCTCCGGAAATGCGGCTCTCGCGGCGAGTGCGACTCCGAACCAAGCCGCTGGAAAGAGAAGCAACGAAGCCGGCACCGCGCGCGAGCGACGCAGCACGCCTGCGAACACCACCAGTACGTTCGCGATCGCGAACAGGGGCAGCACGCGGTTAGCCACCATGCGCGCGTGCGCAAATGGAAATCCGCCCGGCAACAGCAGCAGAGCGGCGACCGCGGCGGCACCATGCGCGATCAGCACCAGCGCCCAGAACATCACCGCGACGACGCGCGCTGGCTTCATGCGATCCAACCGCGGCGGCCTAGAACGTCATGGTGGTGTTGCCGTCAAACCACATCAATTGAGCGCCTGCGCACTTGTCATTGATCGCGCGCCAATTCCGATCCATGAACTTGCACCGTTCGCAGCGCCTCGAGAATCATGTCTGCGAGCTCCGGCGCCCGCTGGTCGATGAGCAAGTGACCTGCGCCTCGGAGTATTCGAAATTGCGAGGCCCCGCCGCTCTCGCCAAGGCGATCATGAAGCGTTTTTGCGTATTTTTGGGGCACCACGGCGTCATTCGAGCCGTGAATGAATAATGTGGGACAGCGGATTTCCGGTGCGGACCGCAGCAATTGTGCGCAGGGTCGACCGAGCGCAACGTGCACCATGCTGACCAGGATCTCCGGGCGAGCGGCAAACGAGTCGAGCTCTCGTTCTAGCGTCGCGGGAGGGACTGGATCCGGCGAGAACAAGTCGGCCAGCACACGTCGTAGGATCAAGCGATTGAGGCTTCGAAAGCGCTGAATGCGGAGCAGCCGACCAAAAGTGCGCACGACGACACTCGCCCCCGGCAGCGCCAGCAAGCGATAGCTGGCATGCGCGGGTGCCCCGAGTGTACCAACCAGCACTAGCCGAGAAACGCGATCGGGAAAGCGCGCGGCCACCACTTGCGCCACGCCGCCGCCGTGGCTGTGGCCGATCACAGTAATCGGTTCGCGCCAGCCGAGCGCGTCGATCGCGGCAACGGTGTGCTCGGCGAGCCGATCGAGATTGAGTGCTTCCTGCTCTGGGGACGTGCGAGCGCTCCTACCAAAGCCGGGCAAGTCGACGGCTGCGACGTCAGCAGCGCTCGTGAGCCGTGGAATCAGCTGTTCCCAATGCAGCAGCGAACCTGGATTGCCGTGAAGGAGTAGGCACTTTGGTCGCGTGCCGTGGCTCGGTTCGACTCGTACGAACGCTTCGACTTCAGCGCCCGTGTGAAGTCTCAGCTGTTTGGTCTCGGCATAAAGTGTTGCCAAATTTGTCCCCCGTGAGTGCTCGACGCATGCGCTACAGCGCTTTGGCGTAAGGATAGCTGCGCAGGACGCCGAAGTGGAGCGTTGGCTCTCCGCTGGGCGTAAACCCGCAGCGCTCATAGAAGGGTCGCGCGGCCAGCGTGCTCCCCAACGTCAAAGTCGCGATTTGCCAGTCACGCGCGTGTGCCTCGAGGGCCTGCATCAGTGCCCGCCCGACGCCCACGTGAACGCGATCCGGCCGAACGTAGAAAAGATAAATCTCGCCGGAGTGGTGAAGCTCTGCCACGCCGGCAATGCCAGACTCGACCACGGCGACGACTAGACGCGCGTTGGGATCCGCGCACCAGCGCTGAAAATGCTCCGGCGTTTTGTTGCACAGCCAGCGTTCGAGAGTCGCGGCGTCGTGCTGGTGGTCTGCAGTGCACAGCACTGTGATCGACTGGCGAACCGCGTCCAACGCCGCGTCAGCGTCGGCCGATGTTGCGAGTCGAGTTCGAATCGCGCTCATCAGCTGCCCAGAAACCGCTCGACGAGCGCGACGGTCAAGGGCGGCATTTCCTGCATTGGATAATGCCCTGAATCAAGCAACGGGGTGACGATGAGCTCCGCGCACAACGGTGAGAGGCTCTCCTTCACCGCGGCAGACCGCATCGGGGGCGCGTCCTGTTCGCCGGTAATTGCGTGCACAGGGACGCGGATCACTGCGCGAGGATCGGGCAGACCGTCGCGCGCGAACATTGCGACATAGCCGGCGACCGCCGTCGGATCCGCGCTCGCCCGCCAGCGCGCCAGTTTGAATTTTCTCCACATCGGCGAAAGGCGCGCATCGAAGCGTTGCTCGAGCGCGGCCATTCGCCCGCTGTCGTCCGCCAGCGCCAGCGCGCGCGAAGCGGCCAACGTCGCCTCGTCGGCACCGAAACCCGTCGGCGGCGGTGGCGTCAGCACGACCACTCGCGTGATCCGATCTGCGTGCTGCTGGGCGAGGTGCAGCGCGATCAGCGCGCTCATCGAGTGGCCGACGATCGCGAAGCGCCCCCAGCCCAGGGCGTTTGCCAACGCGAGCACATCCGACGCGGCCTCGTCGACCGTGAACGTGCCGCTCTGCCCCCGCGACCGCCCATAACCGCGCAAGTCGACGAATGCATACGTAAACCGCGCCACGTCCAACAAGGCCCGGGCGCCGTCCCAGGTGGAGGTATCGCACAACCAGTCATTCATGATCACGACGTGCGTCGGCCCCGACCCAACGAGTTCGTGGCCGAGAAGAACAATGCTTCGTGCCGAATCGACCGAGTTCATGTGCCCACCTTTCTGCAGAGACATCCGAACATAACACTGGCACAGCGCATTTCGTCGCTCAACGCGAGCGGCCGATGCTGCCGCGAAATTTTCCGGGAACCTGTCGGTAGCGTTGGGTGTCACAATCGATACGGCATGCGTTCGGCATCGGCGGCTCAGATCACCTCGCTGTTGGGCTCGCTCACCCTGCATGCTTGCGTGGTGCTCGTGTTGTTGCTCGCCGCGCGTCGCCAACCTCCGGTTACTGTCGAGACACCCGAGCGCCCAGATGCTTGGCTCGGCGCGAGTGCGGTCGAGGTCGACGCGGTAGCCACGCCGGAAGCGACGCCCAACATCGAAAACGCGACCAACTCACCCGAATCAGAGTCGTCGTCGGCCCCCTCGGCCGCCACCGCGAATGAAGCCACGACGGCGCCCGCCGCGAAGCCGCAAACGATCGTGAGCGATGAGCCCACGCACATCGCTCATCCGGCAGAAGCGCTCCACGTCCCAGCTCAACCCGCAAAACCCAAATCAGCTCCGCGACGTTCTCGCCCACGTCCGCCATCGAATCCAAGTTCCGGAATCGCTGCCGCACCGACGCCGGCGACCGACGGCAACCATGCCGCAAACACCGCAGCCGCCACGGGTACGTTCGGCTCGGAAGGTCTGCCACCCGGGGTGCGCAGCTTGCCGAGCGCATTCGCGCGCGCGATTCCGCCCGCAACTGGCGCCGATCCCATTTGGCAGAGCTTGCCCACCGGAACTCAGAAGCCGTTCGTCCTTGCCGTCGAAGTCGATGCAGACGGACACATCGCCAGCGCCAAAATCCTGAGCGCGCACGATGGCGAAGACACACCGCCGCAGTTCGAGCACCTACGCCAGCGCGTGATCGCCCTACTGGGCGGCGGCTTGTTCGCGCTGCAAAACAACGGCTCCGCAGGCCGCGATCTGTTTCGCATCACCATCACCCTCTCCGATCGCGCGGTGAAAGAAGAAAGCGAACCCGCCCAACTCGTCGAACGTGGCTTCGAGCCACCCCGCGGCAACGCCCCCGGCCGCGCCTACTTCACACTAGCCTCCGGTCGCCACTTCGAAGCAAGAGTAGAAGTCCTCGGCTCCCCCGCCCACCCAAAACACCCCTAAAATCGAACCGATCGAATGAGAGTGGGCGCTCACACTCCAGCAACGCACCTCACAACAACGCAATATTCCCGGCGCGCCGCGGTAGAGAGGGAGAGACCGCCAAGCCGCCAAGCCGCCAAGCCGCCAAGCCGCCAAGTGCTAAGCGCGTCCCAACAGCAACGAGTGCACCTGAGTACACACAGGAATTTGAGGTTGGCAAAGTGGAACGTGCACGCAGACATCAACGACGCCAAAAGTGCACCCGCGTAGATATTTCGAGCAGCGCCGATTAGGTAACCCCAAGATCTCTTTGAGTGTCGCGGTGTACTTCGTTCGCTGGGTCGCTCAAAGGGCTTGGCGGCTTGGCGACTTGGCGGCCTCTCGAAAACGTTCTGTGTGCTCTTCGAGTTACGGCATCGACGCTCATGGCCGCGTCCGACCGCGCGTCGCTACTTTGCGCCGGTGTCTGCCGCGATGAGCGGTAGTTTCTTGTGCTTGAGGCGTTCGGGGGCGATCGGGGTTGCGAGACCTTCGTAGCCTTGGCCGTCGGGGCGATGGTTGAGGAGGGCGAATTCGCGGCGATAGTCGGCGAATTTGCCGCCGGCGCGGACGGCGCTGACTAGTGCTAGGCCCTCGGCTTCGCCGCCTTGGGCGAGCACGTATTCGATCCAGGCCCATTTGGCGCTGACGGAGCGGACGTCGGCGCGACCTCGGAGGCCTTTGCGCAAGCGTTCGAGCTTGGCGTCGACGCGGGCGACGCCGGCGTACGGCATGCGATCGAGCGGCGTGTTGCGCTTGGCGCAGAAGGGCGCGACACCCAAGGCGATCGGGCAAATCTTGGATAGCTCGCTCACGAACTTGACGCACTCGTCGATGTCTTCGTCGGTTTCGCCGGGTAGGCCGATCATCAAGTACAACTTGAGGCGATCGAAACCGTAGCGGCGAGTGCGTTCAGCGGCTGCGACGTAATGCGGCTCGCGGCCGCGGCGATCGATCAAGCCGCGCATGCGCTCGCTCGGGCCGTCGAGTGCGGTGGTCAAAGTCTTATGGCCCGCCTTGCGCAAGGCCGCGACGAACTCTTCTTTCAAGCGGTCTGGGCGCAGGCTCGAAAGGCCGACTTGCAGACCGCGCTCGGCGAGCTCACTGACGATCTCGACGATTTTCGGGTGATCGCTGACGGCGGCGCCAACCAGACCAACCTTCTTGGCGTCGGACGGGATTTTCTCGAAAATGACCTCTTTGGGCACGATGCGCATGCCGCCGTTGGTCGAGCGGCGCATCACGCAATACGTGCAGCCGCGCGAGCAACCACGCTCGCTCTCGATCAGGAACATGTTCGAGAGCTCGGTGTGCGGCGTGCGAATCGCGCTGTACGCGGGGAGCTCCGCGTCGTTGCAGGCAGCGATCTGCGCCAAGTTGCTGCCGTGAAGCGCGGGTACGAAAATGTTCGGATGCTGAGCGAGCGCTTCGAGAGCCGCGCTGCGATTCAGCGCGCGATCAACGGTTTCGATCGCGAACTCGACGATGCCCTCGGCCTCACCCATCACGATCGCGTCCACGATTGGCGCAAGCGGCAAGGGGTTCGAAAAGGTGAGCGGCCCTCCGGCGAGAATGAACGGCGCGTGTTCGTCGCGCTCGGTGCGCAACACCGGAATGCGCGAGGCGTCCAACATCCGCACCAGGCCACTGATCTCGAGCTCGTACGCGACGCTCACGGCCAGGATCGGAAATTCGCCGAGCTCGCGCAGGCTCTCGTAGCTGAAGGGGCGCTCGATTTCGGCGCCCGCGCGGTCGCCGTCATCCGGTAAGAACACGCGCTCACACATGGCCCCGGGCATTGCTTGAATCGCTCGGTAGATGCGCTGATAGCCGAGCGAGCTCATGCCCACGTGGTAGGGCGACGGATAAACCAGGGCCACGCGGGCCGGGGCATCCTTGTCGATGCGACCGATCTCATCAGACAGGCGCGTCTGAATGAGGCGTCTTGTCGCACTGGAAAGCATAGGCGGCCGAGTATAGCTGGATTGTCGCTACCGGCGAGACGAGGGTCCCGAAAAGCCACCACTTCAACCCAACCCCCACCCCAAAACCCAATGTATGGTAGCGGGGTGAAGCTCGTTTCTCTGCATGGGCCCGCCGCGCCCGACAGCACGCTGATCTACGACTGGAACGCGGCGAGCGCTGCGCCGGCGCCGCTCGTCGTCACCCTGCTCGATGAAACGCTGCGTGACGGCTTGCAGAGCCCGTCGGTCCGCAACCCGTCTCTGGCTGAGAAGCTCGCGGGTTTGGAGCTGATGAACGAGCTTGGCATCGAGTACGTGAATGTCGGCTTGCCCAGCGCGTCACCGCGCGCGCTCGCGGAAGCGGTCGACATGTGTCGAGCGATCGCGGCGCGCCGCTACGCGATTCGCCCAGTGTGCGCCGGTCGCACGTTAGTCGAAGACGTGGACGCGATCGTCGAAGTGTCGCAGCGCGCCGGTTTGCCGGTGGAAGCGTCGCTGTTCGTGGGTTCGAGTCCGATCCGCGCCGTAGCCGAGGATTGGGACTTGGATTTCTTGCTCTCGCGTTCGAAGAGCGCGATCGACGCCGCGCGGCGCGCCGATTTGCCGGTCACGTTCGTGACCGAAGACAGCACGCGCGCGCGACCGGAAACGTTACGTGTCTTGTTTTCGCTCGCGGCCGAACGCGGAGCAGCGCGCATTTGTCTGTGCGACACGGTGGGCTTTGCCACGCCCGAGGGTGTCGCGGCCGTCACCCGTTTTTCCCGGGAAATCGTGGGCCCGCGTATCGGCATTGATTGGCACGGGCACAACGATCGCGGGCTCGCCGTAGCCAACGCGCTGAGCGCGGCGCACGCCGGCGCGGATCGCCTACACGCGACGGCGCTGGGCGTGGGTGAACGCGTCGGCAACCCGGCGATGGAACAATTGCTGCTCAACTTGGTGCTCTCGAACGCACCGCGTTCACTGGAGCACATTGCAGCGTATTGCGAACACTTTGCGCGCGCGCTGGGCATGGCCGTGAGCGACAATCAACCGCTGATCGGTAAGAACGCGTTTCGCACCGCGACCGGTGTCCACGCTTCGGCGATTGCCAAAGCCGAAGCCAAAAGTCAGTGGCTCGGTGACCACGTTTACAGCTTGCTGTCAGCGGCGAGCGTGGGGCAGCACACCTCGATTTGCATCGGACCGATGTCGGGTGCCTCCAATGTGCAACACTGGTTGTCCAGCCACGGCATCAACGCAAGTGTTCCGCTGTCACGCGCCATCTTGGAGCGCGCAAAAGCCGCTGATCGCGTGCTGACCGACGAGGAACTCCTGTCGGTAGTGAGCCGAGTCCGCCGCGAAATGTAAGGCCTTCGCGGCCAAAAAAAATCGCGGTTGCCCGCTCATTTTTGGCGAATATCGCCAGCGCATCCCTCAACTAAGCCGGAGTTTCTCCGTTCTAGTTGAGCGTGAGTCAATCGTTGGATCCCCTGGCGTCGGCGCGTGAGCAGGTGCTGCACATCCCGACCAGTTTGATGAGCGCGGCATCGGCACACACCCTGAAGCCGAGCATCGAGGCACCCGGACGCATGCTGCGAGCGCGACCCGCGCAAAAGCAGTCCGTCAAAGTCGTCGCCCTGGCCGCCCTCTCGGCCGCCTTTGGTTTGACCGGCGCGGTCGGCCTCTCACACCTTCGCGCACGTACGGCGCCTGTGGTGCAAATCGTCAGCGGAAACCCGACGTTGAAGAAGGGCAGCGACGGCGAGAGCGTGCGCTGGCACGCGAAGAAGAGCAAAGTCTACTTCGATGCATCGCTCGACAACGCGGGCGCGCACGCGCGTGAAGCCGTGCAGCTCGGCTTTGGAACTTGGGTGGGAAGTGGCGCCAAGTTGCCGAGCTTGGATTTCGATTCGACCAAGGACGCGAAGTTCGGACAGGTGCCGAACGGCAAGAGTGAAGTGATGTACGGGCCGATCACGCTCGCCGGTCACGAGAACGATCTTGCACTGACCGTGACCTTCTCCGATCCGAAGACGGGCGAAGTGGTCGAGTCCGACATGATCTTCAACAGCAACCACCCGTACGGAATCTTGCCCTACGCAGGGCAGGCGATGGGCATGCAGAACACGGCTAGCTGCGATCAGAAGTACGATCTGCAGAGCGTTGCCACGCACGAAGCTGGGCACTTCTTCGGCTTGGGTGAAGACTTCGATTCCAAGCCGGCCACGATGTATTACACGACTGGCCGCTGCGAGACGAACAAGCGCGCGCTGCTGAGCTCCGACGAAACGACGATGAACGCTCTGTACTTGGTCGCTTCGAACAACCAAGCCTCGGACTCCGACAACGACGCGAGCGGCGAGACGGCGACAGCCAAGGGCTGCGGCGGCGCACGCATCGGCCAAGGGCGGACGAACGGCTCCGTTCCAGCGCTATCGCTGCTCGGGCTACTCGGGTTCGTCGCCTGGCGCCGGCGGCGCGGCTGATTCCGTCGTTTTTCGAGCGTTTTTTCGAGTCCTGACCTTTACGCGGCGGGCGCGGGCGGACAAGCTGCCCGCGCCGTGAATGATTCGCCCCCGAGTGCGCCGCCGCCTGCAAAACCAACCAAGCCAGGCTCTCCGGAAAAGAAGCAACGCCGCGCGTTGAGCCACGTTGGCGGCGAGATCCGCGTGGTAGGCGGCTCGGAGCAAGATCGAGAGCGACTCACGTACGCGCTCTCCGTCGAACCCGACGAGAACGCCACCATGGCGCACGTGCACGGGTTTCACACTTACCCGGCGCGCCTGCATCCGGAAACCGCGAGCCGCTTGGTGGAGAGCTTTTCTCCGTCAGCTGGGCGCGTCCTGGATCCGTTCTGCGGCAGCGGCACGGTGCTGGTCGAAGCGCGCAGACTCGGTCGACAGGCGTTCGGCGTCGACGCCAATCCGCTCGCGGTGGCTTTGGCTTCGTTCAAGTGCCGCGGAGCAACGCCAGAGTTCGCGGAAGAATTGACTACCGCAGCGGCCGCGGTGGTCGCGCACGCAGACATGCGCCGCACGCAAAAGCTCGGTCCGACGCGCAAGTACGGCGCCGCCGATCGCGAGGTCTACGACACGCACGTGTTGCTCGAGCTGGACGGATTGCGCGACGGCATCTTCAAAACGCGCGCCACCGAGGTGCGCCGCGCACTGTTGCTCGTACTCTCTGCGACGCTCACCAAGGTGAGCAAGAAGCTCGGTGATACCGCGCCGCGCACAGCGCCCAAGCGCCTCGCCGGCGGCTTTACGATCCGCTTCTTCGAGACCAAAGCCAAAGACTTCGCCAAGCGCCTACTCGAATACAGCGCGCTCCTGCCGAGCTCGGCTCCGGAGGCCAAGTGTGCGGTGGGTGACGCACGCGATCTGTCGCAAATCACGCCGGGTTCACTGGATTTGATCCTGAGTTCGCCGCCCTATCCGGGCGTTTATGACTATTTCGACCACCACGAGCTGCGCCTGCGATGGCTGGGCATGGACGAGACTGCATTCGAGAGCAACGAGATCGGCGCGCGTCGTCGGCTCTCGGGCATCGGCTTTCAAGCGGCGGTCGAGAAGTGGGAGCAAGAGTTCGGCGCGTGTCTGGATGCTTTTCGCGACGCGCTCGCGCCGCAGGGCAGCATTGCGCTCGTGATTGCGGACTCGGTGCTCGGCGGTCGCGCACTCTACGCCGACGAAGCCGTGCGTGATTTGGCGATCGCGCATGGGCTTTCTCTCGCATGCTTGGGCTCACAAGAGCGCCCGTATTTCCATGAACCCACTCGCGCGGCATTTCGTGCGAGCCCTCGCCGTGAGCATGTGCTGGTCTTGCGGCACCCGAGTCGTAAATCCTTTCGCAACCGATGAAACACCAAAATCGCCTGGCCTCCGAGACGAGCCCGTACCTGCTGCAACACGCCGGCAATCCGGTCGATTGGTACCCTTGGGGTCCGGAAGCGCTCGGGCGCGCCGCGGCCGAAAACAAGCCCATTTTGCTGAGCATCGGCTACGCCGCGTGCCACTGGTGCCACGTCATGGAGCGCGAGTCCTTCGAGAACGAAGCGATCGCCGCGCTGATGAACGAGAGCTTCGTGTGCATCAAGGTCGATCGCGAAGAGCGACCGGACTTGGACGAGATCTACATGGCCGCAACCGTTGCGCTCTCGGGCAGCGGTGGTTGGCCGATGACCGTATTCCTCACGCCCGAGCAACAGCCGTTTTTCGCGGGCACGTACTTTCCGCCGGTCGACAAATACGGACGGCCGGGTTTGCCGACGCTGCTGCAGAACATCAAGGAGCTTTGGCAAAGCGAGCGCAACACGTTGCTCGAACAGGCCGCCGAGCTCGCCAAGCACATTGCAGATCAGGCGCGCGTGACTGCGCCGCTCGCGATTGGTCGCGAAGCACTGCGCAGTGCGGCGCGCCAACTCCACGGCAGCTACGATTCACGCTATGGCGGCTTCGGCAAAGCACCCAAATTTCCGCCCTGTTCGGCGCTTTCTTTGCTGCTTCGACATCACCGAAATGCGCCGGATCCGTCGCTGCTCGAGATGATCACCGGCACGCTCGACGGCATGAAAAATGGCGGAATGTACGACCACGTCGGCGGTGGCTTCGCGCGCTACTCGACGGACGAGCGCTGGCTCGTGCCGCACTTCGAGAAAATGCTGTACGACAACGCGCAGCTCGCGAGCGTGTACTTGGACGCCTATCAAGTCACACGCGATCCGGAGTACGCGCGCGTGGCGCGCGAAACCTTGGACTACGTGATCCGCGAGATGCAAGAGCCGAACGGCGCGTACTTCTCGGCCACGGACGCCGACAGCGAGGGCGTGGAGGGCAAATTCTTCGTCTGGGCGCTGGACGAGGTGCTCGAGATCTTGGGTCCCGAAGCGGGCGAGCACTTCGCCGCCTACTATGATGTAACTGCCAAGGGTAATTGGGAGGGGCAGAACGTGCTCAATACGCCGCGGCCACTGGCGCGCGTCGCAGACGAGCTCGGCGTCCCGGAAGGCGTTCTGCGCGCGGAGCTCGATCGCTCTCGAAAGCAGCTCTATCAAGCCCGAAAGCTGCGCGTCCCGCCGCTGCTCGACGACAAGATCTTGAGCTCGTGGAACGGCTTGATGCTGTCGGCCATGGCCTCCGGCTACGGCGTACTCGGGCATCGTCACTATCTGGATTCGGCCGAGCGCGCCGCAGATTCACTGCTCTCGCGCATGACGCGACCTGACGGCGGACTGTTTCACACCGCGCGCGGCGCCCGCGCGCACGTGCCCGGCTTCTTGGAAGACTACGCGCTGCTGTGCGACGGCTTGATTGCACTGTACGAAGCGGGCGGCGCGCCTCGTTACCTGCATGCGGCCGATCGACTCGCACAGCGGATGCTCGCCGATTTCGACGATGCGGCGAGCGGCGCGTTCTTCAACACGGCAAAGGACGCTGAAGCGCTGATCTCGCGACCGCGCGAAGGCCACGATAACGCGCTGCCCAACGCAAACGCGGTTGCCGCACGCGCGCTGGCCAAGCTGGCCGCGCACCTAGACAAGGCCGACTACCGCGAGCGCGCCGCGGCTGCGCTGCGCGCTTACGGCAAATTGGTGGAGCGCTCCCCGCGCTCCTTTGCGACTTCGCTCAGCGTGGTCGACTTTCTGCTGCAATCGCCGGTCGAAATCGTGCTCGCGGGTACACCGGGTGAAGCGGGCTATGAGGCGCTGCGCAACGCGCTCGGTCAGCGCTATTTGCCGAACGCAATCTTTGCTCACGTGGATCCAACCAAGCCGGATGCTGCCGGCGAAAGTTTACCGCTCACGCGAGACAAGGCCGGAGTCTCCGGAAAAGCTGCCGTGTACGTGTGTCAGAACTTCACTTGCGCAGCCCCCGTAGTCGACGTCGCTGACCTCGACCAAGCGGTGGCCGCAGCGGTGCCGGCCAAATCCGCGCAGAGCATCGCGCGCAACGCGCTCTCCGGGCGAGCAACTGCGGACGGCACGCGCACTCGCACCGAGCGTCTCGGCGCGCGCGCCCGGAACGAGCTCGCAGACAGCGGCCTGTTCGTCAGTGGAATCGGCTTCGGCGGCTACCGTGTCGACGACCAGCACCCGGAACAGCGCGCCGCGCTCGTGCACGCGCTGCGCTCGGGCATCAACTTGATCGACACCGCGAGCAACTACGCGGACGGTCGCAGTGAGCGTTTGATCGGCGAAGTGTTGCTCCACGCGAGTGACAAGCGCGAGCTCTCGCGCGCCGAGCTAGTCGTGGTGACCAAGATTGGCTACGTGCAGAATCAGAATCTGGAGCTGTCGACCGCGCGCAAGGCCATCGGCAAACCGTTGCCCGAAATGGTCGAATACAGCGAGGGATTGTGGCATTGCATCCACCCTGAGTGGCTCGCGGATCAACTCGGCCGCTCGCTCGAGCGGCTGAATCTCGAGACCGTCGATGTCCTGCTCTTGCACAACCCCGAGTACTTCTTGGCGGACGCCGCCAAACGCGGTCAGGGACCACTCGCCACCGTACGTGACGAGTTCTATCGCCGACTCGAGCAAGCGTTTCGTCACCTCGAGACCGAGGTCGATCGCGGGCGCATCGGCTACTACGGCGTGTCGAGCAACACCGTCACGGGCGCGCCCGCCGCGCGCGACAGCACCGAATTCGCGCGCATGTGGGCGGCAGCGGAAGCGGCGGCGCCCGGCAAGCACCACTTCCGCGTGCTCCAAGTCCCGTTGAATCTGCTCGAGAGCAGCGCGGCGTTCGAACAAGGCGGCGCCGCGAGCTTGCTCGCACAAGCGCAAGCGCGCGGCGTGGCAGTGCTCGCCAATCGCCCACTGAATGCCATTCGCGGCGGCAGCATCTTGCGCCTGGTCGAGCCCAATCGCCCAGAAAAAGCCCCCAAATTCGACTTCGTCCGCGGCAACCTGCTGGCGCTGGAGCGTGAGTTCCGAGAAACCATCGCGCCCTCTTTGGAGCTCGGCGGCGGACTCGAAGCGGACGATCTATTCGCTTGGGGCGATCGAATTTTGGAGATCGAACCGCGCGTTTCGAGCTTGGTGCAGTGGGAAGAGATCGAAGCGCACGTGATCGCCCCCGAGCTCGGCAAAGTGCTCAAGGGCCTCGACCATGCGCTCAGCGGAGAGCTCGCCGAACGCTTCCGAGATTTTCGCGGTCGCTACTTGCGCGATCTCGAGGGTCTGTTCCTCGCCATGCGCAACCTCGCCGCCGATCGCAGCGCGGGCCGCTTGCGCAGCGTGCGCAGCGGGCTCGAAGCGCACCTCGAACCCGCGTTGAGCGCCGAACCGCTGTCTCGCCAGGCGTTGGTCACTTTGCGCGGCGTACCTGGCGTGAGCTCGGTGCTGCTCGGTGCGCGCAGCGTCCCATACGTCGATGACGCCTTGGCCGCGCTGGCACTACCGAAGCCCAAGGACGCCATCGGTGCCCTCTCGGCCCTGCGCGAGAACTGACCCCGCACTGCGCAACGATGTGAACTGGTTGAACCAATTTGCGTACTCGCGTTCACACTTATCCCCAGAAGAGTGGGTAAGTTGTTGAAATCAGGCGTCAATCATTTGGCACGGGAATGGCTTCATCCCGTTACATGCACAGTGCGATCGCTTGGGGCTTCGTCGCTACCTGTTCGCTTTGGAACCTCGCGGGCTGCTTCGCCCTTGCCCGAGCGAAGCGCCCCGCGCCTCGACAATCGGTGAAGCTCGAGCCAGTGAGCGTGCTCAAGCCGCTCAACGGTGCCGACGAGGACTTGTACGAAAACCTGCGCAGCTTCTTCGAGCAAGAGTCGGCGGAGTTGCAGCTGGTGTTCGGAGTGACTGACGCGAGCGACCCGGCGCTACCGATCGTGGCGCGCCTCGAGCGCGAGTTTCCGAACGTGCCTTGTCTGATCGTGGTGCACGAGGGCGGCCCCGCGCTGAATCCAAAAGTGCAAAACCTGCTCGGCATGTTGCCGCACGCAACGCACGATTTGGTTCTGATCAGCGACAGCAATGTGCGCGCGCCTCGCCACTACTTGCGCGAGCTCGTCGCGCTTCACGGCCAGGAGGACGTCGGCATGGTGACCAACTTGTTCGCCGGCACCGCTGAACGCAGCCTGGGCGCGGCACTCGAAAACGTGCAACTGAACGGCTTCGTCGCCGCCGGTTCGGCCTTGCCCACGCTCAGCGGAGACGCGGCGGTGATTGGCAAATCGACACTATTTTCCCGCTCGGCGCTGGATCGTTTGGGAGGACTGTCGCGCTTGTCGTGCGTGCTTGCCGAAGATTTCGTGCTCGGCAAGATGTTCCAGAACGCCGGGCAGCGGGTGCTGATCGCGCCCACGGTACTGGAAAGCCCGAACCGCGATCGTACACTTCGAGCCGTGTTCTCGCGTCACTTGCGTTGGTCGATGTTGCGCTGGCGACTGCGCCCGGCGGCTGCGCTGCTCGAGCCGTTGACCAGCCCGCTTCTGATGTTGCCCTTCGCGTTCGCAATCTTCGGACAGTTCGCTTGGCTCTGGCTTGCGGCGTTGCTCGCCGTGCGGGATTTGGGTGGGTGGGTGCTCCTGCGCGGCTGGGGTCGCGCGTGGATCCCGGTCGTGCTCGGCCCAGTGCGAGAAGTCGCAGCACCCTTTGCTTGGTTGATCGGCACGTTCAAGCGCCACGTCAGTTGGCGCGGCCAACGCCTGCGCTTGTCTTCCGGAACGCTGCTGTACGCCGAACGCCCGCTCGAGCGCTGAAAATCAGCCGAGTCGCGCGGGAACGTCCGGCGCCACCACAGGCGTCGAGCGAATGCCGAACACCTCGAGATCGAGTGTGCGGCGCACGACCATGAACTCGCTGCACAGCTCGCTCACTTCCAGATCGAGGCTGAGCAAATCCCCACGCTTGATTCGCTTCTCGATCTTCTCGGACAACGCGGCCATACGCAGCGCGCCGAAGTTCCCGCAAGCGCCTTTGACGGAGTGGATCACGCTGAGCAGCTTGCGCTCGCCGCGCTCGGCCGCCGCTTCGCGCAACGCTTCCAAACGGCGCTCCATGTCTTCCACGAAGATCAGCGACAGCTCTTCGACGATGCGCGGCGAACCCGCTTCCTCGGCCAGCTCCTGCAACCGCGTCAGATCGACCGAAGCGTTCTGCACAGTCGAAGGACTCGGCGCGGTCACCGAGGTCTGAACGGCTTCGACCTTCGGCCGCTCCGCACTTGCCGGTTCGGGACTGGCCATCGACAACCAGTGGGACGCTTTGCGGCGAAGCGTCGAAAGCGAGAACGGTTTGGCGATGAAATCGTCCATTCCGGCCTGCAAGCAGGCCTGGCGCACGCCAGGTACGGTGCCTGCAGTAATGGCCAAAATCGGCACGCGACGTCCCGAGCCCTCCACCGAGCGGATCTGGCGAGTGGCTTCCAGGCCATCGAGGTCTGGCATGTGGCAATCCATCAGTACTAGGTCGTACTTGCCTTGGTGGAATTTGCGCACGGCTTCGCGCCCGGTCGGCGCCAACTCGACCTCGCAGTTGAGCGTGCGCAAGACGCGCTCGATCAGCATGCGATTGAACTCGTTGTCCTCGGCTAGCAGCACGCGATGAACTTCGCTCTCGGCCCCCAAGCGAAAGCCAATCGGCGTCATCGCACGCGGTGGCGGCGTCGACTTGGCCTCGGTGACGTCGGCCAGCATTTGGTCGATCACACCGAGCAGCTGTTGGCCCGAGCGATGAACGTTCTCCGCGGCCAAGCGCTGCTCGGGATCGAGTTGCCCTTCGAGCAAGAGCTCGCTGGCGCCGATCACCACGGTCATCGGCGTGCGCAGATCGTGCCCGAGCGCGGAGGTCGCAAATTGCAGGGGATTCGTGGGCTCGTCACGGAAGCGGTGCGCGAAGCGCAGGAGCAGTGTCTGCCACTGCTCGAGGCTGGGAACCTGATCCGCTTCGACGCCCGCGGACGCGAGCTCGCGTAGCATCTCCGGTGGAAGGGAGAGCGGCGGTTCGCTCGCAGAGCCAGAGCTCATGCGACGTCCCTCGACAGATCGAGGGTGGCAATGCGCCGGTACAGCGTGGCGCGACCGATACCGAGCAGCTTCGCGGCCTTACCGACGCTGCCCTGCGTGGCGCGCAACGCGCGCTGAATGGCGCGCCGCTCGAGCTCACGCAACGGCAAGATTTCGCCTTCGCCGTGCCCGTTCACGCTGGTGCCGTTGCTCGGTACCACGGAGAGCCCGAGCGAGGGCAGGCCGAGTTCGCGAATGTCCGGCGGGAGATCCGCCAGATTGATCTCGTCACCGCGACAGGCCAAGAGGCTGCGATGAACCACGTTTTGTAGCTCTCGCACGTTACCCGGCCAGCGATGACGCGACATGGCTTCGAGCGCTTCGGGCGAAATGCGCTGAACTTGTCGGCCGACGTCCGAGGTCAACGTGCGCAGGAAGTGACCTACGAGCAGCGGAATGTCTTCCACGCGCTCACGCAAAGCGGGCAAGTGAATCGGATACACGACCAAGCGGAAGTAGAGATCTTCACGGAAGCGCCCCGCCTCGACTTCGGCGCGTAGATCGCGATGCGTCGCGCAGACCATGCGCACGTCGATCGGCATTTCGCCAGAGCCGCCCACGCGACGAATCGTCTTCTCTTGCAGCGTGCGCAGTAGGCTTGCCTGCGTCTGCAAACTCATCTCGCCTATTTCGTCCAAAAGCAGGGTGCCGCCGTTGGCTTGTTCGAAACAGCCGCGCCGCATCTGCGTGGCGCCGCTGAATGCGCCGCGCTCGTGCCCGAACAACTCGGACTCCTGCAACGATTCGGGGATGCCAGCACAATTGATGGCCACGAACGGGCCTCGCTTGCGTGGCCCGCCGCTATGAATGGCCCGCGCAACCAGTTCTTTTCCGGTGCCGCTCTCGCCCGAGACGCACACGGCGACTTCGCTCTCGAGCACCCGCTGCACCTGCTGAGCCAGCTCGCGCATGGGCGGGCTCTTGCCCACGATTGAACCCAAGACCGAACGCTCGGTGAGCGCGCTCTCCAAGCGACGCACGTTAATCACCAGTTCGCGCCGCTCGCGCGCGCGATGCACGGCGAGCAGCAGGCGATCGCGGTCGAGCGGTTTCGTGATGTAGTCGTACGCGCCTGCGCGCATTGCCGAGACAGCGGTCTCGATTTCGCGCTGCGCGGTAACGACGATGATCGGCAACTCCGCATCACGTGCACGCAAGTGCTGGATGACCTTGATCCCGGTCACTTCACCGAGTCCGAGATCCACGCAAGCCACTGTCGGCAGCTCGCCGTCCGACTCGAGTACGCTGCGCGCAGAGTCGTGTTCGGCGACGCGGTAACCCGTTCGCTCGAGCCAGAACCGCATCAATCGTCGTGCGGTAGGGTCGTCATCCACTACGGCGACCAAGTCCGAGGTCCCTTGAACAGACGCGGCGCCGGTTTCGTCTTCGATCATCGTTCGTTAGGTGAAACGCACGATCTGGTCCCACCTTTAGACGCGAGTGATCTCAGGCGATCACATTGAGACGGCGAGCGCCGGCATTTGCAGTCGATATCGCACCTCGGATCCACCCATAACCATTGATTATTATTAATTTAATTTGCCAGGGCCGAGGCTCGAAAATGTGCTCGATCGATTGGAACGAAGCTCGCATTGATTCGCTCCCAGAGTGGCTGCTGCACATAAAAACCCGAGTCTTCGCAAGTTCCCCCTCCTCCACGGCATGCTCCGCGCCAGCGGCGAAACCGTCGATGGTCCCCGTCCCAGTGATTGGTTCGACGTCTTCGTCGACGAGCGCGGGAACCTGGTGCTGGCGTTGCTCGACGTGCGCAGCAGTATGGAGTCGCCGCAGTCGTTCCTCGTTGCCTTGATGCAAAACACCAAAGCTGCATTGCAACGCAACGACGCCCTGCACACGGTCGTGGCCGACCTCGAGATGCAGCTCGCGGCCCACCCCGGCGTCGAAGCTGGGCTGTTGATCTTACGCATCAGTCAGCAGGACGCGAGAGTGGAACTGCTCAACGCGGGCATGCCCGCAGTCGTCAACACGAGCCCCGGTGGGCGCCTCGACTTCTACCCAGCGCAGTCCAGCCCCGTGGGCCGACGAGTGGGCGAGGTTCATCCCTACGAGTTGATCCCCCTGCGTTGGGGCGGCACCTGGCTCGCCCTCTCCGACGGTATGGTGAACGGCGCGTTGGACGAAGAGAGCGTTGCCACACTTTGCGCAAAGCTCGACCTGCAAAACCAGGCATTGCAGCTCGCTCAGGCGAGCAGCGAAGATTTGTACGACGCGTTCCAAGCAACCCTGACTGCTGCGCGCTTTTTGCGCGACGATGCGACAGCTGTGCTGATTGCTGCAGACGCGGGAGCGCGCTTCCAATCCGGCATCGTGTGAGCATCGTGCGCGACGCGCGGGCTGCTAGATCCGCAACCGAGAAGCGAGTAGGGTTCTGGGTCGATGAAGATCCGAACTGCCACCATCGAGCGCCTGCGCGATGCACTCCTGCAGAGCGGCCGGCGGCCGAGCATGGTCGTGTCGTCGGCATATGAAACATTGACGCGTGAAGGCTTGCTCGCGCCCGAAGAGGTGGGTGCAATCAACCGCGTCGGACCTTTGGCCGAGACGATGTTCTTGATGATGGCTGCCGATGGAACGTTGGCAGAGGTCGAGCTCGACACGGTGCGCGGTGCGATCCGCGGCTTGACCGACAATCTGCTCCGCTCCGGCACCATCAACGTAATGCTCGAAGGCTACGCGAAGCGCCTTGCTGAAAGCAGTCGTGATGCGCGACTGCACGAGATCGCAGACGAGCTGGCGGAAGATCCCAACGAAGCCGAAGCCGCGTTCGCGCTCGCTGCCGCAGTCGCGTTGGCCGACGACGACGTGAGTGCGGAGGAAAATACGTTGATCAACCAACTTGCCGAATGGTTCGGGATCACCGCCGATCGCGCAGCGCGCATCTTGGATCAGCTCGAAGAAGATCGAGAGCCAGCGTAATCCGCTCGCACGCGAGACTGCCGCACCGCCGCACTGGCCGCGCTGTCGAACTGAAAGGAAGTGCCGACGGCCGACGAATGAAGGCACGTGTCGAGAATCGCGCGTCATTTGTGCTTGGTGTTTTCGACAAAGTGATCGACTTCGAGCCGCACACTGGCTACCAATGGTCCCGTGAAAATCGCCGTCGTTGGTTCCGGATACGTAGGGTTGGTGGCAGGCGCCTGTTTCGCTGATTCAGGCACTAATGTCATGTGTATCGACGTGAACGAAGCCAAGCTCGCCAAGCTGCGAGCGGGTGAAGTTCCGTTCTTCGAGCCGCGTCTGGCAGATTTGCTCAAGCGCAACTGGCCTCATCGTCTGGACTTCACGTCAAGCCTGGTTGACGGCATCCGCGGTCGTGAAGTGGTGTTCGTCGCCGTCGGCACGCCACCGCAAGAAGACGGCTCGGCAGACCTTTCGTACGTGCTCGGTGTCGCCGAGCAAGTCGCGAAAGCCGCAGAGCACGACATCGTGCTCGTACTGAAGAGCACGGTTCCGGTAGGCACCAACGAGAAGGTGCGCGCGGTGGTCGAGCGTTTCGCCAAACACAAGATCAGCGTCGTCAGCAACCCGGAGTTCTTGAAAGAGGGCGACGCGGTGAACGACTTCTTCAAGCCCGATCGCATCGTGATCGGTACGGACGACAACCACGCGTTCGAACTGCTCGAGCGCCTCTACTCACCGTACAACCGTCAGCGTAGCCGCATTCAGCGCATGAGCCCGAAGAGCGCGGAGATCGTCAAGTACGCTTCCAACGCGCTGCTCGCGACCAAGATCAGCTTCATGAACGAGATCGCGAATCTGTGCGACGTGGCGGGCGGTGACGTCGAGCACGTTCGCCTCGCCGTCGGCTCGGACGAGCGCATCGGCATGCAATTCCTGTATCCGGGCCTCGGCTTCGGTGGCAGCTGTTTCCCGAAGGATTTGCGCGCGTTGGTCCGCACGGGTGCCGATTACGGCCTAACCATGGAAGTTTCGAGCGCGGCGGTGCGCGCCAACGAAGTCCCCCCGAAGACGCTCATCGCGCACATGGAGAAGGACCTCGGCGGCTTGGGTGACAAGCTGATCGCCGTCTGGGGTTTGGCTTTCAAGCCAAAGACCGACGACGTTCGCGAAGCACCGGGCATCAAGATGATCGCCGAACTCGTCGCGCGCGGCGCACGCGTGCGCACGACGGATCCGCAAGCTCGGGAGACCGCGCGCGAGAGTATGCAGCACATGGGTTTGATGGACCGCGTCGAGATCCTGGACAACGAATACGAGACCTGTCGCGGCGCGGACGCGCTGCTCCTGGCCACGGAGTGGAACGAGTATCGCAATCCGGAGTTCCCGCGCGTGCGTGAGCTGATGCGTGGCCGCCACGTGTTCGACGGCCGCAACATGTGCGTGCCGAGCGCAGTCGCAGCGGCGGGCCTGGCGTACCGCGGCATGGGCCGCCCTACGCTGGGTTACTGAGCTCGGTTTCCCAGAATCAGCTCAAGCGTCGGATGCGCGCTGCTACGTCGTTTGCGAAGCGACGTAGCAGCTCCGCGGCGTGCGAATCCGGATCGCCCGAGTGCATCAAGGGCGTCAAATCCATGCCCCACGTCAGCGCCGAGTGCCGATCGGTACCGTGGCTTTCGGAGAAGGTGGCATGTGCGCGACGCCGGCCTGCGGTTGCCAGGTCGTAGCGTTTGCCGCCCGCGATCTGCGAATCGAACACGCCCATGAGCGCGCTCTGGACGTGCTCACGGCCGTCGAGCGGCAGCGGCACCTTGTCGGCATCACAGAGCCAATCAAGGTCACGCCACACCTCACAACCAATCAAGCGTTGCGGCCGCTCGTCAGGTTCGAGCGCACGACACGCGGCGATGACACGCAAAGCGACGGCCACGTGCGTGTCGTGCTTGTCGGCCAAATTGTGCGTGTAAACGAGCTCGGGTTTGGTCGCGCGTAGGATTTCGATCAGATCTGCGAGCACCGCTGAGTTGCCCGCGGCCTTCACGGCGGAGCTCGGGTGATCGAGCAGGAATTGCGCGGCGTATTCACCTACGTAAGCTGCCTTTTTCTGCTCGGTGCGACGCACTGCTTTCATCTGCTCGTCGCTGTGCGAGCGGTAGGTGAAGTCACGGGCGCTACCTGCGCCATCCGTGACTACCACGCCAGTGAACCAACGCTCACTGCTTCCGAAGCACTCCAAGATGCCGTGCGCGGCCATGATCTCCAAATCATCATGGTGCGCGCCGATGCCCAGGTGCGTCGTGCGCGGCAACGCTTCATCGAGCGGCGACTGATCAGGGACGAAGATCTGTGCACTGGCTTGCGTGAGCTTCATGCTTCTGTACGCGCATTCAAGCGCGGCAGGCTCGCGGCAGCAATCGCTTGTCCTACGCGGCGCGTTGCTTCGTCCGGCAAGTGAATCGCCAGCGCGCGGTGCACCTCCGGAGATTCCATAGCGAGCACCTCGCGCGCCTTGCGAAGGAGCCGGTCGCCGCCCTCCCCGGACGTCACACGACCCAGCAAAAGGACGTGTTTTGCAGCGTAAAAGTCCAAAAAGTGCAGCAGGCCGTAGCCCAAGTACACGCCCAGCGTGTCGAAGATTTGGGCTGCTCGCCCATCGCCCGCGCCGAGCCGCTCTTGAACGAACTTCAGCTTCGAACCCGGAGAGCCTGAGGGCAGCTCGAGCCCTGCGCGCTCCGCCAGGCGTATCACTGCGTCTTGTGAGAAGTAGTTCACGCCGGTACCACGGTCGCCGGACCACTCCTGGTCCAGTGCGGCGCCCGCACCGTAATCCACAGGAGCGAAAGCGAGCTCGTTCAACCAACCAGTAACCTGACCGTGCGCGTTCACGTAACCCGCCGCGAGGCTCGTTCCCAGCGCGAGGCCCAACACCGAATGGTCGCCGAGCTCGAGCGCGCCCGCGAGCGCGGTGACGTCTCCATCATTGGCGACCTGCAGCGGCACATCACCCCACTTCTTGGCGATTTCAGGGTAAATGCCCGTGATCTTCGTTTCGAACTCGGCCTCTGGCACCTTGCGAAACAGCGAGGCGACCCTCGTGCGGTTGTTTAGGTAGATCCCCGCTGAACTCACGCCAATCGCGTCGACGCGTGGCAAGTGTGCGGCTGCGCGCCGAATCGAGTCCTCGATACCGTCGATGTGATACTGCGGGTCAGTTTGTAGTTTGGGTTCCCAGACGACCTCGCACGAAAACACTTCCTTGCCGTCGATCACTGCAGCCACCTTGCGATCACTGCCGCCTGCGTCGAAGCCGATACGGCAGCCGTCCAAGTGTCCGCCGATTGCTTCGCCCGGTTCGCGCGCTTTCGGCAACGCGGCAAACGGTAACGCTTCGACGATGAAGCACGGTTGTTCGTAAATCTTGGCGAAGAAATGTGCGTCGAACGCGCGCTCGCCGCCTTCGGCATAGAGCGCCGCCAAATGCTCGGTGATCGTACGTGAACCCGCGACGCTGACTTTCCAAGCTCCCTTTTGCCAAAGCAGGAACTTGAGCAACCGCTCGACGTAGCGCAGATTGGAGGCGGCCTCGGGATGATCGTCGGGCAAGATTTGCGCGTGGTACACGGCGATCTTGCCTGCATCCCGCTCCAAAGCGAGCGCAAGTGGCGCGCCGTCAACCCGCGCCACAGCGGCCCGGAACGCGCGATTGCCGAGCACGGCCGGACGAAACTCCGGGTCTAGGGGTGCCCGTATCTGCGGCACCTGCGAAAGCAAGCGGTCGACCATGCGCGAACAGCCTACGCGGCTCGCAGCGGATCCGATAGTGGCGAGCGAGCCAGCCCACGCTTCAAGGCTGCAGCGCCATCTTTCTGGGGCCATTCCCGATCGCGATCGCGCGGGTCACGTGGCGCAGATCGAGATCGACGATGACAACGTTGTTGTCGCCTTCGTTGGTGACGTACGCGCTGGTCCCATCCGAAGAAAGCGTGATCCAATGCGCGAGCTTCCCCGTGGGCACAGAGGCAATCACCGAGCCGGCTGCAACGTCGATGAACTCGAGGTCGCCCGCGGTCTGGCTGACCACGAGTTCGAACTTCTCGTCCGAAGTCGATCGCACGTCGTGCGGAGAGCCGCCGCTCGCGATCGGCGAAGCGAGCGAGCCGGTGCTTGGATCCATCAGCTCGACAGCATCCAAGCCGACGGCGGTGAAATAGATGCCTTTTGACGCGCAGGAGAGCATGCGCGGTGATTTGTCGACCGGAAGTGACTGCGCCGGTGCATCTCCAACGAGATCGACCTCGACGACTGCAGGCGCTCCAGTCGCTTGTGAGCCGACATAGGCATAGCGACCATCAGCGGTGATGCAGCTCGCGTGAGCGGCGGCAACCGGCACCTGCTTGAGCACGGCATCGGTACTGGTGTCGATGATCGAAAGCTCACCGGCACCGCCGACGGACACGACAACGCGACTACCGTCGGGCGTCACGGCAATGCCAGCGGGCTTTTCGCCCACGTCGATCGACCCGGCAATCGTGTCATTGGCGGTGTCGATGACTTTGACGGTACCTGTATCGGTACTCGAGACGTACACCTTCTTGCCATTCGGAGTGATGATCAGCCCGTCGGGCGCAGTAACGGGGATCGTCTTCAATACCTGGTTCGTCACCGTGTCGAGCACAGCGACTGCTTGATCCCCGAACAGCCCGACATAGGCCTTTTTGTGCAGCTTTTCGGTTGTAGCGGCGGGAGCGGGCTCGGAGCTCGACGAGCAGCCGGCAATGAGCAGAACGACAACGGCATAGATGAATTGCTTGGGCATGGTGAAGACCTCCACGAGCCAACGAACGATGTCTGGCGATGGTTCCGTCGATTCGAAGGTGTGGAACCTTTCGGCGCACGAGTCGTTGTTGCTGACATGACTCGCTCGATCGCCTTCATCGCGTTGCTGCTCGTTGCGTCCGCGCCAGCATGTGGCGCTTCGCCGCCACCTGCTGAATTGGGTGCCGAGCCCACCGTCGCAGCGACGGAGGCGCCCCGATACTCGGAGTTGTTCGCTGCCTACTTCGCGCCGGGCACGCCCGGTCATTGCGCAACCGCTGGCTGCCATGCCGATCCTGGTCACACCGTTTGGCGCTGTGCTCCCACGAAGGACGACTGCTATGCGGGGATGTCCGAAGTCGGCTTGATTGACGCGACAAATCCGGCTCGCTCGGCGATCGTGGACGCGCATCGCTCGCCGCTCACTTGGATCAACCCCGCGGGCGGAAATATGCCGCTCGACGCACAGAGCGCGAATGTCGCCGCGGCCGACGCGTTACGTGCGTGGGTCGCTGCGGGCGCTCGAAACGACTGACGACCAGGCGCCCACGAGGAGAGCCGTTTACTGTTTCGCCCAGCATCGGAGCATGGTGCGCTCCGCTTCGCTCGGTTGTGGCGCACTCGGCGGCGGCATCACGTGCAAGCGAAGTTTAGCCTCGATATTGGAGCGGCGCGCGCTGATCGCGGTGTCGTTGCGGAAGTCGTAGTCTTCACCCGCAGAGCCGCTCGGTGAATGACACGACACGCAATATTTGTCGACGAGCGAGCGTGCCTCGGCGGTCGTCACTGGCGGGCAAGTCGCGCTAACTTCGGACGAGACAGCTGCGGCGCGCTTCGCCGGAACGACGCTAGCTTGGGTTCCCGTGCACGCACCCGCAAGCAGCGCGCTCGCGAGCAAGAGTTCGAGGGCGTGGCGTGCAAAGCTTCGTGGAGCAGCGTCGTGCATGCCCTGCTAACGGGGCAACGGGATGATCGTTCCGTGAAACGCGCAAGCGCGCAACGCGCGCCGCCGGCGAAAACGACCGCGACTTACTTTCGCCCGAGCTTGGTCAGCTCGTCCGCCATTTCATCACCTGTCTGCAAAACGCGCAGATTGGCGATGAACTGATACTTGGCGATGCGCGTGTCGACTAGGGCGCCTTCCAGGGTCTTGCTCGAATCCGCGTCGTCCACCGGGGCTGCACCGCGAGCTTCCGGGGAAATCTGCACGGTTGCGGCGCTATCGGCTGCCGAATAGGCGCCCGCCAAGCGAGTGACCTCGGCCGCCGAGCGTTCGAAGCGCCCAGAAGCCTGGTTCAACCCCGCAATTGCGGATTCGAGGATCGGCCTGACCATTCATGAACTGAGAACGGAGCAGCCACGGCAAGCTTGAGGCGAAATTCAGGGCGGTGGGCCGCCCACGGACTTGCAGAAGTTGCGCGGATTGGTGCGGGCGGAGTCGCCGAGGATCCGGTCGAACCACAACCAGACCGCCGCCATTTCAGGCAAGACTTGCTCTGGGCTGTCGTAAACGACGGCGCGGATCGCGCAGGTCTCGCAGAGCTTGAAGTAGAACTTCGGATGACAACCGGTCGCGCCATCTGGTTGATGCGGCAGAGAGTCGAGCGGCACCCCAGCGAAGCGGAGGAAGAGATCGTCCGAATCCGCAAGCGTCAGCATTTTCGTACTGGTTGGGTCGGGCGGGGGAATGTCCGGGAGGAACGCGGTCGTGGAGTTCCAAGTGCGGATCGATCCGCCAGCCGTAACCACCACGGCTGGCCCGACTCCGCCATCACCCACGGGCGCAAGCCAAACCCCGTAAGCAGTTGGGTAGCTCGCGATCCCGTTGCTCGGACAGAGTCCGCGCATGGCAAGCGGCACCCCGAATGCTTGGCGCGCACAGGGATTGAGATAGTTCCTGCCATCACAGCCGCAAGACGGACCTCCAGGGTCCTCGTCCAGACTGCAATCGTCGACCTTGGGGATGGGCGTGCAAACACCCATGACGCTCTTCATTGCACCGCAGTTGGAGGTCACATCGCACAACTCTCCGACTGGGCACTTGATCGCAGTTGGCCCTCCGCAGACTTGCGTCATTCCTCCTGCGCCGACAGCTCCGGCCGCGCTCGACCCTGCACCGCCGCCGAATCCCCCGCTGCCACCTGCGCCAATCGCGCCGCTCGAGCCTGAAACCCCGCCACCTCCGTTCGTGGAGCCTCCGTTCGTGGGGCCTCCGCTCGTCGAGCCTGCATTGATCGAGCCCCCGCTTTGGCTGGGAGTGCCCCCGCCGCCTCGAGTCGAATCGGTGCCCCCACCTCCAGCTTCATTTCGATTCTGACCAACCGAAGCTTTTCCCGCACAGCTCAACGCAACAACTGACGCCGCAACGGCCGCAATTCCGAGGCAAAACTTCGACATTCGAACGACCTCTCGTGTTCCTCGCCCACCCGAGCCGAGATTAGCAGCTTTGCCGGGATCGAAGAGGAGTGTCAATCTTCACCCCGGCGCTGTAGCGGTACACCGCTGGAGTACGGAATGCAGCGGGTCGTCGTGCAACGACGCGCTCGCGCCGGCTCAGTAACTCCTTGCGCTAGTCTCCCTCGTCAGTGACGCCGAAGGCTGTGCCGCAACGCGACGCGCTTGGTGACCATCCAAAACCCCAGCTCTCGAGCCGCGATGCTGGGTGGTTCATGCGTGATTGCTGAAATCTCGAGATGACTTTGTCATCGACTCAGGCTTTCGTGCCTTCAGGTTACTGATGTCAACGAGCCTGACACTGACGAAATGGTATTTGGATCTCGTCACCGACGACGGCCGAGTGCGCATTGCATACATCGCGGACCTCGCGTTCGGCCCGCTTCGACTCGGCTACGAGAGTCTGCTGCGCGCGGAGGGTGCCGCGCCCGCGCAGACTCAGACGTTTTTTCAGTCTCCGGTCAAACCCAGCGTCGAGAGCAGCTCCCTTGCTTGGCATTCTCATCGGCTCTCGGTGGCCGGTCGGTGGCAATTCGAAAGCGCTTCGCTGAGGCGCAGCGTGCTCCGCGCACCCGAAGGCAACGTCGATTGGCATTGCATTGCGCCGGGCGCGCGCGTCGAATTGACGGACAACGAGGAGCGCTTGACTGGGCTTGGCTATGTCGAGTGCCTGACGCTCACGATCCCGCCATGGCGTTTGCCCATCGATGAGCTGTATTGGGGCCGGTTCGTGGCACCGGGGACCACGCTGGTTTGGATCGATTGGCGCGGACGGCACGCGTTTCGCAGCGTCGTACTCAACGGTGAGGAGCTGGCCACGGCGGTGGTCTCGAGTGAAGGCATCGTCGATCCAGTTCGCGATCTCACGCTCACGTATTCGGATGCGATGGTATTGCGCGCTGGCTTGCTCGGCGGAACGGCCTTGTCGCGCATCCCCGAGCGCTTGCGACGCGCGCTACCGGCAAATGCGTTGTCAATCGACGAGCGCAAATGGCGAGCGCGCGGCACCCTGAACCGCCCGGGGCAACAACCGGTGACGGGTTGGGTGATTCACGAAGTCGTCAAATGGCCTTGAAGCGCGGGGCGCTGCTGGGACGAATCGGCTACGGCGCCTTGTTCGTCGTCGTGTTGCCGCTATTGCTCGTGCTCTGGGCGCGGGCAACGCGCGACGCAATCGAGCTACCGCTGCCAGCCGCGTCGAACTGGGGCGCACTCTTGGCGCTGTTCGGTGCGCTGCTCATGTCGTGGGCAATGGTTTGCCTTTGGCGGTTCGGGGACGGCCTGCCCATGAATGCTTATCCCCCGAAACAGTTCGTGGCACGTGGACCGTACGCACTCGTTGCTCATCCGATCTATGTCGGAGCCGTCCTGCTGTGTGCGGGGGTCAGCTGGTTCTGCGAATCCCCGAGCGGAGTCTGGCTCGTCACGCCGGTGTTTGCCGCGTCGACGCTAGCCCTGGTTTTCGGCTACGAGGCGCATGATCTGTCGGCGCGCTTCGGCGCAGACCGAGAGCGCGCGTGGCTTTCATTGTCATCAGCAAGCCAGGCGCGCCCGAGTTTCTCGGAGCGGGCGAGCGCATTCGTGAGCTGTGTGCTGGGCTGGCTCGTTGCCTATGAACTGATTGCGCTCAGCGGATCGCCGACTGCCGGCGTTGCTCTGACTCTGTCGAACGAAGCAAGGTGGCCCGTACTCGAGTGGGCCGAGCCAATCTATTTCAGCATCTACCTGGCGGTTGCCGCGCTTCCGTTCGTGCCGGCGTCGCGCCGCGAGCTGCGTCAGTTTCAAATCCGCGCGCTTTGGTCGATGCTCTTGGTCTTCCCGCTGTTCTCGTTTCTACCAGTGGTCGCGCCACCGAGGAGCTTCGTTCCGCGAGGATTTTTCGGTGAATGGCTCGCGGTCGAGCGCAGCATGGACACCGAGGGCAACGCGTTTCCGTCGTTTCACGTGGTGTGGGCGTTGATCGCCGCGCAAACGCTGAGTGAGCGTTGGCCGCGCGCGCGAGGGCTCGCATGGCTGTGGGCTTTGCTCGTCACCGCGAGTTGCTCGGCGACAGGCATGCATTCGGTGTGGGACATCTTGGCTGGTCTTGCGGTGGGAGCCGTCATCGTTCAGCTCGACATCGTGTGGCGGGCGTTGCGACGAGCCGCCGAGTGGTTTGCGAACTCTTGGCGTGACGTGCGCTTTGGTCCAGTTCGCGTCATCAACCATGGGGCGTACGCTGGGATCGGCACGTTCGCCGCGATTGCGCTGGTCGAGGCCCTATTGGGTCCGAGCTTCGCCGTGCCGGTGGTCGTTCTCGCCAGCTGCGGCTTGGTCTTCGCGAGTGTTTGGGCGCAAGTCATCGAAGGCTCGCCGCGACTGTCGCGCCCGTACGGGTTTTACGGGGGCGTCCTCGGTATTTGCGTGGGCGCCGTGCTCATGCAGTGGCTCGTTGGTAGTGATGCCTTCAGTTTGCTCGCTGCGTACGCCGTGTGCGGGCCGCTCGTGCAGTCGTTCGGAAGATTGCGCTGCCTCGTCCAGGGCTGTTGTCATGGCGCGCCAACGTCGCCCGCTATCGGCATTCGCTACTATCATCCCATGTCGCGGGTGTGCCGGTTGTCGCAGTATCGCGCGGTTCCGCTGCACGCGACCCAGCTGTACTCAATTCTGTGGAATGTACCTGTGGCCCTCGTGGTCGCGCGGCTATGGACGCTCCGCGTCAGCTCGCCCTTCATTTGCGGCATGTATCTGATCCTCACGGGCCTCGGACGGTTCGTCGAAGAGTCGTATCGAGGCGAACCGCAAACCCCCGTGTACGCCGGACTCCGTCTCTATCAATGGGTCGCGATCGCGACACTGCTCATGGGCGGAGTGCTCACGACACTGGGCGGAGTGACTCAGCGAGCCGCGCCGGTCTTCGACGCGCGCGGCTTCTGCCTCGCCGCGCTCGCCGGCCTGCTCGTCGCAATCGCGCTGGGCGTGGACCTGCCAGAGTCCAAGCGCCGCTTCTCGCGCCTCGCGTAACAGCGAGCCGAAATGCCGCGTAGACGGACCCGAGAGCTTTAACCGCAGAGCCGCGGAGGGCACAGAGATCAGAAGAGTTTTTTGGGGCCCTCAATTGCCGAAATGCCGTCGCACCAACGGCTCGAACCGCCGAACCAAACCCCAATCTTCTCTCTCTCAGATCTCTGCGGCCTCTGCGGCTCGGCGGTCAATCCCCTCTGCTCCCGTCCGCGCCGCCAAAGGCGAACCCTTTCGACGGCGGGTCGGCTTCAGCGCGACGGAGTGAGGATGAGGGCGCCCAGGGGTGGCACGCGGAGGCGGATCGAGTAGGGGCGGCCGTGGAGCGGGGTGGGGTCGGCTTCGACCACAGTCGTGGTTTGGAACTCACTGCCGCCGAAGCGGAGATCGTCGCTCGAGAGGCGCTCGATATAACGGCCGGGATTGGGAACGCCGATGCGGTATTCGTCGCGCGGGACGGGGGTGAAGTTGAGGAGCACGAGCACGAAGTCCGCGCCGTCACGGCGCAGGTAGCTCAAAATCGTGTTGTCCTTGTCGTTGCACTCGATCCACTCGAAGCTTTCGGGATCGGGATCGCGACGCCAGAACGCGCTCGTTTCCTTGTACAGCTTGCTCAGCTCGGCAATGTATTCCTGCAAGGCCTTGCGCTGAGGGTGTTCCGCAATGTGCCAATCCAAACTGGTTTCGACGTTCCACTCGTTGTGCTGAGCGAACTCGGTGCCCATGAACATCAGCTGCTTGCCGGGGCGCGTGAATTGGTAGGCGATGAGCAGGCGCACGTTGGCCAGCTTTTGCCAGAAATCACCGGGCATTTTCTCGACGAGCGAGCCTTTACCGTGCACCACCTCGTCGTGTGAAATCGAGTTGATGAAGCGCTCGGTGTACTCGTACAGCATCGAGAACGTGAGCTGATCGAGGTGATATTTGCGGTGGATGGGCTCCTTGGTGAAGAAGCCGAGCGTGTCGTGCATCCAGCCCATGTTCCACTTGAAGTCGAAACCGAGCCCGCCCTCGGAGGGCGGCTTGGAAACGCCGCCCCACGCGGTCGACTCTTCCGCGACGGTGAACGCGCCCGGGCATTCGTCGTGGATGATCGCGTTCGCGCTGCGCAAGAACTCGATGGCTTCGATGTTCTCGCGGCCGCCGTAGGGGTTCGGCAGCCATTCACCCTCTTTGCGGCTGTAGTCGAGGTACAGCATGGAGGCCACGGCATCCACGCGCAGGCCGTCGACGTGGAACTCTTGGAGCCAATACAGCGCATTGGCGATCAAGAAATTGCGCACTTCGCTGCGGCCGAAGTTGAAGATCAGCGTGCCCCAGTCCGGGTGCTCCCCGCGGCGCGAGTCTTCGTGCTCGTACAGCGCGGTGCCGTCGAAGCGGCGCAGCGAAAAGTCGTCCTTCGGGAAATGGGCAGGCACCCAATCGATCAGCACGCCGATGCCTTGCTGGTGGCAATAGTCGACGAACCAGCGAAAATCGTCCGGTGAACCGTAGCGAGACGTGGGCGCGAAGTAGCCCGTCACTTGGTAACCCCAGGAAGGGTAGAACGCGTGCTCGGCGACGGGCATCAGCTCCAGATGCGTGAAGCCCAAGCGCTTTGCGTGCTCACACAAGCGCACCGCGAGTTCGCGATAGGTGAGCCAGCGATTGCCCTCTTCCGGAACGCGCGCCCAGGAGCCGGGATGCACCTCATAGATGCTCAGCGGTTCGCGGCCGATCTCGCTCTTGGCTCTGTTTTTGAGCCACGCTTCGTCGCGCCAGGTGTAGTTCGTGCGGGTTACGCGCGAGGCGGTGAGCGGCGGCGCTTCCATCTCGTTCGCCCAAGGGTCGGTCTTGATGCGCAGCAAGCCTTCCTTGGTTTTGAGCTCGTATTTGTAGAGCGTGCCCACGCCGATGCCCGGCACGAACAGCTCCCAGACGCCGGTGGGGCCGAGCGAGCGCATCGGCAAAAGCCGGCCGTCCCAGTTGTTGAATTCACCGACCACGCTCACGCGCTGCGCGTTTGGCGCCCAAACAGCGAACGCAGTGCCGGCCACGCCGTCAATCACGCGCTCGTGCGAGCCGAGCACGGTCCACAACTTGCGATGATTGCCCTCACCAATGAGGTGCAGGTCGAGTTCACCCAGGCTGGGCAAGAAGCGATACGGGTCGTCACGCTCCCAAGTCGAGCCGTTACCGAAGCCAAAGCGCAGACGGTAGGCCAGGGGCAGCTGGGCCGCGCCCAAGAACACCGCAAACACGCCGCCACCGAGCGCCAACATCGGCCGCGCTTCACCGCTCGCGAGCAGCGTGCAATTGATGGCGTCGGGGTGGAACGCGCGGACCACCACGCCACTCTGCTCGGCAACCACGGCAGGGTGCGCACCGAGCACCGTGTGCGGGCTGTGCGAAGCGTCGTCGCGCAGGGCCCTGAGCAACGCCGGATCTCCCATCAAGGCAGCGGCCGAAGGATCGGAGGCAGAAGGCGGCAGGGAGGGGAAGTTCATCAGGCTACCACGTAGCAGAGCAGCACCAACGAGTGGGGCGCAACATTGATACCACCACCCTTTGGAACACGGTGAGTTTGTTGTGCGGTGTTGATGACTTCTTGCCAGTGCCCGCTGACCGAAGCCTGCCCGGGGACCGGTGGCATCGTGAACTGCCGCGCACGGTTGCTGGCATTCAAAAGCAAGAGCAGCGTCTGACCGCGATTGGGCCGGCCACGCTCGTCGACGTCATCCGACGCGTCACCCGGGATCAGCATGCCAAGTAAGTGATTGCGTCCGTTACCCCAATCGTCAATCGACATTTCGGTCCCATCGGATCGCAGCCAAGTGACATCTTTGAAGCCTTTGTCACTGACCGGATCACCGGCGAAAAAGCGGTGCCGTCGGAACACGGGGTTCGACTTGGTGATGCGGAACACTTCACGGGTGAAATTCAGCAAGTCCGTGGCACGTTCATCCAAGTCCCAGTTGATCCAGGTCAGGTGATTGTCCTGGCAATAGGCGTTGTTGTTGCCGTTTTGCGTGCGGCCGAGTTCGTCACCGTGCGAAATCATCGGCACGCCTTGAGAGAACGCGAGCGTCGCAAGCAGGTTCTTCTTCATGCGATCGCGCAAGCGAATCACTTGCTGCGCTTTGGTTTCGCCTTCGGCCCCCCAGTTGCGACTCCAGTTGTCGTTCGCTCCGTCGCGATTGTCCTCGGCGTTGGCTTCGTTGTGCTTCTGCTCGTAGCTCACCAAGTCATGCAGTGAGTAGCCGTCGTGGCAGGTCACGAAATTGATGCTGGCGTAGGGCCCGCGATCGCTACCTTGAAAGATGTCGCTCGAGCCGGAGAGGCGTGATGCGAGCTCCGGCACTTGGCCTTCATCACCGCGCCAAAAACGCCGAATGCAGTCGCGATAACGGCCATTCCATTCCGCCCAGCCGGGCGGGAACGCGCCCAGGCGATAACCGCCAGGACCGACGTCCCAAGGCTCGGCGATCAGCTTCACTCGGCTCAGCGTGGGGTCTTGCTGAACCATGGCCAGGAAGCGCGAGAAGCCGTCGAACTCGAACGGATCGCGCGCCAGTGTCGGCGCCAAGTCGAACCGAAACCCGTCGACGTGCATGTCGTCGACCCAGTAGCGCAAGCTGTCCAAGATCAGTTGCAGCGAGCGCGGGTGCAGCACGTTGATGCTGTTGCCGCAGCCCGTGAAGTCCATGTGATGGCGAGCTTCGTGCGAGATCAGCCGGTAGTAGGCCGGGTTGTCGAAGCCGCGAAATGACACCGTGGGGCCGAGCTGATTGCCCTCACCCGTGTGGTTGTAGACGACGTCGAGAATGACCTCGATGCCGGCGCGATGAAACGCCTTCACCATGGTCTTGAACTCGAGCACCTGCTCGCCCATGAACCCGGTGGCAAACGCAGGATCTGGGGCAAAAAAGCCGATCGTATTGTAACCCCAGTAGTTGGACAGACCGAGTTCCTGCAGCCGGCGCTCGCTCATGGCTTGGTGGATCGGCAGCAGCTCGACCGCAGTGACACCCAGCGAACGCAGGTGATCCAAAATTGGATCGGAGACCATACCGAGGTACGTGCCGCGCAGATTGCCGGGCACGTCCGGATGTAGCTTGGTCATGCCGCGCACGTGACACTCGTAGATCAGCGTGCGGCTCCACGGGATATTCGGTGGGCGATCGTTACCCCACGAGAACGCGGTCTCGATCACCAAACTCTTCGGCACCATGGGCGCGCTGTCACGCGTGTCCAAGCTCAGGTCCGTGTTCGGATCGCCAATCGTGTAACCAAAGACTTCGTCCGGCGCGTTCACCTTGCCGGCAATGGCCTTCGCGTACGGATCGATCAGGAGTTTGTTCGGGTTGAAGCGACGGCCCTGTTCGGGCGCGTACTGACCATGCACGCGGTAGCCATAGAGCTGCCCGGGCCGCGCATCCGGCAAGTAGACGTGCCAAATGCGATTCGTGCGTTGAGCCAGTGGGATGCGTATGGACTCGCGGCTCGCCCCCGGTGAATCGAACAGGCACAGCTCGACGGACGTGCCTTCGCCAGAGAAAACGGCGAAGTTGACGCCTTCGCCGTCCCAAGTGGCGCCCAGTGGGTGCGGAGAGCCTGGCCTAGTACGCATGGTCGTCGAGTACTCCCTCAAACGAGTCTAGAGATCTTGAACACGTGCCCAACGCGCTCGACCGGGTCGAGGCGTACGTAGTTGCGAGCCCCCCGCCAGACGTAACGCGCTCCCGTCAACAAGTCCGACATCTCGTACGATTCGTCCGGCGCGATGCCGAGCTCGCCGATCGGAACTTCAATCGTGGTCTCGTGCATGGTGTGTGGGTCGAGATTGACGACCACGATCAGATCACTGGCGTAAGCGGACTTCCGGTAGGCCAGGATCGCGTCATAGTCCGTTTTGAGGAAGCTCAAATTCGTCAGCTCGTGGAGGGCAGGCTGTTCGCGGCGAATGCGATTGAGCTTGGAGATATCCTGCTTGATGTTTCCGGGAGCGTTCCAATCACGCACTCGGATCTCGTATTTTTCCGAATCCAGATATTCCTCGCTGCCGTGATGGACGGCCAGATTTTCACACAGCTCGTAACCGCTGTAGATGCCGTAAGTGGGGGACAGCGTGGCAGCCAAGAGCAGCCGCAGCCGAAACGCCGGCCGCCCGCCCGCTTGCAGGAATTCGTGCAAAATGTCGGGGGTATTCGCGAAGAAGTTGGGCCGGTAGTAGTCGGCCATTTCGGTGTGGGCGAGTTCGTTCAGGTAGTCCTTGAGCTCCCAGGCCGAGTTCTTCCACGTGAAGTACGTGTAGCTCTGGGTGAAGCCAAGCTTGGCCAGGCTCTTCATGCGCTTCGGCCGGGTGAACGACTCGGATAGGAAAATAGTCTCGGGATGGACAGCCTGCACGTCGCGAATCAGCCACTCCCAGAACGAGAGCGGCTTGGTGTGCGGATTGTCGACGCGGAAGATCTTCACGCCACGCGCGATCCAAAACAGCACCGCGTCGCGGCAGGCGTGCCAGAGCGCCTGACGATCCTTGCACCAGAAGTTGATCGGGTAGATGTCCTCGTACTTCTTGGGCGGATTTTCGGCGTAGCGGATGCTGCCGTCAGGCCGAATGAAGAACCACTCCGGGTGCTCTTTCACCCACGGATGATCGGGCGAGCACTGCAACGCGAAGTCGAGCGCAATCTCCAGACCGAAGTCGCGCGCGGAAGCGACGAGCACTTCGAAGTCGGCGAGCGTGCCGAGTTGCGGGTGCACCGAAGTATGCCCGCCCTCTGCCGCGCCAATCGCCCACGGGCTGCCCACATCGCCAGGTGCACCGACCGGGTTGTTGTTTCGCCCTTTGCGATGCGTGACGCCGATCGGATGAATGGGCGGCAGGTAGATCACATCGAAGCCGAGCGCGGCGATCTCGGGCAAGCGCCGGGTGGTGTCCGCGAACGTGCCGTGCTTGCTCGGGTCCTTGCCCTGCGAGCGCGGAAACAGCTCGTACCAGGCTGAGAATACGGCCTCGGCGCGATCCACGTAGACTTCGAGCGGGCGATCCAAGCGACACGCCTCGTCCGCGAACAGCGGCGCTCGCACGAGCTCCGCGACGTCCTCGGCGAAGGCAACCTTCAGGCGTTCGTCGAGAGCAAGGGAGGGTGAGCCGAGACGCTTGGCGGCGTCCGCGATCAGCACCTTGGCGGCGCCCGTCAGCTTGTCCGCCACGCGCGCAAGAATACTCGCACCTTCCAAGAGCTCCGGGCGCACGTCTTGCCCGGCATTCAAACGCTTCCCCAGATCCGAACGCCAAGTTCCGAAGCGATCGGGCCAAGCCTCGATGTCGTATTGCCAAAGCCCGATCTGATCGGCCTTGAACGAGCCATGCCAACGATCCGGATCGAAACGGTACGTGAACGGAGCGTAGTGTGAGGAAGCCTCACCAGGGCGCCGATAGACCAAGCGTGCCGCGATCAGGTCGTGCCCGTCTTTGAAGATATCGGCGCTCACCTCGATCATGTTCCCAATCACGCGCTTGATGGGATATCGGCCCCCATCGAGCTGGGGTGTCACGTTTTCGATCACGACTTGAGGTGCGGTGGCGATGGTGAGGGGCATGTTGCGGGTCGGGTTTTAACCCAGTTTTGTGTCCTACTGGAGGCTTTTAGCCGGGCGCGATCGGTCGCACTGGACTCGCGTGATCCAAGACTTGCCGAGCCGCCGCGGCCGACGGACATTTGAAGGATGCAAACTCGCGAGCAGCAGGGGCCGTTTCCACACACGCTCCTACTCGGGAATTTCTACGGCGGGAGCCAAAGGCCGAACACCGGAGAGCTGTTCGAACGCCGAAACCCCGCCGACCAGCGCGACGTGGTGAGCCTCGCCCCACAAACCTCGGCCGAAGAAGTCCGCGCAGCTTGCGCGGCAGCACGCGACGCCGCGCGGGCCTGGGCGCAGACACCTGCACCGCAACGCGCAGAGGTGCTTGGCCGGCTCGTGTTTCTGCTCACGCAAGACAAGGAGTCTCTCGCGCGCTTCGTCGCGCGAGAAGTCGGTAAGCCGCTGCGCGAAGCGCGCGGCAGCGTTCAAGAAGCGATCGATACTGCGGTGTTCTTCCAGAGCGAGGGGCGACGCCTGTACGGTCAAACCGTACCGAGCGAGCTCGCCGACAAGGAGCTCTTCACCTATCGCCGTCCGTTGGGCGTGGTCGGTGTGATCACTGCTGGCAATTTTCCGATCGCCGTCCCTTCGTGGAAGATCATCCCTGCGCTGCTCTGCGGCAACGCCGTGGTGTGGAAGCCATCGGACGACGCGCCCGGCACGGCGGCGCTATTTTTCAGCGCCTGGCAACGCGCAGGGCTTCCGAAGGGCGTACTCAGCATCGTCCACGGCGGAGGCAAGGACCTTGCCGGGCAGTTCTTGATCGATCAAGTCGAGGCCGGCACGATCAACAAGATTTCGTTCACCGGTTCGACGGCGGTGGGTCGCCACATCGGCGAAGTGTGCGGGCGCAACTTGCAACAGCCCTCGCTCGAACTCGGCGGCAAGAATCCGCTCGTGATCTTGGCCGATGCTGATTTGGAATTGGCGGTCGACGGCGCGCTCTGGGCGGCCTTTGGTACGGCCGGACAACGCTGCACGAGCGTCGGCAACATCATCGTCGATCGCCGGGCGATGCCGGCCGTGCGCGAAAAGCTGGTGCGCCGCGCTCGCGCGCTACGCATCGGCGATCCCTCGAACCCGGACGTCGACTACGGGCCGCTGATCAACGAGCGTTTCATGGCCGGTTTTACGCGCCAACGCGAGACGGGCATCGAGGGTGGCGCGGAATTGTTGCTCGACGGGCGACGCATTCTGCCCGGCGATGAGCCCGAAGGCTTCACGGGCGACGCAACGCAAGGGCTATACGCAACTCCACGCATCTTCGACAAGGTGAAGATCGACATGCGCATCGCGCAAGAAGAGTGCTTTGGGCCCACCGTCAATCTGATTGAAGTCGACGGCATGGACGAGGCGATGTCCGTCGCCAACGGCACGCCCTACGGACTCTCCAGCGCGCTGTACACGCGCGATGCGCGAGCCATGTTGCGCTTCAAAGAAGAGATCAACGCGGGCATGACCAGCATCAACAATTCGACCACGGGTGCCGAAGCGCACTTGCCCTTCGGTGGTAACGGCTGGTCCGGCAACGGCACGCGCGAGAGCGGCATTTGGGTGCTCGATGCATATACGCGCTGGCAAGCCGTGAACGTGGATCTGTCCGGCAAATTGCAGAAAGCGCAGATCGACATCGCAGAAGCCACGCTGCCGCTGACCGAGGATTTGGAGGCGATTTTGCCTCCGCGGCGCTGAACGCTAGTTGCCGGCGTCGCGCGCGTCGTCGGTGTGCACGCGGCGCGGTTCTTCGTCTGGAATGGCCCAGGCAGGCTTGACCCAGCCGGCGTCTGGCGTCGCGTTGGTGGGCGCGGCAGAGACCGAGGGCGCGGGGGAAGGCTTGCTCGTAGCGGTAATTGCCGGAACTGCGGACGGCGGTGCCTCGTCCGGCTGTGCGTGAGCAGCGGGAGGCTTGGTCGACACGCTGGGAGTCGCAGTCACGGCTGCAGGGGGCTCTTCGTGCGCGGACGGCGCGTGCTCCGGCGGTTTGCTGCTGTGCGCGCGCGGCGCAGCGGATTCGTGCGCAGGCGGCACTGCGTCGGGCAACGGACGCAATCGGGGCAGGTCGTTGCGCTTCATGAACACCCAGCCTGCGCCAACCCCGATTGCCAAAGCGACGCCCGCGACCGCGAGCACGAGCCCAGCACCCGAGCGCCGCCGCGGTGGCTCTGACTCGGCACTGCGAAGCAGCTGGGCTATCACCTCACTCTCGGCACGCCGACTCTCACTCGGCACTCCGCGTGAAGACGTCGGGCTACTGCCGCGTGAAGACGTCGGGCTGCTACCGAGCGCGACGGGGGTTCCGCCGAAGCGCGACGACGTTGGCCCGTCATGCGCAAACAGCGTGGGTGCGCCTGGATCTGCCATCAGGCTTCCGCCAGAAGAAAGCCGGATTTGCGAGTTCGATTCGTTCAGCTGAGCGGATGCACGCGGATCGGAACCCGAAGGATCCTGCCGTGTGCGCGCTTGCGAATTCGGCGTGAGCTCGGCCGCGTTCACGAGCTCCGGCGAAGTCCACTGCAGCTCATCACCACCCAGCACTTCGCGGAGAGCGTCAGTGAGCTCACGGGCGGACTGAAAACGCGCTTCCGGATCGCGAGACACGGCACGCGCGAACCAAGCGTCGAAGCCGACGGGCACTGAGTTCGTTTCTGACGGAACCGGTATGTCGCGAATGCAGATCTGCAGCACGAGATCGCCCAGGCCGTCGCTGTAGAACGGACGTTTGCCGGTCAGACACTCGAAGGCGATCACGCCCAGCGACCACAAATCCGAGCGGTGATCGACGGTCTTGTTACCCTGAGCCTGCTCGGGGCTCATGTAATACGGCGTGCCCAAAATCGAGCCGGTGCGAGTGCGCGAACCTTGTTCGCCGATCTCCCCGACCGAAACCTTGGCTACACCGAAATCCAAGACCTTTGCGATCTCTTCGTCTTCGTTGCGAATCAGAAACACGTTCTCGGGTTTCAGATCGCGATGCACGATGTTGGCTTCGTGCGCGCGCGCCATCGCGCGACCAATGTGCGTGACGATGCGCGCGGTTTCGGCAGAGCCGAGCCGACCTTGGCGGCGCAGACGCTGCGCCAAGTTCTCACCGTCGAGCAGCTCCATCACGATGAATGGCAGCTTGTCGTCGACGCCATAGTCGAGGATTTGCACGACGTGCGGACTGCGCAGGGTCGCGGCCGACTGCGCTTCACGCATGAAGCGACCGAGCGTTTCCTCGTCCGGCACAGCCTCACGGTCGATCAGTTTGACGGCGACAGGGGCTTGCAGCACCAGATGGTGCGCGCGCCAGATGGAACCCATCCCACCCGCGCCCAGCCGTTCGTCCAGCCGGTAGCGACCGACGAGCACGCGATCGCGAAGCAAGGCCGGGTCAACCATTGAGGGAGCGTCCGGACCATAGCGCTTGCCGGCAATGGACGCACCTCTTTCGACTCTTCGATATCGTTCGCCTCTCGCCCCTCACCCTTGCCGCGCGCTAGGCTCGCGGGCCCATGGCTGTCGAAATCTGTGAATCGAATCAGCTTGCCAAGCGCGCGGCCGAACACATCGCGGAAGCGCTGAAAAAGGCGATCTCTGCGCAGTCTGCCGCATCACTTGCCCTCGCGGGCGGCACTACACCGCGGGCCGCATATGAAGCTCTCGCGAAAATTCCAGGAATAGATTGGTCCAAGGTGAGCGTTTATTTCGGCGACGAGCGGGCCGTTCCTCCCACCCACCCCGACAGTAATTTCGCGATGGCGCAAGCTGCGCTGTTCGATCGGGTACCATTGCCCGCCGCCAACATTCACCGCATCGTTGCCGAAAATCCGGATCAGGACGCCGCTGCGCGCGCGTACGAGGCGCTGCTCCCGGCAAGCATCTCGGTGATGGTGCTGGGCATCGGTGAAGATGGACACACGGCCTCATTGTTTCCCGGAAGCCCAGCGCTAGACGAGCGAACGCGTCGCGTTTTGCCAGTAATTGGACCGAAACCGCCACCCCAACGCCTGAGCATCACCCCGCCCGTGATCGAAGCCGCAGGGCAGTGCATCGTGATCGCGAATGGCGCGGGCAAAGCCGAACCCGTGCGCCGTGCGTTGAAGGAACCGCTCGACATTCGAGCCACGCCCTCGGGCTTGGCGAGGAATGGCCTGTGGCTCTTGGATCACGCCGCTGCTGCGTTGCTCGAGTGACTCGAGGCGAGCGGCAAGCGCCTGTCAGAAGTTTCGAGACAGGCGCACGACCGCTTCAGGCGTGGCGGCGCCGTCCATCAGTAGCTCGAGCTTTCGCAACGGAACGCCCAGCGCAGCCAGCCGCGTGAGCGACTCGTTCTGAATGCGCTCGCGCGCGGCGCGGCGCACGCCGCTGCCCAGCACCGCGCGCGCAGGCGTGTTCGCGTCGAGCTCGGTGTAGCGCTCGAGCGCGCTGGCTTCCGCCTCGGAAAAGAGCGGCGGGAGCAGCGAATTGACCACGACTTCGGCGATCGGCAAGGTGAGCTCGTTGCGCAGCGCGGAGCACAGCTCGAGTGACTCATTGGTCGGCATTTCTTCGGGCAAGGTCACGACCACGACGCCGCTGCGCGCTGGGTCTCGGAACATTTCCCAAGCGCGTTCTGCGTCGCTCCGCAGCACTCCCGGCGGCGCAATCTCGACGATCACCTTGGGCACGCGCAGCATGTCGAGGCCATGACCGGTAGCAGGCGCGTCGAACAACACCACGTCGAAGCGTGGACGCCCTTGCTCCTCTTCCGTCGCATGAAACCAAGCCTTACCGAGTAGTGACCACTCCTTCATACCCGGTGTGCCGTTGAGAAAGCCCGCCACGTATTTGCTGTCGAAGATCGCGTCGACTAGCACGCGGTTCTTCAGCTTCATCGCGCCGTACTCGCGCAAGGCGACTTCCGAGACGAGCTGCACGCCCCAAATGTTCGGCGCGAGCTGCGTGATGCTCGAGCTCAGCGGTGGCGCGCCGAGCAGGGTACCGAGGCGCTCTTTGGTGCCACAGACGGTGACCAGCACCCGAAGCCCACGGACCGCGAGCGAACGAGCAAGCGCCGCTGTCACGGTCGTCTTGCCGACTCCGCCTTTACCGGTGATGAACAGAAAGCGCCGGGGCGCGAAGGCGGACATCGAAGAGCCCGCGGTTTTGTCTCGCCGCCGGCCCGTCGTCAAATTCCAACTGTTGCGCGCGGGTAGTCGGGCATGTTTGGGGCGTGCTACTGGTTCTTCCCTCGGAGGTTTCATGCGCTCGTGTTCTGCTCGGTTGACGCTCCTTCTTGCTTTGGCGGCCCCGGCGTGGGGTTGTAAATCACCCGCAAAGACTGAATCGTCCCCCGCGGCCTCGGCGGCAGTGAGCGCAACTGCCAGCCCCAGCGCGACCCCCACCCCAGTCCCCGCAAACGCGTCGAGCGCGCCCGCAACGCCGGCTCCGCCGAGCACTGCGCAAATGCCCGAGGGTCCGGCATTGGCAATTCAAGCTGGTCAGGGCGTGGGACCAATCCGAATCGGCGCCACGGTCGCAACCATCGAACGTCTGATGGCCGCGCCGTGTGAGGTGAAGACCGCTACTGTGTGCAGGTACATTCGCCGCGCGGTCGAGTTCGATCTCGACAAGGACGGCGTCACCGAACGCATCATCGTCCATCGCCATGATCGTCCGGCAGGGCCGGACGCGAAAGGCGAACCGAAGGTGTACGGCTTCTTCAACGGCGCGATTCCGCCGGGAGCCGCACTGGGCATGATTCCGAAGGCCGTCCAAGAGCTGATCGGTGCGCCGCTCAGCTCCGAGCGTGTCACCGCAGCGAACGACTTCGACACGGTCGCTCGCGACACTTATCCCGGCGGCATGGTGCTCGAATACGACGAGTACAAGAAGAGCGGCAGAGTCATGCTCGGCGCAGTGATCATCACCAAGCCAAAGAAGTGACTAGGGCGAAGCAGCGAAGATCTCTCACTGCGGGCACTGGGGCCAATGGCCGATGAACACGCCCCGCGTGGCCCGAGATTGGTGGGGACAAGACGCCATTGGTTTGCGAGCCCGATCCTCGCGTTTGCTGGGCTGTAGAGCGGCGTTTTGGCCCTGTGCGTGTGACCCCGCGCGTTACATCTCGCGACGAGAATTTTCGCATCCTCGGCTGCAAAATTGCGGGCGGGTTCCATTCCACTCGCGACTCCGAATCCTGAATGCGACGCATATGGCTGCGTGATAGTTTCGTGCTGCCGTCGTTCGTACTCGGTGGGATTACGGTCGTCTCAGGAAGCAAGGGGTGCGGTGGTGAGCAAATTGAACAAGCACTATTGCGCAGCGCTGCTGGCCTGCTCGGGTCTGATCTCGGGCTGCGGACTATGGTCGAACGACTCTGAAGGCACACCCGAAGGACATGCCGGGAATGGGTCGGCCGGGAATGGGTCGGCCGGGCTCGGCTTCGGCGGGGGCAACGCCGCGAATGGTGGAGCTAGCCAGGGTGGCGCCTCGAACGAAGGCGGAAACGCCGGATTCGTCGGTCCCGGAGACCCCTGTCGGCCCGGGGTCCCGGTCACGAGCCAGATCCCACGGCTGTTGAACCGCCAATACGCGGCGGTGATGCGCGATCTGCTCGGCGTTACGGCGCTACCCAGCACCGGGACCGGCGGCGACCAACCTCTGTCCAATTTCCTAGTCGCTGATTTCGACGGCCCACTCAACACCCAAGCCTGGGACGCCTACCAGGACGTCGCCGAAAAGATTGCTCACGCGGTGATGACTGGACCCAATAGGTCCAAGTTCATCAGCTGTGATCCCGCCCAAGCGGGCTGCATGGACAACACGATCGAGACGTTCGGGCGCAAAGCATTTCGTCGCCCGCTGAGTGACGATGAGCTAGTGCGCTTTCAGCAACTCGGGAAAACCACGCCCGCACCCAGCGCAGCCGAGCTCGCCGAAACCACCCTATTCGCATTCCTGGTTTCGCCATCGTTCTTGATGCTGTCAGAGCTCGCGACCGACAAGCAGGTGGACGGGAAGATCCAGCTCTCGAGCAATGAAGTTGCGACGCGCCTGTCGATGATGCTCTGGGATTCGATCCCGGATGATCAGCTCAACACTGCTGCCGACAAGAACGAGCTCCAAACCGGAGAACAAATCTTGGCTCAGGCGAAGCGCATGCTTCTCGTCAAAGAGAAGGTGGCGCCCGTGATTGAGGCGTTTCATCAATATTGGACGCATGGCGACGACCCGGGCGCACATTGGTGGAAAGGTCACCACGACGCGACGCGCTTCCCGCTCTACACCGCGAACGCCGCGACGGCGATGCAAGCCGAACTCGACGCCTTCTTCGATGACGTCATCTTCGGCCACGGTACGTTCGCAGATCTTTTCTTGAGCAACGCCGCGTTCGTGAATCGAGACAATGCCGCAATCTACGGTCTCGATCCCGCGGGCTACGGAACCGATCTGAAGCGAGTGGAGCTCGACGCCAAACAACGTTCAGGGTTCCTGACCCGCGCTGGGTTCCTGAGCTCCTACGCGAATGAAACCCGCACCAGCCCTGCCCTTCGCGGCGCATTCATTGCGAGCATCTTGGGCATTCAAATTGGCGCACCACCACCCGGTGCAGCCCAACAGACCGTCACGGGCGACTTCGTGACGAATCGCCAGTATTTCGAAGCCCTCACGCAGTCGGGGCCACCTTGCCGCAACTGTCATGAGGTGTTCAATCCAGCCGGTTTCGCGCTCGAGAACTTCGACGCGATCGGAGCTTGGCAAACAGTCGATCAGCTCGGCGGAGCCATCGACGCGAAGGCGACCGTCAAGCTCGGCAATGGACTTCAGGACGTCGAGGTCAGCTCGCCCCGCGAGCTCATGCAGGCGATTGCCAAGGCCCAAAAGGCCCAGGATCAATACGTGGAGGCTTGGATATCGTTCGCCTATCGACGGCCGGATTCCAGCTTAGACCATTGCCTGGCCAATGACTTCGAGTTTCGTATCCACAACGGCGACTACGAAGTGCTCAACCTGATTACGGATCTCACCCAGCCGGACTCGTTCCGCATGCGAGTCCGAGGCACGCCGTGAACCAGCGCAGCTGTGCTGCGCTGCTGGTTTGTTCGGGCCTACTTGCGGGCTGCGGGTTGTGGTCGAACGATGCGGAAAACGAGCGCGGAAATAGCGGAAGCGGAGGAACCGGCGAGGGCGGTGCATCTAGTCATGGTGGCGTCACGAGCCCAGCCGGCTCCGGTTTTGGTGGAGAGTCCATCATCATCGAGAGGTGCATCGACGGACTCCCGGTCACGAGTCAGATCCCACGCCTACTGAACCGCCAATACGAGGCGGTGATGCGCGATCTGCTCGGCGTTACATCAGTCTCCGACTCGCGCGTGAGCGACTTGTTGGTGGGCGATTTCGACGGGCCAATCAGCACCGCCGCGTGGCAGATCTACCAAGACGTCGGCGAAAAGATCGCTCGAATGGTGATGACTGGTCCCAACAGGTCCAAGTTCATCAGCTGCGATCCCGCGCAAGCGGGCTGCTTGGACGACACGATCAAGACCTTTGGGCGCAAAGCATTTCGTCGCCCATTGAGTGTCGACGAACTGGCGCGGTTTCAGCAACTCGGCAAGACCACGCCAGCGCCCACGGCAGAAGAGCTCGCGGAAACGACGCTGTACGCTTTCCTGGTTTCTCCTTCGTTCCTGATGTTGCCGGAGCTCGCGACTGACAAGCCAGCGAACGACATCGTGGGGACGGGCGTGCGACTCTCGAGCCATGAAGTAGCGACCCGCCTGTCCATGTTCGTTTGGGGCTCAATCCCGGACGATCAGCTGAACGAGGCCGCTGACAAGGACGCGCTCCAAGACAAGGAGGCAATCTTGGCTCAGGCGAAGCGCATGCTTCTCGTCAAAGAGAAGGCGACGCCAATGCTCGAAGCGTTTCATCAGCGCTGGACCCACATCGACGACGCGAGTGGGCATTGGTACAAGAGTCGGCACGACACCGCGAAGTACCCGCTCTACAGCGATAAAGCCTCGGCAATCATGCCCGCTGAGATGAACGCCTTCTTCGACGACGTGATGTTCGGACACGGCACCTTCAAGGACTACTTCCTGAGCACAGCGGCGTTCGTCAACCAAGACAACGCCGCGATCTACGGATTGGATCCCAAGGGCTTCGGCAGCGACCTGAAGCGCGTGGAGCTCGACGCCGAGCAGCGCTCGGGCTTTTTGACGCGCGCGGGGTTCTTGAGCTCGTATGCCAACTACGAGAGCACGAGTCCGTTCATGAGAGGGACGTTCATCTCGTTGAACCTGCTCGGCATTGAAATACCCACGCCAAGCCCCACCGCGAACACCCTGCTCACGGGCGACTACAAGACCAACCGCGAGTACCTAACGGCGCTGACGAGTCCGCCCGATTGCAACCGTTGCCACGCGATCCTCAACCCCTTCGGCTTCGCGCTGGAGAACTACGACGCGATTGGCGCGTGGCAGACCGTCGATCCGCGAGGTGGCGCGATCGACGCGGCCGTCACCATCACTTCTGGCAGTGGCCAGCCCAGTAAGCAAATCAGCTCACCTCAGCAACTGATGCAGGAGCTCGCGAGCCTTCCGGCCGTCCAGCGAATCTACGCGCAGAGCTGGGTTTCCTTTGCTTACGGAAGGAAGCCCTCCTGGGAAGACCAGTGCGTGGTCGGTGCACTCGCCGCGAAGCTCGCTTCGGACGGCTACGAGCTGCTCAGCGTGCCCGCCGAGCTCACCCAAGCGGAGTCGTTCAGCACTCGTGCTCGCGGAATGCTGTAGTTCGCACGCTGCCGCGCGTTATTCGTGTCGCACGCGGCGGCGCTCTTGAATCATATGCTGCGTGATCGCGCGCTGCGCCTCGGCGGGCTCGATCAGCGTCCACACGTCGTGCTCTTTTTGACCCCCGGTCGACTCGAGCAAAATGTCGGCAGCGCGCTCGGGGGAGATGGCGTCGAAGTGCCGGCCGGGGAGCTCCACCACCGCGGTGCGCGCCCGTAAGCCCTCGAGCGTGCGCAAGATCTTGTTCAACACGGTGCGAAACACCGGGTCATTGAACTCCGAGCGCTTACCGATTCCGAACAGCAAGATCTTGTCGAAGGGCAGCTTGGGTTTGCCGGGGATCAGCAACACTTCGCCCACCGTGCCGGTTGCGAATCCAGCCTGAATCAGCCTTGATATGCGACCGGCCAAGCGAAAATCCAGGAGTCCCGTGACGCCGTGCGGCGGGCGCTCGTCGATCGCGATCGTCGAAACGATGATCTCGGTTCCGAGCAAGTCGAGCTTGCGCAACTCGGGCGTCGAGAAACGAAGATCCAAGCCGCCTCAGCTCGCAGGCTTCGGAGAGACGCCGTCGGCGTCCGTGCGCCCGAGGTTTTCGGCGATGCGATCGAGCACGCCGTTCACGAAGGCGCCGCTCTCCTCGGTACCGAAGCGTTTGGCGACCTCGACCGCCTCATCCAGAATCACCGCGCGCGGGACATCCCTGCGCGCGATCAGCTCCCAGGCTCCCATGCGCAACACGTTGCGATCGACGCGGGTCATGCGTTCGAGCCGCCAGTTCTGGCTGGCCTTCTTGATCTCGGCGTCGGTGCGCGAAAGGTCGCCCAAGACGCCGCGCACCAACGCATCCGCGTAAGGGCGACCCTCGGCGTCCTCGGCGGGCAATTCAGCCCAAAAATCCGCGATTGCGCGCTCCACTTCGGTGCCCCCGGCTTCGACCGCGAACAGCATTTGTAGCGCGGCCTCACGGGCCTGAGTACGTGCTCCCATCGTTGATCTCGACTCAGAACCCGGCTTGCTCGAGGGCTTGACCGAGCGAGACCAACTCGATCGCGGCCAGAGCGGCGTCGAAGCCTTTGTTGCCTGCCTTCGTGCCCGCGCGCTCGATGGCTTGCTCGATGGTATCCGTGGTGAGCACGCCGAACGCGACTGGGGTGCCCGAAGACAGCGCGACCTGCGCGACGCCCTTCGAGACCTCGTTCGACACGTGATCGAAGTGCGGCGTCGCGCCGCGAATCACGGCGCCGAGCGCGATCACCGCATCCACCTTCTCGCTATTGGCGAGCCGCGCGCACGCGAACGGGATTTCCCACGCACCCGGCACGCGCACGACGGTGATCTTTCCCGGATCGGCCCCGTGACGACGCAGCGCATCCAGCGCGCCCTCGACCAGGCGCTCGACGATAAAGCTGTTGAAACGGGCGGCTACGATGGCAAAGCGCGTCCCCTTAGGGACAATCAGCGTGCCTTCCAGGGACTCTGGAGCATTCTCGGAGTTGGGCATGAAATTCCTGACGGGCGTAGCAAGGTTCCGTGTGGGGCGCGAATGCTAGCATCAGCTTCGCGAGAGGCGATACGCGGGGCGTGCTCAAGTCGGGCGCTGCATCGAAACTAGCTGCACGCTTTCGACGAGCTCCAAACCATAGCCCTCGATCCCCGCGATTTTCCGGGGATTGTTGGTCAAAAGCCGAATCTTGCACAGGCCGAGCTCGCGCAAAACCTGCGCCCCGAGCCCATACTCGCGCAGCGTGCCGCCGTGTGGGCGCATAGCTGCGGGGGCAGCAGCCAGCGCGACCGGAGGTGAGCTCTTGGGATCGTGGCGGCGCAGTAAGCGCTCGAGGTCGTCCCGCAACTCGCCCTGTGGTGGCAGATACACGATCACGCCGCTGCCCTCTTTTTCGATCGCGTCGATCGCTTCGTCCAAGTGCTTGGCGCCGTCACCGCTGGTCGAGCTGAACACGTCCGCCAGAGTCGAGCCCGCGTGCATGCGGCACAAGGTCGGGTGCTCGCCGTCGAGTTGGCCCTTCACCAGAGCCAAAAACTGCCGCTTCTCGAGCACCGCTTCGAACACGATCGCGTGCCAGGCGGTGCCCGTGCGGTCGAGCACGATCTCGCCCTCCGAGAGCCGAGTCACCAAGTGCTCGGTTTGCAGTCGATACGAGATCAGATCCGCTATCGTCAGAATGCTGAGCCGGTGACGCGCAGCGAAGGTCTCGAGATCGGCCATGCGCGCCATGGTGCCGTCATCATTGATGATCTCGCAAATCACGGCCGCTTCGTTCAGACCAGCGAGCCGCGCGAGATCGACCGAGCCTTCGGTTTGCCCTGCGCGCACCAAAACCCCACCACGACGCGCTTGCAGCGGCATCACGTGTCCAGGCACCACGATGTCCGAGGGTTGCGCCTTCGGACTACTCGCAACGCGAATCGTGTGAGCGCGATCCTGAGCGCTAATGCCAGTGGTCACACCTTCGCTCGCCTCGATGCTCACCGTGAACGCCGTGCCCAGGCGCGGGCCACTTCGACCCGGCGCGCTCATCAACGGCAATTCCAGACGCGCCACTTGTTCCTCGGTCAGCGTCAGACAAATCAAGCCGCGACCGTGCATGGCCATGAAGTTGATTGCCTCGGGCGTGACGCGATCGGCGGCGAGCGTCAGATCGCCCTCGTTTTCGCGATCTTCGTCGTCGACCAAGATCACCATTTTTCCGGCGCGAATGTCGTCCAGGGCGGCGCGCACGCGAAGCAAATGCTCCGGAGCAATGTCGAGCCCGCGGCTCGGGATCGGATGCGAAGTTTCACTCTTCATGACTTTCCCAAACCCTCGTAGCCCGCCTGGCGCAGTGCGTCCTTCAGGCCAGCCTCGCTATTTCCAGAGCTAACTTCCAAGTACCGCACCGCGTAGCGCGCCAAGGTGTCGACCTCGAGATTGATCGACGCTCCGATCTGCAATCCACCGAGCGTCGTGACCGCCAGCGTATGCGGGATGATCATCACCTCGAGCGTGCTGTCCGTAACGGCGTTCACCGTCAACGACACGCCGTCCAGCGTGATCGAGCCTTTGGCGGCGATGAACCGCGCGAGCTCGCGCGGGAAGCCGACCGTGAGCCGCTGCGCTTCACCCGCGGGAGTGACGCGTACGAGCTCGGCCACCGCGTCCACGTGACCGCTCACCAAATGGCCGCCCAAGCGATCGCCGACCTTGAGCGCCCGCTCCAGATTCACGGCCGAACCGACGGCGAGCGCGCCCAGGGTCGTTTTACTCGCGGTCTCCAGAGAGACGTCGGCTTCGAAGCTCCGGTCGTCCGACGCGACGACCGTCAAACACGCCCCACTCACGGAAATCGATTCCCCGAGGGTGAGCGTGCCCAGCGCACCTGCTATCGAGAGCCGGTAACCGGGGCCGCGGCGCACGCGCTGCGCGAGGTTGCCCTTGAGCTCGACCAGACCAGTGAACATTTTGGGCCCTGGCATAGCACGAGAAAAGCCCGCAATGCCGCGGTCGCCGGAGAGTTGCTTGCGCTGACCTTCGCGCTCGGCAAAAACTGGTGCCGTGCTCAGCGCGTCCCCGAACCAAGGCGGTTACCAAACGCCGTCGCGGCTGCGTTTCCGCGGAGCAATCACGGTGCTGGTCGCGTTCGTGGCGGCCTTTGCGTGCGGCCCCAGCGTCCAGTCGATTTACGAAGGCAACGTGCGCTTCGAACACTGCTACCGGCTGGACTTGGAGGTCGACACGGCGCCGACCCATCGCCGCGCGTGCTGGAGCGAGTGGCTCAGCATGTACACCTATGGCCAACCGCGCGATCGCATCGAGTATGCGCGCCGACGGCTGCATTCTTTCGCAAGCGGAGACACATCCCGTCCCACACTCGACATCGGTGACGACAAGCAAGCCGAGGCGCGTCAATTTTACTTGGTGGTCCCTGCACCGACGAGTGTGCACGCGCCTCCACCCCCGATCGCCACGCGTTGGTACGGAGACGCGGGCGCCGCACCCCCAGCGCCAACTACTGAACAAGTGACGGCAACGGCGCGCGCCCCCGAAGACAAATGCAGCAATATCTGCCGGGAAACGCTGGCTAATTGTCAGCGCCCTTGCACACCGGACGCAGGCAAACCCGACCCCGCTTGTAAGGTCTGTGAAGCGGATTACAAGACCTGCATGAAGCGTTGCTTTCAGTAACGCCGGGCGCGGTTCACCGGAAACGCCCCCAGACGCTCTCACGAAAACTTCAGCGCGGTCAGAATGAGACGAGCGCGCTGATCGGCATCCGCACCCGCAGACATGATCCGAGCAGCGAATAAGTTGACGCACCGCACACGCCTCCGCTAACCAGTGTGGCAGCACGATGACGCGGCACCCAGCACTCAGCGCGCTTACCCCGGCCTTGGCCACCCCCCTTCCACGGGTGTTGCGCCCGCAACGCGCAGTCCCGTCGGACGCGGTTCGGCCCACCCGCGCCGAGGTCAATCTCGCCCATTTGCGGCACAATTTGCGCTTCGTGCAGCGCGCCGCGGGCGGCGCCGCGGTGTGGGCCGTGCTCAAGGCTGATGGCTACGGTCACGGCGCAAAAGCCGTCGCGCGCACGCTCGAACGCGCCGGCGCAAACGGCATCTGTGTCGCACTCCTGGAAGAAGGCATCGAACTGCGCGAAGCCGGCATCCAAGTTCCCATCTTGATCATGGGCGGCTACTACGGCCGCGCCTGGGGTGAACTGCTCCGTCACGATCTCACCCCCGTCGTGCACGACCCCGCGCAGCTCGAAGCCATCGCGGACGAGGTGAAGTTCGCTGGCTCGGAGCCGCACAAGATTCACGTCAAAGTCGACACTGGCATGGGGCGCCTCGGCATCCTGCCTGCGGACGTGAGCAGCTTCGCCAAAGCACTGCAGCGCTTCCCCGAGGTCAAGCTGCAAGGCTTGATGACGCATTTCGCTTGTGCGGACTCCTCCGATCCGGAATCGATCAATCAGCAACTCGATCTGTTCGAAGAAGCGACGCTGGCGCTGCGCAAAGAGGGCGTCGTCCCAGAGCTGCGTCACGCCGCAAACAGCGCCGCGCTGCTCAAAACCCCGCGCGCTTGCTACGACGTCGTGCGCCCCGGCATCGCGCTCTTCGGCGTGCAACCGGCAGCCGGCCTCTGTCCCGAGCTCCGCCCCGTCATGCGCGTCCGCACCGAAATCGCCGCCCTGCGCGATCTCCCCGCCGGCGCGCCGATCGGTTACGGCGCCACCTTCCACACCACTCGCCCGAGCCGCATCGCGACGGTCCCCGTGGGCTACGCGGACGGCTTCTGCCGTGGCCTCTCCAACCGCGGCTCACTGCTCGTTCGCGGCAAGCGCGTCCCCGTCGTCGGCACGGTCAGCATGGACATGACCATGCTCGACGTCACCGAAATCACCGACGTCCGCGTGGGCGATGAATGCGTCATCCTCGGCGCCCAAAAAGGCCCGCTCGGCCAAGACGAAATCACCGCCGAAGAAATCGCGCGCACCCTCGACACGATCCCTTGGGAAATCCTCACGGACATCTCCCGCCGTGTGCCGCGCTTCTATCGCGAACCGTAACCCCACGGAGTGATTGGGGTTGGGTTAGCGGGCGCGGCGCGCCGGATCGCGGCGCGTAGCTCGCGCAGCGGCCAGGCGCCGACAGCCGCTCACTGCGTCACCGTCCAGCCTTGGACGGGAAACGTCACATCGAACTCCACGGAGGCCGGCGGAGATATGGGTGAGGTCGTCGTGAGCGGGCCCGCAGAGCAGTAGGCGTACAGCTGGTTCAGAGCAGTGGTAATTTCCGCCTGGCAAACCTGAGTGATCCCGCTGTTCGACCAAACATAGACGGGGCCAACGTTGGTGCGCGTCGCGCTGGTGACGTTGGCGACGACGCCCGCGGGCAGATCCCACACCATCTGTCCGGTCTGGTTGGGCGCTACGCCGCCAAAGTTCGTGGACATGCGTAGCTGCAAACTGTCGCCGACACGACGCCAACGGCCAGCGGTGGTCACGTTGCTGATCTGCCCACTGGGGGTCGAAAGCTTTGGAATGCTCCCCGTGGCGAGCTCTGTCCAGCCGCTGACTTTCGGGATCGCGTTGGCTTGCGCGAGCGCGCTGATCGTCGCTGCCAACGCGCCACCGGCGGCATTAGCGGTCGCCGCTGTCGTCGCGGAGTTCGCGGTCGCCGCTGTCGTCGCAGAATCAGCAGTGGTGGCGGTCAACGCCGATTTCGCCGTCGCCGCAGTGGTCGCGGAATTCGCGGTTGCCGCAGTCGCCGCAGAGTCGGCGGTCGCCGCGTGATTCGCTTCGAGTGCGTACGGCACCGCGCCGAGCTTGGTGCGTCCGAGCGTATTGCCGTCCAGCAGGACCTCGACGAACGCGCCCGCATTCGCGCCGATCGCACCCGTGCAGGCGTCATCGAGCTGCACCGAGAAACGACCGCCGCTATCGAGCGTGAATGTCGGCGCCGGCACCGCGGTATCACACAGCATCGAGCCGCCCGTGGGACCCGTGGACCAGAGCTTGATCTCGAGATTGTGACCCGCAGACGCCAGCGGTGTCCCGTCCGGATTCTGCAACATGCCCGAATAGGTGAGCGCGCCTTTGCTCGGAACTCCGCCGGCCCATGCGCGCCCGCCCACGAACCCTGCCGCGAGCACACTCGCAGCGCCCGCGACAATGACTGCCCACTTCAAGCTTCGCTTCATGGCCGAATGCCTCCCGTAACACACATCTTTTGAGTCCCAACCATGCCGCACGTCGTCTGCGTGTACTCGAGCCCATGCTCGACCAGACGCACGTTGCTCGTCGCCAACACGCCGTCCGAAACAGTCACGATGCCGCCAGTCAGCGTGGCAGCCGCGCACACACCGTTGCTGCAGGCGGGCTTCGACGCTGTGCATGGCGCCTGATCAATCCAAACACCCTCCACGCACTTGGACGGCACCATGCTGTTCTCGCAGCGCAGGGAGTCATTGACGCAGTCCGGCTCCGTCGGAAGTACGCCGCCAGTTCCGGCGGTTTGGGCAGTCCCGGCGGTTCCACCCGCTCCGGGCTCCCCCGCGGAGCCAGGCTCGCCGGCACTTCCTGCCTCGCCGGCCTCACCGCTCTGGCCTCCCGACCCAGCGGAGTTGCTCATGCGCCGACCGCCCGCGCTCATGCCGCCATGATCGCCGCCAGCGCTGCTGCCTCCGGAACCCGAGCTCGCTTCGCTTCCGCCGGTGCCTTCGTTGACCTTGCGATCGCTCACACCGCAAGCGAACAAAAGGCAAACGGCAATGCAGACGGCGGCGTGCTGCGCGAACCTCGACAATCCGTGCACCATCGGCCTTTGCGTCTCCGACAATTCCCCTCGCTGCTGTTCAAAAGGCATGGCCGCTCAGCACCAACCCCTGAAAATGCGGACTCACCACAGGCGTCAGCGCCACCTCGCTCGCGCCTTGCTTCGGTGCAGTGAGTAGCAACGCAACGCCACCCGCTGCCAGCACTCCGCCCGCAATGAAGCCCACCGTTGCCACGGTCGCCGCACTGCGCGCTTCATTCGTCAACTCATCGACCCGCGCCTGGCTGCCCGGTGGACACTCTGCCGGATCACCGCTGGCACAAATCTCGTCACGCGAGCTCAGCTTGCTCGCGCGCTTGAACTCGAAGATCACACCGACACCGAGCCCCACCGCACCCAATCCCACCGCGCTCCAACCGAGCACGCTCTGCGTCGACATTGTCGAGCCGCCTTGCGCGTCGGCGCGCGGCACACCTTGGATCGGCGAAATTGCGGACGCCTTTGGCGTGGCAGAAGCTTCGGGACTGGGCGGCACTTCGACCTCGAGCTCGGGAACGTCGACCACGGCCGTTGAACCGTCCGCGCGCACGATCGCGCTGCCCGTCCAAGTTCGGTGCGCCGGCGCCGAAACGGTGATCGTGTGCGTCCCCGGATCGGTCGGGATCGGTGCACCCCAAAGTGCGCTGCCGACGACCACGTGATCGCGCTCGATGTGCAACGAGCTCGGCTCTGCCGACTTGGGCACGTTGATCTGCAATTTCGACAAGTGCGGCGTGAGCTTCGTCACCCGCTCGTCAGCCAATGAACGACGCGGATCGCTGCGCTTTTCGGCGACTTCTTGGGCTTCGCGGAAAGCCGCCCAGGCGCTCGCGGTCTGGCCGTTTTGCTCGAGGCAATCGGCCAAGTGCAACAAGGTGCCGAGTTGCGGATCGAGGCGTTGACTCTCCGCGTATTTCAGGCACGCGTCCGCGAACTTGCGCGCGGTCATCAACTGTTCCGCTTGGTCGAACGCAGACGTCGCCGCAGCCTTGATTTCGTCCTGGGCGGCAGCTGGCAGTGCGACGCAACAGACAACGGTAAGCGCAGAAAACGCGGGCCAACGCGCTCGCGTTCGCTCGACCAACGGTGTGGCAACCCTCTCCGTCACAAACGGCCTCCAAGAGTCACTGGTTTCGCGCTGCTCGAAGGAGCGGCACTGGCCTCTGCTTTCGCGCTGCTCGAAGGAGCGGCACTGGCCACTGCTTTCGCAGAAGCAGCGGCCGACGAACTCGGAGCACTCACCGGCTTCGCGAGCGTCACCGGCGCGCGAATTAGCGCAGCAACCGGCGGGGCCGGGCGCGTGCTCGGCACTGGTTCGACCGACGCGGCAGGAACGACGAGCGGCGGCGGGGCCGCGGGCGAAGGCGCAGCGAGCGCACTCCGAGCTGACTCGATGGGCAACGGCAAAGCGCTCGCTGCACTCGCCAGCACCGGCTCGAGCTTCGGCAGCTCTCGCCGCGAGACTGCGTACGTGCCAGCACTGCCCAGTGCGAGCAGCGCCGCGAGCCCCAAGCCGAGCCGAAACCGGGTCGATGACGCGCCAGGCTTGGTGCGCCCAAACTCCGCGAGAGTCGGGTTGACAGCCACCGGCGCGTCACTCGCGCCGCCCCCTGTTGACGCCGACAGCACTGTCGAGCTCGCGGAAAAGCCCGACGAACGCGCAATGCGCTCGATACGCTCAGCGGACACTCGAGAATGCGGCGGCGCGAACTTCACCAGATCGGAAGCGAACTCTGCAATCGTCGCGTAGCGCTTGCCGAGGTCCTTGCTCAGGCATCGCGACACCATCGCCTCGACCTCGAGCGGCAATTCGGAACGGTAGCTGCGCAGAGAAATCGGCACACCGAGCTGAATCGCCATGCACAGCTGCGGCAGCGTCTGTGCCTGAAACGGGTGCCTGCGCGTCAACAGCTCGAAGCAGATCACGCCCAGCGACCAGATGTCGGTCTGCATGTCCACGTCGCGCGCGGAAGCCAACTGCTCAGGAGACATATAAAGCGGCGAACCCAGGAGCGACGCGGCTTGGGTGATGCCCTGCTCGACGCCACCCGGTAGCGTCAGCTTGGAAATGCCAAAATCCAGCACTTTGACGCAGGATGAGCCGTCGGCTCGCTGCGTCAGGAACAAGTTTGCCGGCTTGAGATCCCGATGAACGATACCTAGGCCGTGCGCTTCGGCGATCGCCTCACCCGCTTGCAACAAATAGTCGGCTACGTCGCTCAGCGGGAGCGGCCCTTGCTCGCGGAGCAGCGTCGCCAGATCGCGCCCACGCAACAACTCCATCACCATATACGGTGCATTGTTTTCGAGCCGACCAACGTCCGTCACCCGGGCAACGTGTTCGCTCTGAATCTTGACCGCGGCACGCGCCTCGCGCTCGAAGCGAGCGAGCGCATCTTCGTTGTCGAGCGCCTCGGGCAAGAGAAACTTGATCGCGACGACCTGATCGAGCGCCACGTGGTGCGCGGCAACGACCACACCCATGCCGCCCTGACCGAGCACACGCTCGACCCGGTACTTGCCGGCGAGCAATTGGCCCTCGACGACGCCCATCGTTCTGGACCGTATAACATGGGCGAAGCGCACGTAGCGGGTGACCGCGAACCGAACTTCGCAATCCAACAAATGACTAGCTGTTCAGCCCGCAAACAGCCCAAATCGACGCCACTCTAAGGCAACCGACGTCAGGGCCGGCTTCTATTTGGGTTAGCGGGCGCGGGGCCCAGAGCGCGGCGCGTAGCTCGTATCACGTGCCTGGCCCAGCAGCGCAGGGACTAGCGCAGATGATGTAAGCGTGGATTGTTCAGATCGTCCCGGTACCCGGAAATCATCGTGCCCAAGTAGAACAGGTTGATCACGGTCCAAAGCACGCACGCGGTCGCATACAGCGCGATGATCGCGCGCGGCCGCGGCGTGCGCCGCAAATGACGCACACACGCGACCGCCCAAACCACGAACAGCACGCACACGAGTCCGCCGACGCCGCAGATCAACAAGCAATCCGACGGGCGAAAGGCGAGGAACGGCTCCTCGCTCGCCATGTACACCAAGATGGTGAACGAAAGCGCGCTCAGTACGAGCCCGCTCGGAATCAACCGATAGCGGCCGAGCTTGCGAGATTCACCCTCGAGGGCGGTGTCCGCCAAATTCAGCTCCGAATCAGCGCATTGATCCGCGCTGCACAAATGAAGTCATTTTCCGTCAACCCACCTGCATCGTGGGTCGTGAAGGCGACGCTGCACTTGTTGTAGCTGACCACGAGATCCGGATGATGGTCTTCCTGATTCGCGATGTACGCGAGCGCGTTCACGAACGCGATCGTCTCGTAGAAATCGGCGAACTTGTACTCCTTGCTAATCTTGGCGCGCGCTTCGTCGATTCGGTAACCGGACACTTCGGGCAACAGCGCTTCGATCTGGTTCGGGGCGAGCTTGGTTGCCTTGTGCACACTGCGCTTGTCGGTGAGTGACATGATGGAGCCTCCCTCGGCTGCAACGGCTGGATTCACGAAATGCCGCACCTTGGATTGACGAGCACGGCGCCGATAGTGTCCGGCAACACCGTGCATTCGTCGAGCACAGCGCGGGGCTTTTGGTCATGTATGCCGCAACTGGGTCATCTCGCCACGAACCAGGTCGAGAAACGCGCGGTCGGTCGCTGCTGTCCGCACTCGTGTATCGCATTGCGCCTGCAGCGAGGCGGCACTGCTATTGAGCAAGATCGTTCAAGGGCCATAACTGCCGCCGATGATACGTTCCGTGCCCAATCCAATGCGCAGCAATTCCCTACGTTTCAGCCTCGCTATCGGTCTCGTCGGTCTGCTCGGCTACGGATGCATGAAGACCGATAGCCAACCGGAAGATCATGCGGTCGCGGGCGGTGGAGCGGGCGGTACAGCGGGTGGCGGCGCGCACGACGGTGGGGCCAGTGGCTCGAGCGAACCGGACGCCGCGGGAGCGGGCGGCTCGAGCGATTCCAGCGCTGGCACCGCGGGTGTCTCGGACGCGGGCGGTGCGGCGGGTGAAGCTGGGTCGAGCGCAGGCGGGGAGGCGGGCTCCAGCGGCAGCAACTGCGGCGAGCTCGGTCAGGCGTGTTGCGCCGCCTCATGCCACAACGGTCTGGTCTGTCTGGGCAGCAATTCCGTCTGCAGTTGCGCAAGCGCTCTGTCAGGCGCGTACGTGATTCGAACTGATGGCGCGTTACTCGCTGAAGCGAGCAAGAGCCAGGTTGCGGTCATCAACGTCGAGACGAGCGCCCCGCTGAGTCCCGTAGCCAACGTGCAAGACGGCTATTCTCACGGCTGCGCTGCGGTTGCTGATTCGCACAGCGCGTGGTGTTGGGCCGTTCTCTCGGATGGCAATGCCTCGGGTCAGCTCGGCAACGGCAGCACGAGCAATTCCGCGCCGCTTTTTCAAGCGACGCAGGTTCTGAAGGCAGCGAATCAACCGCTGACGAATGTGGCGTCAATCGCCAGCGGAGCTTCCGACATCGCATGCGCGGTGTTGAACGACGGCACCGTGTATTGCTGGGGCGATGTGACGCAGGTGCTCAACGGCGGCACGACGCTTCACTCTGGCTATGCGCTACGCGTAACCTTGGACGGCACGACCCCGCTGACCGGCGTCAAGCAATTGGTCCTCGGAGCCTCACATGCTTGTGCGTTGGTCGAAGCAAGCGCGGCCAATGAAGTCTGGTGCTGGGGCTACGATCGAGGAAATCTCGGCCTAGGAACCGCGACAGGCAACGGCAATAGCCAATACCCGAAGAAGATTGCGGGCCTCCCCAATCCAACCCAAATTGCGATCGCAAACGGCGGGCCGTTGTACTCCACGACGTGCGTTCAAGATGGCGCGAACGTCCGCTGTTGGGGGAACAACAACAATCAAGGATCGGTTGGGGTCAGCTCATCGACCGGTACTTTCGTGGCAACCCCGACGCTCGTGACTACGTCGGCTAGTGGCGGTGGGGTGCTCGATGAGGTCGTCGAACTGCAAAGTGGCACGCATGGCAACGCAGCAGATTTTTGTGTGCGCCGAAGCGACAGAACTGTCTGGTGCTGGGGATCCGGATTTACACCGTACGCGAGCCCTTACTTGGCGACCGATGTGGCTGCCATCGGGTGGGCCGGCGACCCCCGGTTCTTGACCGGCGACGGCGTGTACCACCTCGGCACCACCGCTCGAGAGCTCAACTGCGGGAAGCTCTGAAGCACACTGGTCCGCGCTTTCCTGGCCAGGAAACGGGTGCCGGTTGGCGAATCGGCCACGAGGCCAAGCCTTTTCCTTGCTATTTCAAATACTTCGCGGGCCTTGACGGATCGGCCTCCGCATGGTGACCTGGCTGTGTCGCGAAGCGACTCTGCCCCGTCGCTGCGGGATGACCCGTACGACCAGGGGGAGATTGGCCCGAGTGGGCCAGCTCGAGGTGGAGATGCTCCACCTCCCCCAACACTCTTTTTTCATTTTCGCCCCCTCCAGAAATCCCCGTGTCTTGCCCCCGCACGCAAGCTCGACTGTCGCGCCCGTTAGCGTCCCCACCGGTATCACCGGTTCGAGGCCACGCTCGGCTGCGATTCGCTGCGCGGTCCGGCTCGACTCCGCTCTTCGAGCCGAGTCTCTCGCCTCCGCGTTGACTTTGTCTACCTAGCGTTCGCGCTCAAAATCTGGGGTTTTTGCGTCGTGGCACCCGGAAGCCATGCCCCGAAACACTCTCGTTATCAATTGTGACATCCGTGAAACCCGCGTCGCCCTGATCGAAGAAGGGATCATCGCCGAACTTCAAATCGAGCGCGCAGCCGCGCGAGGCACCGTCGGCAACATCGTGCTCGGCCGCGTGACGCGCGTCCTGCCAGGCATGCAGGCTGCGTTCATCGACGTTGGCATGGAGCGCGCCGCGTTCCTACACGTCGAAGACCTGATCCGCCCAGACGATTTCGAGGCCTATTTGTCAGGTTCCCGCCGTCACGAGGACGCCGAGAATTTTTCCAAGGGCGAGGGCGGCAAGCGCCACCAAGCCGGCGCGGCGATCAGTGGGGAAGCCCACGATCACGATCACGACGCGGACGACGAAGACGACGAAGACGACGAAGTGATCGAAGCCGAGGGCGAAGGCGACGCCGAGGGTGACGACGACGCAGTCGTTCACAGCGACGACCCGACCAGCGCCGAAGAAGAAGAGGAGGAAGAGGAAGAGGAGGAGGAAGAAGAAGGCGAGAGCGACGACGCCGAAGAGGACGAGACTATCGTCGAGACCGTCGTGATCGACTCCTCAGTCGACTCCACCTGGGACGACGAGGGCGACGCTTCATCGGTGGTGGTCGAGATCAACCCCGAGGCGGACGCCGATCTCGCTGGCGATGACGACGCCGACTCAGAATCCGACGCTGATTCGGACGCCGATTCGGAGTCTGACGGCAGCGCCGCGATCGAAGGCGAAAACCAGGTGCCCGCCGCGGCCGACGCGCCCGGCGAAGAAGGCGCGCGTCGCCGTCGCCGTCGCCGTCGCCGTCGTGGCGGCCGCGATACAGCAGTCGTCGACGGCGTGGCAGTCGCGGCAGCAGCAGGTGCCGCGGTGCCAGTCGCGGCGCCGCGTCCCGTTGCACCCGCGCGAGGCAGCACTCCCACCCCGCGCGATGCCCGCCCCGAAGCACGCAGCGGTCGCGATCGCAACGAGCGCGGCGGCAAGGAGCGCAACGCGCGTGCTGGACGAGACAAGAGCGGCAGCCGCGATCGTCGCACCGGCAGCAGCGCGAGCGGCACCGGCAAACCCACCAGCCGCGTCTCTCGCTCGGTTCCGATCACGGAGGTCGTCAAAGAGGGCGATGAAGTGATCGTGCAGATCTCGAAGGAGCCGATCGGTACGAAGGGTGCGCGCGTCACGAGCCACGTCTCACTTCCCGGCCGTTACGTCGTGTACTTGCCCACCGTCGAACACGTGGGCGTTTCCAAGCGCATCGGCTCCGCGCGCGAGCGCGCGCGCCTGCGTGACGTGGTCGAGCCGATGAAGCCGCAAACCGGCGGCATCATCGTGCGCACGGTCGCCGAGGGCTTGACCAAAAAATCCCTCAAGGCAGACATCGGCTACCTGGTGAAGCTGTGGGAGGACGTCTCGAAGAAGAAGGAGGGCGCCAAGGCTCCCGCCATCCTGTGCACCGAGCTCGATCTGGTGCTGAAGACCGCGCGCGACCTGTTCACGGACGACATCGAGAGCATCGTGATCGACGACAAGGAGCAGTACCTGCGCCTAGTTCGCTTCGTCGAGATGTTCATGCCCACGCGCGTGAAGGACATTCAGTACTACAGCGGTGACGAACCGATCTTCGATGCGTACGGCATCGAGGACGAAATCGCCCGTGCTTTGAGCCGCAAAGTGCCACTGCCGAGCGGTGGCTACCTGATCATCGACCAGGCCGAAGCGCTGACCGCGATCGACGTGAACACCGGCCGCTACGTCGGCAAGGGCAGCCGCGATCTGGAAGAGACCGCGTTCAAGACCAACTTGGAGGCGATCGAGGAGATTGCTTACCAATTGCGCTTTCGCAACATCGGCGGGCTCGTGATCTTGGACTTGATCGACATGGACGTGTCGCAAAACCGCGAAAAGGTTTGGCGCACGCTGGAAGGCCTGCTCGCCAAAGACAAGGCCAAGACGACCATCAATCGCATCAGTGAGCTCGGCTTGCTCGAAATGACGCGCAAGCGCACGCGCGAGAGCCTGAACCGCACGATGCACGAAACCTGTTTCTACTGCGACGGCACCGGCCAAATCCAATCGCGCACCACCATCGCGTACGAGATTTTGCGGCAAATTCGCCGCGAAAAGGCCTCGCTCTCCGGCTACTCCGTGCTCGTCAACGCGCACCCCGCGGTCGTCGACCTGATGCAGGGTGAAGAAAAGGCCGCGGTGCTCGAAGCCGAAAAGCGCTACATGCGCCGCATCGAGTTCAACCCACGCCGCGAATATCACATCGAACAGTTCGACTTGCAGGGCAAGTAAGCGCACGCAGGCGAGGCCCCGTAACGGAAGCCGTTACGGGGTAGACAACCCAATTTCGCATTCGCTCGGCAACACTGCCCGTTACGGCGTGAACATCGAGGAGGCGAGATCGTAGCAGTCCGCGAGGTTCACTTGGCAGGCGCTCATCGACGGCCCCTGCCACGTGAACTGGCGGATATCTCGCCCATGAAGTTTGCACGTGCAACTGCTTTGCCCGTCGCCATCGTCGCTGCAGTCGACAGCGTAGAGCAGGCCATTCAAACACTTGCGATCTTCTTCGCACCCGCCGGCTGCGTAAGTGGGCGGGCCCGCTGGCGGCGAGTAACTGGAAATTCGCGCGCAGAGCGAGGGTGGGATGGGCACACTCGCGGCGTCAGCGACGCAAGCTTGATACGCGGTGACTTGCGCGTGACAGCGCTGGGAAATGTCGTAGAAGCGAATCCAGCATTCTTCGTACGGCTTTTGCGGTTTGGTCTCCGTCAAGCACGTCATCATCTGCACGCCGAGATCCGTGCAAACACCGCTTTGGATTGCGAACGTACTCACGCAATCATTGTCACAAGTTGGGCCCAAACTGCCGATAGCGCACTCGTTGAACTGCGTCGCGCTGCACACGCTCATGCACGCAGCCGCTGCAGCTGGACCGATCTCGTAGGTAGCGTGGCCACCCGTGCCACCGCTTCCGCTGCCTCCGCTGCTTCCACCGACTTCGCTTCCGCCAATGCCAGCGGTGCCTCCATCACCGCCTGCACCGCTCACTTCATCGTTGCTGCCCGCTTCGCCAATGCCGCCCGTGGCCATATTTCCGGCCTGAGCGATGTCACCACCTACGGAGACCGAGCCTGCATTCGGCAAGAGCATGCCGACCACGCCGCCACCACCGCTGCTTGGCGAGCTACCGCCGGTGCCGTCCGCGCCTCTACCCGAGGAGCGCGCGTTGCCTCCGCAGCCGCCGAGCAACGCGAAAAACGAAATCCCGATCCCCCAAACCCACCCAGCCCGTCGCAACGACATTGAAGAACCATACGCGAAAACTGGCCTTGTGCTGCATCTCGAGTTTCGATCGAATCGTGTCACAATTTCGCGCTCTCTCTCGAAAGCATAAACGTGACGCGGGTCGTCGATGCGCGATGCGCAATGCGGCGCGAGGTGATTAGCGCCGGTCTTCGCGCTTTGCTCGCTCAGCGGCCAACACCGCCACGATCAGCGGTGGCGACACCAGGCCGAGCCCCGCTATCAGCAGGATCAGCGTCCCTCCCAGCCAAACCTCGGGAGATGTCTCGGTCAGATCTCGCGGCTCGAACGCGTAGACGAAGCAGCCGAACGCAGCCAAAATCAGCGGCAGCAGGAGCACGACCGCCAAAACACGACAGGCCCGCGCAATCCGACGATCGCGATCGCGCCACCGGCGGTCGATGTTGCCCTGAACGATCGCCGTGAGCAGCAGGCTGACGCACAGCGGAGGCAACCAGATGTTGGCCAGCACGATCGAAATATCCCTCGCCGATCCAGGCTTCGCGAAACTCGAGAAAGCGAAGAGCAACGCCATGACCGCGCTCATCCACGACAGCGCGGATATGGCGAACGAGATCGACAGCGCGCGGAGTGCGCGATCCTTGCGCGGCACTCGCCGCGGCTCTCGCGCAGCCGGCGTTCCGAATTGCCATGCCTCGCGCTCGAGCGCTTCCAGCTCGCCTGCGGCCAGCGCGCACCAAAGCCGCAACATGGCCTCGCGCGATACGGACGTTTGATGACGCGCGACGAACTGTTCCACCTCGTTGGACCAAACCACGTCCCCGTGCACGTTCACGGCGAGCGTCCAGCCACTTTCATGCGTCAGCCACGGATCGACATGCTCTGACTCGGGATGGTCGAGCTCAGCCAGGATCTTCTTCATCCTCGAGCGCGGTGGCTCGGCTTCCGCATCCCCCCAACGACTGTCCACGAAGTAGCTGGGTTCACGCACCCGAGTCACGGGACGAAGGATCGGGCGTTTCGAGCGACGAGAAAAGCCTATCGTAAACAACCAGCGTGCCGGTCCCCGACGCCGAAGGCTGCGACGGTCGCGACGTAGCGCGTGACCATCAAAACCAAAACCCCGGCAAATTGGCCAAATTCCGCTGTGGCGCTCGCTTTTGGCGACTTCTGGCCTACAGTGTCATCTGTCCGGGGTCACTAGGCCTAAAATCCGAAGCTTCAACTCCGATGACGAACGCGCGAAAATCCGAGCGGGTCACGATCAACAAAGAGTTCGAGTCTTTCGATCAATTCGTCGAAGAGTACGTGACGAACATTTCTCGCTCGGGTGCGTTCGTCAAAACGAGCATGCCGCTACCAGTCGGCACCGAGGTCGATCTGCGCTTTACGGTCGTGATCGGCGGCATCGAGACGATCGAGGGCATCGGCGAGGTCGTGCGCGTGGAGACCGATCCCGCCGGGATGGGCGTGGTGTTCAAGGAGCTGAGCGGGTACTCGGCGCAGCTGATCGAGAAGCTGCTGACCGCGAAGAACGGTTGATTTGCGGCCGTTCACAGCTGGCCTGAAGAAAAAAGCGCCCCGCCACGCCGCTCCGCATCCGAGTTCAAATCGCGAATGCACAGGGGTTTTGGGGCGCTCCCAATCCAGCAACGCACCCCGGAACGGGCGCACAGTGCCCGCCATAGCTTGCGCGGCCCCGTGTTTCGGCATAAAAGCTCCGCCCCCATGTACATCCCCACCAAGACCCCCCGCAAACTCGACCGCAAGCGCTCCAAGCTCCTCCGCTCGAAGTTCAAGGCCAAGAACCGCGGCCGCCGTAACGGTCTCAAGAAGTAATTTCGCCACCCGACCCGGGCGAGGTCACGAGTGACCCGCACGGCGAGTTGGGTTGGAAGTCGAAGCTCGCGCTCTTCTAGAACGTGTCGTCGGTTGACGATCCGTTGCCGACTACGCGTTGTGCGGTGTCGTAGTTGAAGCCTGCGCGAGCCATGGCCATCAGATCTTTGCGTCGATATTCGTCGCGAAGCTCGGGCTTTCGGTGTGGTCCGAGGCGGCGTCGGCGCGCGAATGCGTGCGCGGCTTCGAGCTCGCTCGCTCCAGACTCGCTACGCGGCAGCAGCTCTGAAAGCACGTCCGCGGTGATGCCCCGAGCGCGCAATTTCTGCTCGATCATGCGTCGCGACATGCCGCGATCGCGCTGCCGTGCCGCGAAGTTCTTGGCGAAGCGCTGGTCGTCGATCAGCCCAGACGACTGATAGCGAGCGAGCAGCTCTTCGATGATGGCCGGCGCAGCGGCGGCTTCGGCGACTCCCGCGCGAGCGGCCTTGGCGACGCGCTCGGAGAGCACCTTGCGCAGCCTCGCCACCGAGCAATCGAAGCGCTCCAAGTAGCGAAGCGCCGCGGCCTCGATGCCCGCGCGGGTCACGTTGGGCGCACGCGGAGCGCGCTCGGACTTCGGCTTTTCTTTCCCGAAGCGGGGCACCGGCAACTAACTTCAGCCGCCGCGCTTGAGCTCGTTCAAGACCAGCTTGCTGACGGCCTTGAGCGTATCGAACACGCCCACGCCGCTGCGCGCGTTGGCCTCGAAATCCGGCACGTTCATCGGGTTGATCAAGGGGCGCAGCTCCTCGACCGCCACCGCGTTCGGCAGATCGCGCTTGTTGTACTGGATGACGTACGGGATCTTCTCGAGCGAGTAGCCCTGCTCGGCCAAGTTGGTGCGCAGATTCTCGACGCTCTCTTCATTCGCTTCCAGGCGTTCCATCTGCGAGTCAGCCACGAAGATCACGCCGTCGACACCCTTGAGGATGAGCTTGCGGCTGGCGTCGTAGAACACCTGCCCGGGCACCGTGTATAGGTGGAAGCGAGTCTTGAAGCCGCGGATCTCACCGAGTGAAAGCGGCAAGAAGTCGAAGAACAGCGTGCGCTCGGTCTCCGTCGCGAGGCTGATCATCTTGCCCTTCGCGTCCGGATTGGTGCGCTCGTAGATGTACTGCAGATTCGTCGTTTTCCCGCACAGCCCAGGCCCGTAGTAGACGATCTTGCAGTTGATCTCCCGGGCCATGTAATTGATGAAACTCATCGCCCGGCGCCTCAGTCGTTGAAAAGGTTGTCGATGTCCTCGTCCGTGATCTCGGCAAACGGCGAATCGCTGCCCGGTTCGTGAACCTTGCTCAACAAGGCTTCGAAAATCCGGTTCAACTCGTCACTGGCCTTTCTGACGCGCAAGCGAACCAGACCGAGGCTGGACTTCGAGTCGAAAATAACCACCAGAATCACGCGGTTGCCAACCAGCTGAATGTGGATGTTGGCCTTTTCCCCCTCGTGGAATTGAGTCGCGAATTCGTTCTCGCGAAGCAATTTGGCGATACCACCAGTCGCGGCAATGTTGCCGGCAGTGAGGGAAGCAAGCGACGTGGTGTCGATGTTATCGACCTCTCCACTCGCCGCGATCAGCTGACCGTTCTTGTCGACGATGAAGACGACTTTGGCGTTCGCTTCCCGAACCAAGCGGTCCACGACCGTCTGGATCTGGTTGAACTCCTCCTCGTACATCACCATCTGTGGATTGACCATCGCGAGCCTCCGCTAGTCGTCCGCAAAATCTGTCGGCGACTAGCTCTCCAAGTCACAAAACGGGCAAGAAACCTGAGCCATTAGTTCTATCCGAGCACTCCCAGACCCACAAGTCCGTTGTCTCGCGATAGCCTCGATAGCCCCGCACCTGTAACGACCACGTCAGGGGTTTGCCTAATGTGGGTAAACCGATAACCCGCCCGCGAGTAAGCGATGAACCTCGGCCGGCCGGCGGCAGAGCGGAAGACAAAAAGCCGACCGGGCGCCGTGAATGCTCCGATTTCCGGCCCAACCGGATCGCCAAGCGCTAAAGCTAGTTCCGTGGAAAACAGGCCGGCCCAAAGATCGATTGTGCAAGCTGTCGCGGTTCTCTGCTTTGCCGCGTGCGTGGGGGGAGTCGCGGATGAAGCGCACGCCGGGCAAACCACGTTTCATCGAGATTTGAACGACCTCAGCAAGCAGCTCGATCTCGCGCGAGGTCCGGAAGTGTATGCAACGCTGCGCAAGATCTGGGGCACGTGGGATCGCGCGGATCCGAGTCACGTCGAAGAAGCACTGCGAGCCGCCACGCGCGACACACATCTGAGCGCGCCGGCGCGCTCGTACGCCAGCACGCTCTCGGCGCTGGGCCGCGCGCGGCGCGGTGATTTGAAGGCCGCTCGCGATTCGATTCGCGCGCTCGGTTACGTCGACCAATGGCAAGTCGTCGGGCCGTTCGACAACGAAGGTAAGGCGGGACTCGACACGCCAAGCGGGCCGGAACCCGAGCTGCTGCAAGCGATCGTGCCGGGCAAAGCCTATACCGGCAAAGAGCGCCCCGTGCGCTATCGGCCGGTTCCGGCTGTGTTTCCGTACGGCTATTTGGACGCCGGTTCGCTGGTTCGCCCCGAGTCGAAGGTTTGCGTGTTTGCGACCACGTTCGTGAGCGCGCCCAAGGCGAAACGCAAGGTGAGCGTCTGGGCCGGTGCGGGTGGCTCGTTCAAATTGTTCTGGAACGGCGATCTCGTCTTGCAGGACAGCGCGTACCGCGGGCACGACTACGACCGCTCTGCAACCTTGGTCGATCTCGAGGCGGGTCCGAACGAGCTCACCCTCAAGATGTGCGGCGACGATGCCTCACCGGTGGGTTCCGTCCGCGTCGCGGGCCCCGACGGTGCGCCCGACCCCACGTTGGCCTTCTCCAACGATTTGGCGCAGAGCCAAGCATTCGCCAAGACGTTCTCCAAGAAGAAGCCGAGCGACAAACTGCTCCCGCACGCCGGTCCCGAAGGTCCGATTCAACTCTTTCAAAAGCTCACGCTCGCGGGTAGCGGCAAAAAAGCCTCGCCCGCCGCATTGGAAGGCTTTGCGCGTTACCTGGCCGATACCGGCGGTGACGATCCCGCACGCCACGACGCGCGTGACTTCGCCAAGCAAGCGGCAGATGCCGAACCCACGATCAAGCGCGCGCTACTCGCGGGACGCCTCGCCGAGGATCGCAACCAGTCCGGCGAGTGGATCAAGAAGGCCGAAGCGCTTGCCGCGCGCGAACCGCAACCGAACCGCGACGTACTCTTGGCGCGCGCGCTCGATCGTCGCACCAGCCCCAACTGGCGTGATGCGTTTCCGTACTTCGACAAGGTGCTCGCGCTCGACCCGGACGACTCGCTCGCGCTGCGCGGGCGCGTCGAGCTGTACAACTTGGCGGGGCTGCCGCGCACCGCCTTGGCCACGCTGGAGAGCGCTGTCGCGCGCAACCCGAACTCGGTAAATCTGCTGAACATGTACGCCTCGCAGCTGCGCATGCTGGGTCGCGCTACCGAGGCGGCCGAAGCCGAAAACCGCTACTCCGCGCTGCGTTTCGACGACGCGGGCTTCATCGGTCAAAAGATCGAACTGGCGACGCTGCGACGTGACCGCGCGGCCGCCGAGCGTTGGGTCGATCGCCTGCTCGACACGCATCCGGATGGGCTTTGGGCGCTGGGTCTCGCTGCGCGTACGTACCGTGCGCTGGGTCAGCCGGAGCGAGCCGTCGCCGCCTATCGTCGTGCGCTGCTGCTCGCGCCGGAAGATACGGTGTCCTTACGCGCACTGGCAGACCTCGACGGCGATCTCGGACGCAAGGACGAGCAGCTCGCGCTGCTGCGCGATATCTTGCGCATTCGACCGCAGGACAAGGACGTGCGTGAGTACGTCGAGCACCTCGAACCGCACCGCCCGCGCGCGGACGAAGCTTACGCCTGGGATTCGAGCAAATTCCTGAAGCTGCGCCACGCGCCCGCAAACGGCCAGAATCGTCGCGTATTGCGCGATTTGACGGTGTCGACGGTGTTCGAAAATGGGCTCTCGAGCTCGTATCGCCAAATCGTGTTTCAACCGCTGACCGACGCAGCCGCTGCGGCCGCGCGACAATACGGTTTCGGCTATGAAGCGGACTCTCAGTCCGTTCAGCTGCGCGGCGCGCGCGTGTACCGCGGCGACGGTCGCGTGGACGAAGCGATCGAATCCGGCGAAGGCCCCGCGGACGATCCGTCAATTGCCACGTACACCTCGGCGCGCACCTTTTACATCCAGTTCCCGCGGCTCGAACCGGGTGACGTCGTGGAGCTGCGCTACCGCATCGACGACGTGACGCCCAAGAACGACTTCGGCAACTACTTCGGCGAGATCACGTACCTGCAGGGGACCGACCCGGTGCAAAACGCCGAGTATGTGCTGATCACGCCCAAATCGCGCACTTTTTACATCGATCAGAACGTGCCGCAGCTCGTTCAGAGCAACGAGGTGGTCGGAAGCCAGCGCATTTATCACTTCTTTGCGCCGCAAGTGGCCGCGGTGTCACCCGAGCCCGCCATGCCCCCGCTGCAAGAGGTGCTCGGCTTCGTGCACGTGTCCACGTACAAGGACTGGAAGGATCTGGGGCATTGGTACTGGGGCCTCGTCAAAGATCAGTTCGATCTGGACGACGAGACGCGGAAACTCGCCAAGAAGATCGCCGAGGGCAAAACCACGGATGTCGACAAGGTGAAAGCAGTCTACGAGTGGGTGACCAAGAACACGCGCTACGTGGCGCTCGAGTTCGGCATCTACGGTTACAAGCCGCGTCGCTGCGTGCAGACCGTGGCGCGCGGTTGGGGTGATTGCAAAGACAAGGCGACGGTCATCACCACGCTCTTGAACGAGCTCGGCATCAAGACCACGATGGTCGTGCTGCGCACGCAAATGAAGGGCGATTTCCGCTCCAGCATCGCCAGCTTCGCGCCCTTCGATCACGCCATCGCCTACGTGCCCTCGATGAACCTGTACTTGGACGGCACGGCCGAGCTGACCGGCATCAACGAGCTGCCGCGCATGGATATCGGAGCTTTGGGTTTGCTCGTGAACGAGGGCAACACCGAAGTCACGCACGTACCCAACGTCGCTCCGGAGAAGAACTTCGTGCGCCGCGAAGTGAAAGCGCAGTTGTCGAAGAGCGGCGACGCAAAGCTCGAGTTCGACTACTCGACGGGCGGCTTCAACGCACCCCAATGGCGCAGCCAATATCAATCCGAAGCCACGCGGGAAGACCGCATCAACAACGACCTCGGTCGTGAGTTCCCTGGTTTCGAGATTGCGGGCGGCAAAGAGGGCATCGTCACCAGTGATTTGACCAAGGTCGAAGAACCCGTTCACATCAAAGTGCGCGGTTCCGCACCTTCATTTGCGCGCCACGAGGGCAGTCAGCTGAGCATGGCCGTGACCAACTCGTTCCGCCTGACCCCGAGCTACGCGTCGCTCTCGCAGCGCCGCCACGATCTTCGGCTGCTTGCCTTTTCCACGCTCGAAGATCAGTACACGATCAAACTGCCGCCGGGCTCGAAGATCATTTCGGCGCCGAGCAATGCAACGCAAGACGACCGCTTCGGGACGTATTCCGTCAGCGTGCAGCAGGATAAAGATCAGGTCACGATCTCGAGCCGCCTGACCGTGAAAGTCGATCGCGTAACCCCCAAAGACTACCCGGCATGGAAGAGCTTCTGCGAAGCAGCCGACCGCGCCCTCAGCCCCCGATTGGTGATCGAGTGATGCGTCTGCCGTTTCGCGCTGGTAATCGTGTAGCGACCTGGGCTCTGTGCCTCGGCCTATTTGGCGCTTGCGCGCCGCACACCGCGACTACCCAAGCAGAGAGCGTCGAAAGTATTCGCAAGAGCGCTGAAGCGAGCCCAGACGCCGCCCACGTCGGTCGCTGGCTGCTCGCCGAGCTAATCACGCCCGGCGGCAGCAGCACGCGCGCCGCGAAGGCCAAAGCGCGGCTCGTACAATTCGGCGAACGAGACATGGTGGGTCACTTCGCGCTCGGGCTCGAGGCCTCCAGCCATGGCCAGTTCAGCGTGGTCTCCGAGCACTACCTGCAAGCGCTCAAAGCCGCGCGCACGTCGACCGACGAGCGTGCGCCGTTCGTGGCTTGGTATGCGGCGCACCAAGCGGTCGCCTACCGCCACACCGCCAAGGATCTCTGGCAGCGCTGGAAGCCGTTCGTCGAGAGCACGCTCAAAGACCCGCGCAACATCGGCTGGCGCGCACGCGAAGAGCTGGTCGATTGGTGGCGGCTCGAGGCCTATCAAGAAGCGCAAAAAGACCTGGACGACTCCGCGGCCGACTTCCACGGCTGCGTGAGCAAGCTCCGGATCGCGGGTCCCTTCGGACGCAACGTCGCGAGCGACGCATCGCGCTCATTTCCCGCCGAATTGCCTGGTCCTTGGGCGCAGCGCTGGGCTCCGGATCCCGCCGTCGGCGAAGCGCCGCGCGTGCTCACCGTCAAGCGCACGGGCTGCAGCTTCGGTATCGACGAACCGGTGGGGCCAGGCCTGTACTACGCCGAGACGTATTTGGACTTGCCCGAGGCGCAAGAGGTGCTGATCGCGCCGCAGAGCACGTTCGCCGTCTGGGTCGATGACCAACTCGTTCAACGCAAAGACCCGCGTGAGTGGGGCGTGTGGACACGTCTCGGCGTGCGCGTGAAGCTCGCCGCCGGGCGTCATCGCGTGCTCGTGAAGGTGGGCGAACCGCAAGTCGTCATCCGTTTTTTGCGGCCAGACGGGCGACCACTGGGAGCGACCGTTTCGGACGATCCCACGAGTCCGTACTCCGTCGTTCCTCCGGAGGTCGTCCCGGGCGCGAACGTGTTCGAAGCCTTCATCAAGAACGGCACGCTGACCGATCCCGCTGATGATCTGCTGCGCTTTACCGGCGCGTTCTTGGCTCACATGGAAGGCCAGGGTGACGTGGCTTCGGTCATGCTCGAGCCGCTGCTCAAAGATCCGAGCCGCGCAACTGGCGTGGTGCTCGATGCAGCCGCTGGCTTCGGTGGCAGTGATCCCATCTTCGCTCAGAGCCAACGTCGGGATCTCACGCGCGCGCTGCGCGAAAGCGCGATCAAGAAGGACCAACGGCTGTGGAACGCGCAGCTCGCGCTCGCACTTTGGGAAGCCGAAAAGAGCGGCATGAACGAAGGCGTGCGGCGCGTGGCCACGCTGGTGGACACTTTTCCGGAAGTGCCGGACGTGTTGACCGCGCTCGCGGGCATGTACAACGAGCTCGGCTGGACCTCGGAGAACTCGGCCGCGGTGCGCGAGCTCGCCAAGCGCTTCCCGGACGATCCGGACGCGCTCACCGCGGCGGTTTCGGCGTTCGACGCGATCGGTGACACGAAGACCGCAGACGCCTTGGTCGAGCGTATCAAGAAGCTCGATCGCGACAGCGAGATCGTGCTCGCCCGCGCGCTCGGACAGCAAGATTATCCGACGGTGCTGGCCGAGCTGAAGCGCATCGCCGCGCGCCGCCCGGAGCGCAAAGACATCGCCGAGCGCATTTACGACGTGATGGTGCGCGCAGGCAACGAGCAGGAAACGTGGAACAAGCTCGAAGCCACGATCAAGAAAGACCCGCGCAATGCGCGTGCTCGCTTGGACTTGGCCGACGCACGCTACGCGAGCGGCTCACACGAAGCGCTGGTTCGCGCGCTGGTCGACGCCGTGCAGAACGGCGCGCCCACTGCGCCCTTGGAACAAGCGCTGGATCTCGTCGAAGGCTCGAGCGAACTCGAACCGTATCGTCTGAAGACGCAGCCGCTGATCGACGAATACGAAAAGTCAGGCACGGTGCTGCCCGGAACGGCCGCGCGCGTCCTGGATTACGCGGCATTTTGGGTGCATGCCGACGGTTCGAGCCGCATGCTCGAACACGAGCTGATCAAGGTGCAGAGCGCCGAAGCCATCAGCACGATGGCCGAGCAACAGCTGCAAAATGGCCTCATTTTGCACCTGCGCGTGATCAAGAAAGACGGCACGGTGCTCGAGCCCGAGCTGATCGAGGGCAAACCCACGGTCACCATGCCGCACCTCGAGGTCGGCGACTACATCGAGACCGAGCGCATCGAGAGCAACCCGGGTGATGGACAGCGTGGGCTCGACTATTCGGGGCCGCGTTGGTTCTTCCGCGAGGAGAACATCGCCTACGCGCGCAGCGAGCTGGTCGTGATCTCGCCCAAGACCAAGCCGTTGATGATCGAAACGCGCAACGACGTTCCGCCACCACAAGTGACCGAGAACGGACCGCTCGTGGTTCGTCGCTGGCGCGTACAGAACAGCCCGGCCGCACCGGTGGAGCCGTTTGGCGCGCCGATCACCGAGTTTTTGCCCAGCGTGCAGCTCGGCTGGGGCGTTAGCCTGAACGACAATCTGCGCGCCATGAGCGACGCCGTAGCCGACACCTCGCCCGTCGATCCGCGGTTGGTGCGGATCGCCGAGCGCATCGTGGAGGGCGTGCCCGAGAACGCACGCGCCGAACGCGCCAAGCGCTTGTACCGTTGGATCCTAGCCAACGTACAGGAAGGCGACGAGAGCGACGGGCGCCGCGTAGTGATTGGCAAGAACGGCAATCAGTGGCGTGGCTTCATCACGCTGTGCCGCTCGTTGCGCATCCCGGTCAACTACGCGGTGGCGCAAAATCGGCTGAGTCTGCCTCCGGGTGGTCCGTTCTCCGAAGCCACGCTGTTCACGCAGCCGCTGCTGCGTGTGACCGCGGAAAAGGAGCCGATTTGGCTGAGCTTTGCGGGCAAATACACGCCCTTCGCCTACGTGTCGGCGGAAGCGCGCGGCATGCCGGCGTACGTGCTCTCGGAGGACAAGCCAGTGCCGGCCAAGGTGCCGGCCGCGGGTGCGCAGGACAACGTGCGCTACGGCGGCAAGCTCCAACTCAACGCCGATGGCTCCGCCGAGCTCGATCTCGAGCAAAGCTTCTTCGGAAAGTACGCCATGGGCCTCCGTAATGCGCTTTCCGAAATCCCGGAAGAGCAACTGCGTGACGTGCTCGAGTCGCGCCTCCTCGGTCCGGAACTGCGCGGCCTCGAGCTAAAGAGCTATGCGCTCGATCACTTCGACGACTTGGACAGCCCGCTCGTGATCCGCGCGCGCGCCAGAATTCCGGCGTTTGCGCAGCGCTCGGGCGACATGTTGTTGGTAGCGCCGCCCTTTGGACCGCGTGTCAGTCAGCTCGCTGCGCTGCCACAACGCCAGACACCGCTGCTCATGGCGGAGGCTCAACATCGCGAAATCAACCTAAAGCTCGTGCTGCCAAACGGCGCAGTGCTGGTGAACGACGCAGCGCCACAGACGATCGCGGACGGAGATCGCTTCGTGAAGGTCGCCGATACGGCCAAGCCGGGCGAGCTCACCTTGGTGCGCGAAGTGAACTTGCCCGCCGGGCGCGTACAGCCCAAAGACTACCCGCGCTTCCTCGCCTTCGCGCGGCGCGCGGATGACGCGCTATCGCAAAGCGTGCGAGTGAAAGTGCAGTGAGGTGTGCGGCGCTTCGGCGCCGCATCATTACTTCGAGCTTTTGCGCACGGCTTCGTCCGCCGCTTGCATACCCTTTTCGATGCGGGCTTTTACCGCCGCCGAATCGGCGCTCAGCTTCTTCCAAGCTTCGACGACCTTCTTGCGCTCGGCGCCGGAGGCAGGGAACCCCTGCGCGTCCTTCTGCGCAGTCGTGAAGGCCTCGTACTCGGCCCATTTGGCGCTGGCTTCGTCGTAGGCCTTTTGCCGCTCACGCAGATCAGCAAGCAAAAATTGCAACTTTGCCTTCAAGCTCGGGTTGGCGGCACCGACAACGCGTAGTCCCGCGCTGAGCGCGGTCTCGGCTTCCTTCAGGTCGCCCTTGAGCAGCTGCGCCTCGGCAATCCGATAGTAAGCGAGCGCGTTCTCCGATTCTTTGGCGAGCGCGTCGCGATACGCGGTGATGGCGGCGTCGAAGTCGCGCGCGAGCACGGCGGCGTCACCCCGCTTGAGCGCTTCGGTGAACGGGCTGATGCCTTTCACGCCGCGCGGATCACGTCGCACCTCGGGGGCGCCTTCGCTCTTCGCGGTCGTCGCGGCCTCGACCGCCACTCCGGACGCCGGCTCAGCCGCGGCGCCCGCTGGGGGCTGAGCTGCGGCGATTGCGGGAAGGAGCAGCAGAGACATGCAGAGCGGCGCAACGGACAGCCGTAGAAGCATTCGCCGAAGCTATCATGGCGGTCCTTCCACAGGGCTGTGTGACAGCTGTGGATAACCTCGTAACCTTGGATATCTATTAGCAAATACTGCCCAGGCAAGGGGCACGCGCCCGCGCTACCATGCGCGCTGCATGAGCCCGCGCCGAGTCACCGCCTACCCCTGGAACACGCTCGAGAGCGTGCCCCGTGAGACCGTACGGCGAGCCGCACGCGCGCGACGCCAAGTGCAAGCGGTGCTCGATCCGTTGCGCCTGGGCAAGGCCCTCGGCGACCTCACCGAGGGCGAGGTCACGATCATCGTGCAGCGCATCGGCGCTACGGCGCCGCAGCGGCGGCCGTTGACGGAGCTGGGCTTCGAACTCGGGGACAGCGGTGTCCGCTGTGCGCTCGCAGTCGAGCCGGAGCTCGCGGTCAATGCACTGGCGCGCGTGTTGCGCCGGCCTATCGCTTTGAGCAACCGCGGTGCGCTCGACGACTCACTTTCCGGTGCGCTGCATGCGCTAGTGTTCGAGGTGGCTCGGCGCGCGGGCGCCCGTGGCACTCTGCACTTGCTCGAAGCAAGCGAAGCCAAAGAGCGAGCGCGGGACGTCTTCGTCGAAGCCAGCGTGCTGCTCGACGGCACGGCGTATCAAGCCGTACTCGCGCTCCAGCTCACGGAACTCACAGCGACACGCGCGACCGCTTTGGCCGACCTCGGCGAATTGCCGATTCGAGTACCCGTCGTGGTTGGTTGCAGCTTGGCCGAGCGCAGCGCGTTGGCCGATTTCGTCCCTGGAAACGCCTGGTTTCCTGGTCCCGGCTTGTGGCTCGATGTGGCTGGTGCGGGCACGGTGGCTCTCGCTGCGCCGGCGCAAGACCGAGGCGTGCGGGGCGCGCTGTCGCGCGACGGTAAAATCGTGATACGGGGAGGCAGCATCCCGCTAGTGCCGGATGCTGATGAGCTCATGCCAGATCCAGAAAAACCCGAAGCGTCGCTGAGCGATGCGGTGCTCGATTCACCGGTGGTCGTGCGTGTCGAAATCGGCGCGGTAACCATGAGCGCCCGCGAATGGGCTGAACTCGGCCCGGGCGACGTGATCGAGAGCGGCCGGCGCATTGCCGAACCGGTGGTGCTGCGCGTTGCTGGGCGTGAAGTGGCGCGCGGTGAGCTCGTCAACTTGGAAGGTGAGCTCGGTGTGCGCATTCGGGAGATCGTTCGTTCATGAGTCAGCTACGAAGTGCCGTGATTGTTTTCGCCTGTGGCGCGCTGGTCGGAACTGTCGCGTGCAACAAGACCCCTGCGGCTGACGCGACTCCCGCTGCGTCCGCCGCCGCTTCCGCTACGGCCAGCAGCGCCCCTGCAGTTGCTCCCGCGAAAGCAAAACCCTGGTTTTCTGGCGGTTTTTCCGGGGAATATCAAGCCAAGGTGGCAACGGTCGACGTCAAAGTCGGCGCAATCAAAGAGTGGTCGAAGGACGACGGCAAGCTAGCGAGCGGCCCCGGCAAACTCACCCTCCAGATTGACGACGCGGGCCAGGTTGACGGCACGAGCGAAGGCGCGCTCGGCGCCGGCCATGTCAGCGGCAAAGTCGAGGAGGACACACTGCGCGTCCAGCTGTCACCGTCGGACGACGCGGGCCTCCACGGCGTGCTGATCGCGACGCGCGACGGGGACGGCTTCAAAGGCTCGATCGAAGCTTCGAGCGGCGACAGCCTGCACGTACGCACCGCCAGCATCGAACTGAAGAAGTCGGCCAACTGAGGCGATCGTGGAGGCAGTCGCCCTAGGCTTGAATCGAGTGCGCGCGCAGTTGGCCGAAGCCTTGGCCAGCGCGGACCGCGCGCCGGATTCTGCGCGCTTGGTGGCGGTCTCCAAGTTCCAACCCGCGAGCGCAATTCGCGCCGCGTACGCCGAAGGCCAGCGCGACTTCGGCGAAAATTACGTGCAGGAGCTGGAGCAGAAGGCGGCCGAGCTCGCCGACTTGAGCGATCTGCGTTGGCACATGATTGGGCATCTGCAGCGCAACAAGGCGCGCGCGGTCGCCCCGCTCGCGTCGCTGATCCACACCGTGCATTCGATCGAGCTGGCGCGCGAGCTCGACAAGCGAGCCAGCGGTCTGTCGCTCAGCGGAGCCCGCGCGTTCGCTTCGGGCGAATCGCGCCTACCAGTGCTGGTCGAAGTGAACGTGGGCGGTGAGGCACAAAAGAGCGGCTGCGCTCCCGAAGCGCTGGCTTCGCTTCTGGATGCGCTGGATGAGGCCACGCACCTGCGCTCGCTCGGACTGATGTGCGTGCCGCCGCACACGGAAGAGCCGAGCGGATCTCGGCCATACTTCGACGAATTGCGACGTTTACGCGATGTGCACGGCGGCGCTCAACGCCTGCCCGAGCTAAGCATGGGCATGACCGCGGACCTTGCGTACGCCGTTGCTGCGGGCGCGACCATCGTGCGAGTGGGCACCGCGATCTTCGGCGAGCGCCCCCGAGCGGAGCGCTGAGTGGCGCGCCGCGGCGGTCACCCACCCAGCAAAGAACCGACCCTGCTCGAGGCAGCTGCGCGACGCGGACACCTCGCCGCGCCTCCTGCGCCGCTCGCCGAACGCATGCGACCGCGCACGCTGGAAGAAGTGCTCGGGCAAGAGTCGCTGCTGCGCGGCGGGCGCTTGTTGCGCGAGGCCATCGAACGCGACCGCGTGCCGTCCTTGATTTTGTGGGGGCCACCTGGGTCGGGCAAGACGTCACTCGCGCACGTCATTTCGCGTCTGACCAAGACGGAATTCGTCGCCTTCAGCGCGGTCTTGGGTGGCGTGCAAGAGCTACGCGCGATCATCGAGGCTGCGCGCGAACGACGTTCCTACCAAGGCCGCGGCACGACGCTGTTCGTGGACGAGATCCATCGCTTCAACCGCAGTCAGCAAGACGCCTTTTTGCCGCACGTCGAAAACGGCACGGTGACGCTGATCGGTGCCACCACCGAAAACCCGTCCTTTTCGGTCAACGCGGCAGTTCTATCGCGCTGCCGCGTATTCCGGCTCGAAGGCTTGAAAGAAGCCGACATCATCGCGTTGCTCGAGCGCGCACTGAGCGACTCCGAGCGCGGTTTAGGCGATCGCGGAGTGAACGCCGAAACCGAAGCCCTCGCGGCGATCGCCAAGGTCGCCGGCGGTGACGCACGGCGCGCCCTCGGCCTGCTCGAAGTCGCGGTCTCACTGGTACCCGAAGGCTCGGCGGTGCTCGACGCAAGCATCGTGGAGCGCGCAGGCGAGTCGCGCACGTTGCTCTACGACAAGTCGGGCGAGGAGCACTACAACGTCGCCAGCGCGCTGATCAAATCCTTACGCGGCAGCGACCCGGACGCAGCGCTGTACTGGCTGTTTCGCATGCTCGACGCGGGCGACGATCCCTTGTTCTTGCTGCGCCGGTTGATGATCTTCGCCAGCGAAGACGTGGGCAACGCCGATCCACGCGCGCTCGAAGTCGCCGTGAATGCGGACGCTGCGTTTCGCCGCATGGGCCTGCCCGAGGGCATGTTCCCGCTGTCTCACGCTTGCTTGTACTTGGCGAGCTGCCCCAAATCGAACGCCGTAAAACGCGCGATCGGCGCCACGCGAGCCGCCATCGACGAGCGCGGCGCGCTCCCCGTACCGAAGAAGCTACGCAATGCCGTTACGCGGCTGATGAAGACCGAAGGCTACGGCCAAGGCTATCAATATCCGCCCGACCGCGACGGCAGCTTCGTGCCTGGCGAGACCTACCTGCCCGATGAGCTCATCGGAGCGCGCTTCTACGAGCCCACGCAGCAAGGCTTGGAAAAGGCCATTGGTGAACGACTCCGCCGCTTGCGCGGTGAGCTCGAGCCCGAACTGGCACCCACCGCACCCGCGCCCACCAAGCCCGAAGAACGCGAGTAACGGACGCGGATCAGTCACAAACGACGAGCTTCGCGTCATTGGGGCCGCCGTCGAAGCCGTGCGCGCACACGCTATCGCGATCGATCGGACAAATGCAGGCGCACGCGTCTTCCGTCTTTTCGAAACACAGTCCAGACTCAGTGAGCCAACGACAGGGAAGCTGCAGGTTCTCTGCGCGTACGAAGCCCGGCATGCAATCGCCCAGTTGCGTCGACGGAAGCCTGGTCGATGGCTGCGAGGTCCCAGACTTACCTGCGGTGCCCGTGCCCTTGCCCGACGGCGCTGAACCGCCATTCGCCACGGTGCCCGCGCCGGAGTCGTCGATCACGCGCCCACCGCAGCCCACGAGCGCCCAGGTCAGCGCCAGCAACCAAAAACCGACCTGCGTGCGCTGCGTTCGTGTCATTTCGTTCTCTCGTCGACTCCGAGCAAAGACCGAGCCAATCGTACTTCGCCGAGAATGCTCGCGCTCGTTCGTCATTCGAGTTGGCAATCGCCGTGCAGCCGCCTACTCGGTTGGCGCCTACTTCCCCGCAGTTTGTGAGGGATCGAGCACCCCCAAGTAGCGCAAGTTGCGATAGCGCTCGGCGTAGTCCAGCCCATAGCCCACCACGAAGACGTCATCGATCGTAAAGCCGAGGTAATCGATCTCGACCGCGCGCTGAATACGCGCCGGCTTATGGAGCAGCGAAGCGACCTTGACCGACGCCGGATTGCGCCCTTTGAGCTGCTCGCGCAAATACGAGATCGTCAGCCCCGTATCGATGATGTCTTCGACGATCACGAGATCGTCACCGGTGACTGGCCGCGTCAGATCCTGCGTGATCTGCACCACACCGCTCGATTTCGTGTCGTCACCATAGCTGCGAACGCCGAGAAACTCCATGCGCACCGGCAAATCGATGGCGCGCGCGAGATCGGCGGCGAACACGAAGCTGCCCTTGAGCACGCTCAGCAACACCAGCGAGCGCCCCGCGTAGTCACGCGAGATCTCTGCGGCGAGTTCGTTGACGCGAGCGGCGATGCGCTCGGCGCTAATCAGCGGCTTCACTTCGGGCGGCAAAAATTCAGGCACAGCTCAGTCTCGCGTACACCCGCGCCCACGGCAAGAACCACTCGCGCCCGTCTTCCTCGAGAAGGTGGGCGCTCACGATCCAGCCCCGCACCTCGAAGCCCACCCTGTTCCCGCCGCAAATACGTCCGCGGAATGCGCCATCAAGCTCGCAGCAGAACCTCGAAAGACTCTGAGCGCCTCGAGAAGATTGAACCGCCGAGCCGCAGAGGCCGCAGAGGCCTGAGAGAGAGGAGGTAGGGGTTTTCGTATCGCGGTCGTTCACGTCGTGTCCCCCGCCTACGACGTGAATCGCGGCCCCCAAAAATCTCTTTCTGATCTCTGCGGCCTCTGTGGCTCGGCGGTTCAAACTCAGGGAGTGCCCAGAGCTTTGCCGCGCCTCGATCGCGCGCCCAAACGGCGTCGCGGACGAGCGAGAGGGAGGGACAAACCGCAGAGACGCAGAGGCCGCAGAGATCTGAAAGAGAGGAGATAGGGGTCTTCGTATCACGGTCGTTCACGTCGCATCCCACGAGGCCTACGACGTGAATCGCGACCCCCAAAAATCTCCCTCTGGCCTCTGCGGCCTCTGCGGCTCGGCGGTTTATCCCCTCTCCAAACCTCCCGCGACGTCACAGCGGCAAGCGCGTGGCCCGCGCAGACAGCGATTGGCCGTCACTCTGGATTTCCACGGAGCCCGAGCGATCGAGACGCAGTGCGCGCACCTGATGCGCCGCGAGCCGCTCCACCGTCGGCAAATGCGGGTGTCCAAAGCGGTTCCGCACGCCACACGAAAGCGTCGCGAGCGACGGCGCCACCAGCGACAAGAAGGCGTCACTCGTCGAGGTGCGGCTGCCGTGATGACCGACCTTCAAGTAGTCCGCGCGCAACTCGGCGGCATGCGCTTGGACGAGCTCGGCCTCTTCTTCACGCTCGGCGTCACCGGTGAACAAGAAGCGACGCTGACCGTAGGCGACGGAGATCACGAGCGAATTGTCGTTGGCACCGCGGTGCGGCGTGAACGATGGACAAGGCCCGAGCACGCGCACCTCGGCGCCAGCGAAATCGCGCGGTTTGCCACATAACTCTTCTGGGTGACGAATCGGCACGCCACGTGCGCGCAGCGTGCGCAGAAGGTCGGCGTACACCGGCCCCGCGCCCTCGGCCTCGCCTTGACCCGAGTCCCAAAATTCGCCGATTTCCAGCTGTTCGAGCGCGCTCGCCAGGCCCGTGAAGTGGTCCGGATGCGGGTGGCTGAGTACGACCACATCCACGCGGGTGCGCCGGCGCGCGCGCAACACGGGCAGCACCACCGCTTTGCCCGGATCGACCGGACTGCCGACGAATCCGCCGCCGTCGATCAAAATGCAGGCACCGTTGGGCAAGTCGATCAGGTTGGAGTCGCCCTGACCGACGTCGAGGGCGCTAGCGCGGATCACGCCGTGCGGTGTGCCCGCGCGCCGCGTCGCTGCTTCGAGCCCCGTGAATGCTGCCACCGAAGCTGCGGCCCACGCGATCAGTAAGCGCTGACGCACGGACCGGCCGAGTCCATGAAACGCTTTGCTGCGCAGCGCGCACCAACCAAAACCAAACGCCGCGATCACACTCAACTGAAACCGCCCTGGTTCGGGCAACGTGAGCGCGAGAAAACTTGCGTCTGCGCTCAGCCAGGCGATGCGCTTGACGACCAAGAGCGCGCCCGAAGCGACCAGCGCAGCCCCACGCTCTAACGCCGGAATAGGCGACAAAAGCAGGTGTCCGAGGCACAACGGCAACGCCACTGATTCGCCGAGCGGCGACGCGAGCACATTGGCCACGAGTCCCGCCAGAGTGATGCCCGAAGCCAGGAGCGCCAAGAGCGGCGCGCACGGAATGGTCGCCGACAGTGTCGTGGCAAAGCTCGTCGCCAAGAAGCGCAACGGACGCGAGGCGATTCGCTCGCAGCGCTCGGCCATGGGTCGGCCAAGCCAGATCAAGCCCGAGGTCGCCGCTACCGACAGCATGAACGACAAATCGAACGCGCACAGCGGATCGAGCAGCGCGAAGACCAAGGTGGATAGCCCAAAGCTGCGCACGGTGAGCGGTTTGCGGCCCAGGGCGCGCGCACCAAACGCCACCGAGAGCATGAACGCCGCGCGCCATGCCGAGCTGCTCCCGCCAGCAAAGTCAGCATAAATCAGCGCCAAAACCAGGCCCACGCCACTCGCAAAGCGCGCCACCACCCAGCGCGCCGCAAGAAGCTGAACGCGCGCCAGCACGAAGCACAACGCCTGCACGATGGCCACCACCGCGAACACCAAGTGCGTCCCGCTCACCGCGAGCATGTGCGAGAGGCCGCTCTTCTGAAACGCCTGAGCGTCTTCCGGATCGAGGTCGCTCTCGCCGAGCACGAGCGCACGCGCCATGCCCGCTGCCGCAGGCGCAAAGGTCAGCACAATCCGTTGGCGCGCGCGAGCACGCGCGCGGTCGATCAGGGTGCGTAAGCCGAAATGACGCTCCGTGACGTCGAGCGAAAGCACACCACCCGTGAGCACGATGTTCTGACGCGCGGCCGAGGGCGTGGGATCGGCCGTGTCCAAGTTACGAAATAGCTGCACGGGAGCCAGATCGGCGATCACGTGCACCCGGTCGTCACGCGCGAGGGTGTCTGGACCGCCGTGCAAGCGCGCACGAAAGGGCACCGGCAGCAGCCGAGACTCACAATCGGCGCGCGTTACCTCGGCCACGAAGCTCGCGCTGCCGTCAGACCAAACCGGGGAAGCGGCAACGGTGGCGCTCAGATCACAACGACTGGGCGGGCCAATCGCATCGCGCAGTAGAATGCGCGTGGCCTCGAAGTGACGAACGCTTTCGACGCCACGAGCCGCACCAAGCGCGAAGAACAGCAACACATAGCCCGCGGTTCGCCAGCCGATCTCGAAGCACAACAGCAGCGCCGCACAGCCCAAGCAGAGCAGCGTGGGCACGGGATAAACCGCGCACACGCCACCAGCGACCGCGGCAATTGCCGCCAAAAGCACGCCATCGATGCGCACGCCCTGAACAAAGCAAACGAAGGGCCGCAGGAAATCCCGCGGCCCTTCGACAAAGTGCGCTGGCGAAGCTCAGTGATCGTCGGGCGAAGCGCCACCCTCGCCACCACCACTGGCTTCGCCGCCGAGGTCGGCGGCGAGCACCGGGTTCTGGCCGTTCGGGGCTGGCTCTTGGCCACCGATCACCGGGGTTTGCGGATCGGGCTTTGGATCCTGTGTCGGCTCGGGGAGCGGCCGAGGCCCGCCGCCACCGCAGCCGAGCAGCGCGCAACACACGAGAACAGTCAGCAAAGAGCGCTTGTCGAACATCACAGCCTCCGCGTCAGAAATAATACAGCGCCGCGATGTTGCTGGTGAAGATGTTCCACGGGTTGTTGCCGACCGAGGTGCCGAACGAGGTCGTGTTCCGCGAGGTCGCGGCGCCGCCGCCGGGTGGGGTGGTCTTCGCGTGATCGTAGTTGAACGCGACGCCCACGCCGGCTTGCAGTGAAAGCTCAGGAATACCGATGAAGCCGAATTGGATTTCACCACCCGCGCGCGCGCCAAGGTCGAAGTGGATGCCGCTCAAGTCGTTGCCTTGTCCACCTGCCGCGGCAGGCGGGGTCTTGGAGCCTGACACACCGAAGTTGAGCTCCGGGATCACTTGAAAGCTGAAGTGCTTCGAGCCCGCGAGGGCAAGCGGCACACCGCCGTGCAACATGAACACGGTGTAGCCCTGCAGGTCGGTGCTCGTGTCGCCCATCTTGTTCGAACCGCCGCTGAACAGAAGCCCAATGCCAGCATCGATGCCGATCATCGGATCGAGCCAGTAGCGAACACCGATGATCGGCGCATCCACCGTGTTGCCTGCGGGATCGATGGTCATCGTGCGGCGGCCCATGTAGCCAATGCCAAAGCGCCGAACGACGGCCGCGTGATCGGTCGTCTCGACGGCGGGCTCTGGCGTTGCGCCGGGCAGAGTCATGCCGCGTTGCGTGGGCGCCGGCGGCGTGGTGGCCGGATCGCTCGGGGTGGCGACCGGCGCCGTGGTCGTGGTGGTCGTCGTCGAAGTCGTCGTGGCCTCCGCCGTTCCCTCCGCTGCCCGGGCGGCGGGAACCGCCGTCAGCGCTACGCCCGCAACCATCAGCCCGATCGCAAATTTGGCAGTATTCATGGCCGCGCATCGTGAATCGGATTGTTTCGAGTGAGCAAATACTCGGCAACGCGCCGCGTCACTGAGTACGGTGCGCACGTGCCGGCCAAACGACGCATCGATCTCCTGCTCGTTGAACGCGCGCTCGCCCCCACGCGCGCCCAAGCGCAAGCGTTGATCCTCGCCGGCAAAGTGTACAGCGGCGAGCGCCGCATCGACAAAGCTGGCACCGAGCTCGATCCAAACATCGAGCTCACGGTGCGCGAGCCCGAGCGCTTCGTGTCGCGCGGTGGTCACAAGTTGGAAGGCGCGCTCGACGCGCTCGCGTGCAACGTCGAAGGCACGATCTGTGCGGACGTCGGCGCATCCACCGGTGGCTTCACCGATTGCTTGTTGCAACGCGGCGCCGCCAAAGTCTACGCGATCGACGTCGGCCAAGGCCAGCTCGCGCACAAGCTCGTGCTCGATCCGCGCGTCGTCGTGATGGACCGCTCGAACGCGCGCCACCTGGCAGCCGACGTATTCGCCGAGCGCCTGGATCTCGTCGTGGTCGATGCCTCGTTCATCAGCCTAGAAAAGCTGCTACCCGCGATCAGCAGCTGGCTCTCTCCCGGCGCGCGGCTACTCGCGATGATCAAGCCGCAATTCGAAGTCGGCCGCGACGAAGCCCGCAAAAGCCGCGGCGTCATCCGCGATCAAAACGTGCGCAGCGCCGCCATCGAACACGTACTCACCGCCGTCCGCGAATCCGGCTTCAACGTCCAAGGTGGCGCAGATTCCGATGTGCCCGGCCCCAAAGGCAACGTCGAATACTTCGTGCTCGCCACCAAGCAGTGATCTGATTTTATTGATGGTCACGCGTCACGGCGTGTCGCGTCACAGCCTTCGGCGTCGCGGACGAGGAAGAAGGAGAGGACTAACCGCTGAGCCGCAGAGGCCACAGAGATCTGAGAGAGAGGAGATAGGGTTTCCTCTGAGCGACGAGTTGCGTCGTGACAACGTGCGCCGACGACGTTGATCGGGAAACCAAAAAATCTCCCTCAGATCTCTGCGGCCTCTGCGGCTCGGCGGTCAATCTCTGGGAGCGTTCAAAGCGGCTCGAGGGTAGCTTCCGCGAGCTCGAGCGTCTTGCCGCGTCACGCCGCATAGCGTCACAGCCTTCGGCGTCGCGGACGAGGAAGAGGACTAACCGCTGAGCCGCAGAGGCCACAGAGATCGGAGACAGAGGAGATAGGGTTTCCTCTGAGCGGCGAGTTGCGTCGTGACAACGGCGCCGACGACGTTGGTCGGGAAACCAAAAAATCTCCCTCAGATCTCTGCGGCCTCTGCGGCTCGGCGGTCAATCTCTGGGAGCGTTCAAAGCGGCTCGAGGGTAGCTTCCGCGAGCTCAAGCGTCTTGCCGCGCGGGTCGGCCCTCCGCCGGGAACAATGCGCTCTCCGAGGTGCGATGCTGGAACACGAACGCCCACTCACAAAACCAGGCGTAAATGTGCGTTTTGCGACGCTCAATGCGTCGGGCTGGGCGTGATCGTGAGCGCAGTCAGCGGGACGTAGGCGGGCAAGGGTTGCGAGCAATCCGACATTCGGATTTCCGGGATCCATTTCACCCACGCCCAGGTGTCGCCTGGGAAGTACTTGACGAAGAACTGTGCGTCGGTTCGCACCGTTGCCCATGGACTGTGATTTGGCTCTGCGTAGATCTTCGTGCCAATCGCGATCTGCGCGTAGCCTTCGTACGCAGGCACGGGTGGCGGCGTTTTCGAGTGCCTGAAGCCGCAGCCGCCGCGCTCGTCGTAGTCGCGCACGCCGTCGTCGACGGAGTAGGTGCTGGCTGGGATGAGGTCCGCCTTCGGGATCCAGCCGCGCACTTCGGCGCTGCTTCCCCAGGCGTCCTGACCAGCGTGGGCAACGTTCAACCAACCCGCTCGCTCGGACAGAAATCTGACGCTGAACGCGCTTTCGCGTTGCTGCGGACCGCGCACGAGCACAATCCGCGGCGCGTTCCAATTCGGTTGCCTGCGCAGCACCAGTTGTGATGATTCGCGACGCAGTTGCCACCAGGAAGGCTCGCCCGCGCTTTCGTCATCGAAGCCGTTGCCGGCTGGAAACTGAGTCGCGCCAAACGTGAGTGCGTCGCACGGCACGCGCACGGAGGCGACTGACTCCACGAGCGTGACGCGGTTCCACGGCTCATCCTCCAGAGCGAACGCGAATGGCACCGTGCCGAGCACGATGGCGCCCTGGCTGCGCGCCTGAGTCAGCAATGCGCCGGGCCAAAGCAGAACCATGCCTTCATTTGCCGTGATCCCGCTGCGCACGGCGAGCACGGGGTCCTGGCGCTGACCGCGAAATGCGATGGCGGCTGTCACCTGCAGCGTTGCGAAGCCGCCAAACCGGTCGGGCAAGGTCATGCTCACCGACTCGACGCCGCTGTTCGGAATGTAACTCCCCAGGTCGACGAGAAACGGTTCTCGCTGCGGTGGGCTGACCAGCACGTCGGACAACCGCACGTACTGGCCTTGCAGCGTGCACTCAGCGTTCACTGCAGGCGAATATGCGAGTAGCGCTACGAAAGTCAGACTTCGCAGCCCGTGGCTGACGCTTTGGCGAACGAGGTGCCTGCGTTCATCCACGGGCGGATCTCACTCACGCATGGCTGGGCGAGCCGACTGCACCAGGGACGACGTCGGCGCTCTCGTCCTCCGGCTTTGCGGTGTTCGGGCGATAACCAGCGAGCAGCACGCGCAGCACGCCGGGCAGCACGAATAGCGTCAAAAAGGTGCTGATTGCCATACCGATCACGACTGCCGTCGCGAGCGGCCGCTGCACTTCGGCGCCTGCGCTGGTCGCAGTGGCCATGGGCAAGAAGCCGAGCGCGGCCACGGTCGCGGTCGTGAGTACCGCGCGCAGCGTGTGCGCGCAACCGTCAGTGACGGCCACGTCGACGCGCGCGCCGCGGTCGATGCGCTCGCGAACGTCACTCGCCATGACCACGCCGTTCAGCACGGCGATGCCACCGAGCGCGATGAAGCCGACGGCTGCGGGCAAGCTGAACGACATGCCGCGCACGACCAAGCCGAGCATGCCGCCCGCGAGGGACAGCGGCACGAGCGCAAACACCGCGACGCTCAGCCGCAGGTTTTGGAACATCCAGAGCAGCATCGCGAAGATGAGCAAGATCACGATCGGCACGACGATCGCGAGGCGAGCCTGAGCGCGCTCGAAATTCTCGAATTGACCGCCCCATTCGACGCGATAGCCGTTCGGAAGTCGCACATTTTGCGAGACCGCAGCCTGCGCTTCGGAAACCCAAGACACCAAATCGCGTCCGCGCAGGTTCACGTCCACGCGCACCGCCCGCATGCGATTCTCGCGACGGATTGCCGTCGGACCTTCACCTTCCGATAGCGTCAGCACCTCGCGCAGCGGCACATTTTCTTCGTTGCGCGTAGTGACGAATAGATCGCCGATGCCGTCGGCGCTGGGCCGAGACGGCGGCTCGAGCACGCGGATCTCGAAGCGCCGCTCGTCCTCGTACACGTGACCGACGGGCACGCCTTCGCGCGCCGCGGCCAACACCGAGAACGCATCTTCCACGTGCACGCCATAGCGCGCGAGCCGTGCTCGATCGACCACGGCAGAGATCGTGGGCGCGCCCAGCACGCGCTCCACGCGCACGTCGCCGGTGCCGGAGATCTTGCGCACTTGCTGGCCGACGCTGTGCGCGAGGTGCATCAAATTCTCCAAATTGTCGCCGAAAATCTGAATCTGTACGTCCGCGCGCGAGCCGCTGATCAGTTCGTTCGTGCGATCCTCGATCGGCTGCGACACCGAGACGAAGGTGCCCGGCACGTGATTTTCGATTTGGGTCTTGAAGCGCTCGGACAGTGAATCGAAATCGTGCGCGGTCTTCCACTCTTCGAGCGGCTTCAACCGAACGAACACGTCGGTGTTGTCGTTGCCTACGGGATCGGTCGCGACCTCTGCACGACCCGTCATGCCGAGCGTGGTGAGTACTTCCGGGAACGATTGCAACACCTTCTCGGTTTCGAGGTCGAGCTTGCGCGCCTCATCGAGCGAGATGCTGGGCGCGCGGCGAATGGTCACCACCGCGTCGCCCTCGAAGATGCGCGGCACGAACTCCGCGCCCTGACGCCCGAACAGCCAAGCAGAGAAGAAAAAGATGCCGATCGACGCGGCCAAGAGCACGTAGCGCAGGCGCACGATACCCGGGAGCAGATCTTGATAGCTGTGGGTCAAGCGCTCGAGCCAACCAGGCCCGTGCCCCTTCTTGGGCGGCACCAGCGCGACCAACACCGCAGGAAAGAACAGGACCGCGTAAACCAGCGCACCGAACAACGCGCAGGCCATGGTGATCGCCATGGGCCGGAACATCTTGCCCTCAACGCCCTCCAGCGCCAGCAGCGGGATGTACACGAGCATGATGATCGCGACCGCGAACGCGACCGGGCGCGCCACGGCGCCGGCAATCTCGCCATAGTTCGCGGCGCGTGCAGCGCCGATCAAACGCTTGCCCGCGGTCGCCGCGATCACGGCCTCCAGAATTACGATCGGACCGTCGACCAAGAAGCCGAAGTCGATCGCACCGAGCGACATCAAATCGCCCGTGACGTGGAACAAGTGCATACCGAGCAGCGCAACGGCCATCGCGCAGGGAATGCCGAGCACGACTGCCACCGCGCCACGCCAGGTGCCCAAGAAGATGATCAGCACCACGGTGACGATGGCCACGCCTTCGGCCAAGTTCTTCATCACCGTCGACAGCGTGCGACCCACGAAGTCGCTACGATCGTAGATGACCTCGATCTTCACGCCGGGCGGCAACGAAGGCTGGATCTCGTGCACGCGCTGAGCCACCGCCGTGACGACATTTCGGCTATTTTCGCCCAAAAGCATCATCACCACACCGGTGACGGCCTCGCCCTTGCCGTTGTGCGTGATGACCCCTTGGCGAAGCGCGGGGCCCACTTTCACCTCGGCGATGTGATGGATCAACACGGCGGGGCTGCCGGCGGTCGAGCGCACCATCACGTTGCCGATCTCGTCCGGGCTCGCCAACATGCCCTGACCGCGCACGGTGAACGACTCTTCACGGCGATCGATGTAGCCGCCCCCTGCGTTCAAGTTTGCGGCGCGCAGCGCATTGACAACGTCGCTGAGTGAGAGGCCTTGCGCTTTCAACTTGGCGCGATCGGTGACGACCTGAAACTGCTTCAGCTCGCCGCCCATCGTGTTCACTTCCACGACGCCTGGCACGTTGCGCAGCTTGGGCACGATTTCCCAATCCAGCAGCGTGCGAAGCTGCATCGCCGAGTGCTGCTCGCTGCGCACCACGAACTGGAAAATCTCGCCCAAACCCGAGGAAACGGGGGCAAGTTCGGGTGCCGAGGCGACGGCGGGGAGCTCGACGCCACGCAGCCGCTCGAGCACCAATTGGCGCGCGAACCAGATGTCCATCGAGTCGCGGAAGATCACGGTCACCGCGGACAAGCCGGAGCGCGACACGCTGCGCTGACCGATGGCGCCCGGCACGCCGTTGAGCGCGTTCTCGAGCGGCATGGTCACGGTGCGCTCGATCTCGACGGGCGAAAGGCCGGAGGCCGAAGTGAGCACGGAAACCTGCACCGTGGACACGTCCGGCAAAGCATCGATCGGCAACGTGCGCGCCGCCCAAATGCCCACCGCGAGCAGCAACACCAATGCAGCGATCACCGCACTGCGCGCCTGAATCGACGCATTCACCAAATACTTCAACATGGGGATGACTCGAAGCTCAGCGGAACAGCTCACTCTTCAGCGCAAAAACGCCTTCACTCACCACTTCGTCACCGGGGTTGACCCCGCTGATCGCTTCCGTCTCGTGGCCGTTGGTGGTGCCAGTCTCGAGCTTGACGACGCGCACCGCGTTCTCACCGCTCTTCACGAACACGGTGGATTTGCCATCGACGAACGTGATCGCGCTCGACGGCACGAGCGTGCTCTGTTGCTCGCCGCTGCTTGCGGCGTGGATGCGCGCGTTCACCGCTTGGCCCGCGCGCAGTTTGCGATCGCGGTTGTCGACCTCGACGCGAATCGGCGCGCTGCGCGTTTCCAGGTCGATGATCGCGCCCACGCGCGCCACGCGCCCCTCGAAGGTTTCGCTCTGCGCCGCGAGCGGGCTCAGCTCGACGCGGTCGCCCACGCGGATCTTGGACAAATTGCGCTCGAACACGTCCAGCTCGACCCACAAATGATCGAGATCGGCGATGCGGAACGCGACCAATTGCCCTTCGACCGATTGACCCGGCGCAATGTGGCGCTCGACGATCGTGCCCTTCAGCGGCGCGCGCAGCTCGTAGAACCCGAGCTTTCCGGGTCGACTGCCCACGCCGCCCGAGAGCGCTTCGACCTTCTGTCGCGCGGCGCCCAAGAGCAGCTGATAGCGCTCGGCTTCGACGCCCGCGACTTCGGCTTCGCGTTGCGTGGTGAGGTTCTTTTGCGAGAGCGTCTTTTCGCGCTGCAGGTTCACGTCCGCGGCGCGCTTCTCGGCCTCCAGCATGCTCACGGAGGCTTGCGCCTCGCCGAGCTCGGCACTCTCGATCACGGCAAGCACTGCGCCCAATTCCACCGTGTCACCCTCGAACTTCGTGACGCGGCTGACCAGGCCCTTCAAGCGCGTGCCCACCGCCGCCACGTGCTCCGGGTTGAACGCGACCGTACCGACGGCATTGACGACCGGCACGAGCATCGCGCGCGACACGGGCGCAAACTTGAGCTTCGCGCGATCGGCGAAGGCGCGCGAAAACGTGATGCGTTCACCCTCGACTCGCGGCGTATCCGGCGCTTCGGCGGGCGCGCTTGCTTCCGTGTTCGAGGAAGCGCGCACTTGCCAAACGACAGCCGCAACGCCGAGCGCCGCAACGCCCACGCCGATCATGACCCAGCGCTTTTTGCTCGCTGCGGGCGCAGTCGGGGGCGCGGCCACGGGCGATACGGATGGCGGGGTGGGGTTCGATACTTGTGTACTCATGGCAGCTCTCCCGTGATCTCGACCAAGTCGCCCAGCAGCTGCCAGCTCTTGTCGAGAATCTCCAGACGGCGCAGTGACAACGCCGAAAAATCACGTCGGCTCACCAACACCGACAATAAATCACCCTTGCCCGCGCGATACGTCTCGCTGGCGGCCGCCAGCGCGCGCTCGGCGGCGGGCAACGCGGCATGCGTCACGATCTCGAAGGCTCGGCCGAGTTCCGCAAGCTCGCTCGTGAGCAGCACGGCGCGACGCGCAAACAACTCGCGCCGCAACGCGAGCTCATCGAGCGAGCGCTGGCGCTCCGCGTCGGCGCGTGCGCGTTCGCCTTGGTTCGCGCGGAACGTCGGAAACGCATAGGCCAAGCCACCACCGAAGCGCGTCTCACCGTAGTCGCCGCGACCCGCAATCACACCAACGCTGAGCGGCGTCCAGCCCTCACTCTCGAGACGATCGCGGGCGGCGCCGTAGTACTTCGCCTGTGAAGTGAGTACGCGAAACAGCGGCGAATGCTCGACTGCAGGCGGCGTGCCGAGCGTCGCAGAAAAGCCGGGTGGAACCGCCTCGGCCATCCCTTCCGAACTCAGATTGCGCCCCGTGAGCTCGAACAGATCACCGAGCACGCGTAGCAGCTCGCTCTTGGTTTCACTCAACGCCATTTGATGACGCGCGGCATCGACCGCGGACAGCGCGGCGTCGCGCTCGGTCGCGTCCCCGATCGCCATTCGCTCGGCGAAATATTTTGCTTCGGACTGCGCCGTGTTCGCGAGCTCCGTCAGCACGCGGAAGCGACTCGCCCCGACGACCAACGCGCCATACGCCCGCACCGTGCGCGCACAAGCAGCCGCGCGCGCCTGCTCGAGCATCGCCGTGTGCAGCTCGACGAAGTCGTCGGCTTCGCGTCCGCGCTTGGATTTTTGGCCCGAAATCTCGACCGGCAGCCAAAGCGAGCTCTCGATGTTCACGTCCTTGATGACGTCTTTCGTGGCGCCTTGCACCTTCACCTCGAGCAACGGATTGCCCAAGGGCGCCATGCGCGCGTTCGCGTAGCTCGAACGGCTTGCGGTCAGCGCGGAACGCCCGAGCACGACTTCCGGTGCGCGCTCACGCGCGAGCTGCACGAGCTCACGCAGCGCAGGCCCCGCGGTCGCTGCCATTGGCGATACTGCAGCTGCCGAAGGCGCCGTGGGCGGGGGTGCAACCGACGGCGATGCCGCCGCTGACTTCGCCGGCACCTGCGCGTGGAGTGTGCTCGGAAGGAGAACGAGCGCGCCCGCAAACGCGACACAAAGAGTTCTCAACGAGTGCATCGGGAACATCGGAAGCATACAGACGACCACTACCACCTACGGACCTGCTTTGGGGCCTTTCACACACTTCGAATTGTCGCCAGCAGCCGCAACTGGGGCTAAAAACGGCCCAACAATGAGCAACAATTTTAAATAAATATTAATCCACCTTGACTCGCCATGGCTCACACCGCCGTGGCCGGTACGAGACCGCTGACCCGCACGAAACCGCCACGAGATGAAACCCTTCGGAGAGAGATGGGTTGATGGTCACGCGCCACGTCGCACAGCGTCACAGCCTTCGGCGTCGAGGTGCGATGGAGAGGAGAGAAGAGACTAACCGCAGAGCCGCAGAGGGGGCAGAGACCTGAGGAGGGTTGGGGTCGCTCCGCGTTCGTTCACGCCGCAAGCACCGCGCATCGGCAAGCATTGCAAACCCCAAATCTCCTTCTGATCTCTGCGCCCTCTGCGGCTCTGCGGTTCATCCTCAGGGAGCCAATCCGAGCGAGCCCCGCATCAATACGAGACAAGCGCCGACAAACGGCCTAATTGCGCCGCAAAGTGCGCTGAAAACCGACCCCAACGGTTTACTTAGGAAACTCTTAGCAAGTCTCTAGGGAACTCTTAGCAGCGAGATCCGCCGGCGTTTCGCAGATACGAGGCATGAATAAAGTTCGCCTCGCACTTGCTTCGCTGTGTCTAATCTCGCTGTTCCCGCAGCTCGCTTGCTCCGGCTCTGACGGAAAATCCGGCGCGCCCGCCGACCCGGAAATCGTCGAACCAGCGGCAGGCGACGCCCGCTTTCTGCTCAGCCTCGAGACGAGCAAGTTGCCCGTCTTGCAAGGCGACAGCGCGCGGGTGCGCGTGACTGTGGAACGCAAGGACGGCTTCGAGGGCCCGGTCGATGTCTCTGCCGAAGGCTTGCCTCCAGGTGTCACCGCGAAACCCTTGACCATCGCGGCCGACGAAACCAGCGCGGAGCTCGAGCTCTCGGCAAAAGCGAGCGCGCCGCATTCACTGCCGATTTCGGTCGAGATCCGCGGCCAGGCCGAAAAGCTCGAAGATTCGCGCGAGCTCACGGTCACGGTCTACGGCCCGCCCGGGTCGGTGGATACCAGCTTTCAAGGTGGCAAAGTGACGGTGCCGGTGGGCGGCACGGACGCCTACGCTTACGCGATGGCGGCGCAACGCGACGGCAAATTGCTGGTCGCCGGCACGAGCCACGATCACGCGGGTGACTTCACGGTGCTGCGCTTCACGCGCGACGGCGAACTCGACACGAGCTTCGGCAGCGCCGGCATCGTCACTACCCAGGTGGGTGACGGCGCAGACGTCGCCCGCGCGATCGCGGTGGACGACAAAGGTCGCGTCGTGGTCGCCGGCAGCGCGAGCGGCGCGACGAGCTTGGACTTCGCGGTCGTCCGCTACCTAGCCGACGGCAAGCTCGACACCAGCTTTGGCGACGACGGCAAGACAATCGTCAGCTTCGGGGACGACGCGGACACGGCCTACGCTTTGGTGCTGCAAAGCGACGGCAAGATCGTGATCGGCGGAGACAGCAGCCGCGGCAGCAGCCAAAGCGGCGTGGATTTCGCGCTGTTACGGCTCGACGCCGATGGCAAACCCGACACAAGCTTCGGCGATGCGGGTTTGGTCACGAGCAGCATCGCGAAGCTAAGCGCGCGTGACTCGATTTACGCCTTGGCTTTGCAAACCATCTCCGGCGAAGAGCGGATCGTCGCCGCGGGCGGTGAGGGTGACTTCATGCTCGCGCGCTTCCACGCGGACGGCGCGCTGGACGAAACCTTTGGCGAGCAGGGCAAGGTCACCGGGCTGTTCGGTTCGACGATCGGTGCGGCGCGCGCGCTGTCGATTACTCCTGAGGGCGAAGTCGTGGTCGCCGGTCACGCGCAACACGACTTTGCGCTGGCCAAACTGCGCAAATCCGGCTCCTTGGACCCTGCATTCGGAGTCGACGGCAAGGTGCTGACCGCGGTCAGCAAGGACAATTGGGACGAGGCGCAGGGCCTGGCCCTCGCGGCGGACGGCAAGCTGCTCGTCGCCGGCTGGACCTACGAAGGTAATAGCTCGAGCGGCAATACCGCTTTGCTGCGCTACGACGCAGACGGCGCGCTCGATTCGAGCTTCGGCGAAGCCGGCATCGTGATCACCCAGGTGGCAGCCGCAAACAAGCCGGACCAAGGCAGCGCGCTCTTGATCTCACCGGACGAGCGCGTGCCGTCCGAGCGCATTCTGGTCGCCGGCAATGCCAGCGCCAGCTATTCACAGTTCGCCGTGACGCGCTTCTGGCGCTGAGCGTCCCGCTCAGAACAACAACACCCAAGCATCGTAAATGGTGTGCGTCCACACCGCGGGCGCAAAGCCGCGGAACGAATAGATCGCCGTAAACGCGAGGCCGCACACCGTACGAAACACGAACGAGCGCAGGTCGAACGGTTCACCCAGATCGCCCACGTAGTGCCAACCGCTGAACACGACCGCGATCGCGAGCGCCCAGCCCAGCGCGACTAGCAACCGTTTGACGTGCGACAGACTGCCGATCAAGCCGAGGATCAGCCGCAACCCAAGCCCGAACAGCACGACCCGAAACGCGATTTCCTCGTAAAATCCGGCGCCGAGTGACATGACCAGGGCGCTGAAATGCCCCTCCGGCATGCCACCGACCAGGGCCAGCTGGCTAACAACGTACTGGCCCGCGAGGCGCATCGCGATCGCGTACAGGATGCCCTCGATGGCGACGAACACGAAGCGCGAGCTGCGCAGCGTGTGGCCGCGTCCCAGCATCAACAGCACGCTCGCAAACGCCGCGCCAATGCCGAGCGTCAAACCAATGTATTGCCAGATGCTGTTCTCGGCGAGCGTCGTGAGCTCGCGCGTCACGATGTCCGCGGCGTTCCTGACGGGCAGGAACACGACCCCCAGGTGGTAACCAACGAACACCGGCAACGTGAGCGCCAAGTCCGCCCAAGGTCCGCTCCCTTCGCGCAAGAAGCGTTGTGCCTCGGTCTCGGCTGCTACGGGCTTGGCCATGCTCGGTCGGGTCGGACCGTAGGATAACTTTCCCGCGGGCGGACGGCCAAAACTCACGCGCTTCGTCGTTCCGGTTACGGGAGGACGTCGACCGAGCGGCGGTTCTTTGGCAAATTCCCGCGCGTGATGTTTCCGAGCTCGCCCCAGCCGGCCCCGAGTCGCCCGTGACTAACCTGGCCAGCGCCAAGAAGAGCCACGCGGCCCTGGTGGCCGAGGTGCGCGCCCATGACTACCGCTACTACGTGCTCGATGATCCGTCGCTGAGCGACCGCGAATACGACGCGCTGTACGCCCAGCTGCGCGCGCTGGAGAGCGAGCACCCGGAGCTGAAATCCGCAGCTTCGCCGACGCAACGCGTGGGCGAAGAGCTGCGCACCGATCTGCGCACGGTGCCGCATGTGGTGCCGATGATGTCGCTCGACAACACGTACAACGACGATGATCTCTCGGAGTTCGAGCGGCGCGTTTTGGGCGGGTTGCCGGCGAGCGCGGTTTCGGAGTTCTGCGTCGAGCCGAAGCTCGACGGTGGCAGCGTCGAGATCCTGTATCGCGATGGGCAGCTCGCAGGCGGCTCGACGCGCGGTGATGGTCTCAGCGGCGAAGACATCACCACGAATCTGCGTACGATTCGCTCGTTGCCGCTGACGATCCCGTACAGCGGACCGCTGACGCTGCGCGCCGAGGTCGTGATTTTTCGGCGTGATTTGGCCAAGATCAACGAGCAGCGCGTGGCCGCGGGTGAAGCGCCCTTTGCGAACCCGCGCAACGCCGCTTCCGGCTCGTTGCGCATGCTCGATCCGCGCATCGTCGCGCAGCGCCAGCTTCGAGTGATGGTGTGGCAAGTCGTGGAGGGCCCGGAGCTTGCGCCGACGCACGCGGGTGCCTTGGCGAAGATCGCCGAGTTCGGCTTGCCGACGCACCGCTTGGAGCGCGTCTGCAAAACGCCGGAAGAGGTGCGCGCGGCGATCGCGGATATCGATCGCGCGCGGCGCGACTACCCGTACGAAACCGACGGCGCGGTGGTCAAAGTGAACTCGTTCACTTCGCAGAACATCTTGGGTGCGACCGCGAAGTTTCCGCGTTGGGCGATCGCCTATAAATTCGGCGCCGAGCGGGCAAATACGCGCGTGCTCAGCATCGTGGTGCAAGTCGGACGCACGGGCGCGCTCACGCCCGTCGCCAATCTCGAACCCACGCAGCTCGCGGGCACGGTGGTGTCGCGCGCGTCGCTGCACAACGCCGAGATCATCGAGCACTTGGACGTACGCGTCGGCGATCTGGTGAGCATCGAAAAGGCGGGCGAGATCATCCCGCAAGTGATCGCCGTCGATGCGAGCGCGCGCTCGGGCAACGAAGTGCCGTGGCAGATGCCGGAGGTCTGCCCGAGCTGCGGGACGAAAGTCGTGACCAGCGAAGGCGAGGTCGCGATCCGCTGCCCGAACCGCGTGTGCCCGGCCAAGGTGAAAGGCGCGATTCTGCACTTTTCTCGCCGCTTCGCGATGGACATCGATCACCTCGGCGAGTCACTGGTCGAGCAGTTGATCTCGAACGAGCTAATTGCGGACGTGTCGGATCTATACGAGCTGAGCGTGGCGCAGCTCGAAGCGCTCGAACGCATGGGCAAAAAGAGCGCCGAGAACGTCGTGCACTCGATTGACCAATCGCGCACCCAACCGCTCGATCGCTTGCTCACGGGCATCGGCATCGAACACGTCGGCCAAGTCGCCGCCAAGCAATTGGCCGAAGCGGCAGAGTCGCTCGAGCAAATGCTGGCCTGGGGCCCCGAGCACGTCACCGAGCACGTCGCCCAGATCGCTGGCTTTGGTCCGAAAATGGTCGAAAGCGTGCGCGGCTATCTACAAGACCCAGATAACCGCCGCTTGCTCGAGAAGCTTGCGCGGCTCGGCGTGTCGCGACCGCAGCCCAAGGCGCGCGTCGCCACGCAAGGACCGGTGACGGGTTCTTCGTTTTGCGTGACCGGTGTGCTGACGCGCAAGCGCGAAGACGTGCACGACGCCATCCGCGCCGCAGGGGGCGAGGTCCACGACAAGGTGAAGAAGGGCACGACGTATTTGGTGATCGGTGAAAAAGTCGGCAAAGCCAAGACGGACTCGGCGAAAAAATTCGGCGCGCGCGTGATCGACGAGCCCACCCTCGAGCGTCTACTTCGCGGTGAAGTGATTGAGAGCGATGCCAGCACCGAAACCTGAACGCACTTGGCTCGCGGTCTGCGCTGGCCTGATCGCGGCCTGTGCCGTAGCCTGCCGATCGCACCCGCCGCCGCAGAAAAAGCCCGCGCCGAGCGCCGTAACCGCGGTCGGCACGGCAAGCAGCGCGACCGTCACTGCAAGCGCGAGTGCGACGGCAACTCCGAGCGCCGCGACCAGCGCGTGCAACTCCGCTTGGCCCGCGCCGATCGCACTCGACGCGCTGAAGGCCGCGCCGAAGAGCGTCGCACTCGCGCCACTCCACCGCGAACCCGGTGTGTGGCTCGCGGACGAACACAGCGTGCTGCTCGACGCCAAACCCGATCTCGCTTGGGCCGACGGCCCTATCACCCTTGCGAGTGACGGCACGAGCGCCACGCGGGGCGTCACGTTGACGCGGATCCCCAAGGCCCTGCGTGGCTGGCTCGGTCGCACGGTGAAGGTCCTAGGCGCGACCGGTGCGGTCTGTGAGACTCGCTTGCAACGCTTCGCCCTGCGCGCGGAAGTCACGCCCGACCCGCGCACCTCGGAATTTTGGGAAGGCTGCGCCGAAGGACCCGCCATGCCGCCCGAGACGATCGCCAAGGAAATTTGGCGGCTTTCGGCGATCGGAGGCCGCACTTTGGTCGCGGAATTTTCGGCACCGTGCAAGGGCGCGCTGCTCGCCGTCGACCCGAACCTGCCCGCGCCGGCCATCGCAGCGCCTGAGCCCGCATCCGCCGAAGTCGGCGCCGCGCTGATGAATGCGTTTCGCGCGCTGCCCGCGTACGCGGCGCTGCAAGCGCGCTTTCACAGCGAACATCCGGACCAAGACGGCGCCTGGGACGACCGCGATGCGCGGCGCAACGTCTCGAGGCTCGCATTACCGGGCAAACCAGAGCTGCTCTTCGTCAGCGTGGAGACCGGCTCGGAGTGCTCGGGCTTCTCGGCGAGTCTGAGCGCAGTTTGGGAGGCGGGCTTGAACGGCCCAGGCAAAGTACTGACGGCGATCGACAACCGCCGCCTGCGCCCGAACGCTATCGTCGACTTCGACGGCAGCGGCGGCTCCCTGTTGCTCGGCCCGGACGGCCCTTGGAAAGTCCGCTCGGTGTTGCGAGCCGGATCGCTGTCGCGTTCTTTCTTGAGCGATGTGCCGTATTTCGTGGGACCGTGCTGATAGCGCGAGCTGTTTCGCGTTATCTTGTGCGGCCCTGACGTGCGCAAGATCCGACTCACACGCATCAATTACGCGGTAGCAGCGGCAGTTGCGGCGTTGGCCTCAATCGCGATCAGCGTGCGCTTTGCACAGTCGGAGCGCCGCGAGCCGGTGCGCTGCCCAGCAGGCCTCGTCGTGCAAGAAGCGCGCTGCTGCGGCGTTGGCCAAGTGCTCACCAACAACGGTCAATGTTCGGGCGCCGCCAGCGCGTGCGCGAACGAGATGCAGCGCGACGACTCGGGCGGTTGTGTGCTGCCCGATACACGCATCACCCTTGCGGGTGGATCGAGCCACTTCGGCACGCCCGACTGGGAAGGCCCCGTGCAAGCCGTGCACGACGTCGACGCACAACCGTTCGCGCTCGATCGCGCCGAAGTCACCGTGGCCCGCTTCCGACTCTGCGCGGCGCGCGGCGCGTGCCCCAAAATCGCGGACGACTCCGAGCCCGGCCGCCCCGTGCGCAACGTCAGCCCGAATGAAGCCAGCGCGTTCTGCGCCTTCGCCGGCGGCCGCTTGCCCACCGCCGACGAATGGCTCTTCGCGGCCGCAGGCAGCGCGGGTCGACGCTACCCCTGGGGCAACACCGGCCTCGTCTGTCGCCGCGCGACCTTCGGTCTAGTCACCGGCCCCTGCGCGCGCGGCGGCAGCGGCCCCGATCTCGCCGGTGCCCGCCCCGACGGCGCGACCCCCGAAGGCATCTTCGATCTCTCCGGCAACGTCGCCGAATGGACCCTCGAACGCGACGGCACCTTCGCCGCCCGCGGCGGCTCCTATCGCGACGAACTCGCCGGCGATCTCAAATCCTGGTCCATCGAACCCCGCCAAACCCGCGCCCCTTACGTCGGCTTCCGCTGCGCCTACGATGTAAAGAGCGCCGAAAGGGAACTCTCTTCTCCCCCGTAAACGTGACCGTGCCCGTGCCCGTGCCCGCTCTCTCATCACTCGAATTGATTTAGAAGAGTGGGCGCTCGCGATCCAGCATCGCACCTCATAGAGCGCGCTGTTTCCGTCGCAGACCGGGCGCACTTTCAGTCACGCGAACTCACAGCCACGGCGACGCGCGCGCAGGACGATCCTGATTTGAACCGCCAAGCCGCCAAGCCGCCAAGAAGAGAGATTGGGGGTTCGCGCTCCACGACAGACTAAGCCCGTTGTCACGTTGCGTCTGTGCTTGCACCGAATCTCGGGGGCTACGTCGAACTAAGCCCGTTGTCACGTTGCGTCTGTGCTTGCACCGAATCTCGGGGGCTGCGTCGAACGCACGACTCTGCGCGACGTGCATCCGCGCCACCCGAAATTCATCGTGAGCTCTGGTGGGTGCTGCGGGCTCTGGGACGTCGAGAGGACTTGGCGGCTTGGCGACTTGGCGGTCTCTCCCTCTCCTCGTCCGCGACGCCGAAGGCTGTGACGGTTGGGACGTGGCGCGTGACCATCAAAAATCAACTCTCGGAAGATGGAGATCGGGCTCGGGCACGGGCACGGGCACGTGTACGGGCTGGGCCGCCGCGTGGTATCCCTGCGGGCGATGTCGGCGGCAATTTTGTGTATTGGGACGGAGCTTACGCGCGGTGAATTGCAAAATACGAACGCGACGTGGCTCGCGGAAGCGCTGACCGCGATCGGCTTCGAGGTTCAGGACATCGATTGCGTGGACGACGATCGCGCGCGCATCGAGGCCGCGCTCACTCGGCTCAGCCAAGCGCACCAGATCGTGATCTGCACGGGCGGCCTCGGCCCCACCACGGACGACATCACCACCGAGTGCGCCGCGCGCTTGGCCGGCGTCGAGCTCGTGCGCGACGAAGCGTCACTCGAAGCAATTCGAGAGCGGCTCGCGCGCTTCGGCCGGCCCATGGCCACGTCCAACGCGAAACAAGCTGATTTTCCACGCGGCTGCCGAATCTTGCCCAACCCGAATGGCACCGCGCCCGGCTTCGAGCTGACGTTGAACCGCGCGCTTGCTTACTTCATGCCCGGCGTGCCGTTCGAGATGAAGGCGATGTTCGAGTCATTCATCGTGCCGGCGATCTCGCCGCTGCTCCGCGACCGACACAGTCAAATCTTGTTGCGCACATTTGGCGCAGCGGAAAGTGAAGTCAACGATCGCCTGGCCGGCATCGAAGCCGAGTTCGGCGTCACCATCGGCTATCGGGCGACGCTACCGGAAATCGAGGTCAAGGTGCTAGCTCGCGCAGCCAGCGTCGAGCTGGCAAAGGAGCGCGCCGAAAGCGGCGCGCAAGCGGTGCGCGCGCGCCTCGGCGAAGAGCTGATCTTCGGCGAAGGCAAAACGCGCTTTCCAGAAGCCGTTTGCAACCTGCTGCAGTCGAAGTCACTCACATTGGCGCTCGCGGAGTCGTGCACGGGCGGCTTGGTTTCGGAGCTGATCACCGATCATTCCGGCGCAAGCGCGGTGTTCCGCGGCGGCGCGGTTACGTACTCGAACGAGTCGAAGATCGCCTTGCTCGGCGTGCCCGCGGTGCTCTTGGCGCGCTTCGGCGCCGTCAGCGCGGAGGTAGCGCGGGCGATGGCGGAGGGCGCGCGCCTCGCCTTCAACGCCGATTTAGCGCTCTCCCTCACGGGTGTGGCTGGGCCCACCGGTGGCTCCGCGGAGAAGCCGGTGGGGCTCGTGCACTATGCCGTCGCAAGCGCCGCCGGCGTGAGCGATCGGCGAGTCGTATTCAGCGGCAATCGCGAACAAGTCCGCCGCCGCGCCGCCTTCGCCGGCCTCGCCCTCGTGCGCCGCGTGGCCCAATACGGCCACGAGCCGGCGTAGGACCCGACCCGGGGTGCCAGTCCCGGGGTGCCAGTCCCGGGGTGCGGCGGTTCGGCTCCGCGGCGGTTCGGCTTGCAACCCGGGTCGGGTCGCGCGGGCTCAGTTCAGTGATGCGCTTGGACGGCGGAGCGGCTCAGGCGCGGGTTCGCCTTTGGGACGGCTCGTGAAAGTGAGCCCGGTGTCCGGGTCGTGGTCGACGTAGATCACTTCACCGGCTGTGAATGCACCTTCGAGCACGCGGCGGGCCAGGGCGTCTTCGACGAGCTTTTGAATGGCGCGCTTGAGCGGGCGTGCTCCGAATTGCGGATCCCAGCCGGCTTCCGCCAAAAACTCTTTCGCCGCATCGGTGATTCGGAAACCGAGATCGCGCTTGGCCAAGCGATTGATCAGATAGCCCAGTTGGATCTCGACGATGCGACCGAGCTCGCTGCGATCGAGCCGGTGATAAACGACAACCTCGTCCAGGCGATTCAAGAACTCAGGGCGGAAGTGGGCGTGGAGCGCGTCTTGGACGGCCTTTTGGCTGGCCTTTTCGCGTTCGGCGGCCGTCAGATCCCGGCGATCTTCGATCGCTGCCAGCTCGGAAGTCCCGATGTTGCTGGTCAGGATCACGACCGTATTCTTGAAGTCCACCGTGCGACCCTGGCCGTCGGTGAGGCGGCCATCATCGAGCAGCTGGAGCAGCGTGTTGAACACGTCTGGGTGCGCTTTTTCGACTTCGTCGAAGAGCACGACCGAGTAAGGCCGGCGGCGCACCGGTTCGGTCAATTGCCCACCTTCGTCGTAGCCGACGTAGCCGGGCGGCGCACCGATCAATCGTGAGACCGCGTGGCGCTCCATGTACTCGCTCATGTCGATGCGAATCATCGCGCGCTCGTCGTCGAACAAGAACTCGGCCAGAGCCCGAGCTGTTTCGGTCTTGCCGACACCCGTGGGACCCAAAAACAAGAACGAACCAATCGGGCGCTTGTCGTCACCGAGGCCCGCGCGCGAGCGGCGCACGGCATTGGAAACGGCGACCAAAGCTGCTTCTTGTCCGATCACGCGTTCACGCAGGCTCTGCTCCATGTGGATCAGCTTCTGCTTCTCGCCTTCCAACATCTTGGAGACCGGCACGCCCGTCCACTTGGAGACGATCGCGGCGATGTCTTCGTCGCTGACTTCTTCCTTCAGGTACGAGCCATTGGCCTGGACACGAGCCAGCTCGGCGCGATCTTTTTCGGACTCGCGATCGAGATTTGGAATGCGGCCATACTGAATTTCAGCTGCCTTTCCGAGATCTCCCGCGCGACGCGCAGCCTCGGCTTGTTGACGCAGGTCTTCGAGTTCGACCTGATTCTTGCGCAGCCGCTCGATGATCTCTTTCTCGCGCAGCCACTGCGCACGCATGCCGTCGCGCTGCTCGTTGAGCTCAGCTACTTCGCGGCGCAGCTCTTCCAGGCGCGCTTTGCTGCCCTTGTCACGCTCCCGCGTGAGCGCCTGCTCTTCGATCCGCAGCTGGAGCAACTTGCGCTGCACCTGGTCGATCTCGAACGGCAGGCTATCGATCTCCATTTTGATCTTGCTGGCGGCCTCATCGACCAAATCGATGGCCTTGTCCGGCAAGAAGCGGTCGGCGATGTAGCGCTGGCTGAGCACCGCTGCCGCGACCAACGCGGAGTCGGTGATCTGAATGCCGTGGTGGACTTCGTAGCGCTCCTTCAAGCCGCGCAGAATGGCAATCGTGTCTTCGACCGTGGGTTCGCTGACCATCACCGGCTGGAAGCGGCGCTCGAGCGCCGCGTCTTTCTCGATGTGTTTGCGATACTCGTCGAGCGTGGTCGCGCCGATCGCGCGCAGTTCACCGCGGGCGAGCGCTGGCTTGAGCATATTCGCGGCGTCCATCGCGCCTTCCGCAGCCCCGGCTCCGACGAGCGTGTGCAGTTCGTCGATGAACAGAATGATGTTACCGCCCGAGGTTTCGACCTCTTTCAGTACCGCTTTGAGGCGGTCTTCGAACTCACCACGGAACTTCGAGCCGGCGACCATGCTCGCCAAGTCGAGCGCCAAAATGCGCTTGTCCTTGAGCGATTCGGGCACGTCACCCTTGGCGATGCGATGCGCGATGCCCTCGGCGATCGCGGTCTTACCCACGCCGGGTTCGCCGATCAGCACCGGGTTGTTCTTGGTGCGGCGCGAGAGCACTTGCATC
>DASQCO010000102.1:0-85428 GCA_035634635.1 Polyangiaceae bacterium
CGAAGAGGGCATGACGGTCACGGGCACGATCAAGAACCTCACCGAGTACGGCGCGTTCGTCGACCTCGGCGGTATCGACGGCTTGCTCCACATCACGGACATGTCGTGGGGTCGCGTCAATCACCCGAGCGAAGTGTTCAAGGTCGGCGACGAGGTTACCGTCAAGGTGCTCAAGTACAACGCCGAGACCGAGCGCGTCAGCTTGGGCATGAAGCAGACCCAAGAGGATCCGTGGAACCACGTCGAAGAGGCGTACCCCCTCGGCAAGCGCGTGCGCGGCAAGGTCATGAGCTTGACCGACTACGGCGCGTTCGTGGAGCTCGAGCCGGGCGTGGAAGGTTTGATCCACGTCAGCGAAATGAGCTGGACCAAGAAGGTCAAGCACCCGTCCAAGCTGCTCGAGATGGGCGCCGAGGTCGAGTGCCAGGTGCTCGAAGTCGATTCGCGCGCCAAGCGCATCTCGCTCGGTCTCAAGCAACTCGAGCCCGATCCCTGGACGCTGTTCACGGACAAGTACAAGCCGGGCGACAAGATCGGCGGCAAGGTGCGCTCGCTCACCGATTACGGCGTGTTCGTCGGCATCGAAGAGGGCGTGGACGGCATGGTGCACAAGACCGACCTGTCCTGGACGGTCAAGGTCAACAACCCGGCCGACCTGTACAACAAGGGCGACGATGTCGAAGCCATCATCCTCTCGATCAATCACGACGAGAAGAAGGTCAGCCTCGGCGTCAAGCAGCTCTGGGACGATCCGTGGCCGGATCTGTTCAGCAAGTACAAGCCCGGTACGGTGGTCGAAGAGGCTGTCGTGCTCAGCGTTCCCGAATACGGCGCGTTCGTGCGCATCGTCGAGGGTATCGAGGGCATGATCCCGTCGAACGAGATCCCGAACGGCACCGAGCTGACCCCGGGCATGAAGGTCAAGGCCGAGGTGCAGAACCTCGACACCGTGGACCGTCGCGTGACCCTCAGCATGCGCCGCCCCGGCGAGAGCGTCGAAGCGGAGCACATCCAGGTGCTCAAGCGCGAGTCGACCGGCAAGGGTGCCACCTTGGGCGACGTGTTCAAGGACAAGCTCGCGGGCCTCAAAGCCGGCGCAAGCCAGCCCCCGCCGCCGCCCTCGGACGACGAGTGAACTGAGGGCCGCGTCGCGAGAGCCTCGTGCCGCTCATTGATGAGCGCGCGAGGCTCAGCCGAACAAATCGTTTTGGGGCCGGGGCCCCAAAACACAACGAGACAGCCGAGCCTGGGTGGGCGACAAACGTCGCCGACTCGGGCTCGTTTGCTTTTGTGCACGCTTGCTTGTGGGGAACATCGACGTTATGCCGGTGGTTCGGTGGTTTTGTGTCCAGTCCCGTTAGCTTGAATACCCCTCCGATGGGTCGTCCTTCGGGCGGCTGGACGCGACCGCGCGTCGTCTTTTTGGCCATTAGCGCAGCATTGGCTGTGGCCTTCGTGATCTGGGCCAGCGCCGTGCTGCTGCCGTTCATCCTGGGCCTGATCATCGCCTATGTGCTGACGCCTCTCGTCGCGCGCTGCGAGCGCGCGCGGGTGCCGCGCCCCGCCGCGATCTTGCTCGTCTACGCGGTCACGCTGAGCGTGATCTACTTCTCGATCGCGGCCATCGCGCCGCGCTTGTACGAGGAGAGCTCCAAGCTCACGCGCGACGCACCCGCGTTGCTCGACGGCGCATCGACGACCTGGGGACCGCGCGTGGAAGAGTGGGTGCAGAGCTTCGAACACCGTCGCACCAAGCCGGCTGCTCCGCCGATCCCAACTGAGCCGTCTCCAGCGCTCCAAGTGCATCCGCGCGGGGACGGCGCGTTCGACGTCGATGTCGGTTCAGGGATCGATCTCGTGCAGCGCGGCCCAGGGCACTGGCGTGTGGCGCCGGCGCAGGCCAAGCCCGCGGGGCGCTTCAATGTCGCCGAGCTCACCAATCAGGGCATCGATGAAGGCGTGAGCTACGTCAAACGCAACGCTTTCGAGCTGGTTTTGCTCGGCCACACGCTGATCCAGAAAATCGCGCGCAGCATTTTCTTGCTGTTCATGACGCTGATGGTGGCTGGCTACATCATGCAGACGCGCGAGGCGATCGTGGGCTTCTTCCGCTCGCTGCCTCCGCCGCGCTCGCGCATTGGCTTCGATCGCTTGCTCGTGCGTTTGGACCGCGGGCTGTCCGGCGTGGTTCGTGGACAGCTGCTGATTTGCCTGGTGAACGGCGTGCTCTCGGCGATCGGCTTCGCGCTGTTCGGCCTGAAGTACTGGCCGATTTTGGCGATCGTCGCGGGCATCATGAGCATCGTGCCGATCTTCGGGTCCATCACCAGCGCCATTCCAGCGGTGATGATCGGTCTCACTCAGGGCCTATGGACGGCGCTCTCTGTCCTGATCTGGATCATTGGGATTCACCAGATTGAGGCAAACCTCCTGAACCCGAAGATCATCGGCACCGCGGCCAAGATCCATCCAGTTTTGGTGGTGCTCGCGTTGATCACAGGCGAGCATTTCTTCGGCATTTGGGGGGCCTTGTTAGGGGTTCCGGTGCTCTCCTTAACGCAAGGCGTCTTCAACCATTTCCGACACGAGGCCATGCCCGACGCGCCGCGAGATAGCTTGCTGCCGAGCGCCGAGAGCTGAGCCGAAGACGCAATTTCGCCAACGCGAGGGGGGAGCCACCTTGCTTGGTCGCTGCCCCCCGGGTATAGGCCGAGCGTGGCAAGCGAAACTCGGAAGCTCAAGCGCGCAGCGGATCGCCAAGCGGACGGTGCAAAGCCGGAATCGCTCGGCTCGCGCCCCCCGGTCAAAGCAGCAATCGACAGCCCGCTGGGCTCGGAACAGCTGAAGGGCATGATTGGCCGGCTCGCGATCCCTGTGGCCGCGGTGTGGCTGATCGGCGGCTTGGTGGCCGGCTTCGCGCAGACGACTACCGTGCGCGCGATCGCGCTCTCGATTCCGGCGTTGGTCACCGTGCTGGCCGTGGCGGTCGTGATTTGGGCGATTCGCCAATCGAAGAAGGCGCAAGGCGTCGCAAGCATCTTGAGCGGCGTCGAGTCCGCGGAGGATCGCAAGGCCGCACTCGAAAAGCTCGACGCTTCGTACAAGCAGAACGATCCGACGGCGGTCTTCGCCCGAGCGCAGCTCGAGATGCAAGACGACCCGAAGAAGGCCCTGGCGACCCTCGAAAAGATCGATCTGACCAAGGTGATGGGCGCGGTCGCGGACGAAACCCGCGCTCAACGCGCGATGATCCACCTCACGCTCGGCGACATCGGCCCGGCGCGCCAGTTGGTCGACAACATCGACCTTAGCCGACAGCGGGATGCAAAAACGCGCGCCATGCTCACCGCCATTTGTGGCGAGGCCTGGGCGCGCACCGGCAACGCCAAGAAGAGCGTCGAACTCCTGGGCGTGATCGACCCAGAGGATGCGCTGTACGAGCAGCTGCGCCCGCAGCTCTATCGCGCGCAAGCCTACGCATACGCCTACACCAATGACTTGAAGGGCATGCGCCGGTCGCTGAAAAAGCTGCTGACGATCGACGTGCGCTTGCTGGGCGGGTTCATGGCTAAGCGCACCCATCCGCTGCTGCAGAAGGAAGCCAAGAAGATGGTCGAGCAGAGCGGCGCCGTGCCGCGCAAGATGGTCGTGCAGCGCCGAATCTGAACGCCCTGACTTTGAACCGCCGAGACGCAGAGGCCGCAGAGATCTGATGGAGATTTGGGGTTCGCTCCTTGCCGGTAAGATTCGTCGTCGTTCACGACGATGAACGGAGCTAGCAGGTGCGTCGGAGAGATTCCTTGGCTCGTCGAAGCTGGGCTTTCTGCGAGACCAACCTGGCGCTACGGGGACCCAACTTTTTCTGATCTCTGCGCTCTCTGTGGCTCGGCGGTTAATCCCAATCTCGATCGCTGAGGCGCTAACCGAACGGCATTGCGACTAGGCGCCCGCGAGCGTCGCTTTGCCACTCGGGCGAATCGCGACCTCGGGCAAGAGCTCGGCGTAGGACACGACGCGCACGTCGCGCAGATCCAGCTCGAGGAGCTTGCGCACGAAGCGACGAATATCGGGTTGGGTGAGGACGACGAGGGGTGCGTCACTCCGTTGCTGCGGGAGCGCGCGGCGGACGGCCGCCACGACGTCACGAGCGGCGGCTGGCGCCAAGGTCAAGAAGCTGCCCGCCGGAGTGCGCGAGACAGCGGCGCGAATCGTCTCCTCGATTTGCGGTTCGAGCAGCACGACGGACAGCTCGCGATTGCCCTGCGTGAGCGCATGCGTCAGGGGCCGGCGCAGTTGCGAACGCACGAACTCGGCCAAATTCAACGGATCGCGCTCGACATTGCCGACCAGCGCCAAGGCTTCCAAGATCGCCCGCAAATCGCGGATGTTGACCTGCTCTTCGGCCAGACGGCGCAGGACGTCGGCCAAGAGCGTGACCGCGATCGGCTTGGGCACGACTTGGCGAACGGTGGCAGGCGCGATTTGCTCGAGTTCATCGAGCAAGCTTTGGGTCTCGGCGATGCCCAAGAAGTCGACCGAGCGCGTTTGCAGCACCGCGAGCGTCTGTCCAACGACGAACTCGGCGATCGAAGCGTCGCTGACTTCAGTCGGGATGGCGAACACGCGCGCGGGCACCTCGTAGATCGAGAGCACCAGGTGACGCGGGGGCACTTGCGCATTCTCTGATAGGCGTCCGGGCGGCAACGGCACGCCCAAATCGCGGAATACGATTTCGCGCACGGCGCTGATCGCCGAGCGCAGGCCAGGACGGCGCACTTCGCTGCCGCGTACGTCGTCGTCCTCGAAACCGGCTAGATCGCTAGAGACTTCGAGGCTCCACGGGGTCACCGCGGGCACGAAGCGCATGGCTGCGCTGCCGGCGCGCCGAGGCGTCACCTCAGTCAGCGGCGCATCCTCGACGCGGCGCAGCACCTTGCTGCGAGCGCGTGAGCCGAACAACAACAGCGCACCAATGGCCACGAACGGCAGCGTGGGCAGGCCCGGGATCACCGACAACAAGAGCACGAACACGCCACCCACGCGCAACGCTTGCGGCTGGCCGAAGAGCTGGCTCGACAGCTCGACGCCAAGCGGAGTGTCCGCTTCTTCGCTCGCGACGCGCGTCACCAGCACGCCTGCACCGGTGGCGATCAAGAGCGCCGGGATCTGTGTGACTAGGCCGTCGCCAATCGTGAGCAAGCCATAGCGCTTGAGCGCGGCGACCGGCTCGAGCCCCTTTTGCGCAATGCCGATGGCCAAGCCGCCCAAGATGTTCACGACCGTGATCAGCAAGGACGCGATGACGTCGCCTTTGACGAACTTCATGGCGCCGTCCATGGCGCCGTAGAATTGGCTCTCGCGCACCAGCATGCGCCGTCGCGCGCGAGCCTCGTTGCCGTCAATCGCGCCTGAGCGCAATTCAGCGTCGATCGCCATTTGCTTGCCGGGCATGGCATCTAGGGCGAAGCGCGCGCCCACTTCAGCGACGCGTTCGCTGCCCTTGGCAATCACGATGAACTGGATGATGGTCAGGATCAGGAAGATCACCGCGCCGACGACGTAGTTGCCGCGCACCACGAATTGCCCGAAGGCGCGGATCACCTCACCGGCGTCCGCTTGTAGCAAGATCAAGCGCGTGGACGAGACGTTGAGACTGAGGCGAACCAGCGTCGTGATCAGCAGCAGGGTCGGGAAGGAGGCGATCTTCAGCGCCTCGCTCACGTACATCGAGACCAATAGGATCACGACCGAAGCCGCCAGATTGGAGGCGATCAGCAGATCGAGCAGCCAGGTCGGCAAAGGCACGACCATCAAGCCGACCACGGCGATCACCAGCGCCGCGAGCACGGCGTCAGCCGCGCCGAAGCGCGCCTTCGGTCGAGTCAGATTCAAGGCGGGGGAGGGCATGCGACGGCTCTTCGGGGATCAGCTCGGAGATGTGAACAGACCAACCACGCCGCTATACAGTTGCAGCGCGGGCTCCTCGCCGTGCGGCGCGATCTCGAAGCTCGAGAACAGGCCGATCCACGGGATTTCGCCGAAGCGTGCCTTCAACATGCGCAGATCGGTGTCGGGGTTCTTGTACAGCGCGATGCCGCGCCCTGCACAGTTCAGACAAATGCCGAAACGTGGCGCTGCGCCTGCCGCCTGGCGAGCGACGTCGCGGATACGCATCTCGAAATCCGCGCGAGCTGCGCTGGCATCACGAATGGCGAAGGCCATGCGCATGCCCTTCTTGACCTCCTCCGATACGATCAAGCCGTGACGCGAGGGATCGACGCCCTGCACGGCGCGGAGCAAGAGCGGAGGCCGCATGCTGTCTTGCCCGCTCTCCGTCGCCAGCGCGACGAACACCAGTGGTTGATCGACTAGGGCGTGGGCAACGGTGCTCAACACTTCCAGCGCCGGCTCGCCGTCGATCGCCAGCACCATCGAGCCGCGCACCGCGCTGATTTCGCGCAAGGGCATGAGCAGCTTGCACGCGGGGGACGTGGTCAAGATCGGAGCCGGCAAGCCGCGGATGGTGAGCGCGCCCGCCGCACCGGTGTTGACCGTGCCGTTGCCGTCGATCGCGAACACGTCGCTGTCGGACAACGTGCCTGCGCCGATCACGCGCGAGCCCTTCAAGCCGTGGAGCGCCTCGATCGAGTGCGGTTGCACGCCGTTGGGTCGGAGGAAGACCAGCGCGGTTTCACTGCGCCCAGCCTCGTTGCGCGCCCGCAGCTCGCGGCTCACCACGGAGCACAGTTCAGGTTGAGTGGCGGAAACCGCCCACGCTTCGGCAGCTCCACCCAGCCACAGTAAGACTGCGGCGGCGGACTCACCCTCGACCTCACCGCGCTCGGTAATCACCCCCGCGCCCGCGGCAAGAAGCACCGGAAATCCCAGACTAGCTCGACCCAGCGCGTCCGCGATCGCCGCGAGTTTTGTGGCCATTCCGCCCGCGACCAACACGAGCCCGCCGGCCGGCTTCTTGGCGCCTAACCCGGCGACGGCTTCACGAATCGAGCTGACGAGCCGTGCCGGGCTCTCGCCGCGGACGAGCAAGCTCGTAGCTGTTGCCCTCATGTGCGCACCTTATTTCGAGCCCTGCCCGCCTGCAAGGGTTTGTCCGCGCCATCGGTGCTTACGCCGGCCGGAAACATTGATACCCTAGTAACGAATGCCAGTCGTGGCCACGCCGTACAATATGCGTTCCTACGGGGGTACGGATATCGGACGCCGTCGCTCGGTGAACGAAGACGCCTATCTTTGTGATGACGAACTCGGTCTCTGGGTCGTCGCCGACGGCATGGGTGGCCACGCCGCCGGCGAAGTCGCCAGCCAGGAATCGATCGACACCATTCACGGCATGGTCAAACGCGGCAAGGCGACGCTCTCGCTCGACGGACCGCAGACCGAGGAGAAAGCGCGCGCCGCCTGTCGCTTACTGGAGGGCGCCGTCCAGGCCGCCACGTACATCCTGTTCGCGATGGCCGAGCTCGACCGCGGCAAGGCCGGCATGGGCACGACCATCAGCGCGATGATGCGCTTTGGCGACAGCGTGGTCCTGGGTCAGGTCGGCGATAGTCGCATCTACCGAGTTCGCACCGGGGACGCGCTACAACTTACGGAAGATCACACACTTATCGCCTGGCAGCTCAAGCAGGGCCTGATCACACCCGATCAAGCGCGCGTCAGCAAACAGCGAAATGTGATCACGCGCGCGGTCGGCAGCCGAGACTATGTGCAAGTAGATACGAGCGTTTGGGAGGCAGGTCTCGGCGATCGCTACATGCTGTGCAGCGATGGCCTGCACGGTTACCTGAAGCCCGAAGAGATACCGGACATGATGGCGGAAGGTGGCCATTTTGCCGTGGAGAAGTTCATCCAGCTCGCCAATGCGCGCGGCGGGAAGGACAACATCACCGCCGTCGTGGTCGAAGTCTCGTAACTCCGCCGAAATCTTGGCCCCGTCCGGCCGCTTCGATACGAGGGTGGAGCATGAAAGCCACGCGCGTCGGTGTCCTGATGGGCGGATCGTCTGCGGAGCGCGAGGTGTCACTTCGTTCCGGCGAAGCGGTGACACGCGCTCTTCGTGGCCTGGGCTACGAGACAATCGCGATAGAGCTCGGAGCTAGCGGCGACGCACTTGCCGCCCTTACGGCTGCAGATCTCGACGTGGCGTTCCTGGCGCTGCATGGGCGTCTAGGTGAAGACGGCTGCGTGCAGGGTGCGCTGGAGCTGCTCGGGGTTCCGTACACGGGCTCGAGCGTCTTGGCGAGTGCGCTTGCGATGGACAAGCTCAAGGCCAAAGAGTTGTTTCGATTGCACAACGTGCCGACGCCGCCCTACTACGTATTCGGGCGCGAGCAGTGCGCGGCCGATCTGGAAGAGCTCCACGGTGCGTTCGGCTTTCCCGTGATCGTCAAGCCGCGCCGGGAAGGCTCGAGCTTCGGCGTGACACGCGCGAACAACATGAGCGAACTCTCGCGCGCCGTCGAGGCTGCACTCGCCTATGACTCGAGCGTGTTGGTCGAGCGGTTCATCGAGGCGAAGGAGGTCGCCGTCGGCATTTTGGACCGACGCGTGCTCGGAGCAATCGAGATCGCGCCGCGCTCGGGGGTGTACGACTTTCACGCCAAGTACACGCCCGGGATGACCGACTATTTCATGCCCGCGCGCCTACCCGCGGCGCGCTACCGCAGCGTCTTGAATTTGGCCGAACGCGCCGCGCGCGCGCTCGACACGAGCGGTGCCGTGCGCGTGGATCTGCTCGTGACCGAAGGCCAAAACGAGTACGTGCTGGAGGTGAATACCCTCCCGGGCATGACCGAAACCAGCCTACTGCCGAAGATCGCTGCGGCCGCCGGCTTTGGGTTCGCCGAGTTGTGTGAGTCCATTTTGGAACGCGCGGCGCTGCACATCGGCGCGCCGCGCAAGCGAGCGACGGTCGAAGCGCTACCCGCCGCGCATGAACGCGCGGCGAGCGTCGTTCATGGACCGGTCATGGCGGCGATCGCACTCGGGTCGCGATAGCGGCGGAGATCGGCCACCAAATCTTCACGAGTGGACCAGGGCAGCACGTTGCCGTGGGGCGTCGCGTATTCCAGATAGAGATTGCCGTCGGTCGAGATCAGCTGTTCGATTGGTTCGCCCACGCTACGCGCGACGTCCGCCAAGAAACGATCCAAACCGGCATCGCTCACCAACACGTCGTTGAACAGGTCCATGAGCGGCCGTTCACGCGGGATCGTGGCTGCGACTTGCGGCGTGCGCTCTAGGGCATGAACGCGAGCTTGCGACGCGACCAGCGGCGCATCGGAGGCCACCAAGATCCCCTGACCGCCGCCGTAGAAGAGCGTGACGTGCGCGAACTGATGACGCAGGGTGTTGAGAATGGTCGCGAAATCTCGCGGGCGAACGTGGTGCAACTGCACCCATTGCTGGAACACCGCGTTCGGCTTCATCCGCTCGTGGATCAGGCGATAGAACTCACGGCTGTACAGGCTGGCCGCACCCGCAAACCAGATGCTCGACAGCTCCATGCTGATCAAGTCGTACTTCTGTTCTTGCACGAGGATGAAGTTTCGCCCGTCCGCGTGGTGAATCGTCACGCGCGGATCGGCGATGGCGCCCAAGTTCGCGTCCGCGAAGTAGGTCTTGGCTGCGAACAAGATCGACGGCGAGATCTCCGCGACGTCGATCTTGTGCCAGGGGTAGCCTGCCAAGGTGCCCAGGGTCGTCCCGGTGCCGAGGCCGATCACGAGCAGGTCTCGGTAGTCTTTGACGAACAGGGAGGGGTAGTGCGCAAAGAAGCGCTGCGCGTTCATCTCCCAGCCGGTGTTGCCCTGAAATTTGCCGTTGGTGAGCAGGGTGCGCACGCCGCCGGTGTCGGTCACCGAGGTGACCCCGCCGTGCACGTCTTCGCGCATCATCAAGATCTTGTCGGGCGCGTGGTAGCCGTCGAAGTAGACGTTGGTGCCGCTGGTCAACATCGCCAAATCCCAACGCGGGCTGACGAGCGCGAGCAGCAGCGTCGCGACTCCACCCACGAGGGTGAATCGCCGATCTCGGCCGTGCGCCCAGCACGACACCACGAGCGCGGCCAGGGCGAAACACAGCGCGATCGCCAAGAGCGCGCGCTGCGAGCCGAGCCAAGGCAAAAATAGGTAGCCCGTGAGCAGCGCGCCCAGCACCGCGCCCAGCGTATTGACCGCGGTGAGGCGGCCCACCCAAGCGCCCACGTTCGCGTAGCGCGCCACACGCTGCAGCAAGAGCGGGAAGGTCAGGCCCATCAACGTCGTGGGCACGAGCAGCATCAGGATCGCCGCGATACCTCGCGTGGCCTCGCGCGCGGCGAATGACGTCAACACTTGGCCGGTGTTGTCGAAGAAGTAGGGCAGCTTGTCCCAGAGCGGCAAGCTGACGCACAGCCCCAAGCCGCTCGCAGCGAGCCCGAGCGGCAGCGAAGCCTCACCGAACCTGCGCTGTGCCCACGACGCCCGCGAGGCCCCCAAAAACAAACAGCTCAAAAACGCCGCCAAGATCAGCCCAAAAGCGTACGCGCTGTTGCCGATGATCAGCGCCAGCAAATGCGTGAACACGACCTCGGCCGCAAACACCAAGGCACCGGAGGCAAACGCCAAGAAGAACAGCGACCGGCGCTCACTCGAGGCAGGTTCCACGCAATGCTCGCCGCTAGCTTTCAGTGCTGGCGCTTCGACCACGCGCCGTGAGCCAAATCCGAACGCGAGCGCCGCAATGAGCGCACTGCCAGCGGCGGACGCGAAAACAGTGCCGTCGACACCGAGCGCCGGCAAAATCAGGTAAGCGGCGCCCAACGCGCCGAGTGCACCGCCCAAGGTGTTGATCGCGTACAGCGCGCCCAAGCGCCGCTCGCGCAAGGCCGTCGCTTCGGCGTTGGACTCACCCGTGTCGAAGCTCCGGGACAAGAGCGGAAGCGTCGCGCCCATCGCCATGGTCGGGATCACAACCAGGCCGAGCGCGGTCAGCCAGCGGATCACGCTCAAGGCGAGCAGCGAGTTCGGCATGCTGCGCGCCAAGTTTGCGTACAATGGCGTGAGGAAATGAAACGCGAACGGCGTCACGGCAACCGCGATCGCGACGATCAGCTCCAGCACGGCGTACGCGCGTAGCGGCCGAGTGACGCGCAGCGAGGCACGCCCGCCCCAGTGCGCGCCGATGGCCAACCCCGTCATGAACGCGGCCAGCACGGCGCTCACCGCGTACGCGGTCGAACCGACGATGTAGCTCAGGTACTTCGAGAAGCACAGCTGGTCGATCAGCCCGGTGGCTCCCGACAGCACGAACAGCGAAAGCGTGAGCGAGATCGGCGGCGCTTGTGCACCGCTCGGCTGGGAAGAACGGCTGTGCTCGGTGGTGGAATGAGGCGCGAGTGCTTGCAAAGGACTTCGGAAGCTATTGCGACTCGGCGCAGATGGCGAGTCGTTAACTCGCATTCATCCCGCCCTGTGGCTGAAATGTCGGGCATTTCTGCTCGTAGCGCTGCATTCGATCTGCCACGCTTAGGCTTGCCATGACGACTCACAACGCCTCGGTTCGCCGCTTCGCCGACAATCCGATTTTGCTACCGAGTCAGCTCCAGCCGTCGCGCCCCGACTTCGAGGTGGTCGGCGTGTTCAATCCGGGTGCGATTCGCATCGGGAACGAGACGGTGCTCTTGCTCCGTGTGGCCGAAGCACCGCTCTCAGTCGGCCCAGACCAGGTCGCCTCGCCGATCTTCGATCCGCACTCGGGGCGCATCGAACTGCGCACGTGGAGCCGCGACACTCCGGGTCTGAATCTCAGCGACAGCCGCCTGGTCGTCGTCGGCCGAGACACGTTTCTGACGTCGATCTCGCACTTCCGACTCGCGCACTCGAAAGACGGTCTACATTTCGAGGTCGAGCCTCGGCCCGTGTTCGAGGCTCAGCATGCGCTCGAAGCGTTTGGTGTGGAAGATCCGCGTATCACCCAGCTGGGTGATACTTTCTGGGTCAACTACACCGCAGTGTCAGCCGCGGGCATCGCGACGGGCCTGGCTTCGAGCCGCGATCTGCGGAGCTACGAGCGCCACGGCATCATCTTTTCGCCGCCGAACCGCGATGTGACGATCTTTCCCGAACAGATCCGCGGCCGCTATTGGGCGTTGCATCGCCCAATGCCCGAGGATATCGGACGACCGTCGATCTGGGTCGCTTCGTCGCCGGATCTGCGGGCTTGGGGTGAGCATCGCTTGGTCGCGTCGGCGCGGCCCGGAATGTGGGACGATCTGAAGGTGGGCGGCGGCGCGGTGCCGTTTCGGGTGCAGGTTCGCGGGCGTCCGGCGTGGCTCGCGATCTATCACGGCGTGACCGCATCGCCGCTCACGTACTCGCTCGGGGCGCTCTTGCTCGACTACGAGGACCCCGGTCGCCTACTCGGTCGTTCGAGTAAGCCGATCTTGTTTCCCGAAGCGCCCTACGAGCTGAAAGGCTTCTTCGCCAACGTCGTGTTCACGTGCGGCGTCGTGACGGACGGCGATTCAGTGCGCGTGTACTACGGCGCCTCCGACGGCGTGACGTGCGTCGCAGATCTGTCGTTGGAAGTGATCTTGGCCGGACTTGCCTAGCGACGGCTGGTCAGCACCTCGACCAAGAATTCCCAGAGATCCTTGGCCAAGCTACTTTGCTCGCCGCTGGTCGCGAGTGAGTCGAACGCGAGCGGCGAGCCGTGCTCCGCAGAGCCGACCACTTCCCGGTCATGCGCCCGGGCCTGCCGCTGCCGTTCTTGCTCGCGCACGCGCTCGCGAACCAGGCCCCCGCTCCGGACGAACGATAGGACTTGTGGCAACTCGCCAGCGTCGAACCAAGTGCCATGGCGGGCGCAAACGTCGACGATCACGCCGCTCGCGCCGCCGAAGTTCTTGCGGTTCATGCGCTGCTGGCAGATCGCACAGGGCCGGTATTGCACGCGATCGAGGGCGGCTTTGGGCGGGCGTTCATAAGGCGCGTCAGGAAAGGCGATGCCAAGCTGCTCTTGGCGTTCGAGCAAACTGCGGAGCAGCGCGTGCTCGACGAACTGTCCGCCGCATTTGCGGCAATTGAGCAGGCTGCCCGCAGGTTCCGCGATCAGTTCGAGCCGGGCGTGACAATCGCAACATTGACGCTCTTGCAGCGCAGATTCGAGGATCAGCCCAAGCTCCGCGCCGCAGCCGGAACAATGCTGGGCGCGTGCCATGTTCATCTGAAAACAGCGGCTGCAGCAAACGGTCGCAACTCCCGCGCCGCAATAGCGACAGCTGAAATCGCCCGCGTGTGCGGGCGCGCCGCACACGGGGCAGTTGAACGTCGCCGCCTCGGGCACGTCAGTTGACGTGCTTGCACTTACCGTTGACGCACAGATCACCGGTCGGGCAAACACCGCAGCTGTCGATCTTGTCGCCGCAGCCGTCTGCCGCCGGTCCGCACTCGATCTGCTGCACTTCGCAGGTTTGCGGAATGCAGCTGGTGGTGCCCTTGCCGCACTTGTTCGGCATCGGGTTGCTACCGCCGCCGCAGGTTTCACCGGCCTTGCACACGCCGCACGGGATCAAGCCCCCACAGCCGTCTTCCGCGAAGCCGCAGTCCTGGCCCGCAGGGCAGGTGGTTGCGGGCTCGCAGCTGACAGGTGGCGGCACGCACGAGCCAAGATCGAAGATCATGTACTCGAGCAATTTCTCCTGCGGAGTCATCGGAGTGAGGCAATAGCCGCTCACGCACTTGCCGCCGGTGCCGCACTGCGTGGCTGCGTTGGCAGCCGTACACGCTTTGCCGCATTGCGACGGGAACACCTTATCGTTCTCGTTCGCGTCTTCCACGTGGAAGTCGCTGAACAGCACGCGACCGCACTGCAGTTTGGGCGGATTGGCGCTCAGGTCCTCCACCAGGTTGACGGGCGTGTTGTAGGTGAAGTGCAGGGGAATTTGCTGACCGGTGAAGTCAGTGCCGTTCGAGCAGGTGTTGGTGACGCAGGTATTGCTGACGCAGGCATTGTTGTTGCCGGTGCACTGCGTGTCGAGCGTGCAAACCGTGGTCGGGTTGTTTTTGCACACCTTCGGGCCGGTGCACGCGTTCGTCGTGCAATCGAACCCGGTGTTGGCGCTGCACACCTTGGCCGTGCAGTTCGCGTTCGAGGTGCAGCTCCCGCCCGTCCGGTTGCAAGTCCGTAGGTTGGTGCCGTCGCGGTACAGCCACTGCTGCACCTTGCCCGGCACGGACGAGATGGCATCCGCGTCGTGACGCACTACGTTCACCGATACGGTCCCAGAATTGGGCGCGGAGGCATTGACGGCTTCCAACCAACCCTTGAACGCAGGTCCCTTCGGATTGCTCACTAGGTCGATGTGGCCGGTGGCAGTATCCGGCTTGTCGTTGTAGTCGAGGTTCCACTTCGCGACCTCGCTCCAATTGTCAGCCACGTTTGCTTTGCTCGTGTCCTGATCGTTCTTGGTGAGCCACGCATAGCTGTAGTGCGTCGCAAACACGCGACCGCCGGACGCGGCGTAGTTGCGTAGCGCCGCCAAGTCACTCGCGTTCTGGTCGTACGCGCCGCCTTGGCAGGCCAAGATGGTCATGTCGTAACCGTTGATCACCGGTTCCGCGGTGGTTGCGTTGGTCTTGAAAAGCTCCTCTTGGAGCGGCGTCGCCGTGTCGATCTTTTGTCCCGAGTTGGCGGTGTGCCGTGCGGCGTCGCTACCGAGGTAGAACTGAACGCGGCCCGTGCCGCCGGGGTTGGTGAACTCGGAGCCGTCGATGCCCATCTTGCGCAAGACGCACTCGAGCGAGTCGACCTTGCCCGTCACCATCGCCATCAAGGGGATGTTGCCTTGCGATTGCTTGCTCGGCATGAGCAGGGTCTTGTCGACGATCGGCGTCGCCGCGCACGGCGTGTCGACGTCGACCTTGAAGACTCGACGCCAGCGACCGAGCTGGATCACCAAGGTGAGCCCTTTGCCGACCGGCACGTTCTTTAGAGTGAAGCTGCCGTCCACATCCGTGTAGGTGCCCGCCTGATTGCCTTCGGAAAGCAACGGCGAACCCGCTGCAGTCGCGCCGCACACATCACAGCTGATGCCAGCCGGGAACGACTTCAGATTCGGATCGTCCGGGTTGTTCGCGACGTAGACGAACACGTGATAGAGCGGGTTCACGCCAGCAGGATCGTAGACCTTGCCCGTGAGGCTCGTGGTCTTGACCGGCTCGTTCGAACAATCCGGCACTGCCGCGCAGGTGCCTTTGCAACCGCACTGACCGGGCTTGCCGCCGCCACCGCAGGTCCAACCCAAGATCGGACAGGTGTTCGGCCCGCAGTCGAGCTTGCCTCCGCAGTCGTCACCGGCGGGGCCACAGGTGTAGCCGATATCCGCGCAGGTCTTGGGCACGCAGGTCATGCAGTCCGGACCGGAACACGCGCCGCCGGCGCCGCCGCTGCCGTCACCGCAGCGGCTCTTGCCGTCACCGCCGCAGAATTGCCCAGTGGGGCAGGCTCCGCATTGGATGAGCTGACCGCCGCACTGCGGATCGGAAACGAAGCCGCAATTGAAGTGCAGGTCCTCACAATGCTGCGCGATGGTGGCCGACGAAGCATTGCAGCCCGTTCCGCTGTTCGTGCCCGCTTCACCGGCGGAATCCCCGAACACGAAGCCGCCGCCATTGGCTGCGGTTCCGGTCCCTCCGCCGCTCGATCCACCAACGCTCGCGTCGAGGTCGCCGCCGTGATTGATGACGTCTGGTTTGCTGCCGCAGCCCGAGGCCACGCCAAAAGTTGCCAAAACGACGAATACTATCGAGCCAAACCAGGTTCTCATTACGGTTTTCCTCAAGCTGCCGACGAGCCGCGCAGGCTGCGCGCAACCCCCAGACAATCGACACCAATACTGCCTGCAAAATCTGCGTCGAGCAACGAATCCCGCGGGCGTTTTGTGAGCGATCTCTGACTCTACCTTCGGTTCGTCCACATACGAGGCCGTTCACGGCGCCAGACCGACATGGGCAGCGAGCGCCGCGTAAGAGAAATTGATTTCAGTTCCGTTGGACGGACGTCGGCTGATTCAGCAAGAAACCATGCCCGCAGGGTGACGCTCCCACCACGAGCGCCATCAACTCAGTTGGCAAAGCAAGCCACGCACGCGCACGAGCGCGTTCACCCCCAATGCGTGGGCTCGGTACTCGCAAGTGCGAGACAGCCCGCAGAGGACTCACTCGGTCAACTTGATGCCTATTGCGGATTCCAGCCGCCGAGCACGGTCGCCTTGTCGCGCAGGTTGGCCGCTTGGCTGGCCGAGATCTGACTCGAGGCGGGGTCTCGGCCACCGACGTTCAAGAGAGCCCCACTTGCGTCGGTGCTCTGATACTCCCAAAAGCGCAATTGGCCTGTCGCGGAGGTGCCAGCGGGCGTGATTGTCCAACCCTTGGCGGCGATGCCTGAACTCATTTGGCAGTTCAGAAACGCCACGTTGCTCGCGGGGTAGACGGTCGCGTCGATTCGCGCGAGCACTTGGCCGGTGACTTTGGCATCGCTGGTGATCTTCGAATCGACGAACACATAGCCGTAACCGTTCGCCCCGTTTCGCGCTTGGACAATCGCTCCCGCACGACCGACCGTCTTGATCTCGCAGCGGTCGAAGTACGTCGGTCCGGTGCCCCAAACGAAGTCGACATTGCCCTCGAGGTAGGAGTTCACCACGTACACGGATCCGCCAGTGAGCAGCGTGTCTTGTAGACTCTTGAGGTTGACGTCCCGCACGGTGACGTGATCGGCCTGCACGCGCAACGCCTCGGCTTGGCTGCCGTCCTGCGGTGTCGTGTTGTAAATCGTCAGGTTCTCGATCGAGAGATCGGTCGTCCCGTTGGCGAAGAACAGCGGGCGCGCCGAAGTGCCAGCGTTCAGTTTGTCGTTGTTCGGGTACTGAATGACCGTGCCTGCGCGATCCGCGCCGCGCAGCGTGACCTTCTTCTTGCCCGAAAGGTACAAGAGCTCGTGATAGTTGCCGGCCGCGACGGTGATCGTGCGCGGCCCCGCGTCGTTGCTAGGGATGGCGTCGAACGCGCCTTGAATCGAACAAAAACTGCCATTGCCCGTGCGATCGACGGCCATGCTCGCTGAAGCCGCGGGGGCCGCACCCGTGGTGAACGTCCACGCCGTTTGATCGCTCACCGTGCCGACGGCGTTCTTTTGCGCATCGACGAAGGTGCCCGAACTGACGGTGACGAAGTACGTGGTGTTGGCCGTCAATTTGTGCCCATGCAGATAGATCACCGCGCTCGTGCCGTCGATGAACACGGGGCGAACGAGGTTCCTCGTCTGTCCCCCGATCGAGTCGCTGAAGCTCGTGGCGGCGACGTCGATCTTGACGACGACCGTGTTTGGGCTGGCCTTTGCGTAGATGGAAATCGTGCCCTTTTCGCCGATGCTGGGCGCTGCCGCAAAGGTCATCGTCAACGGCGCGTCGAGACAGACGCCGCTCGCACCCGGTTTTGGAAACAAGCTCGTGACCGACGGGGGCAGGGGACCTTCGCCCGGACCGCCGGCGCTGCCAGAGCCTCCACTGGTCACATTCGTCCCAGCGCTGCCGGCGGTGGCGTTCGAGCGACCCCCGAGGCCAACCGCGCCACCCGAGGTGGCTCCACTGCCGCCCGCACCTGGCGACGGCGAGCCGCCGGAGCTGAGTCCGCCAGCGTTGTTTTCCAGGTAACCACCAGCGCCGCCCTGGATTGCCATGCCGCCGCTCCCAGGCGAACCCGCGCTCGCTCCCTTGCCGGCAAGCGAAGAGCCGCTCCCCCCAGACGCAACGCTCGAAGCGCCGTCGCTGCCGCACGCCAGCACTAGCGCAACAGACGCAACCACTAGCCAGCCATTGCGAAACGATATTCGATGATGCATTTCCAGACGCCTCGGACTTCTGCAGCAGGGCTCTGATCGCTGCTTTGGTCTAGTCGGGCGACCTGCACCGTGCCAGTCACCAAACGCTGTGTCGGCTGGTGCAGGAAGTTTCCGCTGCGGGAGTGGCCGCGCTCGTGCTCTGACTCGAAGCCGCAGCACTTTTGATTTTTCGTTGATGCGTCGCACGCGACATCACGACGGCGCAGCGGAAAAGGAGGCTTGTCCGAGGTAATCCTCACGCTGACAGAGGCGCGAGTTTTGTTTGAGCGAGCAGCATGTTTTGTTTGATCGATGGGGCTCACTAGGCACATGCTATCGAGGTGGTATATAAGGGGAGACACACCGACCGATCACCAGCTCAACCGACGAGTGCGGAGCTTTGCGCCAATGAATCTTCGTCGACTTACGTGAAGATTCGCCGTGGTCTGGTGGCGAGCGCGCCTGCAGCGCTGTTGCTCGCCAGTTCGGCGCTGTTGCTCGGTTTTGGCTGCTCCAGCAATGGCATCCCGACGAGCGTGCTCAGCACCGGCGGGAAGAGCAACGGCACCGGTGGCATGGCGTCGGGTGGAGCCCCTGTCGGCTCCGGCGGCACCTACGCTAATGCGGGTGGTCCTATGCTCGACCCCAACACTCCGGAAGAGTGCGTGAAGCACACTTGCAAGGAGCTCGGCTGGGAATGCGGCTACGCCGTCGACAAGTGCAAAAACACGCTCGATTGTGCGAGTGAGGGCCTCGGCTGCTCCGCGAACCAGGTTTGCATCGGCGGGGTTGATGGGCCCACCAAGTGCGTTTCTGGCGGCGGCAAAGCCTGTGAACTGTGCAGCGCGATCCCCGACTGCAGCAAAGCCGGTGGGGTGACGCACCTGACCGGTCGCGTACTCACCCCTGGGCGTGACGACGCAAACACGGCCAATCAGGTCGGCGTCCCCAACGCGATCGTTTACATCCTTCAGACGGACAAGCCGGAAGATTTGCCCACGATCACGGCTGGCATCCCCAGCGGTGGAACCAGCTGCGACCGCTGTGAAGATCAAGATTTCGGTCGTGTGCTGAACGGCACGGTGACGGACGCGACCGGTCACTTCAAGCTGGATGAGTTCATCCCCGTCGGCAAGGAGTTCTTGCTGGTGGTGAAGGCAGGTCGTTTCCGGCGCGCCACCAAGTTCATGCTGCCCGACTCGGCGGCTTGCCAAACGACAGACTTGCCGACTGCTCTGCCGGACAATCCGACCCGCCTACCGCGCGCCATGTCTGACGGCAGTGCGGTCAACATCCCGCGCATCGCCGTCACGACCGGTAACATCGACTCGATCGAGTGTGTGTTGTCCAAAATGGGCATCGCCAATGCCGAGTTTAGCAACCCGTCGGCGCCGGTCTCGGCCGGAGCCCCGCGCATCAATCTGTATCGAGGCGGCTCCAAGACGTCCCCAAGCGGTGCCCGCATCGACGCAAACACGCCGCACGACTCGACCTTGTACGGTAGTGCAACCCAGCTCGAGAGCTATGACATCCTAGTCTCCGACTGCGAAGGCTCAGCGTACGACCAAAGCTTCGCTGAACGCGACATGAACGGTGCCAACGTTCGGCACTTCGTGAACCGCGGTGGGCGCATGTTCGCCAGTCACTTGAGCTTCACTTGGCTCGCTGCCAACGGGACCAAGCCCTATGCAATGGCCGACGCGACCGACACCGGGCTTGGCCCAGCCGGTACGTGGGCAACGATGTCGGACCAGGCAACGACTGGGACGGGCGTGATCTCCCAAGGCCGTCCGAACACCAGCCCGCGCATCCAAAACTTCAGCGACTGGATGGTCAACGAGAAGATCACCAGCGCGCCCAACTACACGTTCAAGATCAACGAGCCTCGGAGCATGAGCACCGGGCTCGGCAGCACGACTGAAGAATTCGTCTATCTGCAAGACGGAACGAAGCGAACACAGCAGTTCTCCTTCAATACGCCGTACGGTTCGCCGACAGACTCCGTGTGCGGCCGCGTTGCTTACAGCGGTTTCCACGTGTCCGTCGCATCGTCGGGCTCGGGCGGGAGTGGCGGCGCGGGTGGTAGTGGCGGCACGGGCGGGACGAGCAGCGGTGGCTCTGGTGGCCGCACGGGAGCCGGCGGCCGAAGCGGTACGGGCGGTACGGGACCTGGACCCGGACCTGGTCCAGGCCCGTTCGGCTCTCCGTTCGAAGACGTCACTTTTCCGAATCATTGCGGCGGAAATCTGACGGATCAGGAGAAGGTGCTCCTTTACATGCTGTTCGATCTCGGCGCTTGCATCGGTGTCATTCCACCTCCGAAGTGCGAGCCCGCCACCTGTCAGAGCCTCGGGGCGAAGTGCGGCAACGCGGCTGACGGTTGCGGCAACTTGCTCGACTGCGGTCCGTGCGTGATCCCGTGAGCGCTTAGTCATATTTGCAGTCTTCGCGGGCCATCACTCTGCGGCGTTATTGTCTGCGGAGTGACGCGAATCTTTCTGCGAGCCTTGATCCCGCGTTCGGGATGAGGTACCGAATTTGAGTCACCGTCGCGGGGGAGTGGCGCGAGCGGTGATTTAGAGGTAGGGAACGCCCCACGGCGCATGCCGAAAGCAGGGAGATGACGCGTACACTCGGCCCTTGGTTTGCGGGCATTGCAGGAGGTGTCTTCTGGGTCAGCGTGGCGAGCGCAGAGCCGTCCGCAGCAGATCGCGCAACAGCGCGATCTTTGGCCACAGAAGGATATTGGGCCTTGCACGACAAGCGCTACGCGGAAGCGGCAGATCGCTTCGGCCGTGCCGACGCGCTGGTGCACGCGCCAACTTTGACGCTCGATTGGGCGCGCAGTCTCGTCGGCCTGGGCCAATTCGTCGAAGCGACAGAGCGGTACGAGTTAATCATTCGCGAAGGCGTGGACGCCAAATCGCCGCAGTCCTGGCAGCGCGCGTTGAGCGACGCAAAAACGGAACTTGCCGCGCTCAAACCGCGAGTGGCATCGGTCACGATCACGGTGGGTGGAGCCGGCGATGCGCACGTGACCATCGACGGTACAGCGATGCCGTCCGCGTCGATCGGAGTTCGCCGTCCGATCAATCCGGGTAGCCATGTCTTTGCTGTTTCGGCCAATGGCTACTTGAGCAGCCGCAAAACGCTCACGCTGAGCGAAGGGCAGAACGTGTCCGTCGCGCTCGAGCTCCAAGTCGATCCCAATCAGCAGCCCGCCGAGCCTGTGCTCGATACGCCGAAACAGGTCGAGGTGATCACGGTGACGGCACCGAGCCGAAATCGCACGCCCGCGTACGTCGCATTCGGGGTTGGCGCCGCTGGACTCGTAGTCGGCGGTGTCAGCGGTGCTCTGTGGCTGGGAAAGCACTCCACTCTGAAGAAGTACTGCCCGACTCCTGACACCTGTCCGGCTGACTACCAGGACACCGTGGCTGCGTATGACACGCTCGGCATCATCTCGGGTGTTGGGTTCGCGGTGGGCATTGCGGGCGTCGCGACAGGCGTCACGCTCTGGGTTCTCGACAGCCCATCGAGTTCGACGCCCGCCCGCGGGCTCGTGGTGCATCCGTACGTGGGCCTCGGCCGGGTCGGCGCTGTGGGGAGTTTCTGATGAGCTCGTTCAAGCGCTGGCTGGGCTCGCTTTGCCTGATGTTGGTGTTTGCGGCGCTGTCCATGAGCTGCCAAGTGTTGTTTGGTGACTTCAAAGTCGGTGAACCGGCGCGCACCGACAACGCTCAAGGGGGCAGTGGCGGCACGGATAGCGCGAGCGGGGGAGCCAACAGTGGTAACACCGGCAGCGGCAAAATCCGAGTGACCCCAACGACGGATCTGTACACGAGCGACAACGGCGCGCAGGCGAAGTTCTACGTCTCACTGTCGCAAAAGCCGACGGCGCACGTGATCATTCCGATCCTGAGCTTGAGCACGAAAGACGGCTCCGTTAGCCCCGAGCAGCTGGAATTCACGCCTGACAATTGGAACGCCGCGCAAACCGTCACCGTGACCGGAATGCACGACGACGCAACCACGAGTCAGCTCTATTACGTGATGGTCGGCCCCGCACAAAGCACCGATCTCTTCTTCAACGACGAAGTGGTGATGGTTCCCATCATCAACACTGACAACGACAGCGCCGGCATTTTCGTAACGCCAACGGCGGGGCTCACGACCACGGAGTCGGGACGACAAGCCACCTTCACCGTGGTGCTCAACAAGAAGCCGACCTCCGATGTCGTCATTGACCTCAAGAGTAGTGATGAAAAGATCGGCACCGTTGCACCCAGCAGCTTGACCTTCACGACCGAAAACTGGGGCGCTCCTCAGCTCGTCACGGTAACCGGCAAGGATGACGACGTGGTGGGCGACGATCGGCCGTATTGGATCACGGTCGGTCCCGTGATGAGCGACGACAAGGCGTTCGCGATGCTGCAATCGCAAACCGTGAGCGTGACCAACCTGGACGACGACAAAGCGGGTGTGAGGGTAACGCTCGTCTCCGGAGTCGATCCCACCGACCCCACGCGGCTGCGCACCAGCGAAACTGGCGACACCGCGAGCTTCCAAGTTGTCTTGAACAAGCCACCGACGAAAGACGTCGTGATCACCGTCGGCACGATGTCCGCCGAGGGGACCGTCAGCCCGACGTCACTCGTGTTCACGCCCCTGAGTTGGGACGGTGCGCAAACCGTCAACGTAGTCGGACAAGACGACACGGTGGTCGACGGCAATCAGCCCTATCAGATCATCCTTGGCCCCGTGATGAGCGAAGACGAAACCTACGGCACGCTCATGACGGCGGACTTGCCAGTCGTCAACGTCATCAATATCGACAACGACCAGGCGAACGTGGCCGTGACCTTGCTCACCTCCGTCGATCCGAATAACCCGAGTCAATTGCTCACGACCGAGGGGGGGACGAAGGCAACGTTCTCAGTTGCGTTGAGCTCCAAGCCAAAATCGCCAGTGCAATTCAGCGTGACCAGCCTCAACACCGACGAAGGCACGGTGAGCCCTGGTGAACTCGAGTTTACGACAGACAATTGGAACAAAGCGCAAACCGTCACCGTAACCGGTGTAGACGACCCCTACAAAGACGGCACGATCCTGTACACCGTGCGTCTTACCGCGCCGACGACGGACGATCCGGCCTATCAAAAGCTCCCACTGACGGACGTCAAAGTCGTGAACCAAGACGACGACAGGGCAGGGTTTACCCCGGCGATGCTTTTGACCGGGATCGATGCCGCGACCAAGCAGCTCGTCACTAGCGAAAGCGGCACCACCGCGTCGTTCTCGATCTCGCTTACCTCCAAACCCAAGGACGACGTCAAGGTGCCTGTCGCGAGTGGTGACACGACCGAGGGCAAAGTGTCGCCCACGGTGCTCACTTTCACCGGCGCGAACTACGACAAACCGCAAACCGTCACAGTGACCGGCCTGCCCGACTCGATGGTGGACGGCGACCAAGCATATACCGTCAACCTTGGTCCGACGGACAGCAAAGACCCGAGCTACGTCGGCCTGACTCAGATGGTCAAAGTGACCAACAAGAATATCGATAATGCCTACATCGAGGTGTCTCCGAATACACAATCGGGCACGACCTCGGAAAAAGGCACGAGCGTAACCTTCAGCTTGAACCTGCACACGCAGCCAAGTGACAACGTGACGGTCACGTTGGTGAGTTCTGACACGAACGAAGGCAAGGTTTCCCCTGGCACCTTGCTGTTCTCGACCAGCAATTGGAAGACGCCCCAAACCGTCACCGTGACTGGCGTCGACGACGCGATTTGTGACGGGGACAAGTCGTACAACATCGCGGTCAAGGGCACGAATACGACGGACCCCGACTACAAGTACGCATCCACGCAACTGTCCCTCGTCAACACGGACGATGACGTGGCGTCCCTCAAGGTGGTCGCGGCAGCCAATTTGCAGACCACTGAGATCGGCGGCGCAGTTACGTTTACGGTGGCGCTCACCTCGCAGCCAACCGCCAACGTCAGCGTTGCCGTCACGAGCAGCCTCGTCACAGAAGGGACCGTGTCCCCCGCGACACTCACGTTCACGTCAAACAACTGGGCTACCACCCAAACCGTCACTGTCACCGGCGTGGACGATTTCGTCGTGGATGGCAACAAACCCTACACGGTGTCGCTCAAAACCTCCGGCAGCGACGCCAAGTATACGGCACTTCCCGCCAGCACCGTCTCGGTCGTCAACAAAGACAACGACATGCCCGACATCGTCGTTACCCCGACCACGTGCGCAACTACGCCTGGCACGACCGCGACGTTCAGTGTGGTACTCAAATCGCAGCCGCTTGGCCCAGTGACAATTGCCCTCTCCAGCGACACGGAGACCGAAGGCAAAGTCAGCCCGGCCATGCTCTCGTTCACGCCCACCACTTGGAACAAATCACAAATGGTGACCGTCACCGGCCAAGACGACCTAACCATGGGCATGATGACTCCGTACAAGATCGTCACTGCCCCAGCCGTCAGCGCGATGGACTCGATGTATAACGGCCTCAATGCCGCGGACGTCGCGTGCATCAACACGACCCCCGCGCCGCCCGCTGGTCCGTAGTCGCGTGGGACGCGGTGTCCCCAACCGCGGGGAGGGCCCTCAGCCCACCGCTTGTCGATAAGCAGAAGCGTACATCACGTACGACATCGGGATGGTGAAGAGCAGGCCCACGCATAGGCCGATGACTCCAGACATGCCGACTAGGCTAACAATGATGGCGAGCGCGAACATCTTGAGCGCTTTCCCGTCGGTTGCCCGCCAACTGGCGGACAGCGCCTCGACCGCCGGCATGTTCCGATCGACCACGAAAAAGAGCGTGAAATAGAGGCGCGACAGCACGAGTACGAAGAAGGCGATGTAGATCACGTAACCGACGATCATCAGAGGCGTCGACTTCATGAACTGCCCGACGAATACCAAGCTCTCGCTGAGCAGCGCCAAACCCATAAAAATGACGCCGGCCAGCAGCATGCGGCCTAGCACAACCCAGTAGTTGGAAAAGCCGGCAAATAGATCATTGAGAGTTGGCTGGCGCTGGTCCTGCATGTTCAGAAAGAACTTGATCATGCCCCAACCGAACACGGGAACGGCGAAGAAATAGCCAATCACCGTGACTGCCGACAACAGCATCATCAGCCCACCAAGCAGCAGCACGCCGACGGCGGGCCCAAAGTACAACTTGGTCCGATCGAAGCCGTCTTGGACGGTTCGACCGAGATCGAAATCGCCGGCGCCGACGGGTAGCGCAGGTTCAACGACAGGTGCCTGATACGGATTGAAAGGCGAAGCCATCTTAGTCCTCCTGAGTCATTGGTCGGCGTACTCGCCTCCAAAAACGCGCACGCGCCACCAGCCCACTGTCCTACCACCCACCAGTACCATGAAGCGCAATGCGCACGAAGTGGGTCTACGCCCATTGAGTTGGTCCGGTGCCGATGCCGGTACGAAGCTGCATTGCCGCCCGATTTAGACCGGGGTATGTGAATCTTCATGCGGGTAGGGTTGGTGGTGATCGCGTGTGTGTCTCTCTCCGCGGCGTGCGGTGAGACCGCGAGTACGCGAGATGAGCCAGCGAATGGCGACTCGAACGCGACTGCTGCGTGCTCTCTCCCATGCCGCGTGGTTGTCAGCGGATTGACTCGACCGACCGAGCTGACCGCCGGCGGCGGGTACCTTTACTTCGTCGAACGAGGGACCCGCGAAGACACCTACGACGGCGTGGTGATGCGCGCTCCGGCCAAGGGCGGCGCCGCCGAGACGCTGACCGCGGCGCCAGGGATCCTCGGACTCCTAATGAATCGCACGAGCCTGTTCTGGCAGCATCTCGAGCCCGTCGCCGCAGACTACTCTTACGCGATAGCGACCGTCCCAAACACCGGAGGCACGCCCACAGACCTGCTCCAACTTCCGACTGGGCTTGGCCCTGTGGGCGCCGACGACGTTGCGGTCTATGGCACCACCCAACACGAACTCCTCGCAATCTCGCTCGCCGACCGGACGAAGCGGACGCTCGCGAAGGTCTGGCAAATCACCGGCGTGGCCGTCACGGGGTCCACGCTGACAATGACGAATCGTGGCCATGCCATGCCGCTAGAGAGCACGCTTTCCGACCCGGCAGGCAAGGAACCTTGTCTCGTCGATTCCGTCGCCAAGGCTGACGGCACGCTCGCGACCCTGTACACCGCCCCGACTGCTCTGGTCGGAGCGAACTGCAATCCCACGACGATCGTGGCGTTCGACGGAGGCGTCGTGTGGATGGGGCCGGGCAGCAACGGCTCCTCGACATCAATCTGGAAGCTCAACGCTGGCGCAGCGGCGCCCACTGAGCTCGCGACGGGCCTCTCGAACGACTACGCGCAGCTGATCGTAAACGACGCAGCTGCGTATTTCACTTACCGAACGCCCAACAACGACACCGTCTTTGCCCGCTGCTCGACGACCGGCGCCATCACGACACTGTGGACCGCGCCGATCCAACCGTTCGGTGTCGCGGTCGACGAAACCAACCTCTACATCGCTGTGAGCGAGCGTTCGGACGATGGGATCCCAGCGCACGGCGCCATTTTGGCGGTTCCGGTGCCGCGCTAGGGGCTCGCAATTGCACGCGGCATGGAGACCTCCGCAGTGATTAGCACCTAGATGCCGCCGGAATTCGGCGGTAACTTGTGTGGGTAATGCCGACCTACTCAGGAAAAATGGTCGCCACTGTCAGCATCGCGTTGAGTGCTCTACTCGCTGCTTGCGCACAATCGGGGTCGGAGACGTCCGTTCCTGGTGCTGAGCACGGCGTTGCGGGTGCAGCGCCCGGAGCGAGCAGCGGCGGCTCACCCCCCGTAGGCGAACCGAGCGGAGTGAGTGGCGCGAGTTCCGCCGAGAGCGGTGCAGGGGGGATGCTTAGCAAGTCCGCGCCGAACATCTCTGGCCGTTGGGCCATGTTCGGATGGGAGGATCCCGTGGGCGTGCAACTCCTTCAGAGCCAAGGCTCGATCAGTGGCGTCGGCTGCGGCGTCGGCGTGCCCCCCGCGAGCGACGCCTCGTATTGCAGCTCCGACCTCGCCGGATCCATTTCCGGCAACCTCGTGAAGTTCGACTTCCAATCCACGGCAGAAATCCCGGGTCGCTACCTAGCAGACCTCGTGGCATCCGATGACGGTACGCGCATGGCCGGCCGTTTCGGCGTCGGCTCTAGTATCGAAAACAAGCTTTGGTTCGCCTGGCTACCCGTCAACGGCGACGACTACTGGCTGAGCGTGCCCGATAACGCGCCCTCGTACGGCGGGGAGCAACTGGCCCTGCGCCTTTCGACCGCAGAAGCCAACGATCCGCGCTTCGATCCCAACATCGTTTACGACCTCGGCTTCGCTTTGAACGGCATCGTGGGCGACTTGGGCGCGTTCTTCCTCAGCGAGATGAAGCGTGACGGCACCGGGTCGGTTGAAGTCGGGCCGGTTGCAGCCACTGTGCCGGAGCTCCCGGTGTACCTGCTACTCACGAAAACTGGCGATGCTTTTACGAGCGTGACAGCGCGGTTGAGCAACGGTCACACCTTCACGTTCGACGTGCTTCCCCGGCTCTGAGTTCTAAGCGCTGCCTCGGCGCGCCGCTCCGGGTTGCGCGCTTTCGCAGCCCTGCGGGCAGGTGACCTGCCGTGGAGCGTCATCGCAGTCTCGTTTAGGACAGGTGACCTGCCCTATTGAGAAACCGCGGCCACGTTGGAGCCAGGTGATCTGCCCGGATCGATAGCCTCGAACCAAAAAGAGGGCAGGTGACCTGCTCCCAGGCGAGATCCGCGCTCGTAAGAAGGCAGGTGACCTGTCTTTCGCGAGCAGGTCAACGCAAGGCGTGACAGCTTTAGCGGGTGAGGGTCTTCATTGCTGCCCAAGGCGGGCTCGAGATGGCGGTTTGTGTAGGCGCGACCGCGCTGGCAGTTTCGGGCGGCTGCAGACCGGAGCGCCCGGTGGGCGCTCCGGTGCCACCCCGGATGCTTTCGTTCGTCGCCAATCCGTCGGTTCGGATTCTTGCGGAGTACGTGTGCGGAGCTCGTGGTGTCCCCGAGCTCCAGCTTGCAGACAACTCGGCAGACTTTGCCTCCGTTTGGCGAGCGTTCGAGCTCACAGGGCCGGCGCCGCCCGTCGATTTCAGCAGCTGGCTAGTGCTCGGGTTCAGCGAGCTGGACGACGGTAGAATGACTCCCGCGGAAGGTGGCTGGCATTGCCAGATCGACGGCTTTGCTTTGTCTGCTGATCGGATCCTGGTTCCGACTTGCCGGTCTGTGGGAAACTTCATCGTAGACGCGGCGGCCGTCAGGAACAGCGGGCTCCTCTGCAAGCACGTGCTCGTCGTGGGGATTGCACGCGGCGCGTTGCCAGAGGGCGAGCTTGCGCTCGGCTTGAGAATATTGGAAGAGCCCTATCTCGAGCTGCATCGCTTTATGGCTGCGCCGCCGTCGCCGATTGCAACGCCAAAGACGACGCCGCCTGTTTCGGTCACCCGGCGAGACGTCGCTCCAGCTCGCGACGAGGTCACGAGCGAAGTCGCGCTGCCGGCCCCGGGCGACGTCTGCTTGGCCGAGCTCGCTGGCGGAGTTCGTGCTTGGGTCGTGCGCCACGTCGATCAAAGCGTTTCGGTCGTCGCGGGCGACTACCGTACTCAGCCGGTCGACGCGCGGCTTTCGCGTGGCGCCGGGATGCGACGACGCGGACGGAGCGAAGTGAACAACGGCATTTGGGGGGTCAGCCTTCCCACGCGCTGGGATTCTGCCGCCCGAACGTTCAGCAATCTGTTCGACGAATATGGGTCGCCGATCATCGCGACGCTCGATCCGCTCGATCAATACGCCTTTCGGTCAGCAGACTCCTCGCCCGATTCGATCGGCATCGGCAAACGAATCAAGGGGATGGCGCGCGTCAGCGTGGCGGAAGACGGCGCTTGGCCCAGCCTTTTCCCGGACGGCATTCCCGCGTACGCCATCGAAGACTATCGATTCGTCGTACCCGCGGAGGTCGACACCGGTAGCGAAGGCCTGCGAGCGGTTTGGGGAGATCTGGCTGGCGATGCGCATGGAAACGTCCGACTCTGCGATGCCTTCGAGCCAAGCTCCGATAGCGAGTCTGTTGGGCGCTCGCAAGGGCGTAACTGGATCTTTCGCGCGCCGCCTTGCTTCGAGCGACTTCGTCCGCGTTGGCTTTCCTATCGCCCGATCCTACCTGCTCCCGAATCCGGTCCGACCCTGCCGACGTATGCGGGGCCTTTCCTCGTGGAGCTTCGGAAAGGCAGCGTGGTTCGCCTGATTTCGTTGATGCAAGATCGACGGTTTCTCGCAGCGCCGGCGCTACGAAGCGCGTCGCGCAGTGTCATTCACTGCCGCTAGTACGGTGAGAAAGGAGCGGCGCAGTGTCTGTTCTCGGCCCCGCGCAGAAACCTGATGCGGTCGCACCCGCAAAACAAGCGCGCCGCCGGACGCCCTCAGGACGTCGCCGACGTCGCTGCGCTTGAACGCCTGCATCGACTAAAGAAATGATCGGCGTCCCCGTTGCCAACAGGGTGATGCGCCTTCCAAATAGTAGCGACAGGAGCCGCTAACGCATGCCGAGCTGCCGGCGCGGGCGTGCTGCCCTAGCTAGGCGGCTCGATCCGCCCACCGGGCTGTCCCCTGCTATACTCGGGAGATGGGGCTAAGGTGGGTTGCTTGTCGATGTTTCCTGCTGGGGATTGCACTTGTCGCGTGTGGCGGGCGCGCCGGAGTCGAGGGCGAACCAGCGGACTCTACGGCTGGCGCTCGCAACTTGGAGCCGCCCTCGAATATCAATGCCGTCAGCTGCGCGCACGCGCTGAACGACGCGGGTGCGTCCGAGTCGAGCTGTCGTCAGTGTTGCTCGATGACCGATTTTCCCCTGAGTGTACGACGAGCAATGCCTGTGCGGGCGGTAGTGAACCCAGCGAAATGGCCGGCAATCGCGCTGGCGGTGGTGGCTTAGCCCCTGACCGTGCGGCTCGAACGGGGGATCACGCGCTCAACGACGAGTGGATAGTGAGTCGCGTACAGCGCGCGCTTAGCGTTCTACGGGCCTGGTACATTCAGCAGATGACCCGCACATGCTCTCGCGGCCGGCACGCTCGCGAGCTCCGGATGCGCGAGCGACACGGCCGCGTCGAAACCGATCGCCCCCGAGGGGGTGTGGGTGACCGGGAAGATAGGCTTTCGTGGGTCGGTCAAGGGCGGCGCTGCTCGCTCGTGCCCCGGCCGACGCAGCGGGTGTGGGAATATTGTTGCGCTTTGGCGGTTCATCCCTGAAATCGAACACTGCGGCCGCACGGTCGCGCTTTGGCTTTAGAGTTGAAAAGGGCGGTCTGAATGCGGTTGTTGGCGCGTTGCGGGGTGTGCTGGGGTATCGGGCTGACGAGCATGGCGTGGCTGAGCGCGGCCGCCGCACAAGAAGCGCGTGGGCCGCTCGGGCATGGGCCGAACATGCCCGAGTCTGTGACGCAAGGGCCGGCCGCGCAGAGCTCGCCAGCGCCGGGAGCGCACGCTCAGCGGCCCGAAGCGTCGCGGGCGCTCCCGGTTTCTGCGCGACACTACAGTCGAGAAGCATTGCAGCTCACGTTGCAGGGGTCGCTGGTGGACTATCACACCGCGAAGATGTCGCTCGACAAGAGCGCGATAGACCCGGTGCAGACAACGGACCAATCGACCAGCTCCACGGGCTACGGCGTTCTCGGCTCCGGGCTCGGGGTGGGGGTCGGCTTCCTTTGGGGGTCGGTGTTGTTCGGGGTGCGCGCCGATCTGACGACGACTAGCTCGAGCGGGGCCGGCGTCGATAGCTCTGCGACGCAGGTGAGCGTGTTGCCGCGGTTCGAGTATTCGTTTGGGCGCGATCGCTCGCGACCGTTCATCGCGGTCATGGCAGGCGTTCTGTACTCGTACGGTTCGTCATCGCTGACCGTTCCCGGCCTCTCGATCGATGGCCACCCGCCGATCAGTCCCACTTTGAAGACGGGCGACTCATCGACCCGCGGGGCACTGGGCGGGGCGTTCGGCGTGCATGCCTTCGTGAGCGAGGCCGTCTCGCTCGATCCGGAGCTCACGGTCCTTTACTCCTCTGGCTCGGGCACACTCACCAGCTCGGGTCAGGATCTGTCCTACTCCGATTCGACTTCTCCTGGCTATCAGAGTTCCCGATCGCAGGACTACTCGGTCAGCGGGTGGCGAGTTTTGCTTTCTTTGGGTTTGAGCGGATGGCTTGATACCGGAGGCCAACCGACGCGGCCCGCGAGGTACGCGGCGTCACTCCCGGAAGGGGCGGCCGTGTCTGCGGAGGCCGAGAGCAAGTTGGTGGCGGAGGACATTCACTTGCCCAACTACCGACGCATGTACTTGCAGGTGCCGAGGGACCCCACCGCGCCGTGGGTGTTGATGCGTCTCACTGATCCGCACAATGGCGAGGAGCTCGCGCGCTGCGAGAACGTCACCATCTTCGGAAGTGGCGGGCCAACTCGACTGGAGGTGCGCGATCATGGCGACCACTATCTCAGCGGGCGCATTCCGGTTCATGGGCTCGATGTGTTGACCAATGACCCGGGCGCGTACCTCACGGTGTGCGACGAACGCTGGGATTTGGGGCAGGAATCTCGCGAAGGCGTGCAAACCTTGTTGCGTGAGCGCAGCGCCCTGCTCGGTGAGCCGCAGCCGCCAGAAAAGCCCGTGGTTCCGCCCGCCACGGCCCCAATCAATTGATGGTCAGGGCACGTACGGGTGAAAGTCTAAAGCACCGCGGGTGAGGGCAAGGTGCGCCGCTACCCGTTCGGGTGCAAGCGTGCGTGGAACGTGTGGGCCGTCTTCACCAGCGTGTGCAAGGTGATCCAGCGGCACGCCGGGCACGAAAAGTACGCGACCACCGAGGGCTATGTGCACGAGGCCGAGGACTACCGCGGCAACCTCGGTCTCGTTTTTCCCCCTCTGTCACCCGATCAGGCTCCAGCCGGCTTCGGAGCAAACGATCAGGAATCGATCAGAGGGGGAAAAACTATCAGAAACTACGGGAAAAACAGCGTCCCCAAGGGGATTCGAACCCCTGTTACAGCCTTGAAAGGGCCGTGTCCTGGGCCGGGCTAGACGATGGGGACGTTTAGGGCGGCGGAACATAATCCGTGAGTTCAGGTTCGACAACCCTGATCTGAACGATTTGGACGATTTGCGCCCGACGGCCGGGGAATGGAGCTCTGCGACCCATTTCCTTTCGGGGTCAGAGCAGATCGTGGCCGGAGACGTCGAGGGCGCGCAGGGGGAGGTTCGGGATTGGGCCGCATTCGTAGTCGTCGCGCAGGAGGGCGAAGACTTGGACGTCGCACGGGCGTCCCTCGGCGTCGCGCGTGATGCCGCGCAGGGTGCCTTCGCTGACGAAGCCGAGCGCTTCGGGGATTTTGCGGCTGTGGCGATTTTCGGTCCAGACGCGGAGTTCGATGCGGCTTGCGGAGTCGACTTCGAAGCCTACGCGCACGAGCGCGCGGGTGAGCTCGGTCGCGTAGCCCCTTCGGCAATGCGCGCTCGCGACCCAATAGCCGATTTCGCGCACGTTCACGCCGTGCCGAAGGTGCAGTCCCGCGCCACCAATCACTTCCGATTCGTCTTTGGAGAACACCCCGTAGGCGTAGTCGAGCCCAAGGTCGAACTCGCCGCGGCTTTTGCGTAGCCAGGCCACTTTCTGGTCGAGCGGCGTGGGTTCGCTCGCGGCCCAGGGCACCCAGGGCTGTAGGTGGTTCAGGCTGTCATCCACGGCGAGCTTCAGCGCCGCCGCGTCTCGCGGTTCCCAGCACCGAATCACCAGCCGCTCGCTGACGATTCGGTAAGCCGGTCCCCGTGCCTCCGCGGAAAGCATGCAGCATTTTCAGCAAGAAACCGCCCGTTCCGCAACCGGGACTTTAGCGGCGTTTTTGGGGGATTTCTCGGCGAGGAGGTTTGTTTTTTTGTTGATGGTCACGCGCCAAGGCGAGGGTCGTCAGAGCCTTCGGCGTCGCGTCGCGACTTTGCCAGAGCGGCGAGCCGTGCGCGTTGGCACGAACTGAGTCAGGCTCGGCACATGGCGAGCGGCCTGCGCCACCTGCGATTTCGTTGCACCGCTTGCGGCAATTGTTGTCGCGACTTGCGCGTGCCGCTCACGCACGTCGATGTGCAGCGTTTGAGCGATGGCACGGGTCGCGCTGCCGCTGAAATCGTGGCCTGGCTGCCAACGGCCGAGGTCGATTTGGTCGGCGAACCGGGCAGCCTCGTGCTGCTCGATCACGACGCGGGGCATGCGCTGATGGTGCTTCGACAGCACGCGGGGGCGTGCGTGTTTCTCGGCTCAGACGAACGCTGCACGGCGTACTCGGCGCGACCGGGCAATTGTCAGCTGTATCCGTTTGCCGCCAGTTTCGGCCGCCGCGGTGGGATTCGCAGGTTGCGTTTGCTGGGCGGCACCGAGTGCGACTTCGCGCGCGACGGACACAACGACGTACACGCCCTGCGCCACGCCGATGAACGGCGCTGGGCCGAGCACCGCAGTTATCTGGCGCTGCTCAGTCGCTGGAATCGCGCTCAGCGTCACCGTTCATTGCTCGGCCGCCGCTTGTACGGGGCGCCGGAATTTCTCGCCTTCCTCGGATTTGGCGAAGCACGCGACAGCCCAATCGACGCCCGAGCGACCGACGCAGGCTGACGCTCAGCGAGTGCTCGCCGCTGCGCGTGCCGAGTAGCGGCGCGCTTCGTGGCACTGCCAACTGCCGCGCTCGAACTCACCACAGATGTTCGGTCGAACGTCGTAAATCGAACAATGATGCGGCAGCCCGGGTCGCCCCAGATGGACGCACGCGCCGTCCGCGCGCGTTTCCATCGCCTCATCACCAAAGTGCCCGGGCACGATGCGCTCGGCCAATTCAGGCCGCCCCGCGCGCCGAAAACGCACCAGATCTTCAGCAGAAACCGGGATCACGCCGGCGTGTCCGCGACAGCACGCGGAACAGGTCAAGCAATCGAGCTCGGCGGAATCATCGGACACGGTGTGGGTGCTTTAACATCGAGCATCGGTTACGGCCAGATCCGTCGCGGTGCGCTACGCTATGGGCCTAGGTGGGCGCAATGAACTTCAAACGATACGGTGTCTTTCTTGGTTGTGCGTGGCTACTCGGGGCGTGTGGCGGGCGTGCCCACGCGCCCAATTCGCGGGCTGCTGGCGGGGACGGCAGCGGCGGAACGAGCGCCGCTGGCGCGAGCGTGGGTGGAGCCGGCGCAGGGGACAGCGCGGGCAGTGCTGGAAGCGCAGGCTCGAGCACCTGGTGTCCGAGCGATCTGCCTGATGCGCAGGAGTTGGCGGCGACGCCACGCGCTGACACGAACGTCGAGCTCTTGGCCCTCAAGTTTTCGAACGGCGTGGTTGCCGATCAAGCGATCTACGATCGACTCTCGCGCGACTTGGCGCTGATCACGGACCAAGACAGCAGCGTCGCGGACATCCATTACTTCCCGCCCAGCGACGGCAAGGGACTGCTCCTCCAGACCGACGCGCAGACAGCAAGCGAGATGCAAGCAGGCACGTACACGGCGTGGAATTGCCTCAACGAGGCCTATGGCTTGCGGAGCACGAGCATCAGCGTTGGTTCGGTGCGCTTTGTCGAGCTGGAGCTGGAAGGGATCTACGACATCGAGCGCGTGGCCAAGCAGTACGCCGCGCTCCCGGGCATCGAATCCGCTTCCTCGAACATCAGTGGTGGCGACGGTCCGACGATCTGCGTCGTGCGCGAAGACGCCGCTTGGCACTATGTGTTCGATCGCGCGAGCGGCGATTGCCTCGCCGGTTGCTACGAGCACGAGTACACGCACTTCACGGTGTCCACGAGCGGCACGGTGAGCGCGTTGGGTGCACTCTCGGCTGCGGACGCGAAGATCTACGCTTCGCGCGAGGTTTGCCGCTGATCGACGTGAGCGGGCCCAGGGTTTTACCCCGGGCCCGTAGACGCTACTGCGCGGCTTCCTCGCCCACGGCGGCGACGGCGCCGAGGGTGACTTGGACGGTGTGTGTGCCGTTGTCGTCGAAGGCGGGGATCACGCTGCCAGCGATGGCAACGCCGTCTACGACGAGCTTGCGCACGCCCTTGGAGACGTGTTCGGGGTTGGTGACTTCAATCAAGTACTCGGCGCCGCGGAATTGGCGACGCACGCTGAAGCCATCCCAGCCCTTCGGGATGCACGGGTTGATCTCGAGCCCGCCGTAGTTCGGCATGATGCCCAAGATGTGCTTCGTACCCACTTGGTATGTCCAAGAAGCGGTACCGGAGAGCCAGCTGTTACGGGCGAGACCGAACAGCTGATGCTCGTTGCCAAGGATGTTCTGAGCGTAAACGTACGGTTCGCACTCGTAGGTGTCGATGACGTCGTTCTTCGCGGCCGGGTTGATCTGGTTGTAGTACTGGAACGCGCGATCACCGTTGCCGACGATGGTTTCGGCGATCATGACCCAGGGGTTGGCGTGCAGGAAGATGCCGCCGTTTTCCTTGGCTCCCGGCGGATAGGTGGTGACGCCGCCCTTGGCGGGGTCGAAGCCGTCATACCCCGGGGCGCTGAGCTTGATGCCATTGGGCGTGTTGAGCAGGCGATTCACGGAGTCGAGCGCGCGCTCAGCGCGATCGCGCGGGGCAAAGCCGGAGATCACTGGCCAGCTCTGGCCGTTGGTCCAGATTTGACCCTGAGCGTTTTTCTTCGAACCGATGGGCGAGCCGTCGTGATCGAAGTAACGCACGTACCACTCGCCGTCCCAGGCGTACTCGTTGACTAGGCCGCGCATGTGCTCGTAGTCCGCGCGGTAGCGATCCGCCTGTGCGTGCTCGCCGCGGAACTCGCATAGTTCGATCATGTCGAGCAGGGCTTTGCCGTACTGATTGGCGACGAACAGCGACTCGGCGCCCGTCTTCAGATTGACGGTGTCGTTCCAGTCAGCAAAGCCGAGCAAGGGCAGGCCGTGCTTGCCGACGTTGGTCCTGGTGAACTCGAGCGCGCGCTCGAGGTGATTGAGCACCGTGCCTTGCTCGCGCGGCGCGCCGTGCTTGTCCTTTTCATAGTAGGGCAGCACGCGCTCCAAGAAGCCCAGATTGCCCGTCTCTTTCAGATAGGCGCAGACAGCGAACACGATCCACAAATGGTCGTCGCCGTAGAACTTCGGCCGATCCTCGGCCTCGCGCGAGTCGCCCTCGTTGGCGACCATGGTCGAGGCGTAGAACTGATGCATCGCCGAGCCGTTGATTTTCATCACGCTCAGCAGCTTTTCGATCAGCTCGCGTGCCTCTTCTGGCATGGCGCTCATTACGCCCATGACGTCTTGCGAGCTGTCGCGGAAACCGATGCCGCGGCCACCGAAGCCCAGCTGATAAAGCGACAGATCACGCGACCAATTCTTGGTCATGTAACACTGCCGCGGATTGTGCACGTTGAGCATGCTGTTCATGCTCGCGTCTGGCGTGTCGACCTGTACGCGAGCGAGGTACTTGTCCCAGTCGCCGCTCATCGCGCTGAGCGCGGCGGCCACCGCTTCGTGGCTGCGGTATTTTTCGAACACGGCGCGCGCGCTGGCTAGGCTCTCAGTGCGCGTTCCCTCCTGCTGCGTGAGCAGGGTGACGAAGCGCTTGGTTTCACCCGGGGCGAGCGTGCCGAGCGGCAGCATCAGCGCGGCGATGTTGTCGCCGCGCAGGGCCAAGCTGTTCGACAGCTCGGGCTTCTCCAGGCTCAGCGGTCGCTGAAATGAGCCGTATTCGTTGTCGCCCAAGAACACGCGACGGTCGGTCTCGAAGGAGCTGACCTTCACGTTGGCGGTGAAGTACGTCTGCCGCTGGTCGCGGTTCATGAACGCGAATTGCGCAAGGATCTTGCGGCCCTCGCCGCCGTCGTGGGCCTCGCTCATCATCGTTTGCGGGACCCAATCCGCATTCATGAACTGCTTGAGCGCGTCGAAATGCGTGTACTCGAGCAGCGGCACGGCATCGAGCTCGATCGGTTCGGCGCTCAGATTGGTGAGGCTGACTTCCTGCACCAAGACCGCCTCGCCGGTCGGGACGAACACGCGGATCTCGCTCTTGACGCCGTGGAACTCGGTGTTGAAGTGGCTATAACCGAGGCCAACGCGGCACTCGAAGCGGTCGTATGCGTCCAGCGTGGGGACGAACAACGGCGAGAAGATCTGCGTGCCACGGCTGGAGCGCTTGCGCAGGTACAGCGTGTGCCCCTTGAACTGCGACCCGGGCAACTGCGGAATGTACTTGGTGATGCGGTTCAGAGCCGGGTCGCCCTTGCACAGCAAGAGCCCGCCCGTGTGGTCGACGAAGCCACCAAAGCCGAGCGTGCCAACGTAATTGATCCATTTGACCGGCGTGCGCGGGTTGGTGATCACGTACTCGCGGGTCTGGTCGTCGAAGTAACCGTACTTCATTGGTGGCGGAGGTCCTAGCAGGGGCAGGGTATGGAACTAGTTCCGTATTGTGGCATCGGGCTCTACCCCGGTGCAACCGCTTGTTGGGGGAACCGGTTCCAACTGCGAGCGAACTTTCGGCGAAGGCAAGCGCTTTGTCTCGCCGTGACACAACGGAAAAGCGCTGCGCTACGCGCTGTGTGCTTCGGGCGTCACACCCGTCATGAAATCGCGCTCGACCGCGGCGTAATCCACCTCCACGTCGAGCCGCGCGAGCACGGAATAGAAGCCGAACTGGAGGCGGTTCATGAACACCATGCCTTCGGGCAAGGGCACGAAATTGCCCCCCTTCTTGAACATGACCTGTTTCATTTCGCCGATCTCGACCACCAGCTTGCGCACGAACTCGCGCGTGACTCGAAAAGGCGACGAAAACAAAGGCTCGAAACAGCGGCGCGAGTAGGCGATCGCTAGCTCTTCATACAGACCGCCGCGTGTTTCCATGATCACTCGAACCTGTTCGGCGAAGCCTCGCTCGTCCCGCGCGCGGGCTGCTTGGTGCAATGCGCGCGCCGGGCCGAGCCGACCGCCGTGGATCGGTTGGACGCAGCCAAAGTCGAGAAAAGCGATTCGCCTTTCGGATTGGAAAACGTAGTTACCTGGGTGCGGATCGGCGTTGAACATGCCCCCGACCAGATTGCCCTTGAACACGAAGCGCCAAAGCGCCTCGGCGTAGGCGCGCCGATCCGCTTCAGTGCGAGTCGCGGCGGTGTCCAAATCAAAGCCTTCCACGAACTCACTGGTGAGCACGCGCGCACTCGAACGATCGCTGATCACGGCAGGCACGAAGATCTGAGGATCCCCGCGAAAGATCTGAGCGAACTCGATTTGTCGCCGCGCCTCGAGGCGATAGTCGAGCTCCTCACGAAAGCGCGTGCGGATCTCGTTCAAGACGCCTCGCGTGTTCATGCCTTTGCCGACCAGGGACGCGGCGAGCGATTCGAGCATGCCAGCATTGTCGAGATCGCTCTCGACCGCTTTGGCGATGCCCGGATGCTGCACTTTGACTGCTACGACGCGGCCGTCGGATAAGCGCGCGCGATGCACTTGTCCGATCGAGGCGCTGGCGATCGGCTCGTCCTCCCAGTCATTGAAGAGCTGCGCGATGGGCGCGCCGAACTCGAGTTCGACCAGCGCGCGGATCTCTGCACTCGTCGACGTGGGCGCTTGATCGCGCAACTTGCGGAGCGCGTTCTCGTACGATTCGCGCTGTGCTTCGGGCACGATGCCGTCCACGTAGCTCGCCATTTGCCCGACCTTGGCAGCCACGCCGCGCATGGTGCCGAGCACCTCGGCCGCGAGTTCGGCCGCGTTTTCGCCGGTCTTCGAGAACAGGAGACTTGCGCTAGTGCGTGCGCCCAAGCCAGCCAAGCGCACGAAGCGCCCCACGCGACCTTCTGGAATTTTTCGATCGTCAGCCAAGAGCCGCGGGAACCATGGCACCGACCGCGACGCGGCGTAAGCGGTTGTAGGCAGATTCCGACAAATTTGCCCGAATTTGCGGGTTCAGGGTGCGTAAGCTCGATCACCCTTGCCGGTGGCTGTATGATGAGAGGCCGCATGCTTGCTCGGTTCGGCTCGTTTTTCCTTCATCGGCAGGTAGCCTCCGCGTGCCTGCGTGGCTCACTCTTGCTGCTGCCAGCGCTATCCATTGCGCTCACGGCGCGACCAGCCGCCGCGCAGGACAAGAAAGAGCTTTCGAAAGCGCGCGCGCAGTTTCAGCGCGCGATCGAGCTGGAGCAAGCCGGAAACTACAGCACCGCGCTCGAGCAATTTCGTGACGTCGGCCAAGTGCGCATGACGCCACAAGTGCGTTTCCATATCGCCTCGTGTGAGGAAAAGCTGGGTCGTTTGGTGACCGCCTTGGGCGGTTACCAACTGGCGTATGCGGATGCCGACAGCGTCGGTGACGACTTCAAGGCCGAGGTCGACGCAGCGGTGAATCGCCTGCAGGCGAGCATTCCCAAGCTGGTGATTCAACGAGGTTCAGGCGCTGAAGCGGCCGAGATCCAGCTCGACGGCGTTGCGCTCGGCGCAAGCTCGGTGGGTGTGCCGGTACCGCTCGACCCGGGACCGCACGCCATTACAGCCAAGGCACCGGGCGCATTGCCCTTCAGCCAAACGGTCACGATCCTCGAAAACGAGCAAAAGACCGTGGATGTGACGCTCGCCCCAGAGCCGCAAGAAACCCGACCCACCACGCCTCCGGGTACGGAACCCCCGATCGACAAGAGCAATCCGCGCCTGATCCCGTACGTGATTGGCGGTGTGGGCATCGCCAGTTTGATCGGCTCGGGAGTCCTGTTCGCTCTGCGCCAAAGCACGCTGAGCGATCTGGAAGCGCAGTGTGGACCGAACCACGACCAATGTCCGAGCTCTGCCGCTGGTGATTATTCGAACCTCAAGCTTTACAACGTGACCTCACAAGTCGCGCTGGGGGTGGGTGTGGCTTGCGTCGGCACCTCGGTGACGATGTTGCTCCTGCAACGCAATAAGCACGCGGCCCCCTCGAGTGCCGCGATGACGATCGTGCCGAGCGCGCCGAACAGCCTCGCTGGCGTGTCTTGGGCCGGTCGCTTCTAGCGCTAGAGCCGAGCGCTTAGAAGCCGGGATCTTCGCGCCACTTGGGCGTGGTGGGCTTGGGCTTCACCACGGCACTTGGCGTTGCGGGGGTGAGTGGAGTTGCCCTGGGCGTCGCGGAAGCGCGCGGCACGATAGGCGCGGCCGCTCGCGCAGACGCGCTGGCGGCCTCCGAGGATGGGGACTCGGCTGGCGGCATGGGAGCTGGGTCGGGCGCGGTCAAGTCCGCGTGCGGCGTCGCCGTGGCGACTGGTTTGCTCGTTGCCGACGGGTGCGGCTTTGGCGCTTGCTCGTCGCCCGATTGCGACAGCGCGAGCGCAGCCGCAGCCGCTAGCAATGCAACGCCAACCAGCGAGACCACGAGCAACGCGCGCTTGCGGCGAGGAACGGGGAGCGGATCGGGTTCAGCTGCGGCGGCAAGAGCGGCACCCTGCGCAGAACCCAAAATACCGAAGGTCTTGCTCTCGTCGGTCAGCGCAGCGTCACTCACGCCCACGTCAGAGAGCGACCGACGCTGGGATTGCGTGAGGGGATTGACGTTATCCGGTTGCGAGCGTCGGCCGCGCTTATCGGCTTGAGCGAGGGCTTCAGCGAGCGCGGCTCGGCTCTCGTCGCGGCGGTTGCCGAACATCTGACGGATGAACGCACCGACGTCCTCGTCGGTATTCGTGCGCTCCCCAGGGGGCTGGCACAGGTACAACGCGCGTTGGAAGTCACTCGCCGTCGCGTAGCGATCGTTCTGGTCTTTGGCCAAGGCCTTGAGCAGCACGGCCTCCAGAGCCGGCGGGTAGTTTGGCAAGAACTTGCTCGGCGGGAGCACAGGCTCGTCCGATGCGATCGTGTACATGGTTGCCGCTTCGCTTTCGCGGCGAAATGGGTGCTTTCCGGTCGTGAGTGAATACAGCACGATGCCCAGCGCAAAGACGTCGACTCGGCGATCGATCGCTTCACCGCGCACCTGCTCGGGCGCCATGTAACTGACTTTGCCTTTGAGCTGACCGGCAACGGTGCCGCTCCCGCCCATGGCGGTGGCTTTGGCCACGCCGAAGTCGACGACCTTGGAGACGCCGTCGTAAGTGACCAAGATGTTCTGGGGCGAAACATCCCGGTGCACCAAGCCGATCAGGTGCCCCTTCGAGTCACGCAACTCATGCGCCGCGTGCAAGCCGGCGCAGGCGTTCATCACGATGCGAACCGCGACGGGCAGCGGCACGCCCCCGGCGGCTTTCGCCGTTTTCATCAGTTGATTGAGTGGGACGCCGTCGATCCACTCCATCGCGAGGTAGAGGACGCCCTCCTGCTCGCCGAGATCCGAGATCTCAACGACGTTGGGGTGGCGGATCTGCGAGGCGAGGGAAGCCTCATCCAAGAACATTTGCTCGAACTGAGCGTCCTCGCTCAGCTTGGAGAGCATCGTCTTGACCGCGACGATCTTTTGGAAGCCGCGGGTGCCCTTGACCCGAGCCGCCCACACCATGGCCATCCCGCCGGTCGCGAGCGGGAGCAATAGCTCGTATCTCCCAAGCACGTGCCCTTGGGAAATTTCCCCCGCCACGGAACGCGGGACATGGGCGTGGGGCGCGGTATTCACGTCAGATCTCGAAAGATTTACAGACTTAGGCCCCCGGCTCAAGGGTTCAGCACGATCTTTTTGACGCTTGTGGTCCGTTCGGCCGCGTCAGAGGTCTCGGAAAGGCCTCTTTTGTGTCGGTTCGCCGACGCCGTGCCTGCCACCTCGAGCCAGGGAGCCGGGAAAATTCAGTCGTGGACTGTCACTTTGACCATTTGCACGGGGGTCGCCGGGCGATCGCCGGCTCCCGTGGGCGTGGTCTCGATCTTCTTCACGACGTCCATGCCCTTGATGACTTTGGCAAACACGGGGTGCTTCGACGCGCCAGGAGTGAACCAATCGAGGTAGCTGTTGTGCACCGTGTTGATGAAGAACTGGCAACTCCCGCTGTTGGGCTGGCCAGTGTTTGCCATCGACAAAGTGCCTGGCTCGTTCGAGAGCTTGGCGTCCGCCGGATGCTCGTCCTTAATCGTGCCTTCCGGGCCGTTCCCGGTACCCGCGCGCGGGCTCTTGGGATCCTTGCTGTGAGGACAGCCGAATTGGATCATGAAGCCGTTGATCACTCGGTGAAAGTGCAGACCGTCATAAAAGCCGGCCTTTGACAGCTTGATGAAGTTCGCCGCCGTGAGCGGCATCTTGTCCGTGAAGATTTCGATTTCCACGTCGCCGAGCGAGGTGGAAAGAGTCGCGGTGGGGTTCGCCATGGGGGCGCAAGCTAGCAGCACACTGGAGCGGTCGTCATCAGGGTTGGACACGCCGATCCGTGCCCCTGGCAATCGGCTCAATCAGCATGAAAAACAAGGACATGCCGAGGGCGACGGTTTATAACCCCCGACCTGGTAGCTGCCATGAAGGACCTCCTCAAGACGTCGGATCTCAGTCGGGCCGACTTCAAATATTTGCTGGCTCGTGCAGTCAAGTTCAAGGCCAAGCCGTATCAACGCTGCACGGCGCTGCAGAATGACTCGGTGGCCTTGTATTTCAGCAAGCCGTCCACGCGCACGCGGGTGTCCTTCGAAACTGCGATCGGGCGCTTGGGCGGACAGGCAATCGGCCTGGGCCCGAACGATCTCCAACTCGGCCGCGGCGAAACGATCGAAGATACGGCGCGCGTCCTCAGTCGCTTCGTGCGTGCGTTCGTGATCCGAACCTTCAAGGACGAAGATGTGGAGCGTTTTGCAGCAGCGGCTTCAATTCCAGTCATCAACGCGCTGACCGACGGGCATCATCCCTGTCAGAGTTTAGCTGACTTGATGACCCTGGCCGAGCAACGCGGCCCTCTGGACAAGTGCAAAATCGCCTATATCGGCGACGGCAACAACGTGGCCGTGAGCCTGATGGAAGCCTGTGCGCTGATGGGCACGAATTTCGCCATTGCGGCGCCCAAGGGCTATCAAATTCCCGAGGCGTTCGTGGATGCTGCGCGCAACGTCGCCAAGAAGAGCGGCAGCGAGATCTTGATCACCGAGGATCCCGCCGAAGCCGCCCACGATGCCGACGCGCTGTATACGGACGTTTGGCTATCCATGGGCGATTCGGAAGATCAAAAGGCCGCTCGCCAGCAGGCCCTTGGCCCATACCAAATCCAAGAAAAGACGTTCGCGACCGCGAAGTCGGACGCGATCTTGCTGCACTGTTTGCCCGCGCACCGCGGCGAGGAAGTCTCGGCCGAGGTAGCTGACGGACCGCGCTCGGTGATCTTCGATCAGGCGGAAAATCGGCTGTATACGGCGGCTGCAGTGCTGTACGCGTTGCTCGAGCGCAAGCTCGAGGGCGCCAAGCGCTGAATACGGCATTTATTCTTCGCTAAAGTTTCGCTCGCCCGCGGCCGTTCCTCGGGACTGGATGTCCATCGCTGGCGACCTTCTGACGAGCGCGACCCCCGCGCGGCTGTTGTGCCGCCGCGGCGTCTGGGTGCTGGAGCTGGTGAAGCTCGTGCCCGTCGACCGCAACGTGTTTCAGCCTCGGGTTCAGCGGCTGGAAGGTGCGGATGCCGTGCTTCAACATTTGAAGCGCTCGGGGGACAGTCCCGCGCTCGCGGCGGCGGCCTCGCAACTGATGCGTCAAACACGTTCGGACGACGAGCGTGCATTCGACGCGGTCGATGGCGATTGGGTGCCAGGTGAACTCGGGCCCCGTCGAGACGTTCATCGTCCGAGTTCGATGCCCCCCGGCAGTAGCCACGCCGGTGAAGTTGCGGAGCTGCGTGCCGAGTTGCTGGTGCTGCGGGCTTCGCACGAGCGGCTACGCGAGCGCGTGCAACGTTTGGAAGCGCAGTGGAACGCGGCGGGGCGAGGGCGCGAAGTCTTGTCGATCCCACCCACGCCTTCCTTCGCAGTCGCGACCGCCTCGGATCTACCGCAGCCGGCGACCTTCGCGACGATCGCACAGCCGGGAGCGGCCGCGACGCAGGTCTCTGGCGAACCCGCGAAGATTGGCCCGGGGCTTCGTTTGCCCTCGGTTGCCGCGATCAACGAGAGTTTGCATGCCCTGATTGGTGATCAGGCGAGCGTGCGTGAACGGCGGCCCATCGCATTCGTGCCGAGTGAGCTCGGGCCGTGCTGGCTCTCGCGCTTGATTGACGACGAAGGTCACGACGTGGGCGCGATCGTCGCTGATCGCGCGGCCGCAATCGCGCTCGGTGCGGCATTCATGTTGTTGCCGGAGAACGAGGTCGAAGCCCAGCGCGCGCTCCCCAAGCCGAGCGACGATCTTTTGAGTGCGATGAGCGAAGTCGCGAACCACTTGTGCGAAACGCTCAACCAACGCGCAGGAGGCCGATCGCAAATGCGCGTCAAGCCGATCGAGCCGCTCTTGCCCGGGTCCCTCGATTGGGCCGAGCGAGCCCCCGACCGCGGAGTCGCTTGCGAGCTGCAAGACAGCGCGGGGATCTTATTCTTGTTCGCGCGTTGACGCGCTTCTCGAGCCGTTAGCGGCGTCGTTCACGTCACGCCGCGCAGGCGGTGGACGGCGCGCCGGGATGCGCACGCGTTCGGTGTGCGGAATGCGAACGCCGCCAGCGCCGCTGAGCGGGATGCGATACACCGCTTGCTCGTGAATCAAATTGGAACGCAAGCCATTGGCTTCACGGATCGCGCGCACGGTGCTGCCGTATTTTTTGGCAATCATCGCCAAAGTTTCGTTCTTCTTCACCTTGTGCGTGGTGAACTGCATCGGCGCGCGGACCAATTGATGGCGAGCGAGCGAGGCGTAGCAGCGGCGCGCCGTCTCTTGCGCGCGCGGATTCCAAAAGCGCAAATGCAAGTGAGTGGCGTGTCCCGGCGCATGCCGAATGATCGCCCGCACCGCGCCCTTGCCTTGAAAGATCTGCGCTAACCACTCCGGATCTTCACCGATCGACAGCGCATATTCCTTGAGCGGCTCTTGCAGCCCGTGATCGAGCAAGATCAGATCAATGTCCGTCTTCTCGATCAGGGCGCGGACGAAGGCCCACAGCCGGGGAAAGTCCAGATTGTCTCGCGTGCCGCGTGCGTACCAGCGCGTCCCGTCCCGGTAGTAAAAGCTGATATCGAGATCCCGACCCGCTTGATGACTGATGTGCGGGCGGAGCGCGCCACCGCGACGCGCTCCGATGTCCCCGAGCGCCAACGGCGGCGTGTCCGGAAACTGATCGTGCACGGCCTGCACCGCGGCGTTCAAGTAGTCGATCGTCTCCTGAGTGCCCCACGCGGAGCCCGGGCTGACCAGCGAATAGAGCGGCGAGGCGACGGCTTGCACGCCGTTCACGAGGCCGCCGGCATTGGGGGTGCCGACGGACATGGATCCCAATGAAGCAAGGTCGGTCGTGACGGCGCGCTCGATTTGCTGGTCCGACCAGCCGTCGAGCGGGTGGGGTTGTGGCGCGCCCGGCGCGGGCTCGGCGAGTTCGCCGTCGTCCAGCCGCTCGTCGTCGCTGTCGCTTTCATGCTCTCCGTCACCCGAGTCGTCGAGCGCTGGCTCGGCACTGGGGGAGGGAGGAACGGCGCTCGTCGTGCGCTCGTTGCCCTGCGCGCTCGGCACTTCTGCGAGGCTCGGCGCATGCGCGTGCGGCGGCTGAGCCGCGCACGATGCGGCGAGCAGCGCCGAGAGCGCGAGCGAGCAGCGCTTCACTGCAGCGAGCGATACCATGCGAAGGTGTGACGAAGGCCTTCGCTGATCGGCACTGGAACGCCGAGCGCACCGATGAACCGCGTCGGGTCGAGCACGGATCGCCCGATGTCGCCGGCGCGCGGTGGCGCGAAAACGGTGCGCAGTTCTGCCCCCGCAACCGTGGAGATCTCTTTGGCCAGGTCGAGCGTGGAGACCACGGTGCCCGTGCACACGTTCATGATGCGCTCGGGCAAACGACCAGCGAGCGCGGCCAGGTTCGCACGCGCCGCGTCGCCGACGTAGGCGTAGTCGCGCAAGCAACCGGAATCGCCCTCAGTCTCCATCCCGTTCACGCGCAGGGTTTTGCCGGCCAGCACCGTGTCGAAGAAGATGGCGACCACGCCCGCTTCACCGTGCGGATCTTGGCGCGGGCCGTAGATGTTCGAGTAGCGCAGCACCACGCTCTCTAGGCCGTGATGGGCGCGATACACATCCAATAGCTGCTCGAAGGCCAGCTTGTGAATCGCATACGGACTGATGGGAGCCGGACGCCAGTCTTCGTCCGCGCGTTGGCCGTCGGGGACTTGGCCACAGATTGCGCCGCCGGTGCTCGCGAACACCAAGCGCTTCACCTTTTGTGCGACGCATGCGTCGAGCAGGTTGATGCCGCCGAGAATGTTCACTTCACCGTCGAGGTACGGTTCGCGCACGCTGACCGCGACGCTGATTTGTGCGGCTTGGTGACTCACCAGGTCGGGTTTGAAGCTCGACAAGGTCTCGCGAACCGCGCTGCGATTCCGCAAATCAACCTGGAACAACGGGACACCCGCGGGCAGATTGCTGCGTTTGCCCGAGCTGAGATCGTCGAGAACCGCGACGTCATGGCCCTCCGCAAGGGCCCCTTCTACTACGTGACTGCCGATGAACCCTGCACCGCCGGTGACCAAAACTCGCATCGCGCTCACATATAGCCGAGATGCTCGGGGCTGCAACCTGACACTACCTAGTCAGGTTTGGCACGATCAGATCACCGATCGGCGCGAGTAAGGGACCCTTTGGCTCGCTCAGGGGCTGAGAACCGGCTCCCCACAGCAGCGGAAGCCGATTTCTTTGTCGCGTGTGGAACGGGCCTTGGTTGCGGCAATTGCGGAGCCGTGGACGTTTGAATTGCACAATAACGACGGCGCACCGACAACGCTCTGGTTCGTTTCGAGATAGCTGCCTCCGCGCACCAGGCACTGGTCGCTCGCGCTGGCGTCTGCAGCGCAGGAATCTTCCCATTCGGCGACGTTGCCGCTCATGTCGTATAGGCCGCTGTACCCGCCTTCACAGTCGGTATGAGGCACGGCGACCGGGTGAATTGCGGTGTTGTCGAGCCCAATACACTTTTCTCCGCTGTACACGTTGCCGTACGGCAAATCGAAATCACCCGCGTGCGAGCAAGCGCGGTACCAGGCACTCTTGCTGGCATCGGCGAAGGATGCGGGCGGGTTCGAGCCGCTGCCATCGACTCGCCCACACAGGCGCTTGCCCTCCCACTTGCAGTACGCCGCCGCATCGCACCAATCCACGCAAGCGACGGGGACGTTGGCCTTGCCGACCGGATCGTATTGGTTGCACCCACCCGTCGTGTCGGGCGCAAAACTGGTGTTGAACGAGCAAGCACTGGACTGCCCCGAGCTGCCCACTGCCGCATCGAGGAACGCCTGATACTCGGCGTTTTTTACCTCCGCGCGATCGATGCAGTAGATGCCGGGTGAACTCGGACGTGGAATGGCGACCGCAATTCGGCCATGTACCGTGGGGCAAACGTATTGCCCACCACCGCCCGCACCCGCGTTGTTGCTACCAGCGCTCCCCGCGCTGCCGTTCGTGCCACCTCCGGCTTTCGAGCCGCCGCTTCCAATGGTGCCTCCCGAACCTGCCGTGCTGCCACCGGATCCAGTACTGCCGCTCGATCCCGCAGCAGATCCACCTGATCCGCCGCCCGCGGCCCCGACTGATCGACCCCCATTCCCGCCCTCGACGGCGATCTGCCCCACGCTCGACTTGCCCGCCGCAGGGTCATCAGAAACACCACCATCACCCAAGGGGGTTGCGCCCGCGTCGCCACCGGAGGCGCGCCCTGCGGCACCATTCGAGCTTCCGGATCGACCCGCAGAGCCCCCGAGCGTGAGTTCGCCCGCCGCGCTGGATTGCGCTAGCTGATAACCGTCGAAAGAAACGAAACACCCGCCGAACGACGCGATCGCGATCAACGCGATGAGCGCCGCTTTGGCGGGTGCAAGCAAACCGGCGCGCAATGGCGAACGAACGATCGTCACGGGGGCGCCAATCTACACGAGCCGTGTGCGAGACACGACTCGTGCGACTGTCGAGCTCAACCCTTGGGGTCCTTCGGCGTCGGATTCTTGGGGTCCTTCGGCGTCGGGTCCTTGGGATCCTTCGGCGTCGGGTCCTTGGGGTCCTTCGGCGGAGCATCGGCGAATTGCTTGGCTTTGATGATTTCCCCTTGAGCTCGCATCAAGAACTCAATCGCTGCCATGCGATGCCCACCAAACTCCTTTTTCGGGTCCGGATTCTGGGCCGCCTTGAGGACGGCAACCGCCTTGGTGATCAGGTCGGTGGCCTCGTCGAGCTTGGGATCTGCCGCATAGGCGGCCCCCGCGAAAAAAGCCCCCGCCAGGCTCAGCGCGCCCGCCACCAGCACCGCCGAACGCTTCATTGACGTATTATGCATGAAACAATTTCCCTCGTAGAAAAGCCGGAGCAGATGATACCGAGCTTACGCTGAACAGCCTCATTTCTTCCCACATGGCCCGACGTGAGACGCGTTCCAGCGGGGCGCGACGCGGCCTAGAGGCCGAGCGCTAGGTATTGAGCTTAGGTATTGAATCAATCACCAAGATCGAACTGTATGGCTCGTGCGTAGCGGGGGAAAGATTACTAATCTGCCCGAGCCACCCGGCTACCAGCAGCTACCATGGCCCTGCACAAGGACATCATCGCGCGGGAGAATGCGCGACTCGGCACCGTGCTGAAAGGCAAGTGGCGGCTCGATTCGCTGATCGGCGTGGGCGGCATGGCCAGCGTTTACGCGGCGACGCACCGCAACCAAGCGCGCGTCGCCATCAAAATGCTGCACCCCGAAGTCGCGCGCGACAGCGAGGTGACCGCGCGGTTTCTGCGTGAAGGGTACGTCGCAAACAAGGTCGCGCACCCCGGCGCGGTGACCGTCCTCGACGACGACGTGAGCGAAGATCATTCGCCGTTTTTGGTCATGGAACTCTTGACCGGCCAAACGCTCGACAGCCTGCTGTCCCGTGAACCGAGCGGCATTGCGGTCTCGCAGTTGATGCCGTTGCTCGACCAGCTGCTGGACGTGCTCGCCGCGGCTCACGACAAGGGCGTCGTTCACCGCGATCTCAAGCCGGAGAACCTGTTTCTCACCCATGAGGGTCGACTCAAGGTGTTGGACTTCGGGATTGCGCGGGTTCGCGAACTCTCGGTCCACAGCCCGACCGCCACGCAAGCGGGCTCGATCTTGGGAACGCCTGCCTTCATGGCCCCGGAGCAAGCGCTCGGCCGTTGGCTCGAAGTCGACGATCGCACGGATATTTGGGCAGTGGGCGCGACCGCGTTCACGCTACTGACGGGCCGCTTCGTCCACGAAGCCGCGACCATTCAGGAACAACTCGTGCTCTCGGCGACGCGCCCCGCACCGCCCATACGCCACGTATCACCCAGCGTCCCCGAAGTAGTAGCGCAGGTGATTGATCGCGCACTAGCGTTCGACCGAGGGCATCGCTTCGAGTCAGCGCGCGCCATGCGTAGCGCATTGCAGTTTGCGATGGGTGTGCCCAGCTACTCGAGCTTGCCGATCTCACCGCGCGTTCCGGAGTCCGCGCGGGTTGCGTCGACCGCGGATGAGCACGGTGCCACGCTGATCGCGCCGCTCGAGGTGACCTCGGCGATCACCGGCCGCGTCGAGACCGCCACCGGCCACCCCGTAACGCGCTCGACGGTGATCAGCGGACCACCGCCCAAACGGCGCTGGCCGCTGATCACCGGCGCGCTCGGACTGTGTTTGGCATGTGGTGCCGGGCTCGTGATGTTGCAGCGACGCGCGGCGGGGGAGCAAGTCGTGGTGAGCAGCGCATCGCTCTCGCCACCCCCCGTTCCGGATTTGCACCCGGCGTTGAGCGCCGCCTTGCCTACGCCATCGGCGCCTGCGACTGCTCAGGTCGCGCTCTCCAAGACGGAAGCGCCACCCGCAGTTGCGCTGCCAAAGGTGCCCGCGGCTGCCAAGCCCGCGCGCGTCGTTCACGCGCTTCCGCCGCCCACCGCGCAGCCAGCGCCGCGCCCTGTTCCCACGAGCAAGTCTCTGTTCGGCGGGGACAACCCGTTCGATCGTCGGCATTGAGCATGGCACCGGTGATAGGTTCCCACTCATGAGGGTGAAGGTCGCCTGGGTCGCGTTGAGCGCATGTTGTGTGCTGTCGTCGGGGCGCGCAGCTCGCGCGCAAGAGTCGCGAGATCCTGCAGCCGCCGAAGAGCTGTTCCGACAAGGCCGCGCCGCCGCCGAAAAGCGCGACTACCTCACTGCCTGCACGAAGTTCCGCGAATCCAATCGCCTCGACGCCGCGCTCGGCACACTGTTCAACATCGCTGATTGCGAAGAGAAGATTGGCCGCTTTGCCACTTCTTGGACGTTATTCCGTGAAGTCGCGCAGCGTTTGCCATCGGATGACGAGCGTCGCGGCATTGCTCTGCAACGCGCACAAGCGCTGGAGCCGCGCGTGCCGCGCTTGCTCGTTCATCTTACGCCTGCCGCACGCTCGGACATCGAAGTGCGGCGCGACGGCGTGGTGCTGGGCAGCGCCAGCCTCGACACCTGGCTGCCCGTCGATCCGGGCGAGCACGTGGTGATCGTGACCGCACCGGGGACCGATTCGGCCTCGTTCGTCGCGCGCATCGGTGAGGGGGAACGCAGCCAATTGGACGTCGGCGTTGGCTCGCCTTCGGCCGAGTCCAAACCGGGCGAGGGCAGCGTGCCCAAGCGCGAGGGAGTAAACCACACCGCGGCCTATCTGGTGGGCGGGCTGGGCGTGGCAGGGCTCGTGACAGGAATCGTGGCGGGGGTCCTCGTGCTCGATCGCAAGAGCACGGTGGACAAGAATTGCACCGACCACCTCTGTAACCAGGCCGGGTACGACGCAGCTCAGTCTGGAAAGACTCTGGGCGTCGTGACAACCGTCGGGCTAATCACCGGCGCCGTGGGCTTGGGCGGTGCGACGTATCTGTTTTTGTCCGCGCCCTCGCCGACAGAAAAGTCGCATTCAGGTGCGTACACCGTCGGGATCCGCGCTAAATGGTAGCGCTGTGAGCCAAGAAACCTTAGGACCTGATCCGCTCTCCGTTTTCGAAGGCTGGTTCAGCGAGGCGCGCGCGCTCGACCCGCGCTTCGCCGACGCGATGACGCTCGCCACTGCCACGCCGGATGGGCGCCCCGCGGCGCGCACGGTGCTGTACAAGGGCTCGACCGAAGGCGCGCTGTATTTCGTCAGCAACTACGGCAGCAGCAAGGGACATGAGTTGGAGCTCAACCCGCGCGCCGCGCTGGTCTTCTTTTGGGCCAGCCTGAACCGCCAAGTGCGCATCGAAGGAGTGGTCGAACGCGCACCCGCCGAATGGTCGGACCGCTACTTTGCGGCGCGCGCGCGCACCAGCCAGATCGGCGCTTGGGCCTCGGCGCAAAGCCAAGTGATCGCGTCTCGCGACGTGCTCGAAGCGCACATCGCCGAAGCTGAAGCTCGCTTTCGCGATCAGCCGGTGCCACGACCGCCAAACTGGGGCGGGTATCGTTTGTTACCCGAGCGAATCGAGTTCTGGCTCGGGCAGGATGCCCGTTTGCACGACCGCTTTTCCTATCGCTCGATCGCAACGGGCTGGCAGGTCGAACGCCTGTCGCCCTAAGCGTTCACTCGTCGGTCGAGCGACGCGGACGCAGACTGCGCTCAATCGCCGCTTGAAACTCGACCGGCGGCGAGCAGAACACGGCCTGGTGACCTGCGCCCTCCGAGCGCAGGCCCATCGGCATCTCGGGGCAGTCGTGCTTGTGCAAGAACTCACGTAAGTGAATCAAGAAGTGCTGCGCGGTGCCTTCGGCGCGAGGCCCAAAGAAGTCCCAGAAATAGCTCTTCATGCGGCGCTAGGTCGCAAAATAGAGCACGCCGAGCAGGATCGACCAGATCACGCCCAAGTAGTCCCAGTACTGAAGGCACAACTTCACGCCTTCGTGGTTGGAGCTCGAATACTCGCGTCGCTTGGCTTTGCCAATGACCACGAGCAACGGGACGAATCCACCGATCACGTGCGCCGCGTGCAGGCCGGTCAGCATGTAAAAGGTGAATGCGTACAGCGTGCGCGCGTCGGTCGCGATCGCGGCCGCATACATCGAACGCCAATTTTCGGCCTGACCGACCACGAACGCGAGCCCCAAGAGCAGCGCGACCGTCAACGCGCGCTGCAGCGTTTCGAAACGATTCTGGCGTACTGCGCGCAACGCCACGTGCATGGCCACGCTCAGCGCAGCGAGCAAGATCGTGCTGGCCACGAGCCCGAGCGGCAGCCCGGGCATGCTCGCGGTCTTCCAGACATCGTTTTGTGAGCGCGTGATCAGGTAGCCCACGACGCTCGCGCCGAACAGCATGGTCAGCGTGCCAAACAGCACGATCATCGCCAATTGCTTCGCCGACACAGCACTCGGCGCGGGCGCGCCCGGCGTCGCAACAATTCGAGACATGGGCGATTGGGGCTCGAGCATTGGGTGGGGCTCATGGCCTAAAACGTTTCGGCTGCCGTGACAACGGCGTGCCGGCTGAATATGCTCTGGCAAGACGCTCCAGCGCTCTGCCCGAGCGCTCACCCCTGGGGCGTACGCACTCTGGCCGCTGAGCAATCGAAGTCGCAGGGCACTAGCCCGTTGAATTTCCTCGGTTTACTGGCACGACTAGTGAGCGCCGGCATCCTTGCCACATGGTGCATGGTCGCGGCCGATGCATGCGTGCGCTCGGGGTGGGCCTATTTTTCGGTGTCACATCATGTGCTGGGAGCCCTGGGCCTGTACGCCATGGTTGGCGCGCTGCTCGGGCTACTCGGGTCTTGCTTGGTTTGGCTGGAATGGCGAGCGCTCGGTCGTCGCCTGAAGGGCAGCGAGCGTCGCGTGCTCGGCCTGCGCGCTGCGACGTATGGGGCACTGGGCGCGCTCGCCAGCATGAACACCGCCATCTACACCTTCAGCGGTGAGCACGTCGCGCGGACCGTGCTGAGTCGCGTCGGACCGCTCTGCTTCATGCTCGGCGCGGGCGCGGTCACTGCGCTGGGCGCCGCCGCACTGCTGCTCGCGGGACGCTACTTGGCCGCTCAGCGTTGGCTTTTATTTTGGTTGGTTGTGGCGCTCTTCGCGACATCGGGCGCACTCGTGGTGTGGATCGATCTGACGCAATACGTCTCGCTCTATTCGCGCATTCACACCATCTTGGAGCTGGCGGCGGCGTTGATCTTGGCCGCCGGGTTCACGCTCGCGCTCCATGGCTTGACCCTAAAAACGCCGCGCGCTGAGGTCGTCGTGCGCGCGTTGGGCGGACTCGGCCTGCTTTGGCTGCTCGCGTTCGTCGTGTTCGCGCGCATCCGCGTTCGAATCGACGACTGGCTTCGTCACGTCTGGCTCGAGGAAGCTTATGTGGGCCGCGTCCTGCGGCGCGAACAAGTCGCCGAAGAGTTCCTCAAAGCTCCGCTACATTGGCCGGGCCTCCACATGTCGCGCGTCGCGCGCGTGCGCGAGCGCTTTCCACTCGGCGCGCCAACGGTAGCGCCCCAATGGCAAGCACCGTTCGAGGAAGAGCCGACACTCGCGGCCCAGATCGAGGCGCTGCGCGGCCCAAAGCGGGGCTACAACGTGATCGTCTACTACGTGGACACCCTGCGCAGCGACGTCGCCCGCGATCCCCACGTCATGCCGAACCTGGCGCGCTTTGCCCTGAATTCGCTCGATTTCAGCAACGCCTACGCCGCCGGCTCCGACACGCTCCGCTCACTGCCCGCGCTCACCGGCGGCAATTACGACGTCTCGACCACACCCGACAACGACCTGCTGCGTGTGGCCAAGAACGCCGGCTACGACCGGCAGCTCGTGATCGCCAAGTCGGCGCGCGAGTTCATCGGCAAGTTGCGCCCCGACTTCCACTTCGATCGGGCAACGGACGTCGAGGACTACCCGAAAGAAATGCAGGTCTGGGGTTACGGCGCCCAGCAGAGCACCGCTCGCCCAATCGTCGATCGGGCGATTGAGTTCCTGGGCGCGCGCGCCCATACGGCCAAGCCCTTCTTGCTCTGGTTGTTCAATTTCGATCAACACAACTGGCACGAGCTCGACACACCGTTCGTCGAGCAGCTCGCCGCGAGTCATAAAATCGCGATCGACGGCCAAGATCAAAGCTGGCGCTACCGCGCAATCGCCGCTGGCATCGACGCCGAGTTCGGGCGCCTGATCAAAGAACTCGAAAAACGCAAGCTGATGGACAGCACCGTCGTGCTGTTCGTCTCCGACCACGGTGAGGCGCTGGGGCGGGACGGATTCTGGGTGCACTCGGTGTTCTTGTGGGAGCAGTTGGTGCGCGTGCCGCTCCTGATGCACGCACCGGGTCTGGGGGCGCGGCGCATCGACGCGCGCGTTTCGCTGATCGACGTTCCGCCGACCATCTCGCGTTTCATGCAGAACAACCCGGACCTACGCGGCTACCAGGGCGAAGATTTGGTCTCGTACTTGGTTCCGAATCGCCCGCCACGCCGGCTACCGTTGCTGCTCACCGCGGCATCCAAGGATGTGCTGGTGCGCGTCGGCTTGGTCGATCCGGTGCGTGACTGGAAGCTCGTACTTTCGTTCGAAGCCGCGCTGCCCGAGCTGTACAAGCTCAGCTCCGCCGATCCTGACGAGGCAAACCAAGCCGAGGCGCATCCCAAACTCACGCTCGAGTTGCTGCGCCAGATCCATCACGGGCCGACCTTTCCGCGCTCCAGCGACGACTTCGACGTGCGCGACACCAAGGAACAACGCGCACGCTCAGCAGCAGAAGCAGCCGCTGAGAACGCCAAACACTAGGAGCCCGCGCCGAGCCGCGCGAGCGCGAGCGCAGCTTCCTCGCGCACAAAAGGATCCGCGTCGTGACCCGCGGCGCAGGTCAAAACTTGCAGCGCGTGCTCGCGCGCTGCAGCGCCGATCTCACCCAGCGCCCAGGCCGCGTGACCACGCACCAAACCGCTCGTGTGCGCTGCCACTGCGCGAGCGAGCGGGATCACCGCGCGAGCGTCCTTGCTGTTGCCGAGCGCAATCGCTGCATTGCGCGCCAGCTGAGCGCGGTGCGTGCGGCGCAGAGCCGTGCCTTTGACGAGCTGGCGGTAGCGCGCCGAACCGAGCTCCAAGAGCGCGATCAGATCAGGAGCCGCAAGGTTCGAGCGCGGCGCCATTTCGGGCGCGGAAGGCTTGCCTTCGGCGCTCGCATTGAACGGACAGACCTCTTGGCAGATGTCACAGCCAAACACGCGATTGCCAATCAATGGCCGCAAATCTCGGGGAATTGGCCCGCTCGACTCGATGGTGAGGTACGAGATGCAAAGCCCGGCATCGACCACGTGCGCGTCCACGATGGCGCCGGTGGGGCATGCGTCGAGACATAGTTGGCACGAGCCACAGCGAGGTGCCATCGGCGCATCTGCCGCGATCTCGACGTCGACCAAAAGCTCAGCCAGCATCACGTAGCTGCCGACGCCGGGAATGATGGTCATCGTCGACTTTGCGGCGAAGCCGAGACCGGCGCGCTCCGCTGCCGCTCGCTCGAGCAATGGTGCGGTGTCCACGCAGTGGCGCGCGAGCACCGGTCGACCGAGCAGATTCGCCACTGCGTCCGCCATGCGACGCAGCTTTTTTCGCATCACGTCGTGATAGTCCTCCCCGCGCGCGTAGCGCGCGATGATGCCCGTCAACGGAGGACCATCTTCGGCGCGCCGAAGCGGAACCAACCCCGGTCCAGCGGGGTAGGCGAGGGCCACGGCGATGAGCGTCTTCGCCTCTGACAAGAGCAGCCGCGGATCGTGGCGTGGGCTATCGACCAGGTAGCCCATCTCGGCGTGCCTTCCGGCGCCAAGCCACGCCGCCAGGCGCTCGGCATCGACCTCGAGCGGATCGATGGACGCGAAACCCACGCGCGCAAACCCGAGCCCTTGGCCTGCCGCCCGGACGCGATTCGCCAGCTCAGCGGCCGAACAAGGCTCCGGCGCAACGCCGGCAATGGGGTGATGCAGCCGCGCGCCGTCGTCACCACGGGCTTCACTCAGGGGCTGCGATTCGTGTTCTGTCGGCACTTTGGCGAGTTGGGGAATAACTTGCCACGGTCCGGGGTCCCAGGCGGCGGCAGAGTGTGGTAACGGCGGGTCCACCGGTTCGGCCGGAGGGGCCGCCGACAGCATCTTCGGTAATCACGTGATCGAGATCCAGGAACTTTACAAGTACTACGGCGATCGGCGCGCAGTAGGCCCGCTCTCCACGCAAATCGGGCAGGGCGAAGTGGTCGGCTTGCTCGGCCTGAATGGCGCGGGAAAAACCACGACTTTGCGCGTGCTGGCCTGCGACCTGTTGCCCACGAGCGGCAACGTGCGCGTGGCAGGTATCGATGTCGTCGAGCGCCCGGACGAGGTGCGCGCCAAGGTCGGCTATTTGCCCGATCGTCCGCCGTTGTACGACGACATGACCGTGCACGAGTACCTGTCGTACGCCGCGCGCTTGCGCAACGTGCCGTCCGGCAAGGTCAAGCAGCGCGTCACGCACGTAGAAGAGCTGACCGAAATCGCCGACAAGGCAAACCAATTGATTGGTTCTTTGTCGCACGGCTTCAAGCAGCGCGTGGGCATCGCTCAAGCGATCGTTCACGGACCCGAGCTGGTCGTCTTGGACGAGCCAATCTCCGGCTTGGACCCGGTGCAGATCATGGAAATGCGTGAGCTCGTCCGCGGCCTGCGCGGCGCGCATACGGTCGTTCTTTCGAGCCACATCCTCACCGAGATCAGCGAAACCTGCGATCGCATTCTGGTCATCAAAGACGGCCGAATCGCCTGGTCGGGCACCGAGACCGAGCTCAGCTCGACACTCAAGCAAGGGATGCACATCGCGCTCACGCTGCACGCAGCCGGTGCTTCGGCGGAGTCCACCGCACAGAAGGCGCGCGCCGCCCTCACCGGGATGACTGGAGTGCGCGACATCGAAGAGCTCGAGCCAGCCGAGGCAGGCGAGGGCATCGCGTCGCTGCGCGTCGCCGTCAGCAGCGACGTGCGCGAAGAGGTCGGCAAGAGCCTGATCCAAGCGGGTTTGGGGATCTTGGAGCTTTCACGCGAAAAAGAGCTGGAGAGCATGTTCTTGGAGTTGCTGGAAGAGGGCGAAGATTCGGCCGCTCGCAAACGCCGCAAGCGGCGCCACGCCGACGACCTCGGCGCGAGCGAACCCCCGAACGCCAAGAAGGAGAGCGTTTGATGCGCGCGCTGGTCATCGCCCGGCGTGAAATGTACGCCTACCTGCGTTCACCGCTCGGCTCCGCGATCATCGCAGCGGCGCTGCTCGTGGACGGCATTCTGTTCTACTTTGCCAGCCTGGACACCAAGCGGCTGTCCGCTCAGCTGCTGACGCAATTTTTCTACGATTCGTCCGCAGCGACCATGGTCGCTGGGCTCTTGCTCTCGATGCGCCTGGTCGCCGAAGAGCGCCAGTCCGGCACGATGATCCTGCTCAACACCGCACCCATCCGCGATCGCGACATCGTAGTCGGCAAGTTCGTGTCCTCGTTCGGCATGCTCACGTTGATGAACCTGCTGACCGCGTACATGCCGCTCATGGTCTACATCCGCGGCAAAGTCAGCGTCGGCCACATTCTGGTCGGCTATCTGGGCATGATCCTGCTCGGCGCCGCGGTCACGGCGATTGGCCTATTCGCTTCGTCTTTGGCGCGCTCGCAAGTGGTCGCGGTGATCATCGGCGCCGGTATGGTGGCATCGATGATCTTGCTCTGGGTCGTCGCTCGTGCGGTCGATCCGCCATTCAACACGTTCTTCTCGGGGCTCGCGTTGCACCACGAGAACTATCGTCCCTTCATGGTCGGCACGCTGTCGTTCGATCGCGTCGCGTATTATCTGATGGTCACGTACTTCTTTCTGCTCTCTGCCACCAAGGTACTGGAGGCCCGCCGATGGCGCTGAAGCAAGCCTCCGAAACGTCGAACGACAGCGGGCGCGCGGCTCCGGGTTGGGTATTTCCGCTGTACGCCGGCGGCATGACGCTCGTCTTCCTGGGCGAACGAGTGCTGTCGGGTCTCGAAAAGGGCCGCGGCGCGGCAACGGCCTTGGGCGTGCTGTGCGTCGTTGCAGCCACCGGGCTGCGCTTCTCACCGCGTTTCAAGACCGGCGGGGAGCGGAAATCGATCGAGGCCGTCCTTGCCGTACTGTCCGCGACCGGCCTCGTGGCGCTCGCAATCTACTTTGCGACCACGGATGCGGGAGTCGACAAGCTCGGTCTCGCGAGCATGGCCGTGACGAAGAAAGAGCATCTGCTCGGGGTCCTGCGCGTGCTGTGGATCGCGCTAGCCGCAGTCAGCCTGATCCCGATGTTGTTTGCCGAAACCGCGCTTTGGCCGATGCGGCGTGCCGAGCGCCCGGAGAGCCGGCGCGTGCGTGCTGCAGCAAGCGCCGGGTTGACGCTGGTTCTAGCCGCCATCTATGGCTCGCTCCTGGTGTACGCCGCAGGTGGGGTGCCTTGGAAAGCGGACTACTCGTACTTCAAGACCTCTCGTCCCAGTGAGTCCACGCGCAAGATCGCGGCCAGCTTGGCCGAGCCCGTGAAAGTCGTCGCGTTCTTCCCAGACGTGAATGAAGTACGCAACGAGGTGTCGAGCTATCTGAAAGAGCTCGCGACCGGCATGCCCAAGCTGCAAGTCCAGGTCAGCGATCGGCTCTTGTCGCCCAAGCTCGCCAAAGAGCTGCGGGCGACCCAAGACGGCGTGATCGTCTTTTCGCGTGGCTCAGTGAACTACACGGTCAACGTGGGCACAGAGCTCGAGGCCGCGCGTCCCAAGCTGAAGACCCTCGATAAAGACGTCAAAGAGCAATTGCTCAAGCTCGCACGCGCACGACTGACCGCATACATGACGGTTGGCCACGGCGAGCTCAACGACGCTGGCAAAGGCAAAGAAGATCCGTCGCGCTCGGCCAGCATCGCGCGCCAGTTGCTGCAAAAGCAGAACCTGACCTTGAAAGATTTGGGACTCGCTCAAGGTCTGGGCAGCGAGGTTCCTGACGACGCGGACGTCGTACTGGTACTCGGCCCGAGCGAACCGTTTGCCAGCGAAGAGATCGGCGCGCTACAGCGCTACGCCGATCGCGGTGGCCACCTGTTCATCGCCTTCGAACCGGATGCAAACACCGCGCAGATCAGCGCGCCGCATGACGGAGCGACTCCGCCGGAGCCGACACCCGTCGGAAGTGCCGCCCCCGCGACGAGCGCCTCGAGCAAAAAGCCACCGCCGGCTCCGGAAAAGCCCTCCGCGACCGAAGCGCCGGAGACTGCGCCGGCGTGGGCGACGGCGCTCGCCAACATCGCGCAGCTGACCTACACGCCGACGGTGCTGGCCAACGACCACGCACACGTGCGCCTGTCCTTCAACAACGCCGACCAGGTGCGGCTGATCAGCAACAGCTTCTCGTCGCACGCCTCAGTGTCCACGTTGAGCCGCAATTCGTCGCAGGCCGCGGTCGTATTCTTCGGCACTGGCAGTTTGGAACGCGGCAGCAACGCCACCGCCAAGATCGACTTCGCCGTGCGAGCACCGAGCGGCACGTTCCCGGATCGCAACAAGAACTACGTCCAAGAAAAGGACAGCGAAAAGAGCGGCAGCTTCAACGTTGCGGCAGCGGTTTCGCGGCCGATCGCGGGAGCTGTGCCCGCGGACGCCGACAAAGACAAGAAGCCGGGCGACAAGAAGCCCGAGAGCAAAGAGATGCGCGCCTTCGTCGTGGCCGACAGCGATGCCTTCGGCGATCTGGTGATGAGCAACGTGCGCGGCAACCAAGTATTCATGGCGGACGCGGTGCGCTGGTTGGTGGGAGAAGCCAGCTTCGCCGGTGCCGAAACGAGCGAAGAAGACGTGCGCATCGAATCGACGAAGCAACAGGATTTGAGCTGGTTTTACGCGACCATCTTCGGCGCGCCGTGCTTGGTCATGGCAGCTGGCGTCGTGATCAGCCGCCGCTCGCGCCGCGTCGTAGGAGCCAAGCGATGACACTCTTGAAGGGCCAAATCCTGCATCTGGGCGCGCTTGGCGTGGCCGCAGTGCTCGCCGTGGGCGTGTGGACTCGTGACGAAGATCCAAAGGTCAGCACGCAGTCGACACAAGTCGAGGTGTGGGGCGGTGAACCCGACTCCGTCACGGCGCTGAGTTACGAATCGAGCACACGCAAGCTGCGCCTCGAGCCCAAGAAGGACGCGCTCGGTCGTTGGTATGTCGGCACAGTCGACAAGGACGATCCTGCGAGCCCCCCGAACCCGCACGGCGCTGCCGGCGGCGCACCTGCCGCTGAACCCGCGCCGACCAAGCACACGACGGTTCGCTTCGTGGGCGTGAAAGCCGCTGACGATTTGCTGAAGACCTTGGCACCACTGCGAGCGCTGCGCGCGGTTGGCAAGGTCGAAGGCAGTCGCGCCGAAGAGTTTGGCTTGGACAAGCCCGAAGGCACGCTCAAGCTCACAGTCGGTGGCAAACAACAATCGCTCGTGATCGGCGGACCCACTCCCGGCGGCACCGAACGCTACGCCCGAGCGCAGAGCGGCGATGTGTTCGCAATCTCGGGCGACATCGCCCAGAGCTTGATGTACGCGGATAGCCGCTTGCCCGAGCGCGATTTGCAATCGTTCAAGCCGGACGAGGCGACGCGCGTCAAAGTCAGCAAAGCTGGCAAAACACGCGACCTCTCGCGCATTCCGGACAGGAACGAAGGCTGGGCCGACAGCGCGACGCCCACCAAGCTCGACGAAACCGCAGGCAACTGGATGTCCAAACTCGGACGCCTGCATGTTCAGGATTGGGTAGAAAAGCCCAGCGCGCTCCCCGGCCCGGACAACTTGGTCGTACGAGTCGATTACTTCGCGGGTTCGAAGCCGCTCGGCAACCTTGAGCTTTACAAGGTGCCCGGAGAGAAGGGCAACGAGTATCTAGCCAAGACGGAATACGGGCGCTGGTTCTCGCGGGTCATCGCGAGCGCGGCAGAGCAAGTCGACCAAGACTCGACCTCGCTCGTCAAGTAGCTGCATTTTCTAGGTTATTCCTGGCTTCACTTTTGCTCTGGGCTGGCCGTTGAGCAAAAGCAGGATGCTGCGCGTGCTTCGCTGGTTTGGTGTCTGCGGCGGGCTATGGCTCGTCGCAGCGCCGCTGTTCGGTCAAGCGCGACCGCTCGGCGTCCAGGAGTGCGACACGCGCTGCCAAACTGCCGAGACTGATTGTGATTTGGCTTGCGACCAGGTCGTGGCCTGCGTCGAGGAATGCAAGAAGGCGTCCGAAGCGTGTACGCAAAAGTGCCGTGAAGCTCCGCCGCCGAGCAAACCACCGAGCGCCCCGAGCGCTGCGCCGCCAGCGGCGTCCGGGAAGAAGCCGCCAGCCGCAAAGGCTCCGGCGCCCCCAAAGCCAACGCCCAAGGCTCCCTAATTCTTCGGCCCGATCGGACCGCGTGCCGAAGCGCCACCTTTGAGCGTCGCTCCGCCGTACGGCTCGATCATCGGCAGAGTCTCATACATCTTGTTGTACGCGCGTTTGATCTCGGCGAGCTTGGTCGGCTCGCTGTCGGCAAGATCGGTCGATTCGCCGGGATCTTTGCTCAAATTGTAGAGCTGATACTTCCGGCCATCCATCACGAGCAGCTTGTAGTCGCCGAGGATGAACCCGCGTCGCAACGGGTTGTGTGAGTCTTCGGTCAGCTCGCTCAAGATCGGTTCGCGATTGTCCGGCTTCGCCCCCTGGAGCTCCGGCAGCATGGTCTTGCCCATGAACTCCGGCTCCGGTGGGAATCCCATCACATCCAAGATCGTCGGCGCGAGATCCAGGTGCGAGCGCCGCTCTTCGATACGACGCGGTTTGATGCCCGGTCCCGAGATCATCAGCGGCACGTGCGTGAGCACCTCCCAAATCTCGAAGGCGTGTTTGTACGAGCCGTGTTCGCCAAAGGCTTCACCGTGATCGGCGCTGATGATCAGCACCGTGTCCTTCCACCATTGTTGCTCTCGCGCCCAGGTCAGGAGCTTTCCGAGCCACAGGTCGGTGTAGAACACTTCGTTGTCGTAGCGGTCGCGGTTCTTGTTGCCGAACTCCGGTGAAGCTTCCGGATGCTTGTTGTATTGGTCGTGGGGGTCCATGTAGTGCGCCCACGCGAAGAACTGCTTTCCGGTATTTTCCGGCTTCTTCAGCAGCTTCATGCCAAGTTCGGTCATTGCCTGACTGGTGATCGATTCGTCGGTCTCGGCGTTGAATTCGATGCCCGGCACGAGCTGCCAAGTGTCGAAGCCTTGTTCGAAACCCGCGCTGCGAAAGTAGGCGTGCCCATGCCATGCGGTGGTCGGCACGCCATGGCGCTTCAACACTTCGGCCAGAAACAGATCTGACTTGGGGTAGGTGGCAAAGAAGAAGCCACTTCGATAAAGGGTCGACGGGTAGCGGCTCGTGAGGAACCCGGCGACGCTTTTGGCCGTGTAGCTCGAGAGCGCATAGGCGTTGGTGTAGACCACGCTCTGCTCGGCGATCTTGGTCAGGTTCGGCGCAATCGCCCGCGGATATCCCGCCCAGGGCATGTCCGCACGCAGACTGTCGATCGTCAGCAACAAGACGTTTCGCGGCGCATGCGGGGCTTCGGCAGTTGGTGCGCTCGTCGCGCTAACGACCGCGACCGCGCTCGCGCTCGCGCGCGGTGCGGTTGCTGCGGCGCTCGCCGACGGCGATGGATTCGCAGCGGGCTCGGGATCGGACTTACAGGCGGCGGAGACCAAGCCGCAAGCAACGAACATCCAAGATGCGTGTCGCGCGATGTTCGCGGTCACGTCACTGAGACACGAGGGGCGATGAGACAGGAATTGTCGAAACACTGCTGAGGCTCCGCGCGCCGGGTTCGGGGGCCGACGTCGCGGTCGCACAGTAGAGAAACCACCCTAGATTGGGCGAGGATTTCGCGGCTGCGACACGAATGCCGCTTGTCTGGCCGGTCTATTTCTGTTTCGTAATGCAAATTTCAACTTTGCAAGGTACCTTGGCTGAAACATGACGTAACTTGTTGAATCTCGTGCTGGCGACATACGGTATGGTCCGTGCAGTAGGGAGACCTCGGCAGCAGCCCGAGGTGTCCCCCCCCTCCGCCCGGGCTGCTGCCCTTTTTCTATCCGCAGATCGCGCCAGTTTCGCCGATTTGTGGCCGAAAGCGCGCGCTTCGTGCGATTCGCTGCAGGAGATGCGTAGAGCTAGCTTGATCGCGCTGACCTGGGTGGCTGCCGCCTGCAACCGGGAGCCTGCCGGTGGTGCCCCCGCGCTTACCCGAGTGGCGACCTCGGCGGAACCGTTGCTACCCGCCCCCAGCGCCTCGGTCCGGCCAGTCGCGCGGCCGGCCGCGCCCAGCGTCTCCCTGGACGGCACGTTGCATGACGTGCCTGTGACCCCTGAGGTGCCCGGCGAGCCGCGCATCTTTGCCAAGAGCTTGCGTGCGTGGGTGTTCGCGTCGCCATCTGCATCTGCGGTGAAGCTCGGCTACTTGCGCGCTGGCGCATCCTCACCGACGACGTCGAAACCGGCTGGTCACGACGGATGCCCGGGTGGCTGGTTCCAGATCGACCCCGAAGGCTTCATGTGTGCCGGCCCGACCGCGACGACGGATGCTCGTGATCCGATCGTGGTCGCGACACGCGGCACGCGGCCCGACCTGTCTCGACGTTTGCCGTACATCTACGGAACGGTTCGCAAACCCGGCCCCGTGTACGCCCGCGCGCCGAGCGCTGCGGAGCTCGCGCAAGCCGAACCTGATCTCTCTGAACGAATGAGCGCGTGGCTCGCCGCGGACGGCGAGGTGGGCGCGCGCTACGCGCCGCAAGTTTGGCTCGCAGGCGCGACGACCGGACCAACCGCGGAGCAGGCTTGGGCCGCACGAACCAGCGAGCCGTTACCGCAATTTTTGGAGCTCGCGAGCCGTAGCCCGACGCAAGCCGCGGTCGCCGAGCGCATGAAGCCCAAGGTTGGCTACTCGCTGTTGCAGACGTTTCTGAGCAACGGTCGACGCTATGGCGTCACGACCGATCTGACCTTGGTGCCAATCGATCGGCTTCGACCGATTCAAGGCTCCAGCTTCCATGGCGTCGAGATCGGCAAGGAGATCCAATTGCCGTTCGCATTCGTGCGCTCGCCGGACGCGAAGTATTGGGATTACGACAAGCGCGCACGCAAGTTCCGGGAGGCGGAGGCGGCCGAGTACCGCGCCGCAGTTCACCTCACGGGCAAGCAACAGTTCTTTCGCGGGCGACTCCACTTCGAGGTCGATGGCGGCAAATGGCTGAGTGACCAAGATGCGTCACGCATCGATCCGGCGAAGCGCATGCCCGCGTGGGGGAAAAACGGCGAAAAGTGGCTGGATATCAACGTAACGAAGCAAACCTTGGTCGCCTATGACGGCGAAAAGCCGGTCTTCGCGACGTTGATTTCGAGCGGTGAAGCCGGGCTCGATGATCCTGAGCACACGACCGCAACCAAGCGCGGCATCTTTCGCATTCACACCAAGCATCTCTCGACCACGATGGCCTCCGACGAGGTGGGTGAGGAGTTCGAGCTCCGCGACGTGCCCTACGTGCAGTATTTCGAAGACGGCTACGCGCTACACGGCGCCTATTGGCACGATCGGTTCGGAGTTCCGAAGAGCCACGGTTGCATCAACTTGGCCCCCGAAGACGCGCGCCGCTTGTTCTTCTTCACGGAACCCGAGCTACCGAACGGTTGGCACTCGCGGCTGCTGCCACTGAAGGGCACCGTCGTTTTCGTGCACGCTTGAGGCGAGACTACTGGGTACCGCCGGTTCCGCTATTGCCGGCGATCTCGGCGATGCCTGCGATGCCTGCGATTCCGGCTGTGCCAGCCGTACCCGCGCTGCCACCGGTTGCATCACTGCCGCCTGTGCCTGCGGTTTCTCCGATGCCAGCCGTTCCAGCGATTTCTCCGGCGCCTGCGGTGCCCGCTGTGCCACCGGTTGCACCCGCGATACCTCCTGTGCCCGCACTTTCTCCGCCTGAAGCGGAGTTACCAGCGCTCGCATGATCTCCGCCGCTTCCGCCGGTTCCACTCGCGGGGGCGCCGCCTGTTCCCGTATCGGGCGGGCACTTCTCGGGGAGGGTCATATGGATATCCGTGGAATCGGAACCGACACCACCATCCGTTTCGACATATGGATGGCCCGAGTCCTCGATGAGCTCAGCCGTAACCTTGTACGACGCGACGGAGGGAGGAGTGGGCAACGAGCTGACATCCAGCGAGACGCCGTTACCAGCGGCGACCACTTGGGTGAGTATGTTGCCGTCCGAGTCGAACAGCGTCACGCGCAGCTGCCCGCACTGCAAGGCCCCCGCGCACTTTCCCGGCGGATACAGGGTCCAATTCGTCGTCCCGACGTTGACGCCGATCGTGTAGTCGCAGGCCAACTCGTATGACGTCGGGTCGAGCGCGTTGTAGAAGCCGTGACCCAACGCAATCTCCTTGATCTTGATCGTCGCCGGTCCTGCGGGCGGCTTCGGAGGATTGGCTTCACTGCCGCTGCAGGCCTCGAACAAAGTCAGCAGCAGGGCAACCGAACCGAGGCCACGAAGGGCGCGCAGAAGCGTCGAAGGGGAGGCGTTCACGCATCCCCCATATCGCCGGCGAGAGCTGTCTACAACCTCACGCGACATAGTTTTGCTTCGAAACTGCCCTTCAGGCTCGTGGCGGCGTGCTCGGCGTCACCCGGAAACTCGAAATCGAGCAAACCGCGGACGCGGCCGTCTTGCGTGGTCGCGACGCTTTCCAGCTTGATTTCGCCGCCTGCGGGGAGCGTCAAGCCGCGGTGCCCGAGCCGGATCGTGGGCAGCGCGTACGGAGTCGCTGGGGCTGCTTGCTCCGTCGCACCAGGTGGTGCAGCCGGGCCTCGCCACGGGTAGCTGCCTGGAGTCAACTCGGCGGTACCCGGGACGATCACCGTAACAGTCGCGCTCGAGTCACGTTCGGCGGGCGCCACGAAGGAATCACAGGAGGCTTGGTAGCTCGCCAAAGTGATCTTCAGCTCGCGTCGCTCACCGGGGAGCACCAAGTACTCGGCGTAGCTCGAGACCGGTCGGAATTCGACGTGCTCACTCGGGTCCGGCCCAGCGACGATGTACACCGCGGACGCGCCGCGTGAGCGGCAGCCCAGAGGCGCGAGCTCGAGCGCCACGAGCACGAGCGCGCACAGACGCGGGGCAATGCGCTTTATGCCGATAGCTCGGTTCGGGGACGATCCAGAGAGAGAGGCCACGGCCGGTCGTGCAAATGCTTGGAAGCCTTGGCCAGCGCAGAGCGCGCTTGGCGGGCGGTTGGTCGCTTGCGCGGATCCTGCCGCAAGCAGGCGGCAAGTACCATCGCCAGATCCCGGTATTCCGCAATTTGAGCGAAGCGCGCGAGCCGGTCCGGCCAGCCGTCGTGCATCACGTGCAGGGACAAGATCGCGGTTTCGTCCTCAGCCTCGAACAAGAGCTCACCGGTGAGTGTCTCGTAGGCCATGCACGCAAAGGCATAAATGTCGGCTGGCATGGGCGAGGGCACATAGTCGGCCGGCGCCGTGCCGAGCACTTCCGGAGAGCAATAATCGAGCGTGCCACAGCCGGGGCGCAGTTTGCGGCCGCTGAGCCCAAAGTCCACCAAGACAGGCACGTCGCCGCCATCACGCAAGATCACGTTCGAGGGCTTCAAGTCCAAGTGCCCCACGCTCGCTCCGTGCATGGCTTCGACACCCGCCAGGATACCGTCCAAGATCTTGAACGCCTGTTCGCTGCCGAGCGATCGACTGCGGATCAAGCGATCCAAGCCCAAGCCGCCGATCAACTCCATGACCAAGATCGGCTTGGGCTGTGCGGCCAAATCGAAGGTCACGAAGCGCGCCAAGTTGACGTGCTGCGGCAGCGAAAGCAGCGCGCCGGCTTCCTCACGGAACAGTTGCAAGAACTCCTGCTCGGACAAGCTACGCGCCGTGGTCGGATCGTAGGCCGGGACTTTGAGCGCGAAGCCTTGGGCTTTGGCGTTCTTTCGCTCCTCGATCCGGCGCGCGACGAACACCGAGCTTGCGCCACCGCCGCCGAGCGCCCGCACCACATAGAAGGCGCCGATGGTCTTTTGAGGGAGCAGCCAATCCGGCAACGCCGTGCGCCGCGTCTCGAGCGGCACTGCGAACACGTCGCTCGGCACCTCGACCGGCAAACCAGCAATGCGCTCGAGTACCCCGGAAACCGCGCTCGCCACCGCAACCGGCAGATCGACCACCAGCTCGTTGATGGCCAACGTCAACTGCTGGGGAGTCGGTGGAACTCCCGAACGCACCGTACGCTCGACCAAGCCCGCAAGCGGCGGCACGTCGGCGATGACCGCGATGGCCATCGGATCTTCTTCAATTACCCGGCGCAGTGCGCCGGACATCAAGCGCCGCAAATCGTCGAGCGCGTGTCCGAGCTCGCTGAGCACGTCGCTCCCGCCGCCCGCGTTTTCGATCAGCTCCGTTTGACCGCGTGCCCTCGCGACGAATGAAAGCGCGCGCCCCAGGCGTTGCACCACGCGCCGCAACGCTTCACCGCGATACGAGCCGCCGGCACCGAGTCCGCGGCTGAGGCGAAGCACACGCGCCGCAACGCGCGCCGCGTCGTCGACCGGGCTCGGTCGAACGCTGCCCTCGGCGGCGTCCGCGTGTTCCGCGTACGGATTCAAGAAGGCGACATAGGCTTCGAGCACCATGCGCACGTCCGGATTCGTCGAAGCCTCGGCGATCGATTCGAAGCTCTGCGGCTCGGACAAGAAATGCGCGACCGATAGCAGCAGATCGCTGGGTTCGGCGACGCCTTCACGAACCGCCGAATCGAAGCTGCGCGCCAGTGTGGCGCAAGCGATGCGATTCACGAGCGGATCGGGGCGACTCGCCAAGCGGCGCAGCATGACCTGCACCGCGCGCAGCACGCGCCCGCGCACGCCCACGTCATCTTCGCCGCGCGCGCCCTCGAGATCGACGAGGTGCAGCAGCGCCTTCAGTCGGCGTTGTTCGCCGAGGGCTGCCCCGTTCGAGTGCTGCGCTTGTTCGACGCTCGACTCCGCTTCGAGCACCCAGCTCCCCAAACGATCGTAGAGGCGATCGATGTCCGGTGCGCCCGCATCGTTGTCACCCGGGCGGCGACCGAGCAGCAATAGATCCGACAAGCGCGGGGTTTCGAGCACGCCGAGATCGAGATCCGCCAACGCACCGACGACGTACGGCAGCACCTGCAAATCATGGGGATCGTGCGAACCGATGAAGTCCATCGCGCGGTGCCCAGCAGCCAGGGCCGAAATCGCGAGTTCATACGCGGCGCGCGCCCCGCGGGTCTCGTATGCGTTGAGCGCGCGACGCACGGCACCCACCAGCTCGGTGTCTTCGTCCTGCTCGCGATCCAGGATGCGAATCGTGCGCTCTGCCACGCCACGCAACACCGAGCCTTGAGCTTGCGCGCGCGAGGCGAGCGTCTTGCGCAGCGTTTTGGCCGCACTTTCGCCGAACGTTTGGCTGTTCAGATCGCTCAGCAGGGTCGCCACTGCTTCCGCAACGTCCGGACGACGGGTAGCAGCGATGACGTCGAGCACGGCTTCCGCTGCGTCGGGTTCGGCCTCGATCGCGCGAGGCAAGCCCATCACCAGCGCGCCCACGATCCCCGGATCGTTTTGCGCGATCGGGCCTTCGATCAGACGCTTGCACGCGCGCGATGCGCCATCCGGATCGGACGGCAGCGTACCCACCAGCGACACCGCGGCGCGTCGCCACTCGGTCGGGCTCAGATTCGGATCGAGCGCGCTGTCGATTTCCTCGCGCAGCCCGCCGTCCACGGCGGAGAGCAAACCGCGGGCAACCGCCGCGTGTCGCCACACGAGTGGCTCGCGGTCCGCGAGTAACACTTGAAAAATACCGCGGACAGGCTCCGCGAGCAGCAAATCCTTGGGGTAGGGATCGCCCTGTTGCGCGCGCACGACGGCTTCGCGCGCGGCATGCTCGATCAATTTGGCGGCCAGGCGCCGTGCGGGGAGCGTGCCGCTGCGAGCACGATCGAGCCAGCGTTCGCGCAGCTCGCGGCGCGTGACCAGGGTGAGCGCGAGCGCGTCTGCGTTGACCGAGGAACCCACGGGCAAGTCGAACAGCAGGCTGATGCGCGCGCGAATTTGCGCGGCTTCCAGAGCTTTTCCAGAGCTCAGCGCCATGCGCGCGGCGACCGCCGCGAACGTGCCCGCCGTACCGTCGTACACGCGTCCAAAGACGCGCCGACCGAGCTCGCGACGCGGCTTCCCCTGCGGCAACGCCGCCGTGATTTCGTACAGGGCAACCGCGGCGGGGCCGGGTGCGATCCAGTCCAAATCATCGACCAAACCGCTATCCAGCGCGATGCCCATGACGCGGCTGAGCACTTCTGGCGCGATGCCGTCGAGCGGCGGTGGCCCCGACGCACCACTGCTCTGTCCGAGTGCAGTGATGGCTTGCCGGAAATTCGCTCTGCGTTCGGTGTCGTCGTGCAGACGCACCAGCGTGGCGAGGGCTTCAACGGGATTTGGGCGGCCGCGCATTGGCTGAGAACTTGCTGAACGTTAGAGTGTAACGGACATTTGCTCAGCGAACCCACGCTATTTCTGAACAGAATGAGTGTGCGCAACTCGCCGCAGCTCGCCTGAAACGTGCGACGCTTCACGCCTCCGCGAGCGAGATCGAAAGCCGACACGCGAACGCGCGTTCACACGCGCGCTGTAGACGGCTCGCAACACGAGCGGTGCACCGCATCCCTAAACCCATGAATTGCGCGACACTTTCGGCGTGCGCGCCGCAATCCAGCTGCCTGCCAAAACCTGGCCCAGAACTTGTAGGAGCGAGCTGAAATTTCGCAGAGGAGACTGCCCACAATGTACGCAAAGCCCCGCTTCTGGCTGATTGGTTGTTCGCTCGTCGTCTGCTTCGCCTCAGGTTGCGCGTTGGACAAGAAAGACGACGAAGCGGACGCCTTCCGCGAAGCGGTTCCGCAAAAGGAGTCCGTTGCACTTGCAGGGCCCGACTCGAACGGCTCGGCTTCGAGTTCGACCGCGGCAGTCGCGCCATCGCTGCGAACGTTGGGCACCACGCCGACGACGCAGTATGCGAAGTGGTACGGCTTCACGCGCGAAATGCGGCACGGAGTCAATCAGGTCACGGCGAGCGTGCTCGGCGGCGTGTGGACCATCCTGCACGTGGCGCCGACGGCGATCAGCGCGGATAGCGCAACTTGGGGGCCATACACGGACGCGCTCGAGCCGGCCAGTTATCGCTTCAGCATCACGCGCGTCGCTCAGGACGAGTACCGCTACACGCTCGACGGACGTCCTAAAGCTTCGACCAACGAAGCGGATTTCCGCACCGTCCTCACGGGTCACGGCTACGGAAAGCCGCACGCGCTCTACGGTCAAGGTGACTTCACGATTGATCTGGACGCCGCGAAAGCGCTCGACCCATTCGCGCACGCGGATGACTCCGGGACCGTGCACATCGACTACGAAGTGCCCCCCGATTTCTTCGAAAGGAAATCCGCCGCAACGAGCACGGGCACGATCACGGCCAAGGTCGATCCCGAAGGCGAGGCCGAGTACACGGTCGAATCAGTGGCGAACCACGACCGCAGCGGCAGCATTCACGTCGACGCGCACGTCGACATTGCCGAAAGCAAGGACACGAAGCTCGAGGACGTCGTGATCGACAGCCGTTGGGCCGCGACCGGCGCGGGCAGGGCGGACATCGACTTCACGGGCGGCGACCTGCCGAGCGCCATCCCCATGGTCGACGCGGTCGAATGCTGGGGCACCGATTTCACGCAGACCTACTACAACGATTCGGTCGCCTTCTCGCCCACCGTTGGTGAGGAGAGTGCGTGCGTGTATCCAAGCAAATAATACCGTAAGCTGCGGCGCGCATGAGCACGCAGCCACAAAAAACCGGCATTCTCTTGGTCGCCCACGGCACCGTGGCACAGCTCGCTGATCTGCCCGCATTCGTGGCGCGGATCCGCCATGGTCGCCCGGCGCCCGCGGGCTTGGTCGAAGAGCTCACCCGTCGCTATGAAGCGATTGGCGGCTCACCCTTGCTGAAGGTGACCGAAGAGCAAGCGCGTGCGCTCGAGAGCAGGACCGGTTTGCCGGTTCTGCTCGGCATGCGTCTTTGGGAACCGAGCGTGGAAGGGGCCTTTCGCGAAGCCGCTCGGCGCGGCATCGCGCGCCTGGTGCTGGTTCCGCTCGCGCCCTTCAGCGTCGAGGTTTACGCCGCAGCCGCTCGGCGCTCGCTCGAAAGCGTGCGCGCCGAACTTTCGGAGGCCACGCCGGAGCTCGTGGTGTGCGAACCGTGGGGCACGGAGCCCGCGTTCGTCGACGCCCATTGCGACGCGCTGCGGGCGCAGTTGCGCATCGACTCACGTGACAGCGCAGTCGTGCTCACGGCCCACAGTCTGCCTCGCGCGGCGATCCGCGCCGGCGATCGCTATCAGGCCGAGGTCGAAGCGAGCGCACGCGCCATTGCCGGGCGCCTCGGGCGTCCTTGTGAATTGGCCTATCAGAGCCAGGGCGCAGACGGCGGTGAATGGCTCGGTCCGGAGCTCCGTCAAACCTTCCAGCGCTTGGCCCAAACCGGGGTGCGACAGATCACGCTTTCGCCCTTCGGCTTCCTGGCTGACCACGTGGAAACTCTGTACGACCTTGATATCGAAGCGCGCGCTTGGGCAGCCGCACTCGGGCTTGGCTTCGAGCGCGTCCCTGCGCTCAACACCGCACCCGGCCTGATTGACGCGCTTTCGGCCGTGGCGCTGCGCGCTTTGGCCGCACCGGCCGCTCTGCCTACATCGTCGTAAACGAACCCGGTGAGCGCGATAGGCGCAGCCACGGCCTTGGTCTAAGATCGACTCGCCGCATGAAGTACACGATCCCACCGCTTCGACTTCGTCTGTTGGGCTTGTTCTTGGTGCTGGTCCTCGGGGTCGGTTGCCCGTGCGTTCGTAGCGCCGTCAATGGCAGCCCTGGGCTCCGCTGGTGGCTGTTTTCCAACTTCGGCGCGCAGCGCATGTGCCCAGAGATGTTGAAACGCGGTGTTCCGCTGAAGCTCATCCCCAACGGCAATACGGTTGGCCGCCTGTATCCCGAGCAATGCAACTACCAGGTCAACGATCAGCAGCAAGCGGTCACGCTCAGCTTCGCCGGCACCGGCTCGGCCTGGACCCCGATCGCCGGCCGCGTGGGCTTCTCGGTCGCCACTAGCGTGCAGTACGGCATGGACTTCTACATGGCAGAAGACGCTATCTACGTGTGGGCCAAGCCGCGCAGCGTGCCCTTTGGGCCTGAATTCAAGATCGGGACAATCGAGAACAAGCTGGTGAATTGGGCGGCTCAGGGGCCCGCAGGCTACATGGCCACGACCTTCGGTTCGCAGATCGCGCAGAGCCAGATCGCGAGCGGCTTCACCGTGATCCACGCCGACAGTGGCGACGAATTCGCGCTCGGACAGCTCCAGCCGCCAATGCACCCGCCGAAGCCGTTCAACTTGCCGTCGGGCAGCCGCTACGCCTTCGTCAACGACACGACCGAGGTGCGTTCGGAGCAAATCGACATGATCGGCCCGTTCGAAGTCGCCGAGAACGGGCAGGCTCTTTTTTGCCGCTTTCGCCTGACCGGCCCAACGCTCGACGTGCTCGTTCTACGGCGCGGCACCGGTGATCTGTGGCGCCGCGGGTTGCAACTCGGAGCTGCGCTGTCGCCACCTCCTGAACCTCCGGTGATGCAATTTCCGTTGGTTCCGGGCAGCGAACAACATCAGAAGATCCCGCTCCCGCAGGGCCAATACTACATCGTACTCGACAACAGCTCGAAGGTCGGCTCGGTGAATCCGCCCTGGAATCCGCTCGGCGTGGTCGGCGGCAACACAGCCGTAGTCGCCCACGTCGTCGAACTAGGCGACGCCGACGACGCTTTCTAGGGCCTTGCCCACAAACCTGCCTTTCAAAAAAGAGTGGGCGCTCGCGACCCGGCATCGCACCTCGAAGTGCACCCAGTTCCCGTCCCTCAAAAGACTGAAGAGGGGACTAACCGCCAAGCCGCCAAATCCTCTCAACGTCCTAGAGCCCGAAGCGCCCACCGGAGCTCACGATGAGGTTGTGGGGGCGCGACACACGTCGCGGCGAGTCGTGTGTTCGACTGGTGCAGCGTTTGGTCAGTGAACCCCAATCTCCCTTGGCGGCTTGGCGGCTTGGCGGTTTCCCCTGTTCTCGTCCGCGACGCCGTAGGATGGGCGCTGGTGAGACGTGTTGAGTGACCATCAAAACCCTCTTTTTTAGGCGCTGGGGGGGATGTTCCGGAGTGGTGTTATAGAGGGAGGTTCGGAGGAGCCATGCGAATGCCGTCGATCGACTTTTCACGAGCCGCGCTCGGTGCTGTCACCAGGATTTGGGCGGGGGCGATTGTGCCGATCGCGTTGTGTGCGTTTGGGCTGAGCACGGGTTGCGCGCGCGGACCAGATCTGCGCGTGGATGGCTTGCCGATCCGCAAGGTGGTCGTTTACCGGAACGGAGTTGGCTACTTCGAGCGCTCCGGTGAGGTCGAAGGCGAGTCGGTCCAGTTTCGCATGCGCCAGCGCATGGTCGGGGATTTCTTGGCCACGCTCGCCATCGTCGAACGAGGCGGTAGCTCGGTGCAGGCCGCCTCGTTTCCACTCGACGTCTCGGAAGACGACCCCGACGCACCCGATCCGCAATTCATGCGCACACTGCAGGCTTGGGACAATCCGGAGCAGGCGCGAGATCCGCGCAACAATGGCCGCGATAAACTGCGTGACGTGACGCTCCGCCTCGACGGCAAGCAGCACGATCTCGCCGTAGGTTACGTCGCAGCAACGCCGGTTTGGCGGCCCTCTTACCGAATCGTGGTGCAGAGCGGCGGCGCGGATCTGCAGGCATGGGGCATCGTGGAAAATGTCTCGGGTGAAGATTGGAAGAACGTGGAGCTCGCGCTGGTCGCAGGTGCCCCCTTGGCCTTCGAGTCCACGCTCGGCGATCCTGTAACGCCGCCACGTCCAGTCGTGACTGACTCGGGCGAAGTGATCGCCGCCGTTCCAGAAGGCGTGACGTCGCTGAACGAACGAGAAGGAGGCGCCGTTGTCCGCGTCGGTCAGGCGGAAGCGCCGGTCGCTCCGCCGCCACCACCACCCGCTCCCGCGGCAGCGAGCGCCCCCGCCCGACTACAAGCCAGCGCTTCGGGGGGTGCAGGCCGTGCCGCTCCCAAACCCAAGAAATCCGCCGCACGCGAAGAAATCGCGGACGAAGAGGAGGCCGCGTACGATGACGCCAAGTCCGACAAGTTCGAATCGCGGCGTGTGGCAGCGAACGAGCTCAGAAAACCGTCAATCAGCCCACCACGCCGGATGAGCGCATTGGCGGCGGTCGCGGTGGACTCGGGCGCGACGCGCTATCAGTTGCCCGTGCGCGTCACGGTGCCCGACGCCAGCGCGACGATGGTGCTGTTGATCAATCAGCGCGTGCCAGGCGAAGCCGTGTTTCTGTTTGCGCCCGACGGCGGCGTGCCGGACTCGAGTTCGCACCCATTCCGTGTCGCGCGTTTCACCAATGCGACCAATGGTCTACTCGAACGGGGCCCGATCGCGGTCTTCGAAAAAGGCGCGTTTCTCGGCCAAGGCATGCTCGATCCATTGCCGCCAAAGGCCACGGCGACGGTGCCGTTCGCACTCGAACGCAGCTTGGCCGTCGAGAGCGACCGCCAGAACTTGGAGCTCGGAGCGCGGCTGTTCAAGATCGAAGCTGGGGAGCTGGTCGTCGAGCGCGACAGCGTGACGCGCACCCTGTACAAGATCAAAAACGGCAGCGAGCAGAGCGCGAAATTGCTCGTGCGCCATCCCCGGCTCGGGGCTGCCCGCTTGTATAAACCACCAGCCGGCACGGAGGACAATCTCGGGACTGGTAACGCGCTGATTCCAATCGTGGTTCCGGCGGCGGCCCGGGCGGAGCTCACGGTCGAAGAGCGCCGCCCCACACAGGAGCAAACCGACTGGCTATCGCCCATTGCGGACGAGGCGATCAAGGCTTACTTGGCCGATCCCCGCGCAGATCGCGCGTTGGTCACCTCCCTGAGCCAAGCCTGGGCTGGACGCGATGCGTTGAAGAAGGCCAGTGACGAGCGAAACGCGCTCGTGCAGAGCCAGGCGGAACTCGAAAAGTCAGCGCGCGAGACGCGGCTCAGCTTGGAAGCGATCGAGAAAAACAAGCAAGCCGGAGATCTGCGCGCCAAGTTGACCGCCCGGCTCGCCGATGTCACGAGCCGACTCGACCAGATCACGAAGAAGCTGGTCGAATTGAACATGCGCGCTTCCGAACTCGAGGTCAGGTTTCGCGACGCGATTCGCGAGCTCAAGCTGACGACTCCGCTGCCCCCCAAAGACTGAGATCAGCGGCAAATTGCTGAAAAGTCCGTGGTTCTTCCCGGTTGTGCCAGTTGACAAGCTCGGGAGCCTGCGTCACAAAAGCGCATCGATGATCGAGCCCGCGGAAGTCGAACGCCTGCTGAAAGCGCGCTTCAGCGACGCAGAGCTCGAACTCGTCGATCTGACGGGCACTCAGGATCACTACCAGGCGCGCATCGTCTCGCGCGCCTTCAGTGGGAAATCGCTGCTCGAACAACATCAACTGGTGTACAGCGCGCTCGGTTCCGCGATGAACGGAGCCATCCACGCGTTGGCACTCAAGACCTACACGCCCGAAGCCTGGGCCAAAGTCAGCGGAGGATCAGATGGACGAAGCCTTGCGTGAGCGCATCAAGAGCACGATCGACAGCCACAGGATCGTGCTCTTCATGAAGGGCAACAAGAACTTCCCGCAGTGCGGGTTTTCGGCCCAGGTGCTCGGTCTGCTCAAGCAGAACGGCGCCGAATTTCGCGACGTGAACATCTTGGCGGACGCGGATTTGCGCAGCGGCCTCAAGGAGTATTCGAACTGGCCCACGTTCCCGCAGCTGTACGTGGACGGTCAGCTGGTTGGCGGTTGTGACATCGTGACCAGTTTGAACGAAAGCGGCGAACTCAAGGCGCTGCTTGCCGGTAGCGGCAACTAAGGGCGCCCTAACGCGCAGTTCCCAGGCCGAGCGCGCGCGCGGCGTCCAAGCCCGCGCGCGACGCCCGGTTTCCGTCGCGAAACGGGAAGGTGAGTCGCGATGGGTGGTTGGGGCGCACGGAAATCATGCCCAATTCGCTGCCCATTCGGGTTGCGACCGAGTCGCGGCTCAGAGAGCCTGCGGCTCGGTCGATAGCGTCGAAGGCGTGACTGCGACGAGCAGGATCGGTGCCTCCGGGCAGCACTTCGGCTTTCAGAACCGGCACATCCGTGAAGCCGTCCATGAAGTAGATCAGCGAGCCAACGGCGGCCCCAGGTGTTGCACCCAAGAACCACGAGCCCACATGGTGTGACTCGCTGTCCGCGCAACGCGCAAACAGAGCGCCATCCGTTGCGCCCAAAGCTTCGGCCAGGGCATCGGCCAAGAGAAAATAGTCAGCGCGTTGGTCTTCCGTGAAATACGGCACGACGTAGGGGCCCGAGAAAACGAAGCTGACGCCGCTGAGGTTCTTCGCTCCGAGCGGGGGGAGGGCGCGTGCTTCGATCTGAGCGTCGAACCGCTCTTGGGCCATTAACGAATTGGCCTTGGCCCAGATCAGTTTGGTCGTCTTGGTGTCTGCATCCCGCCGCATGAACGGCGCGAGCGCGCTGCTCTGACTCAAATCTAGGGCAGGGCCGCGACGCAACAATACCAGCTCGACTTGCCAGCCTTCGACGTCTGCGGGGCCAACACTGCCGCCGCGCGCTACGCGCGAACGGGACTTGGCGCAGGCGGCGCTCGCGATCACCGCGCGTTCGTGCTCGATATTGCTCGCGTTGTAGGTCGGTGCTTGGGCGCTGGCGATTGCACTGCCAGCGGGACTTTGGCCGAGTAAGTGTTCGAAAGCGGCGATCGGTGATTGCTTGTCGGGTGACAAGTATCGATACGCGACTCCGAGCGCGCACACCATCAAACCCAAAATCAGCAACGGCGCGAGCACGCGCTTCACTGCTACGAGGGCACTCGATCCCTTGGCGCGCTGCTGCCCTGGTGGTCGTGAAGCGATCGGCGCGCGCTTCGCGCCCTCGCTCAACAGTTGCGCCATTTGTTGGATGCGTCGCTCGATCAAGTCCTCGGGCAAGCTGTCCCACTGCTGAATGGTGCCCTTGAGGTCGGCGCGCGCCTCCGTGGCGCCTTTGCCAACGATCAAAAACTGTCCTTCGATGCGCGGTTTGCCCGGCCAGCCGCGCCGCTGCAGTTCGGCCTCGACCATGACCTGGATCCGCTGGACGATTTGCTCGTCGCTGAGCTCAGCCGACACAGACTTCAGGCTACCCTAGGACGGCGCGGAGCGTCCATGGGGGCAGTAGTGCTAGCGTCGAGTCCATGGTGCGCCCCCTGATTCTGCTCAGCAACGACGACGGCTACCGCTCGCAGGGTATCAACGCCATGAGGCGAGCCCTGAGCGAATTCTCGGAGGTCGTGGTGTGCGCTCCCGAGATCGAACAGAGCGCGACCAGTCACGCGCTGAGCGTGCATCGACCGCTACGCGTGTTCGAGCCGGGGCCAGGGATCTTTTCGATCGATGGCACCCCGGCGGATTGCGTTTACGTCGCGCTGCATGGGAAAACCCGGATCTTGCCGCGCTGGCCCGACGCGGTCGTGTCGGGGGTGAACCACGGGGTGAACTTGGGTGACGACGTGTTCTACAGCGGCACCGTGGCCGCCGCGCGCGAGGCTGCGCTCAAGGGGATCCCCTCGCTCGCCGTGTCGACGCCGTTCGACGCGGACATGGACCGCGCCGCAGAACTCGCGCGGCGCGTCGTTCAGGCATTGCTGCTTCGCCCGGTGACGACACCGCTGTTGCTCAACCTGAATGTTCCAAAAGGCTACACTACGTTGCGCTCGACGCGGCTCGGCCGCCGCATCTACCACGACGAAGTCGACTTTCGACGCGATCCGCGCGGCCGCGAGTACCTCTGGCTCGGCGGGCCGAGCGCGGAGAGTGAGGCCTTGCCCGGCTCGGACACCGAGGCCTTCGACGCGGGTGTGGCCAGCTTGACCGCTCTCTCGCTCGATCTTTGGGCGCGCGAGAATGAAGAGTTTCTGACCCGGTTGGTGGCGGACGTGGTGTGACCCACCTCGACTAATCACCCCGCGTTCTTACATTTGTGCGTTTGCGCCGGGCCGACTACGATGCCGGGCATGGCGGTTAGAAAAGGCACGTTCGCCAAACCGAACAAGCCGGTCCCAGCTCGCTCGCAGCCAACACCGCGCGGCGTCGAGCTCAAGAAGGCAGCGGAGCTGTCTTCGGACAAACCATTCCGCCTCGACGAGACACCCCACTTCGACTCGCTCGCGTATGTGCGCGGCTTGATCCGTGAAGTGCCCGATTTTCCACAGCGCGGCGTGCTGTTTCGCGACATCACCCCGCTGCTCGCCGACCCACGCGGCTTTCACATCGTGCTCGACATGATCGCGCATCGCTTCGTGGGCGAGCAAGTGGACGCGGTGGTGGGCGTCGAATCGCGAGGGTTTATTTTCGGCGGTGCGCTCGCCGCGCGGCTCAACACCAGCTTCGTGCCAGTGCGGCGCCCTGGAAAGCTGCCACGCGGTACGGACAAGGTGAGCTACTCGCTCGAATATGGCGAGAGCGAGTTAGAGATGCACCGCGATGCGCTGCGCGAAGGCGCGCACGTGGTGGTGGTGGATGATTTGCTGGCAACGGGAAGCACCGCGGCTGCGGCCGGTGAATTGGTCGACCGCCAGGGCGCGTGCGTGATCGCCTATGCCTTCGTGCTCGAGCTGGGTTCCCTGGGCGGTCGTGATCGGCTCGCGCCCACGCCCTGCCTTTCGATCCTCCGCTACGACTGAGCTGCCGTCACAACACGCTTGCTGGAAAAGCGATCACTTCGGCCAGTTCACGCGCGCCCGTCGCGAGCATGAGCAAGCGATCGAAACCGAGCGCGTTGCCCCCAGCGCGCGGCATGCCGCTGATCAGCCCCGCAAGAAAGCGTTCGTCGATAGCGTAGATCGGACGACCCTCGCGGGTGCGGCGCCGCGTGTCGTCCTCGAAGCGAGCGCGCTGTTCGAGAGGATCGGTGAGCTCGTCGAAGCCATTGCACAGCTCGACGCCGCCCACGTACAACTCGAAGCGTTCGGCAACACTCGGATCATCGGCCGACAAGCGCGCGAGCGACGCTTGATTGGCCGGGTATTTCCAAAGAAATAGCGGTGCCGGCTCGCGTGCGAGGCCGGGCTCCACCAAGTCCACGTAGAGCTCGAAGTAACGCGCCTCGTCCGTGTGCGCGAGGTCCACCGCGTCGGCGATCCCCGCGTATTCGCGGAACGCTTCGCGCACGGTGATGCGCTGAAACGGCAACGTGAGTTCGTAGCGCTGCCCCGTGGCCCCAATCAAGCGCGCTTCACCGGACACGCGCTCGGCTACGGCCCGGAGCAACTGCTCGGTGTCCGACAGCACTTGCGGCAAGCCGGCGAAAGCGCGGTACCACTCGAGCATGGTGAACTCGGGTTCGTGCCATTGCCCGAGTTCGTCCAAGCGGCTGGCCCGCGCCACCTGAAAAACCCGTGGAAAACCAGCCGCGAGCAGCCGCTTCATGTGCAGCTCGGGCGACGTGATCAGGTAGCCGCCGTGGGCGGGGATCGCATCCAGGTGCAGATCGACCCCGGGGGCCGGCACGCGCAAGGGAGTTTCGACTTCCAAGAATTGCTCGCGCGCGAAATAGTCGCGCACGGCGCTCAGCGCGCGGGCGCGCGCCTGCAGATTGCGCCCGACGCCCTGCCAAGCGAAACGCGCAAGGTCACCGTCTCCGCGTGGCTCGGGGCAGGGGGTTCGCTCGAGCACGATTGCCTGGCCGAGAATTCGGCCATCGAACACGCCCTCGACGATCAGCAGATCGCCAAGTGATAAGCCTTCCGCGCCCAGGTCGACGCTCAGACTCGAAAACGCATCCGTGAGTTCGCAGCCATCGCCGACAATGACGCTCAGGCGGCCCGCGACGCGCACGCGCTGCTCGCGTGGAATGCGGGCCGAGTCGCTCGGCGAAAACGGCGTGTCCACCGGCTCAACCGCCGTGGAAGGCGCGCACGGCGAAAGCCGCGATTTCTGAGCCCATCCACGGAGCCATCAGCGCCAACACCACGGCAACGACCAGCAAGCGCGGCAGATGGCCGAGCGTTGCGTCCTGCACTTGGGTTGCAGCTTGCAACACCGCAACCAGCAACCCGACGAGTGCGGCGATCGCGACGACAGGCAGCGATACGGCCACTGCGAGCAGCAGTGCCTCTTGACCCAGGGCAGCCAGCGCTGACCCGGACGGCATTTCAGTTGCCCCCGTCGCCCGCGTCTGTGGACGAGTCGGCGTCAGTTGCGGCGTCGGCGTCAGTACCTGCGTCGGCCGTCGAGTTGCCCGAAGGAGTGTTGCCGTTGGGCTCGCAGCGCGTGTCTGTGAAGCGATCGTCGACATAGCAGCAGCGCGGAACGTCGTTCGTGTTGACCAGCTTGCACACGAGGCCGTCAGCACAATCGTCGTTCGTTGTGCTGACGTCACCGCAGCGCTCGCCCTCGCTCTGCTTCGCGCAGCCGGGCACCACGACGAACAGAACCAGAGCAGGAACGAGCGTGGCCAAGGACGCGAAACGGGCAGGGGAAAAGCGCATGCTGGGGGCTTCCTACCAGGGGTTTCCGCGGCTGTCACGCCTGCGAAACGGCCAAAAAGCTAGGCGCGGCGCTTGTCCTTGGCTTCGACCGCGGCGGCAAACAGGCGCAAATAGGAAACCGCGCTCATGATCGAGAAAACCAGGGAAATGTAGACCAGGGCGCGGCCGACATACACCAAGTCCACCATGCCCAGATCGAGCGGGCCGAGGCTCAGGTGGTAGGGGTAGCCGAGGATCAGCGCCAGGATGCCGACCATCTGCAGGGCGGTTTTGCTCTTGCCGTCATCTCCAGCCGCGATCACCACCCCCTCACTACTGGCGATGCTGCGCAGGCTGGTCACGGAGATCTCGCGCGCCAAGAGCAACACGACCGCCCACTCGGGGATCCGCCCCATGGGCACCATGTACACCAGCACCGCCATGACCAGGAGCTTGTCCGCCAGCGGATCCATGAACTTGCCGAGCACGCTGACCACGTTCATGCGCCGCGCCAAGTAGCCGTCGAGCAAGTCGGTGATTGCGGCGGCCGAGTACACCAGCGCGGCCCACACGCAATCCTTGGGCGAGCCACGACCAATCAGCATGATCACGAGCGGGATGATGGCCACGCGCGCCATCGTCAGCAGATTGGGGACGTTGAACGCGTCCTCGGTCAGCGAGCGCCGGCGGCGCTTGCGCTCGCTGAGGGGCAGGCGATTCGGACGCCGAGATAGTAAACCAGCTTTGGCCATATCAACCCAGATCGACTAGCACCGAACCGCTGCCTGAAAAGGCGACGAACCCGGGTGCCTTGAGCGGCGCGGCCTCCAGGTCCAACGGATGCCCGAGCAAGCGCCCGACCCACCCCACCACGTCGTCCGCGCGCACGGCGAGTTTTTGGTTCTCGGTTACCTCGAGGACGCGCGGCGGCTTTCGGCTCTCGATCAGCACAGTGCCTCGTCCGGTGATCTGCACCATCGAGACGGGTTCACCGCCACCACGCGGCAAACGCCCATTTTCGTGCTGCGCGGTGCCCGCGTAGCCAACCAAGCAAGTCTCGCGCACGTACACGTAAGCGGAGCTGAGTTCGAGCGCGGAGAGCTCGCGCTCCGGCGCCGCGCCCACCAAGATTTGCCCCGCGCCGCTCAACAGCACCCAGGGCGAACCGGGTCCTCCGAGGGGCTCGTTCAGGTCACGCCCGCGCATCCGGCGCATCAGCGGCGCATTGGTAAAAGCCGCGCCATGGGCGAGCAATCCGCGTACCGAATCACCGCGCACGGCCCAGGTGGTGGTGACCTCGATCAGGGCGGAGCGTCGACTCGGTGCCACCACTGGCTCAGGGCCGTCCACCTGAGGGCGGATGGAAGGGGTGACCCCGTTGCTCACGGCAGGCAAGAGCGATGTACGACTCAATTCTGCTGGCTCGGGGATGGCTGGCACTGCCGGACCAAAACGCCCTGGCAACGACGAACGACGGGAGCGCGGCGCACTCGGCACCTCCTCGCCAGGTTCGACTGCGCGCCAGCGCCCAGCGCGCGACATCGGTCCCAGTTCCGATTCGGCGCTCGCTCGTGAAAACCCCGCGTCGTCGGTCTCGAGTTCCTGAACGGCGTCCGCCGCAGCCGCGCGCACCTCGGCGCGCTCGGGTGGCTGCACACTGTCGGGCAGCTGCAGGCTTTGATCGAGCAGCTGCTGCATGCGTCGCACCAAGTGCGGCTGCCCAGCGCGTTCGAACGCGCCTCGCGCCCTCTCGAAATCACCCAAGCGCTCGTGAACGAGTCCCAGATAGCCCCAAGCGCGCACGTGGTCCGGAAAGCGCGCCGTCACCTCATCCAACGACTCGCGCGCGGCTTGGTATTGCCCGGTCTTCAGGTAGCACAGCGCGAGATTCACCCGCGGGCTGACTTCTTCTGGCCGCACGCGGATGATGTCCTGATAAATTTCTTGGGCGCGCGGGTAGAGGCCCAGTCGGAAATACACCACACCAAGCAGCCCTTGGCCCTCGATGTCCTGAGGCTGAACGCGCAGCGCGAGCTCGAGCTCTTCCTTCGCCTCACTAACGCAGTTGTCCTGTAGCAGCTCGCTGCCGCGATACAGGTGAAACAGGAAGTCTTCCCCGTCGAACTTCGACGAAGGAGCTTCGGAGTCGCGATCTTGCCGACGGATCGAAATCGGCGCCGGCGCGGTGGAAGCTACACTCGGCCGACGTGGAGGCGCAGTCGGCGCGAAGCTTGGCCGATGCGCCGCCCCGCGTTCGGCCCCATTCTCCGGCTCATCGCCCAATTCCGCCATGCTTGAACGATAACCTAGCGGGTCGAGAGCGAACCCAGAAAACTCGAAAGCAGGCGAATTCCAGCTGCTTGGCTCTTTTCGGGATGAAACTGAGTGGCCAGGACCTGATCTCGAGCGACCGCCGCCGTGACCGAATTGGGCCCGTAGGAGACCGTCGCTCTGGTGACGTCTGGCTCGGCCGGCACCGCGTGAAACGAGTGCACGAAATAGACGTGCTCGCCATCACCCCCGGCAGCGGTCAGCTCACGGTGCCCGCCACCGCGCAATTCGAGCGCGTTCCAACCCATGTGGGGGATCTTGATCCCGGGCGCTCCGAGCAATTTCTTCACGGCTCCCTTGAACCAACCCAGGCCTCGATAGCCAGGCGCTTCCTCGCTCGATTCGAACAGGATCTGCATGCCGAGGCAGATCCCGAGGTAAGGCTTGCCAGCGCGCAAGTGCTCGAGCAGCACCTCGAACAGCTCCGGCCCGAGCGCGTTCAAGAAGCCATCGAAGTTACTCTGCCCAGGAACTACAATCGCGTCGGCGCGACGCACCAGGTCCGGATCCGCGCTGCGCACCGGAGCGATCCCATGATCGCGCCCCGCGAGTTCGAGCGCCTTCTCGACCGAGCGCAGATTGCCCAAGCCGACGTCGACCACCACTACGGACGTCACACCAACATCCCCTTGGTCGACGGCACGCCGGGAGCGCGCGGGTCAAACTCCGTTGCGGCGCGCAGCGCGCGGGCGAAGGCCTTGAAAGAAATCTCGACGATGTGGTGCAGGTTTTGTCCCTCGTGCAACACGACGTGCAGGTTAGCCTGTGCGGTGCGGGCGAACGCCTCGAAAAACACCTCAGCCAGCTCGACGTCCCAGGTCCCGATCTTGGCCTTGGGCAACGGCACTCGCCAGACGAAGAACGCACGCCCTGAGAGATCGAGGGCTGCCGTGACCAGCGCTTCGTCCATGGGCAAGGTCGCCGAACCATAGCGGCGAATGCCATGACGATCGCCGAGCGCGTCGAGCACCGCCTTGCCGAGCACGATACCAATGTCTTCGGTGGTGTGGTGGCCGTCGATCTCGACGTCACCCTCAGCTACGACCGTGAGATCGATCGAGCCGTGGCGCGCGATCTGATCGAGCATGTGCGAGAGGAAGGGCAGGGGGGTCTGGATTTTGGCGACGCCCGTGCCGTCCAGGTTCACCTCGACGCTGATCTTCGTCTCTTTGGTTTGGCGTTCGACCTTGGCGATACGCGCGGTCATTTCAGTTCCTCGACTTTCCAAGCGGCGTGCTCGCGCACGAGTTCGATGGTTCCCCCAGCTCCGTAGGCGAGGGTTGCGCGCTCCCCCACGACCTCGAAGCGAGCGGTCGGCAATGCGGCCTTGAGTGCCTCGATCAGCCGCGCCATGTCTTGCTTCTGCTCCCCCTCCCAAGCCGCCCGCAGCGTGGCTTCCGTAAGCCCCTCGCGCTGGTTGTCGGGGACAAACCGCAACAACAAGTCGTAGCGCTTGTTTTCGACCGCGCGGACGAACGAGAGCGCCGCAGCTTCCGGCGCTGCCTGGCTGTAGAGATCGATCGCGGAACCATCCACCCGCCACGCGCCGTTTTCGTAGACCAGGAGCAGCGGCTCGCCGTCCGCACCGGTCACCCGAGCGGTGATGCGCGCGGGCCCGTTCGAGGGTCGGTCGAGCGCTCGGACCAATTCTTGCGCCTGCTCAGGATTTTCCTGAAGCATTCTTTTGAACTGCTCGAAAGGAATGGTCTTTTTTGCGTCGTCACTGAGCAAGACATAGGCCTCGGCCAGCTGACCTCGCTGAACCGCTCGCGCATAAGCCGAGAGCACACTTTCCGGACTGCTGGTATTCGAGCCGCTCGCACACCCGAGCGCCATGGGCCCGGCCACGCACGACAGGGCAAATGCGACCGTCCGCGCGAGGCGACCGAAAAGCCGGGGGCGTGCTGAACACGACATGCCCGGGGGGATACCACAGCCCGAAGAGTCTCGCGACTTAGGTACACACACGAGCCGCACCGAGCACGGGCGCCGTCCGAAACTGACACGTCGCTGGATCTCTGGTCGATCCGTATTACTGTGGAAACATGCGTCCTGCCCCCAAACCACGTCGACCGGAGCAGCTCGCGATCTTGCCGCTCAGGAACTCGGTACTGTTCCCGATGTCGGTGGTGCCGATCAACGTCGGTCGCCCGCGCAGCGTGCGCTTGGTCGAAGAGCTGCTTGGCCAAGAGAGCGCAATGGTTGGCGTTCTCACCCAGAAGAACTCGGAGACCGTCGAGCCCACGTTCGAAGATCTGTACGCGATCGGCACCTTGGCGCGGGTCGTGAAAGTGATTCG
>DASQCO010000103.1:0-37212 GCA_035634635.1 Polyangiaceae bacterium
CGAATCTCAGGCTCTTTTGCAGAGCCCACAACCGATTTCATGCTCGACAATGCTTTGGAGCCCTACATCTCGCAGCAAAAATCGCCGTCAAGCGGGCGCGCACTTCTGGCGCTTGAAACCCAGGGATCGGCGCAGAGACCGGGCCTCGAATGAAGCTGTGCGTTCCGTAACGAGTCGGGAACAAGTGTGTGCTGTGAGGTGCGTGGCTGGAATGTGAGCGCCCACTCTCGGACTCGTTCTCGTCGAGGCTCGTTGTGCAAACGGCACGAGAACGATGGCGCGCTAGGAGCGATCACGCGCTCCTAGCTTTTCAGAGTGTCGTCGTCGGCAGACCGAATCGAGCTCAGTGTGCGCGGCGACGGCGCAGCACGGTGAACAGACCGAGCACGCCAAACAACGCGAGCGCGGAACCCGTGGTGCGCGCGCCTGGGGTCACCGAGCAGCCGGCACTCGACGTCGAGTCGCCGCTCGTGCCCTTGTCGTCAGCGTTGTTGAAAGTGGGCGGAATGGCCGCGCCGGACGCCTCATGGGGCGTGTCTGAGCCGGACGTGGCCGTCGTCGGAGCGCCCAGCGGATCATGACTGATGCCGCGGCTATCTCCGATCAACGAGTAGTAGGGCGGCGCGCATTGCTTGATCTCGGTCGGAGCGGGGCAATCAGGAGCCGGAGCCGGCGTTGCGCCGCCTTGCGCGCCCGCACCGGAAGCTGGATCGGATGCGCCGCTAGCGCAGGGATAGCTCGTCGTGAAGGTGGCGCACGTCCAACCCGTGAGACAATCGCTGTCTGCAGTGCAATTCACTGGCTGCGTGTGACAGGACTTATCTTTCGACTGTTCGCAGCTGCAGCTTGGCGGCTCGGGCTCGGGCGTCGACGCGCTGCCAGCGCTGGCACCGTTCCCCGGGGTGGCTGGGGCCGAGCCGCTGCCACTGCATTCACAATTCTCGTTCGATTCACAACTGAAGCCACTGCCGCAATCGCTGGCGGTGTTGCACGGCACCACGTAGCGCGGCGCGCACGCGCTCTGCATCTCGGTCGTGCATGAATTCGGGCACGTTTGCCCGGGAGCGCAATCAGACGCTGCGCAACGAGTACTGGTAAACGTGTAACAGATCATGCCATCGGCACACTCGCTGTCCGCGTGACACGGCATGGGCTGACAGGTCTTGTACGTAGTAGCGGCGCAGTCGGTGGGTTGCGCCTCGCACTTTTCACCCGGCGGGCAAGCAGGAGTCGCGCAGTCCGAGGTGCCGCTTTCGTGGCACGTCCAACCCTTTGCACAGTCGGAATCGGTACTGCACTCCTTTTCGGCGTGCGCCAAACTGGGCAGCACGAGCAAGGACGAGAGGGCCAATAGTGACGTGAGGGTCGAGAAGGCGCGCATGGTTCAAGCTCCTAGAAGTGGTCGAACGAGCATAGAGCACACCACGTGCCAATCGAGCTCCGCACGAACCGGCGCAAATTTGCGGCGTTTTTGGGGTAGCGATGTGCCAAAGCTGTGCCCGCGCCCCGATCTTTTCGTCAGGGTGAGTGCGCAGACTACAGCAGCGCCAGCGTAGCGAGAGGAGGGCATTGGCACTGCACCGATCTGTCTACGCCCTAGCGTGCCGTCGCTACGCCGCGACATTCCGCACTGTGTGCCCCCCAAAATCTCCCTCTGATCTCTGCGGCCTCTGCGGCTCGGCGGTTAAAAACTCAGGGAGCCGCCTCAAGCGCCACTTCGCCCAGACTGTGCCGAACAAAGTGGTCGCGTGAGTGTCACCCTTTAGGGTTTCGGTGTCTTGACTGGGTCGTGCCAGCGGCTACCGGGGGCGAGCAAGCGGTTGGCGTCGCCTGGACCCCAAGTGCCTTTTTCGTACTCGTAGATGGGCGCGGCGTTGCCGAGGATGGGTTCGACGATGCGCCAAGCGGCAATCACGCCATCCTCGCGCGCGAACAAATTGGCGTCGCCTTTCATGGCGTCACCGATCAGGCGCTCGTAGGCGCCCATTTCGGTTGCGGTTTGGTTCGAGAGGTAGAGTTCGACGTTGTCGCCCGACATCGCCTCACCGGGGTGTTTGGCTCGAGCACCGATGGCGATCGCGAAATCCGGCCCGAGGCGAAAGCGGACGTAGTTGGCTCGTTCCGCGAGTGGCTCGGAGAACACTTGATGTGGCGGACGATGAAACTCGACCAACACTTCGGTCGCCGTCACCGGCAGATTCTTGCCAGTACGCACGTAAAACGGCACGCCGGACCAGCGCCAAGAATCGATGTGCAGACGCAACGCCGCAAAGGTCTCGACCGTCGAATCGCGCGCGACGCCTTCTTCCGTACGGTAGCCGCGAAATTGGCCGCGCACGATGTGATCGGGCGTGAGCGGACGAATGGCCTTGAAGACCTTGGTCTTCTCGTCGCGCAACGCTTCGCGATCGCCCGCGGGCGGCGGTTCCATGGCCAAGAACGCGACCACCTCTAGCAAGTGATTTTGCACGACGTCGCGAATCGCGCCGGCCTCTTCGTAGAAGCGACCACGACCCGAGACACCGAACGACTCGGCCATGGTGACCTGCACGCTGGCCACGTAGTTACGGTTCCAAATCGGCTCGAAGAGTGAGTTGGCGAAGCGGAAGTACAGCAGGTTTTGCACCGGCTCTTTGCCGAGGAAGTGATCGATCCGAAAGATCGACGACTCCTTGAACACGCTTTGGAGCGTCTTGTTCAGCGTCTTGGCGGAGGCCAGATCGCGCCCGAACGGCTTTTCGACGACGACGCGTGACTGCTTGGAGAAGCCGGTCGAGCCGAGCAGCTCGACCACTTCGGGGAACACGCTGGGCGGGATCGACAGGTAAAACAGCGGATTTTTGGCTTCGCCCAGCGCTTCACGGATCTTGCTGAACAGCTCTGGCGTGCGGTAGTCACCGTCCACGTAGCGCAAGCTTTGGCACAGGGTTTGGAATGCAGTTTCGTCGACGCCGCCGCCGAACTCTTTGACGCTCTCGCGCACGCGCGCGCGCAGGTTCTCCAAACTCGAACCGCCGCGGGACACGCAGACCACGACGCCGGTCTGATTGCCGCGCTTGATCATCGAGTGCAGCGCAGGAAAGATCTTTTTGTAGGCTAGGTCGCCCGTGGCGCCGAACAAGACGAATGCGTCGCTCTGAGTCTCGGGCATGATTCAGCCTTTCTTCTCCACGTGCCCGCCGAAGCCGAAACGCATGGCCGACAAGATCTTGTTCGCAAAGTCGCTCTCACCGCGCGAGCTGAAGCGATCGTAAACCGCGGCAGTGAGCACGTGCGCGGGCACCGACTCGTCTACGGCCGCTTGAATGGTCCAACGCCCCTCACCAGAATCTGCGACGCGGCCCGAATACTCGGCGAGTCCAGGGCTCTTGATGAACGCCGCAGCGGTGAGGTCGAGCAGCCAGGAGCTGATCACGCTCCCGCGCCGCCAAAGCTCGCTGATCTCGCCCAAATCCATGTCGTATTGGTAATGCTCGGGGTGCTTGAGTGGGCTGGTCTCGGCGTCGTTGGCGCGCACGCCCTTGCCGGCGTTGGCGTGGTGCAAGATGTTCAGCCCCTCGGCGTAAGCCGCCATGATGCCGTACTCGATGCCGTTGTGGACCATCTTCACGAAGTGGCCCGCGCCCACCGCTCCACAGTGCAAGTAGCCGTGCTCGGCCGTGCCCTTGCCCTCGACGCGCCCCGCAGTACGCGGCGCGCTATCGATGCTCGGCGCAAGCGTGCGGAAGATCGGGTCGAGCCGCTGCACGACCTCTTTTTCGCCGCCGATCATCATGCAATAGCCGCGCTCCCGGCCCCACACGCCGCCGCTCGTACCGACGTCTACGTAGTGTAGCTCCTTGGGCGCGAGCTCCCGCGCGCGACGGATGTCATCCTGATAGTGCGAATTGCCACCGTCGATCACGATGTCGCCCGGCTCGAGCAACGGCAGCAGTTGCGCGATCGTCGAATCGACGTGCGCGGCGGGCACCATCAGCCAGATGGCGCGTGGCTTCGACAGCTTCGCAACGAAATCCGCCAGACTGTTGGCGCCGGTTGCGCCCTCTGCAGCGAGCTTGGCCACGCTATCCGCGAAGACGTCGAAGGCGACGCATTGATGGCCGTTGTCCATCAAACGTCGGACCATGTTCCCTCCCATCCGACCGAGACCTACCATTCCAAGCTGCATGTTTTTGTTTCCCTGGATGACGCGCCAGCTCCGACAGCTGTGGCCGTAGCGGAAGATTGTGCCAACTCCTGCCGTCCGTAAAGCTCCGCGCCCGTTCAGCAAAATCGCGAAAATGGGAAGCCAATCGCGGCGCGCGGCATTGGCCCCTCGGCCGTCGCGGGCCAGACCGCAACAGCGCTTTCGCACGAAAAAAGCTGTTTCGTTCAAGGGCAGGGGCTACTGCTAGAAGCTATGCTGCCGTTTGTAACCCCGAGGGCTGACCCAAACAGCGGCTCCCAGGACCGGGTGTTAAGATCGCTCATCAGCATGCGGCGCGCGCCAAAGATCACGTCCGAGGAAAGAGCTTGAACGGTTCTGCGCGGACTCCTCGCCTCGAGCGCACGATGCCGCCCGCCGCGGGTGCGGGGCGCGAAGAGCTGCGCATCACGCTGTTGAAGCCGTACCTGCTCCGCCTGCGCGATGAACGCGGTGACAGCGCTGTTCGTGCGTTGCTCGCGACCGTCGGAGTTCCGCCCACGCTGGTCGACGATGACTCGGCTTGGCTGTCCCTCGCGGCAACTCGGCGCACCCTGGCGGCCTTGGCCGCCGCGCTCGGCGATGACGCGCTCTCGAGCCGCGGCAGCTGGATGACCCATCCCGAAACATTGGGCGCCTACGTTCGGCTTTTGCGCGTCGCTTCGGTGCCCGAGGACGCCTATCGCTACTTGGCCGCAAACTCGGCCGAGTCCACGCGCGTGGGCGCGTACGAGCTGATTCAGCTCGAGCACGACAAGGCCGAAATCGTTTATCGCCCTCGCCCGGAGCTGGAGGCCGACCAGTCCGACCTGCTCTTGTGCATGACCCGGCGCGCCGAGCTCAGCTCGATGCCGCGAATTTGGGGCCTGGGCGAAGCCACCATCGAGCACGACGTGTGTCTGGCCAAGGGCGGTAGCGAATGCCGCTATCGCGTGCGCTGGGCCGCGCCGCGCAAGCATCGCGTGCCCATGGGTGCCGCGGTCGGCGGCTTGAGTTGCGGTGCCGCGCTGCTCGCGACCGGCAGTCACTTGGGAGCGGCAATCGCCACCTTGATTGGCACCGGTGCGGGTGCGGCAATCGGCCGACTCACCGAGCGCGTGGAAGAAGAGCGCGCATCGCGCGTGTTCGAGAAACACCGCATCGCCGCGCTGGAACGCGGCTTGGAAGCGCGCGGGCACTTCCGCGACGCCGCCGGTGATTTGGCCGGCGAAACCCTGGGCGGCAAATACCGGATTTTGCATCGCATCGGCTCGGGCGGCATCGGCGCAGTGTACGCAGCCGAACACGTCGGTATCGGCGCCAAAGTCGCGATCAAGGTGCTGCGCGGCGCGGCCGCGGTGGATGCCTCCGAGATCGCGCGCCTGCGCCGCGAGGCGCGCGTACAAGGCTCGATCGAGCAAGCCAACGTGGTCAAGACGCTCGACCTCGATCAAATGCCGGATGGCTCGATCTACGTCGTGATGGAGCTCTTGCACGGCATGAGCCTCGCGCAGCGGCTGAAGGCGCAGGGCCCAGTCGCCCCCGGTTTCGGGATTCCGATGTTCATCCAGGTCTGTCACGCGCTCAGCGCGGCTCATCAATTGGGCATCGTGCACCGCGATCTGAAGCCCGGAAATATCTTCATCAACGAAGATGGCAGCATCAAGGTGCTGGACTTCGGCATGAGCAAGCTGGGCGAGTCGGAGGGCCTGACTCAAGACGGCTACACGCTCGGCACTCCCGAGTACATGGCGCCCGAGCAATGCATCGGTGCTCCGGTCGATCCGCGCACCGATCTGTATGCCTTCGGCGTGCTGATGTACGAAGCGCTGACGGGAGATTTACCGATTCGCGGACGCAACCGGCGCGAGTTGCTGGAGCTGCATCAGCGCGAGATCCCGCGTCCGCTGCGCGTTGCCCGACCCGACTTGCAGATCCCCGAAGCTTTGGACGCCGCGGTGATGCTGTGCTTGAAGAAGCGCGCCGCAGAGCGTCCAGCCTCCGCCAAGGACCTGGAACGCTTGCTGATGAGTGTGCCGAGTGAGGGCTTGCTCCTGGAGTATCCAGCCTCGCTCACGCGCCAACGATTGACCCAATCGTCATCGGCCAATCTCCGCTTCGGCGACTGATTCGTCGAAATCGCGGGCGTGCGGGGCGTCCGGCAAAGCGCGCTATGCTGCCGCGCATGAGTCGAAGCCTGTCCGAAGTAATCGCGCTACTCGAACGATTGGCACCGCTCGAGCTGAGCGAGGACTGGGACAACACCGGACTGCTCTTGGAGCCGCTGGGCGCCGCCAGCCGCAGCATCGAGCGCGCGTTTTTGTGCATCGATCTCAGCGAGCCCGTGCTCGACGAAGCCCTCGAGCGTGGAGCGGATCTTTTGATTCCCTATCACCCGCCAATCTTTCGCGGGCTGAAGCGCTTCCGCGCGCGCTCGCCGGAAGAGCGCGTGCTGCTGCGTGCGCTCGAAGCAGGGCTCGCCGTGTATTCGCCGCACACCGCGCTCGACGCCGCAGCGGGGGGCATGAATGACTGGCTCGCGCGCGCGTTTGGCCCCGGGCGCGTCACGCCGCTCGTTGCGGCTGCGCCGAACCCGAAGCAGCAAGAGCTCAAGCTGGTCGTGTTCGTACCCGCAGGGCACGTCGCGGAGCTGCGCAGCGCGCTTTCTCGCGAACTCGGCGCTGGCAACATCGGCAACTACTCCGAGTGCAGCTATGAGCTCGAAGGGCGTGGTTCGTTCTTCGGCAACGAAGCGACGCAGCCCCGCGTCGGAGAGCGCGGCAAGCTCGAATTCGTCCCTGAAACGCGGCTCGAAATGCGCTGCCCTGCAGCTGCGCTCAAAGATCTCCCGCGCGTGATCGCGGCCCACCATCCCTACGAAGAGCCCGCCTGGGACGTCTATCCGTTGTTGACGGCGCCGCGCTCGAACCTCGGTGCAGGTCGGCTCATCAAACTCGACATGCCGATGTCACTTACTGAAGCCGTCGCACGATTGAAGGCGCATCTCGCGATCGCAAATGTTCGCGTTGCAACCGCGAGTGCACATAGCGCAGGCAATCCGATCGAATGCGTTGCGGTGTGCGCGGGCGCAGGTGGCAGTTTGTTCGAAAGGGTGTCGCATGCACAGCTCTTCGTGACCGGCGAAATGCGCCACCATGACGTGCTCGCGAAATTGCGCGCCGGCTCGAGCGTGATCCTGTCCGAGCACACACACACCGAGCGCGGTTTTCTGCCAGAATTTGGCCGACAATTGGAGAGTTTGGCCGAAGGGCAACTGCGAGTGCTGATTTCCGAGCGCGATCGCGATCCGTTGCAGACACTGTAAATGACGTTTCGTGAGTGCGTCGGAATCCGCACGTGATTCCCAAGAACGCTGCACGCCGATCCAGCTGCGGCGACTTCCGCCATAGTAACTCCTCCGGGTGATGCGCGTGCGTAGTGACTCACCTTAACTCGCTTGCGCACGCGACCGTTCGAGTTGGGCGAAGGTGAGCGAGCGGGCGAGTGTCCAATGGATGCCACTAGCGTAATGTTGCCACGCGATAGTACTATCGTTGCATTATGCGCATTGCCGATCGGAGCGACTTGGCGGCTCCAATGAGCTCGGAGCGTGACGCGACCGCCGCGTTGGTTCGAGCCGACGTCCTGGTCCTTCTGCGCGAACGCCGCTACGAAGAAGCGCTCGCCATGTTGTACCGCGCGCGCGCGGATTCACCGGACAGCACCGAACTCCAAAAGAGCATCGATCAGATCAAGGAATTTTTGATCGGCGCGTACGCCAAGCGCCTCGGCGGGCTCGATCAAATCGCTCAGCAAATGTCGGTGAATGTCCCGCGTTCGCCGGACGTGGTGATGGTCTCGCGTTACATCGACGGCAGCTCGACGTTCGGTGACATCGCGCAGATGTGCCCGCTCGGGCAGCTGCGGACGCTGCAGGTGTTGGTTGGTCTGTACCGCAAACCCGACGCACCGCCACCCAGCGCCGAAATCGAGCAGACGCGCTCCGGCATGCACACGATCGCCCCGCGCATCGACGAATCCACGCCGCTGTCGGTGAAGCTGCCGTCCGACGACGACGCGCCCGAGACCGCGCGCAGCACGGGTTCTCCGCCACCGCTCGTCCAGCCCGTCGTCGAGACCGAGAGCGATCGCCGATACAAGGCAGCGTTCCAGCTCGGCACCGCTGCCTACATTCAGCGTCGCTTCGCCGACGCAGTCGCGGCATTTCGCAGCTGTGACGAGATACGCCCGGGTGACAAGGCCGCAGACGTAATGCTGCGGCGCGCGCAGAAGGATCTCGACTTCGAAAGCCGTTGACCGCGAATGAATCTTGCTGTGGTTGCCGATCCCGCTCTGCGTGAGCGCATGCGCTGCATTCGAATCATTGCCGATCAGACTTCCATGAGCGCACTGGGGGCTGCCAGCTGGCACGAGCTCGACCAGCTGCTCGCCGATGCGCCCAACGTGGGTCTACTTTTTTATACGCCTTTGGAGGGCGCGCCGGAGGACGCGATCCAGCAGCTTCTTCCGCGTACGCGGCGCTTGGTATTGGCTCTCGATGAAGGCCAGGAGCTGCCCGAGACCGCGGGCCTGGTCCGCACCTCCCATCCGATCGCCGAAGAGACGTTGGTGGTGATGGCGCGCGCACAGGGCCGGCCGTCGACTCCGCCGCACGTGAATTTCGCGCCCGTGGATTTCCTGCAGATGATCTGCATGTCGGGCGGCTCACACGTGCTCGTGCTCAGCCGTGAAGGCGGCGACGCCGGCATCATCGAGGTGCGGGACGGCGAGGTTTGGACCGCGTTCGACGCGCTCGGCGTGGGTGAAGACGCCTTCGCGCGCTTGATCCGGCCCGAGATGCGCGCGCGAGTCAGCAGCGCGCTCGGCTCGCGCAAAGAGCGCGCGATCTTCAAAGGCCTGCAAGAGCTGGTGTTCGAGTCGCTGCGACGGATCGACGAGGGCCTCGTGTCGCAGCCGCCTCCGATGTCGGCGACACAGCTGGAAGTCACCTTGTCCACGCCCGAGCAGCTCGCCGAACGCATTCGGCAGCTCAACGAAGAGGCGCGACGCTCGATGATGACGCGCAATTACGATGACGCCGCGCGCGCGCTCGTGAGCCTCTCGGAGCTCGACCCCACGTCGCACTTGGTACGAGCGAACCTCTCGCAACTACGCAAGTTAGGGTATCCCAAATGACACTGTCTATCGCATTTACCAGCCTGAAAGGCGGTGTGGGAAAGACCACCACAGCGCTCAACTGCGCCTATGCGTTCGCGCGCCGCGGCACGCGAACGCTGCTCGTCGACACCGACCCGCAAGGCGCCATCGGTCTATCACTCGACGGCGTGAGCGAACGCTCGGGTCTCGCCGCCAGCCTCGCTCAAGGTCAAGACCTACCCGAGGTGGTGAAGACGCGCTTACCCGAGCTGCAGATCATGCCCATGGGCTTCGTCGACACGCTGGCCATCGACGACTTGTCGAAGTGCGCGCGTGACAACGACATCCTTCGTCGCATCCTCGATCATAGCCAAGCCGACTACGACGCCGTGCTGTTCGATACGCCCGCTGGCCTCGGCGGAATGACGCGCCTCGCGCTGGAGTCGGTCGAGAGCGTGATCGCCGTGGCCCAGTGCGAGCCGCTGGCTCTCCGTTCCCTGCCGCGTTTGCTCGATTTACTCGCGCAGCTGCGCGACGCAGGTGACGCTTGCTCCCTCTTGGGAGTCGTGTGCAACATGAGCTCCTTCAAGGATCCAGTGGTCTTGGCTTCGCTGGAGGAACTGTGGGCGCTGTATCGCGAGAGTGTTTTCGATACCGCCATCCCGCGGGACAGCACGTTCTTACAGGCGAGCCGCGCGGGCGTACCGCTCGGTTTGCTGAGCCGCCGTGCACCAGCGGTGGCCGCGGTCTTCGACAGTTTGGCTGCAGAAATCGAACAACGCCTCGGCGTTCAGGAAGGAGGAGAAGATGACGGCCCGATCCGTCTCGTGGACTGATCCCTCGAGCGTTGCGCAGTTGCTAGCCAGGGCGAGCGCGCCGCGGCGAGCAGCTGTTCAGAGCTTCAGCCGCGCCAACGCGAGTTCGGCAGCGCGACCGATCCCTCGGCCCGCGCCGGTCGTCGCCGCAGCAGCTCCAGAAGCGCCGGCTCCGCGCGCGATCACGATACCTCCGCCCACGCGTCTGAAGTCGCAATTTCCTGCGCCAAAGCTCGTGCAAACGTCGGACAACCCGTCGGATTGCTTGGACGCGCTATTGGCGTGGACGCTCGACCATCAGCGCTGTACAGGCGCGTTCATCGCGGACGAGAACGGCCTGACGCTCGCGGCGCACGGAATCTCCGAGGCGCACGTGTCGCTCGTGGGTCCGTTGCTCTCTGCGTTGGTCTCGGTGCGCATGATCCCAGGCATCGACGCGACGGCCGGTGCGCTCTGGCTCGGCAACAGCATGATGTCCTGGGTCGAGAGTCGTAACGATCGCGGAGCCTTCTGTCTCGGCATCCTCGGCCCGGAGCCGCTTTCGTCACGCGCATTCGACCAGCTCAAGGAAGCGCTGGAAGTCACCGTACGCCGGCTCTAACACTACTTAGTCAGTCTTTGGCACGATCAAGTAGTCCTAGTTCGCCCCCTTTTTGGCGTGCGCGCGCGCCCGTATCCCCCTTGGAAAGACCCCATGATTGACACCAAAATCCTCGACTCCGCCGTTCAAGATCTTCGCAACGTCCTTCGCGACGGCCTGGTCGCTACCGACATCTGGGACCGCACCGCGGGTTTGTCGTTGGCTGGCTTCAATCAGCAGCCGGTAGCCGTAGCGCTCTTCACGCGCATCACCACGGAGCTCGAGAGCTCCCTGACTGATTCGAACTTCCCTCCCCTAGCGCGTTACTACCTGCTCGACATGGAAGGCAACCACACCGTGGCGGTCATCAACCACAGCGCATTGCTGCAGGGCATCTTGGTCGACAACAAGCGAGCCAACCTCGGCATCCTCATTTCGGTGGCCATTCCCCGAATGTTGGAGACCGTAGCCCGCGCACAAGCAGCTCGCTGAGACGCGCCTAGAAAGCGCGTCTCAACGAGCCCATTGCGGCCAGGCGCTCGGACGCGCGCTGGCTACACTCGAGTTCGAAAGCATCACCCCAGCTTGCGCTCGTCTTCGAGTTCGTCGACCTTGGCGCCGATGCGGAACGTTCCGGACGAGAAGTCGTCTGGCTGAACGTGCTCGGCGCGCAGCGGATGCGCGAGCGCGTAGCGCAGCAGTTCGTGTGTCCAGCCTTCGAAGGCTGAGTACACTTCGTCGATCATCCAGCGGCAGCGTGCCCGTGCATTCTCGTCGAGCTTGACGCTGACGAGCGCACGGTGATCGGCGCCTACGGCATGCCCTGATTCGAGTTCGAAGTGAAACGGACCGCAGTAGCGGAGCTGCTGGCCAATTTCCTTCTCGACCGCGACCGCGATCGGCAACATCGTGCTGAACAGCACGTTGCCAGTCTCCTCGATGGCTTCAATCACGACCAAGCGCTCGAGGCTATTGGTGTTCTTGATCAACGAGGTCAGGCGCGCCAAGAGAATGCGGTTCTGCTGAGTCTCCTCGCCCCAGAGAAAGTTCATCCAGTCGGTGCCACGCATTTCTTCGTCGAAGCCGAGCTTGGTGAAGTCTTCCAAGTACCACGGCCAGTGATGGTCATCCTCAGCAGTGTGGGCGTTGACCATGTCCTGGAAGGTGTCCCCCGGACGCGACTCGCGCAGCACGAACTTATTCAGATCGCCGAAGCTCATGATGAAATGCGCCATGCAAGGATAGAAGGCTAGGCGCTGCCTCGGAGTCAGCTTTTCGTCCCTCATCCACTCGAACAACGGCAGGCGGTTGTATGCTCGTTTGCGATCGAAGACGTATCTCAAGACTTCTTTCACTGGTTCTCTCCCTTTCAAACACGACAAACGACAGACAGCGTTCGTTATCTAAGTGAACGACGCAGTCCGGCGTCTTCGCCAAATGCTGGCGAATCTCGACACTTCACAATCACCCTCGTAGAAGTGAGCGCACGTGCGCTCTACGTAACAGCTCTGTCACGTAGAAATTCGAGATCTCCGACGATTCCGTCGGGCCACTCCGCCCACGACAACCCACGACTTAGAGACCGCAAACGAACGCAATGCGAGCGCGCGTCTGCGACAGCGACCGACGTTTATCTAACATCGAGGGTTGCGAACGTCCAGCGCATCAACGCTGATTCGCGAGCGAGATCGGCTGTCGATACTCGCCACATGCGCTTTGTAATCTCGTGTGATCGACATCCCGCGAGAGTGATGCTGATCGATGTCAGTATTCGTTCGAGCGAGATCCGTCAGGTGCGATGAGCGCTCGCGACAACCACAAAACCCTTAAATTCGCAGACGAATTACCACGACGTTCGTCGACACGAATCATACGAACGCGAACCCAAACAACGAACTCAGCTCCGCTCGATTGTCCGCGCCCAGCGCACACGGGCGCTCAACGACACCGTACGCTCATCGAATCGACGCCGTGCGCGCCCGCAAAAGTACTAGAGCGGCGCTCTAGTACCCCACACGTACGAATGGAGTGAATGACTATGCAGCGGGCGACGCAAGTGACTGCAGCGTAAGTACGGATTCCGACACCTGGAATCTGTAGCAGTCGTAGGGCCGTTCGCGGGCCCTTGGTCAATTCCAACAGCGTTCTTCGACACGCGGCGCACGAACGATGGCAACGTCGCGCCGAACGGATTCGAGCACGAGTCGCAGCAGCGCGAAGTTCGTTTCTTCGCCGCCATCAGCCGGTAACACGACGAACAGCGCGTCACGCTCGTCCCACGGGCAGCGCTGAAACACGATGCGCGCGCCTTCCGCGGCCACGGATACGTGCTCGAGCTTTGCTGCGCGATCTTTGGTGTCGGTGATGTTGTTCAGCACTGCCGCCACCGCAGCCAAGCGCACACCCGGAAACACCGCACCCGTTCCAGCCCCCGCACGGGCGAGTGCCGCAGCCCACAGCTCCGCGCGCGACAAGGAAGCGTTCAGCTCGCCCGTCTTGCGATTCAACGAGCCAACTGCCAGGCAATCGCCGAGCACGGTCGCAATTCGTTCCAAAAGTGCGTCTGAGTCGAGTTCGTGTGCTTTCACGATTGCCCTCTTCTGCAAACACGAGGCCAACGATCAATACGTCACTCGGCGCGGAAATTTCCGCATCTTTGCGCGACGGCGTGTTGCTCCTACACGCGCTCCCCTGTCTTACTCCGAGCACGACGCCGTCCCGAATCGAAACTAGTAAGACGCGCTGGGCATTGGAATGCTTGCTTTACCAAGCGTTCATGACTCACATCCAAGCACACACATCCGCACGCTGAACACAGGCAAAAATGCCCCTTTGCGCATGACGTGCACCGAAAGCTGCTTGGAGATGCCGAGTTGTGCACTCGCATGCACATGTCGCGCATTCGTACGCGGGAGTGCGAGATCAGCTAGCGGGCGTTGGCTCTTCCGATCTATGTTTATGATTTTTGTTAGATCCAAATTCGGAAGGACATCGGAATGAAGCTACGCGCACTCGGGTCGGTTCTAGTCAGTGGTATGGTTGCAGCGGCTTGTTCAGCCGGCGCAGGCATGGAAGAGCAGGACCTGAGCTCGGGGAGCGAAGCGATCATCGGGCCCTCCAAGTCGAATGGCCCCAATCAGGTCGTCATGCTGTATGCCAGTGTGCTGAACTCGAACGGCACGCTCGGCACACGCACGTGCACCGGCACCTACTTCGCATCACGTGAAGTCGTGACCGCGGCGCACTGTCTCCAGAACGTGTATGCCGATCAGCTCTTCGTGTATTTCGGCGACAATTTCGAGGCTGATCTTGCGGAGCTCGTGCCAGGTGGCAACGGCCTCATGCCTCCCGCTCCGGGCCAACCCTCTCACTTTGCTCAGGCGGATTCGTTCGAGCAGCACCCTGATTTCAACCCGACTCAGTTCTATCCCGATCTCGGCGTGGTGTACCTCGATCGCAAACTGCCGTTCTCGCCAATCCCGATTTCGCGCCGCGAGGTCCGGGCGAATCAAGACGTCACCATTTCCGGTTGGGGCGCGAACAGCGCACCCACTCCCACGACCGGCGCAGGCGGCCGCGTGCAGCGTACGGGCAAGACACGCACGCTGGGCTCACCCACACTCGCCGACAATCATCCCGAAGATCCGAACCCGGGCTTGGAAGACGCGGCGCATCGCAAAAACTTACTCAAAACCGACGGCCGAGCTCCGTATGCCAACGCCTGCTTCGGCGACTCCGGTGGTCCGCTCCTGCTCGATGATTGTGGGCAAACCTACATCGGCGGCGTGGAGTATTTCGGTGGCTTGTCGTGCAAAGACTACAGCCTGTACGTGCGCCCGAGTGCGTTCTTGCCGTTCTTCGACCAGGCCGAAAAGAAGGGCGGAGACATGCCGCTGAAGCCGGTGTTCGATTGCGTCGCGCCGAACCCGCAAGGCTCGCTCACGGCCTTCTTTGGCTACAAGAACGACAACGGTGTCAGCATCACCGTTCCCTACGGCAGCAAGAACAAGCTCGCGAAGGACAGCGCGAGCCACCGCCCCACCCGCTTCATGCCGGGGCAGCATGACTTCGCGTTCGCGGTCGACTTCGGCAATCGCGACAAGCTGAGCTGGACGCTCTCACCCGACAACGGCAAACCGACGACCATCAGCGTCGATGCGAGCTCGCGACGCTGCGGTGCCGATCAAGCCGCGCAGAGCGAGTGCGCCCTGGTCTGTCGCGCCAGCGCGGCGGTCGTTTGCGATGGTGTCCCCAACTTCGAGGGCTGCGTGAGCTCGTGTGTCGGTAACACGCAATTCGTGACCGACATCTACCCGTACTGTTTGGATCAGAACAGCGCGCTCAACACGTGCGCCGCTGGCCTGTCTTCCGATCCCGCGAACTGGGAGTGCCTGGAAGGGTTCGGCGTGTACCCGGGTAGCGGCTGCCAAGCCGAAAACGACGCTCTCAGCACGTGCTTCTCGATGTGAAGTGATGGCATGGCCGCACTACTCTGGAGACAGCAGGTCGGCGAACAATTGATCGAGGCCGGACGCGCGTTGTCGGCAGGCAACGCGCTCCGCGCGAACGCAGCGCTCGGCACGGCAGTCGCGTACCTAGAAAAGGCACGCGACTCCGGCGATTCGAGCGCTGCAGCGCTGCTGCTCCAGTTGAGCGTCAAGGTGCATGAAGAGAGCACCGAGCGCTTCAGCTTTGCGCCAGGTGAACTGGAACAATTGAACGCGCGCAGTCGGAGCGGCTGAACAGCCGCGTTCCGGCTGCGTTCACGTCACTTGCTCGCCGCAGCCGCGAGGTGCACTTGTAGCGGCACGGCGGCCTGCGCAGCTACATTCTCCACCGTTTTCGCCCAAGCCTGGGCGTCGCGCACGTGACCGGCGCGATCCCAAGCCGAACCCACGCGGTAGCTGATGCGCCCAGCAGCGTCCGTGGGCGACACTGCGAGGTATTCGAGATCGGTCGTTTGCGCCTCGAGCGGCGCGCCGGCACTCAACACGACCGCGCAACCAAGGTTGCCGCTAGCGGTCCCTTTCGTGTCTTTGACCGGTTCCCAGACGCGCATCGAGCTCGACGCCGGGTCGACCTGAACCGTGCCACCCGCGTGCTTGGCAATGCCGACGCCGACCGAGAGCGGGCCTTTGCCTCCGCTGAACGTGCTCTCGAAGCGATTGAACGGCGTGCCCGCGTCCAAAATCACGCGTTTGGTCTCGCTGATGTGCGCGCCGCCCGGCACTTCCCAAGGCGCGTAGCTGAGCTCGAATACGAGCCGAATCGGGCCATTCGCGAGCACGCGTGAACGCGTGAAGTTGCGCGAAGTGTGTAGTTTGCCGCCCGCCCAAATGCCGAGTCCGCCGCACCCGCGGGACTTCCCGACGCCGTAAAAGTCAGCGCCTTGGCCGGCATCCCGGTGGTAGTCGTCCGTCATATACCACTCGTTGACGACCAGCTTATTGGTGCGTTTGGCCCACGTGTCGATACCGCTCGACACGAGAGGATCCTTCTGCCACGTCTCGAGGTCAGGCCCGTACATGCGATGCGCAACGAGATCGTTCTCCCACACGAAGTCGTCGTGGCGCTCACGAACGAAGCGCCCGTAGACCTTGTATTCCTGCGCGGCAACCGCGTGCGGACGCTCGCCGAGGCGAACGTTGAAACGCTTGACCTCGCCGGGCGCGAAGTCCGCCTGAAACACGAGGTCATCCGGTTCATCGTCGCCGTTCATGTCGACGAGCTGGGAGAGCAGCGGGCGACCGCCGGCATCGACCACGATTGCTTTCTTGAGCTCGAAGCTCGGGGTGAGCTTCGCAAGCTCTGCTCCCGCGAGTGCAATCGTCTCGCGGGTTCGCGCGAACGCGGAGGGATTCGCCCCAGTGATGGTGACGAGATTGCCGCCAGGAGCGGTGGGCTTTGCATCCGCCGGTTTTGCATCCGCCGGCTTCGCAGCAGCGGGCTTAGGTTCCGCGGGCTTCGCCGGCTGCGCACCAGGCTTCGGACCAGGCGGCGCTGCGCCGGGAGCGGGCGGCGCGGCGAATGCAACTACCACACACAGGCCCAAAGAAACCGTCACCGACAACGCTAAACCGAATCGAATTCTCGTCATTGATTCGCCCGTCTTTCGAGGTCGGCAATATCACGAACGTTCGTCACGGAGCAAGGCAACGAGCGCGCAAACGACTGCGCAATTGGGCTACACTGCCGGCCCCGCGTGCCAGACGAAAGTACCTCGCCATGAACGACGTCATTCTCGATCCTCAAAAGTTGATCTTCTCGGGCACCGCCCAAAGCCTCGGGCGCGTCATCTCGGTGACCCCCGAAAATAGCAGCCTCGCGCACCTCGCCTATGGCCGCATTCGCCTCGACCGCAGCGCGCCGAACGTCAGCTTCGACACCGGAACGCGTGAAACCGCGCTCATGTGCATGAAGGGCGCGTGTCGCGTGACCGTTGCTGGCACGCCCTACGAACTCGACACCTACGACGCGATCTACGTGCCACGAGGCTCAGCCGTGCAAGTCTCGACCACGTCCGAGGTCGATCTCGTCGAATGCTCTGCGGACGTCGAGGGCGACTACCCACTGCAAGTGGTGCGCTACTCAGAGGTCAAAGAGAACACTGCACTGAAGTTCACCGCGGGCGGAGCCGCAACGACGCGCGATCTCAACATCATCATCGGCAAGAACGTGAATGCGGGTCGGCTCCTGGCCGGCTTCACGCGCTCACAGCCGGGCAACTGGACGAGCTGGCCGCCCCACGAGCACACCAAGCTGCTCGAAGAAGTGTACGTGTACTTCGACATGCCCGCTCCCGCATTCGGCATTCAACTCGTGTACACCAAGCCGGATCAACCTGAATTCGTGAGCCTCGTGCGTGACGGTGACGCCGTGTTGATGCCCGCGGGCTATCACCCGAACGTTGCCGCGCCGGGCCACAGCATCAACTTCATCTGGATGATGGCCGCGCATCGTGAGGTCGAGGATCGCCAATTCGGCGTCGTCAACGTGCAACCCGGTTTCGATCAAGCCGGCTCCGGCCTGGAAGCGAGCAAGAAGTAATCATGGCGCTCGACTGGTTCAATCTCGAAGGCAAAGTCGCGCTCGTCACGGGATCCAGCACCGGCATCGGCGCAGCTATCGCCAAAGGCCTCGCCCGCGCCGGCGCAGACGTCATCTGTCACGGCCGCGGTGACGAAGCGCAAGCCACGAGCGAAGAGATCCGCAAACTCGGCCCGCGCTCGGTCGCCATCTCGGCGGATCTGTCCGATCGCTCCGCCCAAGAGGACTTCGCACGCAACGCGGTCGCCGCCTTCGGCCGCATCGATCTGCTAGTCAACAACGCCGGATCGATTCGCCGCTCACCCGCAGTCGATTATGCAGACGCTGATTGGGACTTCCTGCTCGAAGTAAACCTCTCCGCGCCATTCCGCCTCTCGCGCGGCATCGGCAAACTGATGATCGAACAAGGCGGCGGTCGCATCGTCAACATCGCCTCGCTACTCTCGTTCCAAGGCGGCATCTTGGTGCCCGGCTACGCCGCATCCAAAGGCGGCATCGCGCAACTCACCAAAGCGCTCGCCAACGAATGGGCCAGCAAAAACGTGACCGTGAACGCGATCGCGCCCGGCTACATCGCGACCAAAAACACAGAGGCGTTGCGCGCCGATCCCAACCGCAGCCGCCAAATTCTCGAGCGCATCCCCGCGGGTCGCTGGGGCGAGCCGGACGACATCGCGGGCGCTGCGGTGTTCCTCTGCTCGGAAGCGGCACGCTACGTTACTGGGCACGTGTTGACGGTGGATGGCGGTTGGATGGGTCGCTGAACGCCGAGGGCGGGTTTCAATCCTGCCCTCGCGCGACTATCGGAGATCGGCATGGGAAGAGGAAGGGTCGTGAAGCAAACCTCGTTGGCGTTGTCTCTGATGGTGTGCTTGACGTTGTTCGCGTGTGGCTCAAAGCACAGCAACCCCGAGCCAGCGACCGCTGGCAATGGCGGCACGACTTCCGCGGGCGGCAGTCCGAGTGCGGGCGATGCACACGGCGGTGCGCCTTCTGGCTCGACGGGAGGATCCGGGGTGGCCGTCGGTCATTCCGGCAACGGCGGGAGTGTGGCTGCTGGTTCAGGCGGCTCCAACCAGGCCGGTGCCGCCGCGGTCCCCAAAGCGTGCGGAGACTCGCTCGAGCCGTGCGCGGCGAATGAGTGGTGTGACTATGCTGGCGACCGCTGCGAGGGTCCTGCAGTCTGCCGCCCGCGTCCCAGCAATTGTTCCGCCGACAATTGCATCTTCATCTGCGGTTGCGACAACGAGTTGTACTGCGACCCATGCGCAGCACAACTCGCCGGGACCGACATCATCGACGACCCGGCGTGCGGATTCATGAAGTGAGGCAGCCATGGGCGCCCGTGGGCGCCCATGGCTACTCGAGCTAGCTGCTCAGCTCAAGGCAAAGGTCGGGGCGCGAGCGCGTTCCCGATCTTCACGTCTTGTCCGATGTTCACGGTCCGACCACCGAGGCATCCGCTGAGGTAGGCGCGATCCTGAACGGCCACGGTCGCGAACGGCGCTTCGAGGTTCGCCGTCAAGATCGCGTCGTGACCGACCGTGACCGTCGAACCATTGACGAAGAAGTCCACTTGGCCCCCGCCCACCACGTTGAATCGATCATTCAACGTGAGATTGCCTTGGACAGCGACTAGCTCGTGGGCAACGGACGTTCGCAGCTTCGCACCTGGGTCGAATTGCAGGGAGGCAAAGCGATAAGCGCCAGCGCTCAACGAAAGGGTGCCGCTCGACAACACCGTGACATTGCCATACGCCCCAGGAGGAATGGGCACTGTCGTTCCCGATGGAACCTGAGTGTTCGGACCTGTGCTCGTGATCGAACGAACGATTAGAGACTGCGCTGGAACCGTCGCGCGCTCGACCAAGCTGCCACTGACGCCAGCACGATTGCCGCTCAGCAAGCCGTGCAGCGTTGCGTTGCCGACAATCGTCGAGCCGTTGCCGAGAAAGCCGTTGCCCTGTGACAGCACATTGCCCGTGATGCCACCGCCGGACGAAGTGCTGAACCCATTGCTGAAAACATCAGCATAGATTCGGCTTCGATCGAGCTCCGCCAGAGCCTGACTCGCGAAGACGCAACTCGTCGGACGCGGGCAATTGATCGTCTTCGTCTCGCCTGCCGCAACGCTGACCTGCACGCTTCCGTTGCACGCGGTGACCTGCGCTGACGTCGGGCCGCCACCCGGAATCGCTTCGACAGTGACGCCCTGCGGCTGCCCGAGGTCATACAGGTACAACTTCTGATCGCCACGCGCGGTAATCGTTCCGCTCGTCACGCCATACGAGCTCAGATCGTTGAAGTCGTTCGAGTATACGAAAGGCTGCGGATCGCTCTGATCGGGAATGCCGTCACCGTCCGAGTCGGGCAGCCCGTTGAACTCGTACGCGCCGAGCGAGCAGCGCCCAGCTGGGGGTCGGATGAACGTGCGTTGATCGGTCAGCAAGCAGAGCGGCGCTCCAGCCGGTAGCGCGGCGTCAACCGGATACGCGGCGATTGCCAGGCTGCCCGATTGCAGTGCGCTCACTTGCGTCACCGAGTTGATAGCCCCGGTCGCGGGTACTACAGATGCACCGGCCGGAACTTTGCCGTTTGCATCGCCGATCAAGGGATCCGTCGCCGGATTGCCCAAGGCTGCGCAGTCCAAGCCGCCTGACCCAATTAGGTTTAGTCCAACGCTCGAGGGCGTAACGTCGACCCCGGATTCGACGTGGCAGTCAGGCGCGTGCGTGGAGCAGGTCGAGCACTTCGTGGAAAAAGTGTTTTCAGCAAAGATGCTGCCGAATACGGCAAACGAGGTGGGAGTGCCATTCGGGAATTCCTGAACGTCGATACCCGCACCGAATTTGCCGTCGCTAGTGATCGTGCCCCCGTTCCCGGCGATGTTGCCGATCACCGAGCTGAACTGAATCGAAGCATTCCCCCCGGCGACCCGGATCCCGCCGCCCTGACCAGCGGCTTCATTCTGGGAAACGGTGGAATTAACGACCGACAAAGTGCCTGGACCCAACTTCACGATGCCTCCACCATCAGACGCGAAGTTGCGAACGACGGCGCTGCGGGTGATAGTCGTAGACACCACATTATTGACGTAGATGCCGCCACCCTGACCGGTGAGACCGCCTGCAGCGCCACCAGCATGACATTCAGCGATCGGCTTGGACGGCTCGGGCAGTGCCTGCGAGTTGAAGTTGTCGCGAATAACGCTGTCGGTAACCGTTAGGAATTGTGCATCGGCAACGGTCACTCCAACCCCGAAACCGTGCGTCCGGTTATCGCGCACGATTGCGTGGTTCAAGGTGAGACCTCCACCGCTGACCACTACGCCGCCGGCCGCACTTTCGACATTGGCCACGGCTTGGTCGGTCGACCTTCCACCCCGGAGCGTCAGGGAATTGAGTTCCAGAAATGGCGTGCTTCCGTTGTCCGCAAAGGCGTTGATGAGCCGATGAGTGCTCACGAGATTGCACTCCGTACCGCACCCAAAATCGGGGCAGTTGAGCGCCGAACACGACGCATCGGCGCAGGCCTGTGTGGTCGTAAGAACCGTACCGTCGCTAGTGACACCTTGCACAAGCAAGTTGCCGCTCCCCAAGCGCAGCTCCGCGTCGGTGTGGTAAATCTTCGACCCAAGGTTTGCCACGATTCTGCACTTGAGCGACGCAGCTTGCTCGGCGCGGCGGAATACACCTCTCAGACGGCAATTGCCCGTCGAGGCACTCCCAGGCAAGCAGTTGGCTGCCTCGGCATCCGCATTCGAGCCGTCGTCCGTGCGATCGACTTGGAAAACCAGATCTGTGCCGGGCGTGCACTGACACCACCAGTCATTCTGTCCGGGAGCGCAATTGTCGATCTGCCCATCGCAGTCGTTGTCCTTGCCGTCCAGCACTTCGGGCTGTGGCGCACTCACGCCCGTGCAGGTGTCAACCACCGAGCCGTTCGTGCACATTGCAACCAGCGTTCCGGCGCATGTTCCTGGAGGCCCACAAGTGCCGCCTGAACCGGGTGGAACCGGGTCTTCGTCCACTATGCCGTTGCAGTTATCGTCCTGCCCATTGCACGGATCCGAAGATTGCGGCTGACTGCCGCCAGTACAAGCACCCGTCACCAAGTTGCCGGAAACGCACGTCGTTTGCTGTGAGCCCTGACAGATCCCGGGGAGGCCGCAGGCAGAGCTAGTCGGGACGAAGTCCTCATCGTTACTGCCATCACAATCGTCATCGATACCGTCGCACGTCGTGTCCGTCCCTTGAGGCGCACATACTCGCGGTGTCGCGTCCACCGCCCAGCAGATCTTGGGTGGGTTGAATAGACTGGTGTAGAAATACACGCAGTTGTTTTCAACCTTCTGGATCGCTTGTGGGGGAAAGGAACTGACGGGCGTGGCCACGCCCGTCATTGGATCGAGGTTCATCGTGATGCTCGCGTCTAAGACGCTGCCATCACCTACCCAGTCGCCGAGGCCTTTGAACTCGACGACCAGCGGCACAGGGTTGTTGCTCGTAGGCTGGAAGATCGTCTTGTGCAGCCAGCGGCCCTGATCCAGGTACAGATCTTGTCCAAATCTCGCGCAAATCCCGACGGGCGGAATGTGATTCGGAGCCGGACAGGTAAGAGCCTGCTGCTTCCACGGCTCGGGATAATATTCGGCGCCGTCCGTTAAGCACGTCTGGCTGTTGACGGTGCTATCACACGCAAAAAACGCAGGCGGCTGGCCGTTGGTCGGAGGGAAAGTCACTCCGCCCAACTTCGTGTACATCGGACCAGTCTGCACGTTGATCCGTGCGTTGCCCTGATCACCCGGCGTGACCGATACGATACGGAACGTCACATCAAACGCATTCGGTGCGCCCGTTACTTGCGCTTGAGAAACCGTCCCCGTCTGTTCTTGCCCCGCACGATTGTTTGGATCACCGCCCGCGCTGCAACCGACGACAAATAATGCCGCACCCGCCAAACCCGATAACTTCGTCATATATTCACCCCACACCCCTTCTACAACAAACGCTCTATTCCCGTCATCTCCTACTTTCGAAGATTCCGGACAAGCAATGTCTGATCAGAGCGAATCAGTTACAGGTGCAAATTTCGGCACGAGCAAGTGACTGATTCCGAACGCGAGCAAGTACGCGAAGCCACAGAACCCGAACAGAATGCTGTAGCCCGCGGTGACATCACCCGCTTTGGTGAAGCGATCGAGCAGCGCGCCAGCAAGGATCGGAAACGCGATGCCGCCGAGCGAGCCAGCCATGCCGCCGAGTCCGACGACAGAGCCGACTGCGCGCTTGGGGAACATGTCGGAGACCGTCGTAAACAGATTCGCCGACCACGCTTGGTGAGCGGCGCCGGCTACGCCGATCAACACCACAGCGCCCCAATTGCTGGCTTTGGTCACGAACAAGATCGGCAAAACGCAGGCGGCGAAGCTGAACATCGCGATTTTTCGCGCGCGTACGGGCGTGACGCCTTGCTTCACCAGATATCCAGTTACCCAACCGCCGAAGATGCTGAGCACGGTGACGATTGAGTAGATCGATACCAGATACAGCTGGCTGCCCTTGAGATCGAGCGCGCGTGTCTTCTTGAAGTAATCCGGCAGCCAGATCAGGAAGAACCACCACACCGGGTCGGTGAGCAGCTTGCACACCACGAACGACCAAGTTTGGCGATAGCGCAGCAGCGAAAACCACTTCTGCACGCCGCCGCTCGAGGCTTCGTTATTCGGCGAAGCTTCGGCGGGTTGGTCGTGATCCGCGCGGATGTGCGCGAGCTCGCTCGCTCCGAGTCGCGTGATGCGCTCCGGAACGTCATAGAAGGGCAGCCACACCAGGAGGAACAGCAACCCGGCGAAACCCGCGCACACGAATGCCGATTGCCAACCCCAAGTCGCCGCGACGAGAGGCACGATGGCCGGCGCGAGCACCGCGCCCACGTTGGCACCCGAGTTGAACAGCGCCGTGGCCAGCGCACGCTCGCGCTTCGGAAACCAGAGCGCGACCGCTTTGATCGCCGAGGGGAAATTGCCGCCTTCACTCACGCCGAGCGCGACGCGCGCGCGAAAGAAGCCGCCGACGCTGCCGACGAAGCCGTGCCCAAGCGCGGCCAAGCTCCATGCGCCGATCGACACCGCATATCCGATCTTGGTGCCAACGCGATCGACGAATGGGCCGAAGAGCAAAAGCCCGATCGCGTACGCGCCTTGAAATGCCGCGTTGACGCTGCCGTACTGTTCGTTCGTCCAATGCAGCTGATCGTCGAGGATCGGCTTCAAGAGCGAGAGGATTTGGCGATCGATGTAGTTGATCGATGTCCCCAAAAAGAGGAGCAAACAGATCAACCAGCGGTATCGGCCTACGAATTCGGAGGTTCGAGGCATCGGCTAGTCCGAAACTCAGGGTTCCGTGCTCACCAATTCACGGTCATGCCGGAGGCGACGCTGTTCAGGACCTGCTTCTCGCCGTACCAATAGTCCGCCTGAGCGCGGAAGTACTCCAGATCCAAATGGACGTTTTCCGCAAGGTTGTAGACAACGCCACCGTTGATACCAATTTGGTGCTTCACGTTGCTGTACTGGACGGCGACCGTCTTGTCATAGTCGGTCAGGAAGACGCGAGTGATGCCTGCGCCCGCAAAGAAGTCGAACTTCTGCACCACGACCTGACTCTGCGCATAGTAGCCATCGAAGGTACGGAGGTTGTTGCCCGGATCGAGCGCCGCGTAGCTCTGCTCGAGCGCATAAGCCATGCCCAAGCCTTTACCGTAGTGCCCGGCCACGCCCAGATGTACGGGGCCGATTTCGAGTCGTCCGCCGTATCCAACACCTGCTGCGGTCGCGTCGCACGGTCCGCTTGACGTTGCTCCGGGTAGCGGGCAGGCACCAGGCTGATAGACCTTCTGGTACGCGCCGTTCGCGAACAACACGACCTTGCCGAGGCCAAACGGGCGCTCGAAAGTGAGTTCGGACTCAACCCGCGGAAGCTTCGTCCGCGTCCAACCGTTCGACCCCAAGGACGCCGGGTCGAACAGGCCCACGTTGAGTTGGAGGCCACCCAATACCGGACTGCCATAGATGAAGGCGGTGCCGAAACCGCTGCCCAGAACGCCGAAACCGACCATGCCGCCCGTGGGGCCCTTGCCGTCGATGATGCTGTTCGTACCGCCACCACCGCCGGGGAAGCCAACACCCCAACGATGCGCGTAGAGCACGTTGATGTCCGTAGCCCCGCGCGAAAACAAGGTTCGCGTCCTGCCCGCAAGAACACTGCCCCACGCCCCTTCGAGCTTGGCGTAGCCTTGCCTCAAGTCCGGCGGGATGGCGGCCGCCTTGTTTCGGTTGTCGGGTTCGATGACAGCCCACATTTGGATATAGGCGGACGCTTTGAGGCCTGGGAAGACCTCGGTACGCACCCCAAGGCCCAGCGTGTTGCCGATGAACCCGCTGCGGATACGCACGGTGTTGACCTTACCTTGGTAGGTCTCCGTGCTGTCCGTCGTGTTCACGAGCCATCCGCCGGGGATGACCTCTTTCTGTTGGGACCCGTCCGGCATCGTAATCGTCTGGGTGGCGACCGGAGCGCCGTCGCCGGTGACCCAATTGACGAAAGCGCCAGCGCGACCGTCCGTGTAAACCTCCCAGTTGTCGCCCTTGGCGATCACCTTCTCGGCGCGTGCGCTGCGGGGAAGAAAAAGCGCTGTCGAGAGTGACAAGCAGGCCAAGCCCTGAAGGCAGGCCGCAAACAGCCGCGAACGCGATGCCATTGAAGTGGATCTCCTAGTGTCGGTATCGAGCAAGGAAGAACGGGGAACGGGGAGCATGCCGCCGAATGCGCTTCGGCGGCATGGAGCACGCGATTACGGGCTGGTGATGGAGGTCACGCCGATCAACATCCACTGCGGCTTATACGTACCGTTGGCGGGAGGCTGAGTGAAGTTTGCGGGCGGCGATGCAGACATACCGCTCAAGTCGACGGTGCGGGGGGCGCATGCCGAATTGCCGTCGGGGTTCTGGCCGCAGTTCTGCTGCCCTTTGCAGTTCTGGTCATGGACCTTGAACGTGAGCGTACCGCCGCCCTTGACCTTGAAGGTTGCGTTGTACTTCACGAGGTAGGTGGCCTCTCGCTCACAATCACTGCCGCCCGAAACACCGGAGCCGTTGAAGTAGTAAACGTCGCCCGAGGCGTCGCCCGTCGACGGGCTCACGTGGAGCTCGTACGAGTTCCACCAGCCGGTGGGATTGGCGTACGTGCCGCCGGTGTACCACCAATTGTTGTTGCCGGTTTCGCTCAATGCCGCCGTCGAAGCGCGCGTGCCGCCCGTGTAACAACGAGTGCCGATCACGCCGCGCACCTCGATGTTGACCGTGTAGAGTTGGCCGGTAACGCCCTTCACCGCGAGCGTCTTCTCGCGGTTGATGCCGTTCGTGGGGCACGACGAACTCGAATCGCTCATGGGGCAGTTGTGGCCCTCGACCGAGATGCTGCCGGCGCAAGTGCCTTCCCAATAGTAGCCGTTCAAACCCGGAATGACGGCGTCGACCGGCATGCTGCCCGAACCACCGGCAGCGGGGCCAGTACCACCAGCGGCGGGGCCGGTACCACCCGAAGACTGGCCACCGGTTGCTGGCGACGAGCCGCCACTACCCGTGACCGGGCCTGTGCCACCAGAGCCGGTCATCATCTCACCTGAGCCACCTGCAGCGGGACCAGTACCACCCGCGGCAGGGCCAGTACCACCCGCGGCAGGGCCAGTACCACCCGCAGCAGGGCCGGAACCGCCTTGCGCCGGACCCGAGCCGCCGTGCCCGAAATCCCTGGAAGGCAGGCTACCTTGCGAGCAGCCAAGGCTCACGAAGGCGCCGAGACAGGCGGAGTAGAGGACCGAGGTTCGCTTCATTCCAAAACCGAGTGATGAGGACACGCTGGTGCGCTCGACTTTCCGACAAAAAATGGGGTTGAAAAGGAAGCCGCGATTTGAGGGCGCGGGGCAAGCTCGACCCCTAAAAACGGCGGGATGACACCATGTTTATCTCCGCGGTGTCAACCGGCACGTGGGCAAGGCTTTGGGCTTTTTCGATGCTGTAGTTGGAGTTCGTCACGCCCGCGCAAAACGCTGCGCGACGTTTCAGGCTTGTCGTCGCACAGCATGCTTCGTTTTTGAATTCGGGCAATGATGACCATGGCGTTGCGGGCGTGATCCGCGCATGGCGCGCTGCTTCACAGACGAGATCCTTCTCACTGCGGGAAAGTACAGCGCGACACAATTGTCGGGGTCAACAACACATGAGTGTGCACGCGATCCCGAAAATGAAACAGGATCGCGCGCGAAAGCCAAGGATGTGACCGCGCAGTGGCGTGCACTCCCGAGATCCGTCACGGGCTCTCCGGTTACAAGTGTCCCCGCACTTTTGCAGGCCACACGGCAATCGACGGCTCTCGATGCAGTGTCTACGAGCGTCAATATCGCTGTTGTTTTTCGAACCAATAGCATCGCGGATCTCGGACCCACGAGTGGATTGTTGGTCTGCAGTGCCGTGCGCCGCGGCATTCCGTCAAACAAAACGACCGAACGGGGGATGAAAATTTACGGATTCTCCCGGTCCGATTACGTGATCAGGTCCGACCGATCCCCTTGCTCGAATCGCGTCGATATATCAGGCTCCGATTTGTCGGGTCAGCGCGAGCGTCTCTGTGCCGCGCCGCGACGAGCGCTAGCGAAACGTGAAAATAATGCCCTTCATGGCCGCGAGCACCGTTCGCGTTCCGATGCCCTCGATGGCGATCCGTTTCGTCGCTCACGGAGTGACCAGAACCACGGCGCGCTGTGTCGCACTTTGATCAGCGTGGTGCCATCCCAAGTCATAACCTTTAGTTCTCCCGCACTAGCGGGGATTCATTACACTGCCTGATTGCACCCTTCCGGAGAATCGCCGATGAGACTCGAAAACGCTTACCGCTTTATGCCGCGCACGCTCGTCCTGCTCTTGCTCTCGGCTGGACTCGTCAACTGCAGCTCAGTGAGCCACCCAATCGATCTGCCGTCCGCGAGCGGCGGAAGCGGCAATGCAACGGCGAGCACTGGCGGCAGCAGTGGCAGCGCTGTGACGAGCATGGGCGGATCCGGCCCGCTTCCGGGCACTGGCGGCTCTGCTCCAATCGGTGGCTCCGCTGCAATCGGCGGCAGTGGCCCGATCAGCGGTGGCAGTGGCGGTTCGGGCGGCGCAATCGCGAGCGGCGGCTCGGGCAACAGCAGCGCTGGCGGCTCGGCTCAAGGCGGCGGCAGCACTGGTACTTGCCCAGTCATCAATGACTTTCAAACCTGGCCGAGCGGCAAAGCACCCGCTGATATTGGCAAACTCGCAGTCAAGAATTTCTTGAGCCACACCATGGACGCATACGGCGGTGCGGGCTACGCGTGGACGTTCACGTACGTCGCTGCGCTGCAATTCACCAAGCTCACCGGGGACAGCGCCACCAACGCTCAGCTGATCAAAGACTTCGACCGCTACGCCTCGGGCGGCACCGCAGCACCGAGCAACGCCACGACTGCCACGGTCGACGATCGCGCGTTCGGCGATCTGCCGCTCGAGATCTTCATCGAAAATTCGGACGACCGCAGCAAGAAGCTCGGACTCGATCGCGCCGACCAACAGTGGGCTGGCGCCGGCTCCGACGGCATCACCAAGGACGCGCGTTATTGGGCCGATGACATGTTCATGATCACGGGCCTGCAAGTGTATGCGTACCGCGCGACCAAAGACGTGAAGTACCTGACCCGCGCGGCAAAGACGATGATCGCGTATCAAGCCGCGCTCCAGCAGTCGGACGGCAATTTCTGGCATACCAAGCAGTCGAAAGCCTACTGGGGCCGGGCGAATGGCTGGGTCGCGGCGGGCCAAGCCGAACTCTTGACCGATCTTCCCGCCGGCGGCGATCGCGACATGGTGATGGCCGGTTACAAGAAGCAGATGGACGGCCTACTCCCGCTCCAAATCAACGACGGCAGTGCCGACAACGGCATGTGGCGACAAGTGCTCGACCTCAAGACCTCCAACCCGGAGAGTTCGTGCACGGCCATGTTCACCTTCGCGCTCGTCACTGGTATCCGCAACGGCTGGCTCACGGACGCCAAGTACATCACCGCAGCACGCAACGGCTGGCTCGCGCTCGGCAACAAGACCTCCTCCATGGGCGTTCTCGACAAGGTGTGCCCTGGCACTGGACAAGCCGATGCAGGCACGCTCCAGTCGCAACAAATGTTCTACGCTGGCATCGCCCTCGGTTCGAATGACCAACACGGCCAGGCACCGCTGCTCTGGGCGGCCCGCGCGCTGATGCGCCCTGATTGCTCGGGGGTTCACTGAGTATGTCTGAGTTCGCAATCCGACCCGCGCAGAGTTGTCGCTACGACATCGTGAGCTTGGGCGAAGTGATGCTTCGCCTCGATCCGGGAGAAATGCGTGTGCACACCGCGCGCACCTTCCAAGCTTGGGAAGGCGGCGGTGAGTACAACGTCGCGCGCGGTCTCCGTCGCTGTTTCGGCCTGCGTGCGGCGGTGGTCACCGCGCTGGCCGACAATCCCATTGGGCGCCTGGTGGAAGACTTGATGCTGCAAGGCGGCGTCGATCTCTCGTACCTGCAGTGGAAAGCGTATGACGGCGTGGGCCGCAACGTCCGAAACGGCCTCAACTTCGTGGAGCGCGGCTTCGGCCCGCGCGCGGCGTTGAGCTGCTCGGATCGCGGCCATACCGCGATCTCCCAGCTGAAGCCCACGGATGTGGATTTTCACAAGCTGTTCGCGAGCGAAGGCGCGCGTTGGCTACACACCGGCGGCATCTTCTGCGCGCTCGGTCCCGAAACGCCCGCGGTCGCCAAAGCCGCGATGGAAGCAGCCAAAAAGAACGACGTCCGCGTCTCGTACGATCTCAACTATCGCGATTCGCTGTGGCGCTCGTTCGGCGGCCCCGCGCAAGCACAAGCGGTCAACCGCTCACTCATGCCGCTAGTCGACGTGCTGTTCGGCAATGAGGAAGACTTCACGGCGGCGCTCGGCTTCAAACTGCAGGGCGTCGATCACTCGTACGCGCAGCTGCCAATCGAGAGCTTCCGCGCGATGATCAAAGAGGTCATCAGCACCTTCCCCAACATTCGCACCGTGGCCACCACACTGCGCGTCGCGCGCTCCGCGAGCGTCAACGGCTGGGGCGCACTCTGCTATCACGACGGCGAGTTCTTCGAGATCCCGCCGCGTGACGTGGAAATCTTCGATCGCGTGGGCGGTGGGGATTCATTCGCTTCCGGCTTCATTTACGGCCTATTGAGCGGCAAGCCCGCTGAGTGGGCGCTCGGCTGCGGTGTCGCGCACGGCGCATTGGCAATGTCGACCCCGGGTGATACGACCATGGTCACCTTGCCCGAAGTACTGCGCGCCATGCAGGGCGCCAGTGCCCGAATCGAAAGATGAGCCATGTCGCGAGCTGAAGTCTGTAAACGAATCGAAACCGTCGGCATCGTGCCCGTGGTGCGCGCTCCTTCGCCGGAGCTGGCGCTGCTCGCGTCGGAAGCGATCTTGGCCGGCGGCATCTCGGTGTTCGAGATCACCATGACCATCCCCGATGCGCCCGCGGTGATTCGCGCGCTGCGCACGCGCCTCGGCGGCAAAGCGCTGATCGGCGCGGGCACCGTGCTCGACGCCGCAGACGCGCGCTCGTGCATCGAGGCCGGTGCGGAGTTCATCGTCGGCCCGGGCTTCGACCCCGCGGTGATCGCTGCAGCGCACGAAGCCGGCATTGCCGCGATGCCCGGCGCACTCACGCCCACGGAAGTGATCGCCGCGTGGAAAGCCGGCGCCGACGTGGTGAAGATCTTCCCCGCATCGGCGATGGGCGGTGCCTCGTATTTGAAGGCGCTCAAAGGCCCGCTCCCGCAGGTCAAATTGATGCCCACCGGCGGTGTCAACGTGAACACTGCGAAGGACTTTTTGGCTGCGGGCGCAGTCGCGCTCGGTGTCGGCTCGGAACTGGTCGACATCAGCGCCGTGAAAGACGGCCGCGCGCACGTGCTCACCGAGCGTGCGAAAGAGTTCGTCGCGGCCGTCGCCGCTGCGCGAAAGAAGTAACGACCGATCGCTCTCAGTGGGGAACGCGCTTCAAGCGCACCGTGACGGCAATTTGGGCGCCCTGCCCGATCTTGAGCGTGCCGACGAGCGAAGCGCCGCTGTTGTCGAGCGCCGCGTCCAGCTTCACGCGGGTCGCAAACACGGTGCTCGGCGGGTCGTAATAGGCGCATGAGCGCGCGTCGCACCAGCACAACGAGTTCCAACACATCATGATCTTCCCAGGATCCCCGGCGGTGGGCATGACACCGTTATGCTCCGGAGGAACGCAACGATAGCGGCTCAGCCCAAAACCTCCGCTATCGGGGCCGGCGAGGTAGCCTGGAGGCACGTAGCCTTCACCCGCTGAACCACCCATGGGGATCGCGCCGAGAAGCCACGCCGGCGCTCCACCTGCGCCGCCCGTGCCCCCACCACCCGTGCCCGCCGTGTCCTTGCTGTGAATGTCATAGGGTGTTTGCATTTCGCACCAACCACGCGCGACCTGCCACGGATTGAGCGTAAACCGGATACGTGCCGATTCGACCGTCGCCGGATCGAAGGCATACGCAAATCCCGGGAAGAGATTCGTGTACGGATCAAACCCTGAGATCAGCGGATAGCCCGGGGGATAACCGACATCTGGGTCAGTTGCGACTGGCAGAGCCGGACTATTGCCAATCTCCAACGTGCCGTTGCCAGAAGCGTCGAGCTCGAGCCTCACCTTGTCCGAGCCATCCGCAAAGTCATAGGCTTCGGCGTAGCCCTCCCACTCTCCGCTGTAGTCTTGCAAGTGCTCCCCTGTGTAGGAGTCACCGATGTCCACCGGTTGGTTCTCGGTCGAACACCCCCAGCCCGTGGCGAGTGCGGTCGCAAAAAGAAATGCGTTTCGAGCAACCTTGGTCATCGATTCAACCTCCCGATCTTGGCGTGTTGGTTGCCGGTTCGGCTGAATTCCGTTCGCTCTCGAGTCCGCAAATCTCGACCACGCGCGTGAGATATGCGCTGCCTGAGTGCTTGGCCACGAAAGCGCGCGCATTGCTCACCGCACTACCGCTCCCAAGCTGACAGTTCGCCATGATGCCCGCGGCACGGCGCTCCTCCAGCAACTGTCCCGCCGGCATGGCTCGATCCAGATCCTCAATCAATGCCAAAGCGAATCGCGGATTGCCTTCGCGCAGCGCGCGTTCCACGCGCCGCAACTGACGCACCTCTTCGTCGAGGCCGAGCGCCGCAGAAGGCGCTGCTGACGCACTCGGGGCATGCATCGACGAAGACGCGGACTTTGCCTCGTGCTCCGATTGAGGCGTGTCTTCGATCAGCGGCAGCTGCTCGACCGGTATTGCACGCTCCCGCGGAAGCTCGGCTGCACGACTTGCATCGACTCGCGCCGAAGGGGCGCTCACGGCGCCGTTCAGCCGCGTGCCCGGCTGATTTTTTTTGGCGATCCCCGCTTCCCAACCTTTGTGATAACCCAGCCCACCACTGAGCGCCATCGCGCCAACCACTGCGATCGAGCCAGCGATTCGCAACGGCCAAGGCGACTTGTGCGGTGCAGCGCCGCCGCTCGGGACGAGAGACCCGAGCGTGATTTGCGTCAGCACACCCTGCAGCACTCGCTGCTCATCCGCCGTCGTCGGCCCAAGCCCAACGCGAGCCTGCGCCAAGATCAGCGCTTCGTCGTCATCCAGTTGCGTCATGAGCTCCTCGATGACGAAGTAGCGCGGCGCGGAACTCAGTACGTACGGCGCGCAGGCGAGTATAGGCGGTGTTCAGGGGGATCCCGGTCATCTCGGCGACCTCGGGAATCGTGAACTGCTCAACGAGCGCGAGCATGAACACTTCGCGCTTCTTCTCGGGCAGCGTGAGCGCGAAGCGGCGCACGAAATCGGCCGCTTCTGCCTCCTCGGCATGCTCACTGGGTGTCGGATCCCGACTGCTGATTTGCTCGTCGATCGGCTCGGCGCGATCTTTGCGGCGAACGCGGCGCGCTTGCTTGTAGGCAACGTTGCGAACAATCCCATACAGCCAGGTCCGAAGCTGCGAGGCGCCTCGAAACCCAGCAAGCCCCCGGTGCACGGCGATGAACACTTCTTGAGCAGCGTCGTCGAGACCTCGATCGGGCACCCCAAGGTTTCGCAGGCAGCGCCAAACGAAGCCGACGTATTCAGCGTAAATTGCTTCGAATTCATAGGCTTTGGAACCGCTGGGCGGGGGCTCGCGCAATCCGTTGAGCTCTGACACCACCACTTTCCCCCCGTAGGTCCCCGTCACCGCTGTAATCCGTTCGTCGCTGTCGAAAAACTTCCCAAAAACTCAAAGCGAGAGTTGGACGCCCAACGAGACGCGCGCGCTAATCGCGGCGGTGCGAAACACGACGTCTGGCCCATCCAACACGAACTCCCGGCGAATCAACGGCATCGCAATGCCACCCCGGCCGAACATCCGCAACGCACCTTGGTGTGGATATTCCAATCCGACCTCGGCGCGAACTGCAGACCAGAGGGTGCTAGCGGGGTGCGAAGTCGTCACGGCCTCGCCCACGCCCTCACCCGAGAGCTGGCCCAGCTCGGCACCGGCACAGATGAGCAGCGCGGTTTCAGCCAATGGCTTGGCACCGCACAAGAGCAACGCACCATAGGCGAGCTGAAACTGGCCTGCCTGATTGGCAACGCTATCCGTCTGGGTGGGCGCGTAGAATGCACCTTCGAGCTCGAAGCGCACGGCGGTTTTGCGGCGATCCGCGGGCAACCAACCGAGCGCGAAGCGCGCGCTCCCTCCCAATGCCGGGCTTGGCGTCGCGGACGAATCGAGCGCTGCACTCAGACCCGCAAGCCATTCGAGCGAGCTGTGCGAGGCGCGCGGTTGACGCGACTGCGATGTACGCGGTTGCTGCGTTGTCGATGCACTGGCCTTGGCCGGCTCTGGCTCGACCGGTTCGAAGTCGTCTTCATTCGTCGCTTCTAGTTCTTCATTCGGCTCAGCCCGACTGGGACCGATGGCCAACGCGATCGCCACGGCTGCAGCATCCGTCACCTCCGCGCAGGTTGCACCATGGATGGTGCGCGTGCTGCGAGCTTGGTCCGCACGGCGCACCGTCGTCAGCTCCAAGCTCCACTGCGTCCGCGAGAGCGATTTCACGCGCAGCTCGAAATCCGCAATCTCGACGCTCGAGTTGGGACGGCCCGTCGCAGCCTCGACTTGCGCGGACACTTCCGACTCACGCCGACACGAATCGTCACCAGACCAGCGGATATCGGCCGCGGATGAGGACGCTCCAAAGCACAGCACCACCGCCCCGACCGTTATCTGCACCAATCTCAGCATCAGCTGCGGTGCATCCTATGCCCAATCCCCCGAAGATGAAACGGAACGTCCTTGATGGCATTCCCACCGGAGATAGCCTTCTCTGCGCGGTCGCTCTGCGTTAAAAGTGAGCCCTGATGTTCAAGAAAACGCTGCAAGCCACACACCCGGACATGATGCGCGGCGCGACGGCGCAGGAACTCGCCGATCGCTACCTCTTGAGCGAGCTGTTCACGCCAGGCGAAGTCTCGTTGACGTATGCGCACGTCGAGCGCTTCGTGATCGGCGGCGCAATGCCCACCACCGAGCGATTGTCGCTTCCAAAGCAAGACAAAGGCATTCCGTTCTTGGAACGGCGCGAACTCGGCATCGTGAATGTCGGCGGCAATGGCCGAGTCTTCGTTGACGACCAGACCTTCGATCTCGAACGCTACGACGGCCTGTACGTTCCGATGGGAACAGGGCAAGTCTCATTCGAATCAATCACCGACGCGGACTCGGCGCGCTTCTACTTGGTCAGCACGCCCGCCCATGCGCGCTACGAGACCGTCAAAATCTCCGTCAACCAAGCCGTGCCCCTCGAACGCGGCGCCCTCGAAACCTCCAACCAACGCACGATCTACCAATACATCGTGCCCGCCACCTGCAAGTCCGCTCAACTTCTGCTCGGCCTCACGCGCCTAAAACCAGGCAGCGTCTGGAACACGATGCCCCCGCACCTGCACGAGCGCCGCTCCGAGGTGTACTTCTACTTCGATCTCCCGCCCGCCGATCGCGTCTTCCACTTCATGGGCCAACCAGAAGAAGTGCGCCACCTCGTGATGAGCAACGAGCAAGCCGTGATTTCTCCGCCCTGGTCGATCCACATGGGCGCGGGGAGCTCGAACTACTCGTTCATCTGGGCGATGGGCGGGGAGAATCAGGATTATACGGACATGAATGTGCTGGAGCTTTGCCAGCTGAAGTGAGCGGCGGGGCGGATTCCGCCGGTTCGAGCGGAAATTGAAGCTGTGCGATCGAAATCGCGCAACTACTGATGGCTGAGTCCGAAGAGGGTGTCGTGAAACAGAACTATTGGATCGTGGGTGTTGTGCTCGTCTCGCTATTGGCTGCGTGCTCGTCGGAGTTCCGCACGTGCTACACGACTCGGACGTGCGCGCCGCAGGGCGGTTCGAAGGGTGATGCTGGAAGCGCAGGCGAAGCGGGCGCTGACGGCGGTGAGGGCGGAAGTGCTGATGGGGGTGGCACGATGGTCGCTGGTGCCGCTGGTGAGATGAATGGAGAAGGCGGCACAGCTGGCTCAGCGATTGCGGAAGGTGGCGCCGGAGGCGAAGGCGGAACTACAACCGAAGATTCACGGTGCGGCAACGGCAAGATTGATCACGGCGAGACCTGTGACGACGGCCCCAACAACGGTCCTGGGAAGGCTTGCAACGCTCAATGCGTTCGAAACATTTGCGGTGATGGCGACAAGGGCCCCGGGGAGACCTGTGATGATGGTGCCAACAATCGCCTGGGGCTTCTAAAGTGCGCGCCCGATTGTTCGCGAATCATCAACATCAAACACGTCATCTTTTCTCCGAAATCATTGCCCGGCACCAAGCTCACGCCAAACCCTGTGGCCGCCGCAGATTCCACGTGTCCGGAGGGCTACAAGGCTCTGTTCGCGTACGGAACCTCTCGACGAGCAACAACTGCTCCGTTCAAGAGTCAGGACTCGATCGATTGGGTGCTCAAGCCCTACACCTACTACTACAACGGCGCAGAGAAGCCGGTCTGGCTAACGGACTCGGTTGCGCTATTGGGCGTGCGGAATGGCCAATTTTCTTTGTTTGAAAATACGGTCGACGGCACCATTGCCTTCGTCACAACCGGGCTGAACACCGATTACACCACGCTCGAGAGCTATAACTGCAGGGGATGGACGTCGGATGAAGCGAACACGACGAGGATGGGCGGGTTTGCGGGCGAGCTAGGGGCAGAATTCATCTTTAAGGACATTGTTCCTTGTGGAGACGAATCCTGGTTCTATTGCGTGGAGCAGTGAAGTCGTCCCGCTATCGCTCTCCGCTCACGGCATCTTGGCGTTCGAGGTGGCGCTCAAAGTTGCGGTCGCAACATCGTGCGCCTTAATCGCTGTGACCAGCGCGTCGGTCACACTCGACGCACTCACTCCCGGAAGCGTTGCGACATCGAGCGCGTAGAGCGTGAACGTATACGTATGCATCATCCCGCTCGGGCACGGCCCCAGGTAGCCCATGCCCTGAGCGGCCTTCTGCTTTGAGCCAGCCGGCATCGTGAGCGTGGCCGTTGTCTCCAAGGACTCAGGCAGCATGGTCGTCGACGCCGGAATGTCGTACAAAACCCAATGATTCAGGCTGTTGTTGGTATCCTGCAAAACGAGCGCATAGCTCATCGTGGTGCTTGGACCGGCCGTCCACGTGAAGGGAGGCGAATGATCTGCGCCCGCGCAGGTGAAATCGGCAGGGAAAGCCATGCCCGCGGTAAGCTTCGAACTCGTCAAAGCAAACGACCCACCGCCGCCCGTGCCCACCGCGCCGCCACTCGATCCGCCGCCGGACGCTTTACCGCCCGCGCCAGAAGCACTCGTTCCGCCGCTTCCACCTTGGCTCGTCGAGCCGCCGATGGCGCTGCCGCCGACGCCACTGCCGCTGCCACCACTGGGCCCGCTTCCACCAGTCGCAACCGCGGTGCCCGCGCTTCCACCCGCACCAACCGGACCGCTACCTCCGCCGGCGGGTGTGCTTCCTCCACTTGAACCCGGCGTGCCAGCAGCGCTGCCAGCGACTCCGTTGTTGCTGCCGCCCGCGGGAGGGTTCGCCGGAGCGTCACTGCTGCTGCAGTTTGCGAGCAGGAGCACAGATGAGCCGAGGACCAAAAGCGAAGTAAGGATGCGAGCTTTCATGGCGACTTTCGGGCCGCCGGATTGAAAGCGCGTTTGAGGGTTCGCGGCTTTTGGCGGGCGCGGTGAGTATAGGTGTGCAGTCCGTCTCTAAGCGGGTGAGATAATTCTCGCCCCTGGTGTAAGATTC
>DASQCO010000104.1:0-80612 GCA_035634635.1 Polyangiaceae bacterium
CTTCGATAACGCAAATCTCGCCAGCGGCACAGTCGAAGACTCCGCCGCAACGAACGGGTCCGCACGGCAAAGTCTCCACGCTGGCGGTCGAGCCACTGCCGTTGCAGTTCACCGTGACTTGCCCTGCACCCGAGCAATCCAGGTAGGTGCACTGACTTTGAGCGCTGCACTGGGAACCGCTCGCGAGGGGCGTTGCAGGACACAAGACCGCGTCACCGCCCGCGTTGCTGCCGCCCGCGTTGTCGCTGCTCGTGTTGCCTCCAACGGAGTGAGACCCGCCGGAACTGGAGTGACCGCCGCTCGCGTTGCCACCGCTCGCGTTGCCACCGCTCGCGTTGCCACCGCCCGCCTCGCTACTTCCGCCTGCACGTCCATCCGTCTCCGTGCGGCCGCCATTGCCAGCTGCGCCCACGCTTCCGCCTTCCCCCGAACTCCCGGAGGCGCCGATTCCGGCCGGGTTGTTGCCCGTACTCGAGCCGCACGCGACGCACAGCAACGCGCCAGCGACGAACAGCGACAGGTGTCCGTCGCGAGCAAACCAACTCCAAGTGATTTTAGAGACCAGAGCGATCAAGCGAATTCTCCATTGTCGCAGCCGAGGCACCTTTAGAATTCTCACTTCTGGAGCGTGGGACCCGCGTCGACGGAGTTCGTGAGCTTGCCGCTGGCATCGTAGCTGTACGTTGCTGTGTATTCGACGTAGTAATTGTGAGTCTCGTAGATGGGCATGGGCGGGGTGCCGGCGGTTCCTGCTGTTTGGCCGATCTGCTTCTGCCAATATTCGCGCTGCGTGTATCTGTAGTTTGCAGTCAGTGACTCGTTCGCATTGGTCCAGTCGGGCCAAAAATGCGTGTCTGGGCCGCCCGAGAAGACGGTGCCCTGCGGGGGTTGGGTCGCAGCGCGCGCGTCCGCCATCATCGAATCGATGGAGGCCTTCTTTGCAGCCAAGGCGAGATCGAACTTGCTCTTGGCGTCGGCCAGCGCATCGAGCGGTGCCATGGGAATTTTGGTGGAGCCATCGTCGATCGTGACGCGAGTGACGACGAACTCTGCGCGTCCGTCGCTGCCTTGTCCGCCGTTGACTTCGAGTGTTGCGACGTACGCATCCTTGCTTAGCCCCCAGGCGCTGGCAGTATCTGGATTCTGATAGGTGGCGTCGTACATCACCAAGTCGCCGTTTGGCAGTCGCACGGTGTAGTCCTTGATGAAGCTGAGCCCGTCCGTTTCGCTACTGGCGCTGAAGAACAGAGTAAAGATGCGACCGTCGGCGGCGAAATAGTATTGCGGCTTTTGCAGCGTGCTCGTGCTGTAGACACCGTAGGCCGGTGATTCGCTGTTGAAGAGCACGCCACGCAGCGTGGGACCTAGATCTTCTGCCGGGTCGCGCAGGTCGATTCCCGCGCCGGACCCGGCTGCGGAGTTGGTACCGCCGTTTGCCCCCGCACCTGAGCTCCCCCCGCTTGCGCCACTGGAGGCTCCGGCGCTGGCTGAGTTTCCTCCCGTTGAGCCTCCTCCGGCGACGCTTCGCCCACCGCCTGAGGCGCCCGAGCCTCCCGCCGCCGAGCTTCCCGAACTTCCTGCGCCAGCGCCATTCGAGCTTCCGCTGGTGCCCTGGCCGAGGCCGTTTCCGGCTGCGCCCCCGCACCCGACGAGAAGGGCGGAGCAAAGAGCCAGCGCAAGCCAGCGGGCTCTCGGGGGACGTAGGGTTGAACGAATCATCTTACTACTTCGAGCAGCAATCGTGCCGCCGCCGCAGTAGGTCGCCGCGTGGCAAAATCCGTATCAGTCTGTGCCAGATTGTGTGTCAGCTGGGCGAGCCCACGACATCGGCGTCAGTTGGGACGAGCTTCATCGCCCGAGCTGTCGCAAAAAGAACGCTGAATTTTCGCAGAAATCACTATTTCTGCGCCCGCAACGGATATTCGCTCCCCGGCACGGGTCGTGCTGAGCCAGTGCGTATGAGACTACGGCCAACCCGAGCAGGCGCAATCGACCGCCTGTGTGGCAAGCGAACGGTGAGCCGTCTATGGCCCGCGTCCGTTCTGCTTTCATTGGCTATTGGGGCGTGCGGAGCAAACAGCGGCGCAGAAGGCGTGGCAGTTGGAGGGGCGAGCCACGCCGGCGGCTCGAACTCGGGCGCCTCCGCCGGCATGAGCCACGGGGGAACCGGCGGTGCGGGTGGGCGCAGCGTTGGGGTGGGCGGTCTCTTCGAGGTATGCCTGGTCTGCGGTGGCAATGGCTTTGGCGGGCACGCGGGGAGCGTGTCGCTCGCGGGCAGCGGCGGATCCTCCGCAGCAGGGGCAGCGGGCACCACGACAGCGGCAGCCGGCTCTTCAGGTCGTGGTGGCGTGGGCTGCGGCGATCGCACTTGTGGTCCGAACCAATATTGTCGCGCCGCCTGCAGTGGCGTGGGATGGCCGAGCGCGGGGGCGGGGAGCCTACCCTCGCCCGGCGCGCCGACTTGCGCGGACCTCCCCGCGGCTTGCAACGGTGTGCCCACGTGCAGCTGTGTCTGCGGCTCCACGAGCTTGTTCTGCACGCCCGGTGCAGCGGAGATTCAGTGCGGTTGCGGGTGACGCATAGTCTTACGAAAACCGAGCAGCGTTTCGAGATATCGCTCTTAGATCCCCGAGCCGCGGAGACCTTGAAAGTGGAGGCGGTAAAGTAATGTTGCTAAGCACAGGTCGCTTCTTGGTCCTTGTCGTGCTCGGGCTTCAAGCCTGTGGCAGCAGTGGGAAAGCGGGCGAGGCCGGATCCACGGCGGGGTCCGCAGGTCTAAGCAGCGGTGGCATTCCAGCGAGCAGTGGCGGAGTTGGCTCCGCTTCGGGTGGAGCTAGTGCCGGCGGAGCTAGCTCGGGTGCTGGGCGAAGCGCCGGTGGTGCCAGCTTCGGAGGGACTCATTCTGATGGCGGAAGCTCTACGGGCGGTACGAGCTCCGCGGGGAAGAGTGGCGGAGGAGCGAGCGCGGGCGGCGGCAGCGGTGTCGCTTGTGGATCGGTTGTCTGTGCCCAAGGCTTCGTCTGTTGCGGCCCCCCGGAATGTGGTGGCGGGTGCACGGATCCTTCGAAAGGCCCGAATTGCCCGTCTCACTGTCCGTCGTCCAATTGCGGAGGAACTCCGTGCACCGGAGATCAGATTTGTCTTCAAGTCGATGTCGGTACTGGCGCGGCCCTGACGCGGTCGTTCCAATGCATCACCAGCCCCTGCGTCGGTGAGTCATTGAGCTGTATTTGCGGTGGAGCGACCTGCCAGGGTGAGACCCCGCCAGCGACCTGCACGCAAGCGTATCCCACCGACAAGACGTTGCGCTGCACCGGCGCGATTCCCTAAGGCGGTCTGCATCCTGAGAGCTTGTTCATGCACACATCTTTTGGCAGATTCGGTCTTTCGGTGGGCCTGGCAACCCCTGGCTGGAAAAACACATCGACGGCACCGCGTCGGAGCAGAAGGGCGGCGGAGCCGTGCAATCATCTTGCTGACAGCAGCTAGCCGGCGACGTGCACGCCGTGGGGTTCGTGGTGCAACCGCTGTGGGAGCCAGTAGGGCACTTGCCATCAGTAGAAGCAGGGAAGCACGCAGGTGCGGTCCCTCCGCAACAGGGAATCACGCAGTACTGCGCAGCACCGCACGTCATGCTGCCACAAGCCAAGGGCTCGCCACCCGCACCACCCGCATTCGCGCCGCTCGAACCGGCCGCGCCAGCGTTGGCGCTCCACCCGCCAGAGCCGGCATGATTGAGATTGCCGCCTGAACCGCTGCCACCCACCGCGCCACCACTGACGCCGCCGCTGCCAGAGCCGGCGTTGGCTCCGCCAGTGCCGGAGTCAGCCTTAGACCCGCCGCTGCCAGAGCCAGCTCTGGACCCTCCAGTGGCCTCGCCCGCGACGGCACCAGCGCCTCCTTCATTCTGGTGTTCACTCCCCGTGGGCGAGCCGCACGCGGCCAGCATCACCGCTGGAAGAATGCCGGCCAAGACGAAGCGACCAAGTTCAAAGCGCGTTTCTCCCATATGCGGTTCGCTGCAAACCCTATGCCCATGCGAAAGTAACCTTAATCCCGACGATAGTTGCAAGTTGCGCATCGTTTCGCAACGACGTGTGGATCAGAGTGGCACAAAGCAAGTGGCACATCCGCCGTGCGGGCAGCCGCGACTATTGGGGAAAGGTGCAATCGCGCCAAGGAAGTCGCCTGTGACGAGTCCGTTTGACTCAATGAATTTGCTCGCAGGTAATTGCCAGTCATGTGATGATGATATCGATATATATCGCACTGCGACACGCACGGCGTGGACGCTTGCTCGGCAACTCGCTTTGACGATCGAGCGTCACGGAGCTAACTTGCGCCATGCGGCGCTTTCCAGGTGGTGGGACCGTGTGTGCTTGGTTGACCAATGTCTTCCTCGTGGTTGGGCTTGGCGGGGCCATGGCTGCGTGCAGTAGTTCGTCGTCCCAACGAGGTGCGGAAAATGCCGGCGCGACTGGCGCGATCGGTGGCGGATCCGGAGCGGATGACGGGGCTAGCGCGACAGGAGGCCGAGCGGGATCTGGCGGCGGCAGCGGTTCTGCGGGGGCCTCAGCTGCCGCAGGCAAAGGGGGGACGAGCGCAAGAGGCGGCGCCAGCAATGGGGGAGAGCCGCCTGTGCCGTCCGACTTGCATCCGGGATGCCCGGCCCTTGCTCCCAGCACGGGCCAATCCTGCACGAGTGATGGGCTTCAGTGCCAGTACGGAATTGATCCGCGCAGGGCATGCCGTCCGCTCGCCACGTGTCAATCGGGTTCGTGGATGGTCAAGGAGGGGACGCTCGCTGCTTGCCCAGAACTGGCCGAGGCAGACTGCCCGGCGTCGATGGGCCAGCTTGCCGATCAGCGCTGCGCGCAGGGCGCAGTCAATGCGGGGCCCTATTGCGCCTATAATGATGTCACCTGCGTCTGTGACCCGGAAAACTGCGATGCGACGGGGACGGATTGCGCCTGGTTTTGCGATAAGCCGCTGGCGGACGCGAATTGCCCCTGGGGACAGCCGAATATCGGGACGAGCTGCGCTAGCGAAGGCCTCGTCTGTAGGTACACGACGTGTGCCGATCACCATTGCACGAACGGTTATTGGACCGCCATGAGCAATGGCAGCTGCCCGATGACGCCCGTCGGTCGCTGACTCGCGTGCCCTGCTCAACCGGCGCGGCGTGCAGGTTTGCGGGCAACACCGTAGATGCCTGGGAGTCAGAAGACCAGACCTGCACTAGGCCCGGCTGATGTGCTCTACGATCACGAAGACGCGCCCGGACGCTAGCGCTCGCCATTGGATACGCGCCTTGCTGGCCGCGTCCAACTGTGACGTGGGCTCATCCAACAAGACGACGGGACGCGGGTTCGCGCAGGCCGCAGTCAGCAAGACCAGTTGGCGCTGCCCCGAAGACAGGTTCCGCCCTCCTGACGAGAGCAGGGTCTCTATGCCCATGGGCAACCGTTCGAGAAGGTGATCGAGCCCCGTGAGCTTTGAGATCTGCTGGATGCGCGCGGTTGGAGCGTTCGATAACACGCGCAGGTTCTCAGCGATGGACGCTTCGAGCAGCGCCGCGCCTTGTGGCAGGTACGCTACGAGCCCGCGGTGCACGTAGGGATCGCGGCCCAGGCATGACGCGCTCCCGCGCTCAGGACGGAGCAGTCCCGCCAATAAGCGAAGCGCCGTACTCTTCCCCCAGCCCGATGGCGCCTGGAAACGCGTGACTTTTCCCGTCGCAAACCTGCAACTGAAATCGCGCAAGACCCAGGGCGCCTCCGCGCTGTAACGGAACCAAACGCCATCGAGCCGCAGCTCATCGCCGGCCTCGACCGGAGGCGCTCCGGAATCGAGCGACGGGCTCGGCGCGTTCTCCGGTGCCGCACCCAGCACGCGATCGACTCGGCCGAAGTGAGGATCCATGCTGCGCAAGCCGAACCAAATTTGGCATAGCTCGGTAGCGGCGCTCATGAAGCTGGTCATCAGCATGGCGGCGCCCAAAACTTGTCCGATGCTTGCTGTGTGTTCGAGCGCCTCGCGAGCCACCCAACCCATGGCAAGCAAATTGGCCAGTTGCTGCCCCGATTCGACCACCACCGCGCGCGCCGTGGTAACCCGGTTCTGCGCAGACGACGCACTCGCGTGACGCCCCAGCAGTTTTCCCCAACCGTCGATGAGGCGATCCGTAATGCCAAACGAGCGTAGTGTTGCGACGGAGCGGAGCATGGAGTGAAACGCGTCGTGACGGCGACTCGAAGCGTTCAGTACCTGTTCGCTCCACATGACCTCCTGCCGTGTCAGCCAAAGCACGCCGGAGCACGTCGTAGCGGCCAGGCCCAGCGCCAGTATGGCCAAACCTGGGAACCAAAACGACAGCGCGGCGATCGAGCAAATCGCGCGTAGGCCAAAGGTCGCTAGGGCCACGCTCACCTTGACCACCAGCTTTGCTGTCGCCCCGGCCGCGGCCATCGTCTCGCTGGTGTCGCCGAAGGTGCCTTGGCTCAGTCGCTCGTAGCGCGCGCCGAGCAGCCGCTGCATGACGCCTCGCAGGCAGCGCACTTCGAGCGACCGTTGTAAGGCGATCGATGTCGCTTGATGGATCCAGGTTAGGAGTGCCGCATAGGCCGACGTCAGCACCAGCCCGCTCGCGAGCACCAGCAGAATGCCGAGTGCACCACTGGGCAGAGCGTGGTCGATCGCTGCGCTCCCAAACCAGGCGCCCGCGGTAGCGAGCGCGCCCTCCGCCAAGGCCGCGAGAAAGATGCGACGCACCGCGCGTGACTCACCAAAGATCAGCCGGAGAACGGCGCGGCGATAAGCGCTACTCCGCTCGCCCCGTGGCGCGAGTGCGTCGTCCAAGCTGCGTGGGACGGCGATCATGCCACCTCCTGCTCGCCCGGATTGCGCTCCCAGACTTGGCCGCCTGAGACGAGCAGCGCGCGGCCCGCGCAGTCAACCACGCTCTTGCGATGGGCGATGGAGATCCGAGTGGCGCTGAGCCCCTGCAAATGGCCCAAAAGGCGTTGTTCCGTCGCCGCGTCCAACGCTGAAGTCGCCTCGTCCATCAGCAGCAGGTCGGGCGCACCGAGCAACGCTTGAGCTAGGGCTAGGCGTTGTCGCTCACCTCCGGACAGATTCTCGGCGTGGGCGGACAGAAGCGTCGCGTAGCCGGCGGGCATTTTGCTCACGACCTCCCCGAAGCAGGCGAGCCGCACGGCTTCGTCTATTTGCGCTGACGTGGCTTCGGGCAGCCTGACTCTCAGCGCATCGAACAACGGCGCGGGAGCCGCGTACGGCTCCTGCGGCACCACACCAACGCGCCGAGCCAGCTCATGGGCGCGGAAGCAGGCGACTTCTATGCCGTCGAGCAACACTTGCCCTTCCGTCGGGCGTAAGAGACCGACCATCAATTTACCCAACGTTGACTTGCCTTGACCCGAAGGCCCAAACAACGCGATGTGCTCGCCGGGCTCGATGTTCACGTTGACGTGGCGGAACACCCAGTCTCCACCCGTGCCGTAGCGAAATCCGACGTTCAACAGCTGCAAACGCCCGCGCAACTTGCTGACCGGGAGCTGCCCAGCCGGCTCGACCGGAACGCCAAGCACGTCATCGCAGCGGTCGAGCACCCCGCGGAAACGCAGCCAGCCCTCCATGGCTTCCAGCAAACCCTGCAAGGGGGCCTCGAGCAGCGCTCTCACCGCCAAAAATCCTACGAACACTCCGATCGTCAAGCGCCCATCGATTACTTGTCTGCCGCCAAACCACAGGATCACTGCCTGCTGAAGCCCACCGAGGGCCGCCGCTACTTGACCCACGCCTTGCTCGAGGCGGGCCGAGCTCTCACTCCAAAACGCACGTTCAGCCACGCGGCGTAGGTAACGTTCCGTCAGCGTCCGCTCGCTGCCCAAGCCTTTGATCATTTCCGGGCAGGCCGTGGCTTCGACCAAGGTAGCTTGCTCACGTCCACGCGCGGCAAGCTCTGCAGCAGCGCGCTGCTCGCTCGGTTCGCGCGCAAGCCGAATCAGCACGAGCCGGGTCAGCGTGAGGCCCACGGAAATGGCGCCCAACGCTGCGTCATAAGCGAAGAGCAGCGTTCCGAGTAGAACGATGAAGAGCAAGTCGAATGTGGCGTCAGCCGTGCGCGATAGCAGCGATTTCAGCTCCGATTGCGCGCGAACGCGCTCGAGCATGTCGCCATGGCTTCTGCTCTCCAGAAACGGCAACGGCAGCTTCAACAAGTGCTGCCCGAGCGCGCGACTGAGAGAGACCTCGAGCCGCACGTGCAGCGCGGCCTGAGCGTGTCCGTGCAGGCGCATGAGCAGCAATTGCATCAGCGTGGCCCCGCACAGCACACCGAGCACACCCAGCAACCAATGCCGACGCTGCCCCTGGACGACATGGTCGAGTATGACCTGTGTCGCCGCTGGGTAGCAGGCGGCCAGCACGCGCATGAGGACACTGGAGATGATCACGAAGGCCAGCGCGCTCCGCTCCGCCAGCAGCAGCTGCACGTAGCGCGCGTAGCTCGGAGAGCGGCGCCGCCGCTTGGGCAGGTCGGCGGTCGGCCTAAGCTCGAGCGCTACGCCAGAGAAGGAGCGGTCGAGCTCTGCCGATTCAACCCAGCGCCGACCGTTGGCCGGATCGACGATCCGAACGCGACCTGCTGCATAGCGTTCGAGCACGACGAAATGACTCATATCCCAGTGCAAAATGGCAGGCAGGGCGACTGCGCCGAGCTCTTCGAGCGAGAGCCCCAACCCTTCACCCTCGAGCCCCAACCTTCGAGCTCCGCTAAGCAAATCCCAGGCCGAATTGCCGTCGCGCGAGGTACCGCAGGCCACGCGCACCTCGTCGAGTGGGCGATAGCTACCGTGGTAGTCGAGCAGCATGGCCAGGCACGCAACGCCGCACTCCGCCGCTTCCATCTGTTGGATCGGCCGCACGCGAGTGGTGAACCGTGCCATCAACCCGTCACCCATTTGCGGGTAAAGTCGAAGAGCAGCACGACCAGGCGCACTCGCCGCGTGCTGAGACGGACCGTCGCCCTTCCACCCGACGTGAGGCGTGAGCGGACTCGCTCCAACTTTGGACCCTGGACCAACACGAGCTCGACGCGCACGCTGGCTTGCGGATTGGCGTCCGCGCCGAGCACCTCGACTTGCTCTTCGGGTGAGGATAAATCAGTCGAAACGCGCCGGATGCGCGCCTCGAGCTTGCCGAACTCCGCGACCGGCAGCGCCGACAGCTCGACGTTGGCGGTCTGCCCCGGCTGCAGAAACGGCGCGTCTTTGGCGGGCGCAAACGCCACCAAGGTGTCGATCGGACCTTCGGGCACCACCCGAGCAATTGGGGTGCCCGCCGTCACGACTTGCCCTTCAATTGCGAGCAGGGACTCGACCGTCCCTCGCTCGGGCGAGCGCACCGCCGAGAGCTCGAGCAGCTCGCGCGTCTCCCGCAAATCACTATCCGCCGCCGTGACTCTGGCGGTCAGCTCCAGCTTTTCGCTCCGCGTCGCTTTGCGCCGTTGCGCGAGTTCGACGTCAATCTCAGCGACTTGCTGGCGCACGAGCAACCACTCTTGCTCGCTCTGGCGGCGGACGATTGCTGCTTCAGTCGTGTCCAAAGCCCGCCCTGCGCCCGCGTCCGCCAAAGCGCGCGCGGATTTCTCGGCCTGTTTGCGGTGCTGGACGATCTTGTTCACGAGCACGCTGCGCTCGACCAGCAATGCGCGCTTGCGCCGGAGAGCGACAGCGATGTCTTCATCGGCCTGTTGGGAGCCACTCAGCGCGGATTCGGTGTCGAGCTTGACGTGTCGGTACTGGGCTTCTTGACGTTGCAGTCGACCGACCAGCTCCGGCGCGTCGATGCGCGCTAGTTCTTGGCCCGTTTCAACGTGGCTTCCTCGCGTGACGGCCAATTGCGCGACCCTTCCGGAGACCTGCGTGACGATAGGGCGGGGGCCCTGCTCGGTGCGCAGCGCGCCATACGCTGTCGTGGTCACCTCGATTTTCGCGAAACACAACAAACACCCGGCCAAAAGCACGAACGAAGCGAGTGAAAGCAGCAGGCTCCATTCGGAGAGCACGGGCGCTCGGACCAGATCTTGTGAGCTCTCACCGCGCGCACGCAGCGCAGCCTCCCGAAACAATGGGAGCTCGTATTCAGCCAGCTCCTGGGCGTTGGGCGAGCTCCCGCTCGCGCCTTCGTCTTCGTCACCCCCGTCATGCTGTGCATTCATCAACGGCACCCTCGACTCTCCCCCCCGGGAACGTCCCGCTCACTGTTGTACACGAATCGTGTCGCTCTGCACAGCACTTCGCGCACGGGCGTCGCGACCGTGTACATGTACCCGCGTGGACGTTGGCGCGGACGCACACTGATCACGCCGCGATCGCGGGCTGACGCCGGTGCGCGCGCGGCTGACGCCGGTGCGCGCACGGCTGACGCCGGTGCGCGCGCGTGCGCAATGACACGGACAATCGCGATTCATAATCACGCACGGTTGACATATCGAATCTCTCTGCCTATGGTGCGTTTGCGGGTGCGGGAATTTCTCTGCATTCGTTTGGAGGGTATTATGAAAAAAAACAAAAAGAGTGGGGCAGGGCGGGGCGCGACGCTGTCGGTCGAGAGCATGCAAAAGGCCAAGGGCGGCACTAGCCCGTTGGAGCTGCGCAAGCTCGTTTCGGGTCCTTCCGACGCTACGGTGGTCGGAAGCCGGTATCTAAATCTGGGTCAGATCCGCACCTCGATCTTTCGCTGATTGAGCGAGCGTTTCGCGAGCTCTCACGGTTTTCGTGTCGCGAAGTTGGGGTTCGCGAAACGTAGCGTCGCAGATGTGGCGATTCCGCCCGTGCCGTGCTCCGGGCGGAATTGCACCAAAATTGGGCGATTTCTCGTAAGAGTAAGCTCCCATGACTCAAATTCGTGCCGCTAACGGCAATCACATTCCAGACATACAGCGCTTGCGCGCCCAAATGGACGCAGAGCACGTCGCAGCCCTTCCGTGGTTGTTTCGAGATGACCAGGGCGCGCGAGTTGGTCCGGAATATTGGGCCAGTGTACTGGCCAATCCCGATGATGCATTGTTAATCGCCGATACCAGTTCTGGAGTCATCGGTTATGCGCTGTTGCGATTGCGTAACACTCCTGATTTGTCATACGTCGTGCCGCGGCGTCTCGCGGTAGTGGAAGACATCGTTGTGGATCGTGATTTTCGCCGTCGAGGTGTGGCGGCATTGCTCCTCGCCGAGTGCGAGCGAGAAGCCCGCGACCGCGGCGCAACAAGCGTCGAGCTGCAGGTCTGGGAGCACAACCAAGCCGCACTCGAATTGTATGCCCATTTCGGATTCGGCTGTTTGCAGCGTCGGCTCAGCAAACCCCTGTAAGCGGAGCCAAGAAGGCCAAATGACGACTTCGAGCCTCGTGCTGAACCCATTCGCGGCGCTGACCCATTTCGAAGATGACGAACGGGGTCAGTGCTTATTGGTGGGCGCCGCTTTGCGCGGCACTTCGACTCGCTACACCCTGCTCGCCGAAGCAACCGATTCCGAGCTCTTCGCTCGGTTACGACAGTACTCCACGCCTCGCGCGGGAGCCTACAGTCTGTTCTCTCCAATGCTGGGCGAACGCAGTCCGCTCTGGCGTTGGCGTCGCTTTCAGGCCTTCGGCAAGCAATTGCAAGCTCTCGGTCTGTTGGCGGCTAGTCGCCAACTGCCGCGTCCCGTGCCCTTCGAGTGCCCCTTGTCACTGGAGCGGCCTCGAGCTCTTCCGCGCGGCGGTGTGCCTGATTTCCGCGACCAAGTGCTGCGCGCCGCGGTTTTCGAGCTGCTCCCGCTCGGGCGGCGCGCGGGGCGTGCGCGGCAGCAAGGGTTGGTGCTCCCGCGCGGTGCAGCGCCACCCAACCTGTGGGTGCAGGACCCAACCACTCGCGCTAGCTTTCCGCATTGGGCGAGTCCTCACTTCGAGCGCCTGCTGAAACGCATCGAGCCGGGTGAAGATCTGAGCGGCTTGGAGCGGACTGAGTTGCAAGCACTGCTGAGGGCAGGCCTGGCGTGCGGCGAACGCCAGCTCGAAGAGGGCGCGGAGGCTTGGAGCAACCTGCCGATCGAAGCGCGTAATAGCCTGACGGAGCGGGGGTTCTACGAGCTTCAGCGTGTACTCCCGTCTAGCCATGTGGCGGCGCTCCGCCGCTACTACCGAGGGCGTATTCGCGAGGGCTTGCTGCCCTACGTGGATCAGCGGGGTGAGCGGCGCTTCGTCTCGCACAACGATCCTTTGGCCGCGTTCTACCAACGCCAGCTATTGCCGCTGATGCAGCGCCTGACCGGCACGCGTCTGAAACCATCTTTGGTGGCTGTCTCGGCGTATCAGAGCGGCGCGCAGCTTGAGACTCACGTCGACGGAGACGGCTCGGATTGGAACGTCTCGTTGCAAACTGACTTCACTCCAGAGCCCCGCGGGGCAACTCCGTGGCCGCTGACATTCGGAGCGCAAGAAGCATGCAAGTCCGCCGTGCGCTTAGGGCTCGGTGACGCGGTCGTCTATCGCGGTAACGCCGTACCCCATGGCCGGCCATGCTTGGGGGACGCGCAACGCAGCACTACTTTGGTCTTCCATTACCGCGCGGCCAAGCGCGAAAGTGCCGTCAAGTGAGTGAGAGCACCGATAGCTGGGTGGTCCGAGCGCGCGCGCAAAACGCCGCGTCAGCCACCTCCACCACCTCCACTGAGCAACACATAGCTAACCTGGCGCAGCTGGTGCACGGTTTGGGCACGCAAGTTCCCGCTCTCGACGCCGTCCTCGATCGCGAGCAAAGTGGGCTCTTGGCGCAGGAGATCGAAGCCGCTCGCGCGCATTTGGAGAGGGCGGCGCGACTGCTCGAGCGTAGCGTGCGACTGCGCGCCACAAAACAGCAAGCAGCGCTGGTGAAGCGCGGCAAGGGCAAGCCCTTGAAGCTCAACCTGGCGTCGGGTGAACGTCAGCTGCCCGATTTCGTAAATCTCGACGCCAACAGCGGCTCTTACCGGCATTGCCTGCAATGGCGCATACCGCTACCTGCGCGCAGTGTCAGCCACGTTTTCTTCGCTCACGGACTCGAGCACCTCTATTTCGAGAGCGAAGCCTTACCGGTCCTGCGCGACATCAAACGCGTGCTGACTGCCGGCGGCACATTGCGACTGATCGTGCCGGACATCGGCGCCCTGTGCGAGGCCTATGCGGCCAAAGACGCAGAGCTGTTCGCCGCGCGTCGCGAGACTTGGCTCTGGGAAAGCGGCTGCTACACGGCGCTCGAGCAAACCTTGTCTTATGCCGGTGCTGGCCCGGCTCCGCACGCCTTCTTTTGTCACAAGTTCGGCTACGACTTCGAAACGCTGGCGCTGTTGCTCGAACGCGCGGGCTTCAAGAACATCGTGCGTTGCTCGTTCATGGGCAGTAAGCACGCCGCTCTTCGCGTGGATGACCAAAGCGAGGTTGGCGCGCTCAGCTTCCGCGGCCAAAGCTGCTCGCTGTTCGTAGAAGCGTCACGTTGACCCCGCAACCGCGGCCACGCTTCACGTGACGCTGCGCGCCGACATGGGCAGGTGCGAAACGGCGTTATAGCCCAGCAAGCGCGGCCCATCAGGCGAAACGACGAAGCAAGTGACACCGGTATTGTGGGCAATCATCTGCTGAAACATGGCAGGCGGCGCCCCCGTCAGGCGGCAGACCAGCGCCCGAATCAAGTTGCCATGGCAAACCACGATTTCATTGCGAGCCGCTCGTGATGGCCGGAAAAAGTGGTTCATGACCCGCTCGATTCGCTCTCGCGCTTCATGCCGCTTGGCGAATGGCACCACGACCCCACGCACCTTGCAGGGCATGACCTCACGCAACAAAGCGTTGCGCTTGGGCCGACTGAATCCCAGTTCCCGACTGAGGAGATTGGCTGTCTCGACGGCCCGAGCCAAGTCACTGGACACAATGGTCGCAATTTCAAGACCTGCGAAATAGCGTGCCAGTAGCCGCGCCTGACGTCGGCCTAACGCGGTCAACTGACCCTGCTGCTTGCCCTCGGCCAAGTGGTATTGCCCGTGGCGGACGAAATACAGCACGCGAGCAGCGCGCGTCCCAGAGGCCGCCTCAACCATGGGCGTGCTTCGCCTCTTTGCGTGGCGCTCGGCTTTTGGCCGGCGCTCTTTTCGGAGAGTCCGCCGCGCCGGTCAGCTCGCGGTTCAATTGCTGAAGCGCGGTGAGGTCGGCGTGAACGCGTTCGAGCGTTGCCAGCGCGTCCCGACGCTTTTGACTACCGAGCTCGGTGAGTGCCGTCTTGGCGATCGGAATGAGCTCGGGGCGAGTTGGTTTGAGTGCGGCGACCAGCGCCCCAACCGTGCGCTCGGGATAGTAAATATTGCGGAATGTCTGCTCCAAAAAGCGCTGATCGCCCGCTGATAGGCGGCCCTGCTCTGCCAATTGGCGCAGGTTGAAAACGAAATCGACATAGGTAATGGAGAGCGCACGAATTTCCGCGCCCTCTCGCGTGAAGATTTGCCCGGGAAAGTCATCGCGGAAGGCTGGGTCATCCCGAACCCATTCGAAGATGGCACCATGTCCACGCATTCCGTAATCGCACAGCTCGGCTGCGCGTAGCGCTCCCATGCTCGAGCAGCCGTAAACCAACAGGCCGCGTCTCAATGCATCCATGATCTCGCTGGGGCTAACCGCGGGTGTTTGGTGGAATACGCCGTCGATAATTACCACGACATGAAAGCCTGCCTGAATGTCGCGCAACACGTCGAACTGTTTGACGGGTGGGCGAACGCTAGCCCCCGGGAGCAGCGCTTCGACCTCCGACGCTTTCAACGTCAGCCCGGTGTAGACAGCGATTTTCACAGATCGAGACAGAATTTGCATTGCATGACCTCGTGATGGCAATAGGGCCGGGGCTTGCAAAACGACTGCATCTTCATGCCTGGTACGAGTACACGCACCACCGGCACATCCAGACCCACTCGCGTCAGGTTTTTCACCAGCACGTGAGGAAACCCGAGCTGATGCACGGAGCGGAGCAAGTGACGCAACTCCGCCTGATCGTCGCCGAAACGGAGCACGCCCACTTCGCGTTCGAGCTCGGTGACAGACAGCTGCTCGGGCGTCATTTTCAGCGTTTCGTGGCCGTTGAGCGGCTCGTCTTCGCCAAAAGCGTGATCTTCCCGGCTGGCGCTATACCAGGTAGTTCGCGACTGTTGGGCTTCGGACACGGCGCGCACGATCGCGTTTTGGGGGCTGTGGTGACAGGCGCCCCCGTTGTACGTGCGGCCGTCTTCGTCGGCCCACACCGCATGGGCGTACACCAAGCCTGCCACCTCGACGTGGCGGACAGCAAACACGGCGAGCGAAGAGCCCGGCGCCACGGTCATCAAACGACGGACGACTGAAAACTTCTGCAAGTCGACGTGAAGCAAACGGTCTACTCGCAGCGCAGGGGCTTGCTCGACCCAGCTCGCGAGCAGATGACGCTCGACCAGCTCGTATAGCCCGTGCAGCGTTGCGTGGAGCAAGGTATCGCCCCCAGCCAGCCCATTGCTACTGCCAGGAAAGATCGGTCGAGTTTGGTAGTCTCGCGCATTCAAGCCGTAGAAGAGCGCTTCGGCGGGCGCAAGCACGTCGACCCCGAGGTCGATGCAGTAAGCGCTCGTCCAGACGATGGGCTCCGTGTCTGCCGGCGGCTCGGCGCCGTTCAGCATGCTTGCGTATTGCCTGAGCGGCAGCACCGGGTGAATGCGAGAGAGGAAGTCGTAATTGCCGCGCACCAACTGGGCATTGCGGGGCTCCGCTGCGTGCATTTCCAAGGCTTCCATAATCGCGGAGATCTGCGCGAGTGTTGGCTCCAACCCTCGGCCTTGGCTACCGCTGTTTTGGCCCAAAAGAGCGTGCGCATACAGAGCTGGGCGCGTGGCCTGAAACACCGGAAAGCTGTCCGGCGCGAGCGCCGAAATGTCCGCGACGCGCGTGATGCCTGCGGCTACAGCGCGGCTCTTCAGCAGCCGCAAGAAGGAGGCGTTGCGAGCGCGGCGCGCGCGCGGCGCCTTGCTGCGAGATGGCACATCACCCTGGAGTGCTCGATGGATCTCGAGAGAGCTTCTCGTTGTGTCGAGGGCGCCAGGCGCGGGAAAGAAGAGCCCAGCGTCACCGCACTGGTGGATGCCGCTAGACATCTAACCGCCCGCTCACGCTATCGACTGGCGCGACACGCCCGCCTTCCACGCCGCATGGTCCCATCCCTCGCACCTCTCACTCGACGCTACTGGATTAGAGATTGAATGACAAGTGCTTTTAGACTACGGTCAACGTCGACAGGGAGGTGGCAAGCATGCTCGATGGGCATCGGGGTTCGGATTCGCTCGTGCGCGCGCTGCGGGAGGAAGGAGGCGAGCTCGCTGGAGAGTCCAGCGCGCGAGGCTTTCGAGGGTTCGTCGAACGAGCAGCAAGGCTTGCCGGAGTGACGCGAGTGGCGGAGATCTCTTTCCTCTCGCCGGGCGGAGTCAGGGTTTTCCAAGCCACCCGACCCGATCCCTGTTCTCACGTGTTTTTCGGGCAAAATTCCAGCAGTCAGGGCAAGGGCCGCACGCGAGCGCGCGCACGCCTCTCAGCGCTGCTCGAGGCAATCGAGGGCTATTCGGCAGAGCCTCGCAATGTCGATCTGGTCCGCGGTTCCTACACGTTTCTGCAGCGGGTGCGGCCCATCATCTCGCCAGATCGCTATCGGCATCAGCGAGCACGCAACGCCTGGGATGACGCGCCACTGGTTTGGACGAGCGCGCTGTGCCTCCGTCGTCACGTAGACGTGCTCGTCCCCGCAGAGCGCGTGTTCTTTCCGTTCTTTCCTGCTGACTACGAGACCAAGTCGTTTTGTCTTTCGAGCAGCACGGGCCTGGGCGCCGGTGTGGATTTGCTGCAGGCCACGCTGCACGGGCTGCACGAAGTCATCGAGCGAGACTACCGAGCGAAAGTGCAACGCGGGAGCGACCAGGTGGTCGTGGAGCAGCTGAGCCCGATTGACGTAGCGCGGCTCCCGCTCGTGAAGCGCATCCTGCGGCAGCAGCCAGAGCTTTCGGTGCTGGTGCTCTCGCTACGCCACCAAGGCGCGTCGCTCGACTCTCCGGTCATGCTGATGAGCATCTTGCTCGATCCGGAGGGCGGCACGAATTGCGGATTTTGCTCGGATTTTTCGGTTCGTCGGGCCCTCGATCGATCATTGACCGAGGCGATGCAGTGCTTGGTCACGGGTCTCAGCGCCACGCGTGAAGACGCAACGATTCGCCGCTTGGCAGACGCTGACGCACCTGCACCGAGAGACGTCGCCGTTCACCCAGCGCCGGCACTCGACAGCGCGCCTCGGGTCGGACTCTCCGAGCTGGGTGAACGTGGTCAGAAAGGTTTGGACGACCCGCGGCGCGAGGTCGCGGCGCTGGTTGCCTTCGTCGCCTCGCTCGGGCTACCCGACGTGCTGGTGAAAGACTTGACCCGTCTTGGCATCGATGTGCCAGTCGTCAGGGTGGTGGTGCCCGGTGCAGAAGAGCCAGACTCCGAGCAGCGCGAAAACTACGACTTCGGGTGGGCGGACCTGGTGACGTGCCGCTTCAGTACGGATGCGAACCCGGAAGGCCGCTCAGCATGCTGCTGAAGCAAGTCTTGGCGCAACACGCGGCGTTTGCGCAGCACAGCGCCCTGCCCACCGTGCTGGGCGACGGCTATCTCTATCACTACAACTTCCTGTATCGACATGCCCGAGACTTGGCGCTCAGGTTGGGCTTTCGCTTCGCGGAAACGACGGCCTTCCCTTACCATCAGCTGCCCCTGGTCTGCCTCGAGCCGATTTGGGAACAACGGCTGATTCCCGTGGTGCCCAACGTGCCCGCATTGCTCCACGTCGAGAAGCGAGCGCCGGGCCGCATGGACTTTTGGGAAGTGGCAGAGCGCGGGTTGAAGAGGACAGCGCTGTTTCACGAATCCATCCACTGCATCGCCCGTAGCGTCGTGCGTGGTCTTTCCCCCACCGCCAGGCGCTCGCGACGCGCGCGTGTCCTCGAGTTGCTCTTCGAGGAGTCTTGCGCCAACGCAGCTGAGGCGCTGTGCTGCGCCCTAGCGGTTACCGACTGGCAGCGCACGTTCGCTCAAATGCACTTTTACGACACGCCTCTCGGCTGCTCAATGGCGCTCGAGCGGCTGGGTTTTCTGTACGCGTTCGAGTTGCAAGCCGTGGCATGCCTTTACTCCAACTTCCTACGTGATGACATTTCACGCGCACGTATTTGGGCGATAGCGCGACGTATGGTGCCGCCCCCACATCTGGAGCTGTTGGGCCGGGATGAAACGGTGCAGTTCTTCGAGCGAGCCTTCTGCATCAACCGAGAATTTCGCTCCAAAACGACGGCCGTGAGCTTTAAGCTCGCCGGCCTTCCGGGCTCGCTCGAGAGCTTGCTGAGCTTCGATTTCTTCGCCGAGATCGCCGAAGGTAGTCGAATGCGGCGCGCGCTCACCTCGATCGGTGTGGCTCTGCGCGATGGGGTAGCACAGGCTCCGCAACACCACGCGAAACCCCGGCTGCTCACTTCAATGTCGATGTCTGCGACGCGCAAGAGCCGGACTCGCGTGAGCACGCGGGCGTGAGACCGCCATGGGCAATAGCAGCTGTCCGATGACTTCAGTCGGTCGCTCCTCGACCGACTGAAGGATCACAATGCTTCCTCACAGAATCAGGAAAGAGATCTGGCTCAGTTCTGCGGCAGGTTGGTGAAGGTGATGGTGTGCTCGAGCGTGCCGGTCTTGAATGTTACCTTTGCGCTCGTCACGTGCGGTTGGTCGGGATGAATCGTCACGTACGTCAGGCTATCAGGCGTGGGTGCGCCGCCGTTGGTGAAGCGGCCCGCGTTCGAGATTTGTAGGTAGGGCGAGTCCGACGTGTACGTGGTGTCGAGCGCCACGCCGCGCACTTCACCGGTCGTGTAGTAGGCATTGACTCCGAGCGAGACGAAGCCGCTGATGCTGGTGCCGCCGCTCAGCTTCGAAAAATCGAAAGTGGACGCGCTGCCTTCGAGCTTGGTTTGGTGACCGACGCGCTGACCGGCGTCGTCCCAGAAGGTGCGTAACATGTAGTGCGAGATGCTGGGCGTGACTGCCAGCTTTTCGATGTCTAGCGTCATGGTCGGCCCCGGCGCCGAGATGTTGCTGATCTTCCAACCGCCGTACGTGAACTCGGCGTTGTGGCCGGCTAGAGCATATACGTCACAGAGCGTGGGCGTTTTCTCCACGAAATCAGCTTCGGCGTGCTGCGCAGCGCCGTTTGTGAGCACGAGCGGATTCAAATATTGGCCGACATCGTCGACGAACAGCGCGCCTTTTTCGCCCGCGCAGAACGGAATGCTCGCGTCGTACCCGGTAGCGGTGCGGTTTTCGAGCAACAGAAAGCCTTGTGCAACCGGCAGCTTGAGCACGTTGTACTGTTTGCCCAGCTCGGGTGAGTTGAGTTTCACGCCTTGCATGCTGCCGGTAATTTCGGTGGGTGTGACCCAGCCTGCGCGCACCTTGTGCATGGCCTTGAGCTGCGTGGGCCGAGTTGCGTTGAACCAATTCGGGTCGTGCAGAGTCGGGATCTTCGGGTCGGGCGCGTATTCTCCCAAACCCATCAGATCGTGATCGGTCGGGCTCGGGGTGTGGTCGAGATCCAAAATGTGGTGCCCAAGCTCGTGCATCGAGATGCCAATGCTGGTGTGCAGATACATGTCGCGCGCGAATTTTTCGAGCGTGACCCCCGTGCCGGCGATCGGATGATTGAGCGGAATGTTTGCTTCAGCCGGTGCCTTGCCGATTTGAGCGAACTCCCAGTTGATGATGAACAGCACGCTCAGTTCGTTGTTCTTGAGGATGCCGTCGCCGTCCTTGTCGAAGCTCTTGAAATCGACGAACGCGGCTGCTTGGTCGAGCGCTTCAGGGATCCACGGTTGCTGCTCGGCTATCAGCGTGCCGCTCGTTGGCTTGTTTTCGCTGACCTTGATGTGCACGACCCCGTTGTTGGGGGTGAGCTGCGTCTCGTGCGCGGGCAAGAGCTGAAACTGTCCAGCCGATGTTTGGTACCAGAAATGATTGCCGTTGCTTGGCTCACGGCCGAAAATCATCTTGCCCCAGCGTTCTTCGGCGTTGGGCACGAGCTCGTTCTGATCCGAGTCGGCGAAGTCGAGTAAGAGCACCAGCACGCGCGTGGACGAAGCTGAGGCCTCGGCGGCTTCGTAGCTTGGCCAGTCCGGGTTGCCGCTGACTCCGCCGCTGGCGGGCGACCCGGACGCGCCCGCTTGCGCATTGGCACCAGCTGCGGCATTGGCACCCGCTGCGGCATTGGCACCCGCTTGCGCATTGGCACCAGCCGCTGCGTTGCTTGCGCCACCCGCCTGCATACCCGCGGCGCCTGCCGAACCGTTGCTGCCCGCGCCCGAATCGTTAGCAGTCTTACCGTCGCTGCCCGAGCAAGCCGACAACCCCACGCAACAGAACGCCACCACCCAGTACTTGCGCATCGTCATCTCTCCCTTGACCGCCAGTATACGCATTGGCGAGCGTGCACCTTCCCGGAAAGGCACCTTTTTCGGCCGAGCCCCCGTTTCCTTTCACTCGTGCAGCGCTCGATTCAGAACTCGCGCCAGTGTTCCGTAGTCGAGCGGCTTGCTGAGTAGCTCTCGGATCCCCGCTTTATGCAGCTCGCTCGCCGTCAATTGACCACTGGAGCCCGAGACCAAGATGACGGGCAGAGCCGGGCGACTCTCGAGGATCTGTCCCGCGAGCTCGATGCCTGTCATCGCCGGCATAGTAAAGTCGGTGATCAGGGCGTCGAAGGCGGCAGGGTTGCTCTGGAACGCGGCTAATGCAGCCGCTGAGCTTTGGAACACCGTCGGTTGATAGCCGAGACGCTGCATCATCTGTTGCGCGACGTCCCCGAGGACCGCCTCATCGTCCACGAATAGGATGCGCTCGCCGTTGCCTAGGGGAACCTCGTTAGCGACGACGGCCGGCTTGTCGACCGCTGGGCGCGCAGGGAGGTAGATGGCGAAGCTTGTGCCCTGACCGAGCTGGCTGTCGACCGTGACCACGCCGCCGTATTCTTTGACGATGCCGTGCACTACCGAGAGTCCGAGACCCGTGCCCTCGCCCGGCCCCTTGGTCGTGAAGAACGGCTCGAAGATCCGCTTGGCCGTCGCGGCATCCATGCCGTGCCCGGTGTCTTGTACCGACAAGCAAACGTAGCCGCCCGGCTGGAGCTCGACGTGCGGTCGAGGTCCCGAGTCCAGCACTTCGACTTCACGCAACGCAACCTTGATTTGCCCCTGTTTGCCTTTCATGGCGTGGGCCGAGTTGGTGCACAAGTTCATCACGATTTGGTGAACTTGGGTGGGATTGCCCAGCACGTTCGATACGGGCGCTTCGAGTTGGTGCTCCAGGGAAACCGTGGAGGGCAGGCCCGCGCGGAGCATCGACAGCGCCTCTCGAACGATCGGCGCGAGCTGCAAAGGCTCCCGTTCCTCCTTTTGTTGCCGACTGAAGGACAAGATCTGACGCACCAAGTTCGTTGCACGCGCGCTGGCATTCAGCACCTGCTGGAGGTTCGCTTGCAGCGCCTGGTTGTCCGGGTTGTCTAGTTTGGACAACTGCGAGTAACAGATGATCGCGCCCAAGATATTGTTGAAATCATGGGCGATCCCGCCCGCCAAAGTCCCGAGAGCATCAAGCTTTTGTGCCTGCCGCAGTTGTTCCTCGAGCAGTGCTTTTTGCTGCTCGGTGCGCTTTTGCTCGGTCAAGTCGAGTGAAAGCGCCAGAATGTACTCTTCTCCGGTGATGGTGATCACGTCGACCCACAACAAGCTGTGCCGAATTTCGCCTGACTTCGAACGAAATGCTTGCTCGCGACTGTGCACGTGTCCGTGCGTTCGCAGCTGCTCGACCACGACGGCTCGATCACTGGGGTCCTGGTAGATCCCCAGCTCCGCGGTCGTGCGCCCGATGACTTCCTCATTGGTAAAGCCGCTGAAGGTCAGGAAGCTGTCGTTGGCGGCAATGACTCGGCCGTCCGGGAAACTACTGAGTGTGATCGGGATCGGGCTATGGTCGAAGATGCACGAGAAGCGGAGCTCCGACTGTTTGATGGCCGCCTCGGCACGCTGGCGGTCGGTGACATCCATCTGAATGCCGTCCCAGACTGCGCGCCCATCAGACAACAGGCGCAGCGCCGAGAAGAGCTCGAGGGTTCGAGTGGTCGCGTCCGGGCGACGCATTCTGACCGTGGTGTTGAAGATGCCTGTTTCGGTCGAGGAGCGGCGCTGCTGGGCGAGCAGGAGTGCTCTGTCTTCTGGCTCAATCTGGCCATAAATGAGCTCCGAGTCCGCCATGGCTGCCTCTGCGGAGACGCCATACAACTGTTCGACGCCACCGCTGATGTACAGGAATCGCATGCTGCCGTCGATTTCCCGCATCAGTTGATAGACCATCCCACCCGGCAAATTATCGCCCAGCGCGCGCAATTGAGTCTCCTTCACCGAGAGCTCCTCTTGCGTCTTCCGAATCTCGGCGCGGCGCGAAGCGGCCAGGCTGCGCATGATCAGCGTCATCGCGAAGGCAGCGAGCCCGAGCGTCGCGATGATGATCGAATAGCCTTGCAGCCGAGTGTTCTGGATAGCGCGAATGCGACTCGCAAGTAACCCGTCGAGCTCATCTGCGCCGCGGTCGAACAGGCGGAAGCTTTCGGCGTATGCCGTCCAGCCGGCGGCCTCGATCGCCGTCGGCGGTACCGCGTCGCCCGCGACAACGCGATCGAGCTGCGTGAGCAGTGATTGTTCGGCGAAGTCGAGGCGGGCAACCGCGGGCGGCAAATTGTGCTGGAGCGAAGCGCTGACGCCGTTGAAGCGTGCATCCTCGCTCAGGGCCGTCTGCGCATCTCGCCGAATGCGTTCCAGATCCGCCTCGCGCAGTTCGGCCGCGAACACGGCGATTTGCGTCTGCTTCGAGCGTGCTTGGCCGCTCGCGAGCCAGTCAGTCACCTGCGAGGTGATGTCGGCGAGTCGCTGCTCGGTCTGAGGGAGCTCGTTCAGCGTTATCTCCATCAAGTAGTAGCTGTCGAGATCGTCGTCCAAAATCAGATTCGAGTGGTCGCCGGTGTATCGAATCATGCCGCGCACCGACTCGAGCAATTGGTTCGTGGCCGCGTGGGCTGCGGCAACTACAAGAGGCGCTTCTTTGAGCCGCTCCCATTCTCGCTGGACCTCGTTCAGCTGTGCGGCACTGCGCAGTTCGGCGGCCTGAGCCATCGCCACCGCCTGCAGGGCCTGGTCGATCCGCTGCTGGGCCAGGGATAGCTCGCGCCGGTCTGATGCGTCGGTCGCCACGGCTCGCCGGGCAGCCGCCTCATACGTCGGTAACTCCTCGAGTAGCCGCTCGAGCGACCGCTCAAAGGCGTTACCCCGTTGCTCTTTCTCACAGAATGCGATCGCACCGCTGTACGACCCATTGATCAAGTCCAACGAAACGACGAATAGCGGCAAGGTGCCGGTCAAACCCAACAGCAAAATGCGCAGCCACAATTTCGTGTCTCGCACGGCTCGCGGGTCATTGCTCGTCATTCGGGCCCTCGATTTGCGCGCCGGTGACGCGCGTTTGTCACAATACAAGATCCCCGAGCAAAGACTGTAAGCTTGCGACTCGACGATCCGCTAAATGCCAGATTCATTTCGAACTTCAACGGATCTGCGAGTCCGTCTTCAAGGCCGTGCGTCCTTGCCAAGAAATGAATTGCCGGCGCCCTCGCGCCTCGTCTAGTGTCTTTCGAAAATGAGCACGGTGCTCATCATCGATGATGACGCTCTGATGCGCGATGCGCTTGCCCTGTACGTCAAGCGACTGGGGCATGCGGTCGTGGAGGCTGGCACTCTCGCTGAAGGGCGAGCTCTCCAAGCGTCGGAGGATCCCGACATCACCATCGTCGACTACTACTTGCCTGATGGCACGGCGTTCGATCTGATTGACTCGGCTCGCGAGCGGGGAACTTCTGATGCGATTATCGTGCTCACGGGTCTCGGCTCGATTGATCTCGCCGTGCGAGCGATCAAGGCGGGCGCAGAGCAATTCCTGACCAAGCCAGTCGATCCCGAGTCGCTCGGGATCCTGGTGCGGCGCACCCTGGAGTCGCGGCGTGATCGCCGGCAGCGCGCCCTGAGCGCCGTCAGCGCGCAGGACGGTGCCAACCCCTTTCTCGGCTCCAGCCGCAAGATCCGTGAAATCCGCGAGATGGCCGAGGCGGTGCTGGACTCGGAAGCGCCGGTGCTCGTGCTCGGAGAAACCGGGACTGGCAAAGGCGTGCTCGCTCGTTGGCTGCATGCTCAGAGCCCGCGCCGGAACGAGCCGTTCGTCGATCTCAACTGCGCGGGGCTGTCTCGTGAGCTCGTCGAATCCGAGCTGTTCGGCCACCGGCGCGGCGCGTTCACCGGTGCCGTCGGCAACAAGCCGGGGTTGCTGGAAGTCGCCGATGGCGGCAGCCTGTTTTTGGATGAGGTGGGCGATCTCGAACTCGCCGTGCAACCGAAGTTGCTGAAGGTGTTAGAGGAGGGGACCTTCCGCCGTGTCGGCGACATTTCGAGCCGATCTGCCAACATTCGGCTGATCGCGGCCACGCACAAGAACCTCGGGGCCATGGTGCAGGCCCAAAAGTTTCGGGAAGATCTGCTGTTTCGCATCAACACCTTGGTCTTCGAGCTGCCACCGTTGCGGGAGCGCGCTGAGGATCTGAGCGAGTTCGTCCAAGTGTTGCTCGTCGAGCTGGCGCGTCGGAAGGGGCGAGTGACCCCGAGCCTCAGCCCGGACGCGCTCGAGCTCCTCGGTCGCTATCGTTGGCCTGGGAACATTCGCGAGCTTCGAAATGTCCTCGAGCGAGCGCTCTTGTTCGCCAAAGGGGATGTGCTGGATCGCACCACACTTCGCTTCGACCGCTCACTCGATCCGGAAGAAAAGGATGCCTGGGCATTGACGCTCGATGAAGCCGAGCGCCGGCACATCGTCGGCGTTTTGCGCGGGGCCCGCGGTCAAGTAGAGGAAGCTGCTCAGGTCCTGTCACTGTCGCGCAGCGCGCTCTACGCGAAGTTGAAAAAGCACGGCATCAAGGTCGCCGAGAGCTGAGCTATTTCCCGCGTCTTCGGCGCGCCGCCACCGACCCAGCGCGTTCCGTCCGGAATTCGGGACGAGCAATCCGGGATCCAGGACTGGGTCTCGGAGCCAGCGCCCGAAGGGGCGTGAAAACGGCCGCAAGCTCGCTGGCCCGACGGTTGCATCGCTCAGCTGGCTGTAACTTAGGGGTCCCTCGGCGATGGAGTGCGTCGATGGGCCGTAGCTTCGAATCGTCGAGATCCGTTTCGTTCAAACGGGGCGCTATTCGTGTCTTCGCTGAACGCCGTTGCGACGAAGGGATCGATCGCCTTGTGCGCTCGACTCGAAATTGATCAACGTCTCGACTGAGAAAGTTGCGCGCGAGCACGATCGCGTCGCGCTGCCAGCGCGACGATGCGGTGTTGCGAAAGTCGATCACGCGCTTCAATCCAATCCCGTTGAGTTGCAACTCCAATCCACTGGACTCGTCTTATGCGCGATGGTCTGTGACCGTTACGTGGACAGAGGTGCTTGTGGAGCAGGAACAATATGCGGTTGAGGAACTGGTCTCAGAGCGCGCGCTCGAGTGCGTGATTCGCGAACGTCACGTCGTCGTTCCGCTTCGCTTCGTCGAACAGTTGATCGAATACCCGCGCGCCTCCCTGCCGCTCGTTCAGGCGGGGGTCGCAGGTCTCGGCGTCTATCAAGGGCAGCTGCTGGTCTCATTGTCCTTGGACGGTGACAAGAGTTCGGGAGGCTCGATCAAGGCGGTTTTGCTGCGGGCGCTCGCACCCGCTGTGACCTTCGCTCTCGAGGTCGATCGAACTCTGTCGTTCGTCGACCTTTCCGCGGCAGGCGGCTCTTTCCCAGCACGGCCACGGGAACCCTGGCTATCGCACAGGACCAGCGCGGACGGTCGTCAGGTGTTGCGACTCGACGTCGAGTCGTTGGTTTCTCCGTATCTTGCGGCAAAAGGCAGGGGTTAGGAGCGCGATGTTCAACCGCTTGTCCGTGGGCGTTGCCACGCAGCTCATTTCGGAAGTCACGATCGCCGAGGTGGCCGAGGCCTGTCGGCGGATCGACGTGGAAACGACGTTCGGCACGCTCGAGCAATTGGAGCTCTGCGGTGCAGATATTTTGATCGCAGGCCTTCGCGCGGGACGGCGATTGGTGCCCGACGAGTATCTCTCGTTCCTGTCGCGGCGCTCCGTCGAGGCTTCTCTGATGCTCATCTGTCAGGAGGCGCTGGTCCGTCCGTGCGTCTCGCTGTCTCAAGGACGCGTGACCTTGGTCGGTCCGGATCCTGACGCCGAAACCATCTACAATCGGCTGAGGGTGCTGCTGGCCGAGCGTGCGAGCCCGCATGGCTCGGGCGCGGAGCGGGCGGCACCGACTTGGTGGGTCGCAGACAGCCCGTGCTTTGGTCGAACCACGCCCGCTTGCGGCGACGAGCACGGTTCGCTCACCTTGGCGTTCGAGCTCGGTGGCGAGACGGGCGTGCTTCGCTTCGCGCCCGCAGAGCAAGAGTGGCTCGTTTGTTGGCCCCCCGTGCCCGGCACTTTGTGGCTGCTCTCTCCGCTGCGACTGCCCCCGATCAGCGATCTCTCAGGCAGTCACGGCGGGCGCGGCAACACACGGCTGCCCGCTGCGAGTGGGGACATTGCCATCGCGCTCTCGGTACCCGCTCGCGACGACTCGACTTCGGAGCTGGTGCGTGGGCTCACGGCAAAGGCGACATTTGGAGGGCCCTCGGTCTTCGACGCGGTCAGTGCTTCACTGCGCAAGGACGCTTGGGTCAGCGTCGTGGAGGTCCGCTAATGAGCGCCGGCCGACTCTTGGTGGTCGACGATAGTCCCACGGTACGCAAGCTGGTCGAGCTGACCTTCCCTGGAACCGGCTGGCAAATCGAATTCGCCGGCACCGGTGGAGAAGCGCTCCAGCTCGCCAAACAGGCCGTGCCAGACGTCGTCTTGCTCGACTTCCTGTTGCCCGACATGCGCGGCACGGACGTGTGCGAGCGGTTGTCGAGGGACGAGCGCACGGCTCACGTGCCGGTTGTCGTCATGAGCGGCAAGGGTCCGAGTATCAGCTCGATGTTTCAGCAGTTTGCGTCTTTTTCCGGCTGCATTGGCAAACCCTCGACCTCGGCGCAGATCCGTGGCGCCGTCGATGCAGCGTTCGCACGCGGGCAGGCCTCAACGCGTGTCAGCAAGGGCGGACGCTCGTTCAAGCAGCGCGAGGCTGCCGCCAAGCTCGTCTACTCACTGCTTCGCGAGGCGCTCGGCCAAATCCCGCGCTTGATGGCCGAGCTGGGGGACGCAGCGCCTGCGCCGTATTTCGCCAAGAAGTTGCTCACGCCGGAGCTCGTCGGTCGCATGCTCGACGCCTTGGCTCCTGAGCCAGAGCCGGTTGCGGCTTCAGTTGCCCCGAGCGCGCGCACACTTTCGCTCGTCGACGACTCGTCGTTCCACGGTTCGGTCACAGGGTGGCCCGTGGCGAGTCTCTTCGCTTGCTTCGAGTCGTCCGGGCGTACCGGCGAGCTCACCATCGCGTTCGACGGCAAAGTCACGATCGCTTACCTCCGAGCTGGCGAGGTGATTTTCGTCACCAACCGCGACCCCAAAGAGTACTTGCGCGGCAGCCTGCCGACCGTTGCTCGCCTGGCGAACGTCCCGCGTGAGGCGCTCCGCGCTGCCGAAACCCAGCAACGCGAGACGGCGATTCCGCTGTTCGTGAGCCTCGCTGCGGCGGGATTGTTCCCGCTCGCGGAGCTGACGGAAATCCTGCGCACGCGCGGTCGAAAGTTGCTGTTGGATGCGATCGAAGCGAGCGCAGCGACCTTCTCCTGGCGCGACATCTCCGCCCTGCCCGCGCACGTGGAGGCACACGGTCGGCACGTGTCGACCGCTCGTAACACGCTGGTATTCGGAGCCGATGACGAGGCCCCACCGCCCTCGCTGTCGCTGAAGCAGATGGCCCTCGAGCGCTTGCGCCAGGAACCGCCGCAGTCCTTGCCCGCCGTCGATTCGATCTTCAGTCGCGCGCCTGGGTTCAGCAGCCAAGTTCAGCACTTCGAACTGACGGGCCTCGAGCGCCGTGTGCTCGCGCTGGTGGATGGGCAGACGACCGGGAAGGAACTCGGGTCGCGTGCAGGAAGCAGCGTCGTCGAAGTGATGCCAGTACTCGCTCGACTGACGGACGTCGGACTCTTGCGCGTCGCGCACCAGAGTTCGAGTCACAGCTCGCGCTCCAAGGCGCGCCCCCTGATGATCCTCGAACCCGATGTGGACGGCTTTCAGGGGCCGCTTTCGTCGCTATTGCAGAATCGCGCCGAGCCTGTCGCGTTGCTCGATTTGGCCGTCGAAACGGACGTGATCGCCGCGGTCCGGCGCGAACGCCCGCGCGCGGTGATCTTGAACGCGGCATCGGGCGGCGCCGCCGAAACCGCGCGTCAACTGCGCTCCGAAAGCGCCCTTGCCGGCCTGGTCTTGGTTGCCGTGCTCGAGCCGCAGATGGCCAATCAAGCGGCCGAGCTAATCGCGGCTGGTTTCGACAGAGCGCTAGTCAAACCCATCCCGTATTCCGAAATCGAACGTCTCGTATCGTAACTCAATCGACGCGCTTCTACCAAACGCGTCTCGCATCAGCAAAAAGGAAAAAATCAATGGATACCATTCTCATCGTCGACGACGTGCAGTCCGATCGTGAACTGCTCGGCAAAGTCGTGACCAGTGCCGGTCACAAGGCCATCTACGCCGCCGACGGCAACGAAGCCATCGCGAAGGCTCGCGAAGCAAAGCCCAACCTGATCCTGATGGACGTCGTGATGCAAGGCGCGGACGGCTTCAAGACCTGCCGCAGCATCAAGCAGGACGCCGACCTGAGCAAAATCCCGGTCGTGCTGGTCACTTCCAAAGGGACAGACAGCGACAAGTTCTGGGCCAAGAAGCAGGGCGCGGACGACCACATTACCAAACCCTGGAACGCGGACACGGTCCTGTCGGTGCTTCGCCGCTACGCGCGCTGAAGGAAACGGAGCAGCACATGGCAAGCGAGTCCTTCGGGCGGTCACGCCTCGGTTCTGAAGCTCAAACGGGCGAGAGTGCCCGCTCGGGGGATTCTGCGGGCCCTGCGCGAGGCAATAAATTCAGCCTGTGCACCTTCTGGCTCGGCGAGCGGTGCTTCGCGCTCGACACACGTTTGGTCGGAGAGGTCGTGACGATCGAGGATAAAATCCCGGTCCCGCTCGCGCCACCGGCCGTGCGCGGCATCTTCAATCTACGCGGCGAGCCCGTCCCATTGGTCTCGTTCGCCGAGCTGCTCGGCATCGGCGAGCACGAGCGCCGAGCGGGCAAGGAAACCACCGCGATCGTGCTGCGCTCGGGCGAATTGGTCGTGGGCTTGATCGCTGATCGCATGGAAGCCGTGATCCCCGAGGGACGCGGGCGATTGACGCCGCCCGCGGGCAGCGAAGACGATCGCGCGATCCTCGGATTCTTGGAGCCGGACGATGGCAAGCTTTCAATCGTAGTCAGCGTCCTCGATCCGGCCTTCGTGCTCGCCCGGGTGAGCGAACTTCGCTACTTAAGTCACGTCGACAACTGACGCTAACGATTGCGACTCTGGATCTCGGTCGAGCTTTGCTCGATCAGTATTCGAGTTTGCAGCACTGGCGAGCGCGAGCGCGGGGCGTTTGCTGCTCGAAATTTTCGACATCAGTCTCACTCAAACAAACCACGTCTTTTGTATCGGAGCTCGTTATGATCACCCCGAAGTCCCTGCTGGCCAAACTGAGTACTGGCCAGCGTATGATCCTGTCACTCGGTATGCTTTTGGCGCTCACCGTCGCGATCAGCGCGGTCGGTTACGCCTCGATGTCCCGGATCTCGTCCGACGCGCAGCACGCGCTCGCGGTCAACGCTAAAGTCGCCGAGGAGGCACTGAGGGTCGCTGGCAACGTGAGCAACTTGCGCCGCTTCGAAAAGGACGCGTTCTTGAACCTCAGCGACGCCGCCAAGGTGACGGACTACGAAAAGAAGTGGCAGGCCGCTCGCGTGGAGATCGGCACTTCCCTCACGGCATTGACGAGCTTGGTCGAGTCCGAGAAAGACGCGACCAGCGTGAAAAACATGGTCGACCAGGTGGCGGCCTACGACAGTGGCTTTCACCAGATCCTGGCGAGTATCTCGAAGGGCGATATCACGCATCCCGAGGCGGCCAATGCGGCGATCGGCCCGTTCAAAAACGGTATTCGCGACTTGGAGAACGACGCCGAGGAACTGGCTGTCTCGCACGAAAAGGACATGAGCCTGGTGCCGCAACGGTTGAACTCGCAGGCCAGACTGGCGAAAGTGATCGTGCTGATTGCGACGGTGCTGGCGCTCGGTGTTGGCGTCGTGATCAGTCGCATCGTCGCGCGCACGCTGAGCGACACGCGCAAGGCGCTGATCGAAACCGGCGAGCTGAAAGACAAGATCGAGCAAAGCAACCAAGAGCTCCAGAGCAACATCATGGACATGCTCACGGTCGTTTCCGACGCCTCGGACGGCAACCTCACGGCGCGCGCGCCGATTACCTCGGGCGCGCTCGGAAACGTGGCAGACGCATTCAACTCCTTGATGGAAGCCCAGCAACAGATTCTGAGTGACGTGTACCGACAGGTGGATCAGACCAACGAGGCGGTGCGCGCGATCGAAAAGTCCTCGCGCGAGATGGCAACCGGCGCGACCAATCAGGCGAGCGGCGTGCAGGTCGCACAAGGCTTGGTGCAGAAGATGAGCCAGGAAATCGGCCGCGTGAGCGAAGGCGCGGCGCGCGCCGTGGCCGCCGCGAAACGCACCGAAGAGTCCGCCTTGGAGGGCACGGGCGTGGTCCAAAACGTCATCTCCGGCATGGGCACCCTGCGCGCCAACGTGCAAGCGGGCGCCAAAAAGATGAAGAACTTGGGCGATCGCAGCATGGAGATTTCCGGCATCGTCGGCACCATCAACAGCATCAGTGAACGGACCAACATGCTCGCGCTGAACGCCGCAATCGAAGCCGCGCGCGCTGGCGAGCATGGACGCGGCTTCAGCGTCGTCGCAGAAGAGGTGCGCAAGCTCGCAGAGCGCACCGCGGCGGCAACGCAAGAGATCGGGCGCTTGGTGCAGACCATCCACACCGAGACGAACGAGACGGTCTCCGCCATCGAACAGCAGACGCAAGTCGTGGAACACGAGTCGGCCTTGGTCGGTCAAGCCGGTGATTCACTGGTGCGCATCCGGAAGGTGTCCGCGGAGTCGGCATCCGAGGTCGTCGACATCAGCAAGGTCGCCTTGGCGCAAGCGCAAGAAACCTCGTCCGTCGTGCGCACGATGGAGGAGATTTCGGCCATCGCGCGCTCCACGCAAGAGGGCGCCGAAGCCACCGTGGTGACGATCACGCACTTGACCGAGCTGTCGAACAAACTTCGCGGTGCCATCACTCGCTTCCGTGTGGCTTGAGAGTCCGCCACCAGGCGAAAGAGGGACCCAATGACGATGAGCTTCAGTATCGACGACGTCCGGGACACGATGCCCAGGGAAGTCACGGAATTTCTGGCGCGCATCGAATTGTCGTCGCGCCGCTTTCTGGACGAGCCTAGGCCGGCGCAGCCTGTCCCTGAAGACAGCACTGGCTCGCTGCTCCAAACCATCCGCCGCGATGGCCACGCGATCTACGGAACGAGCGCGCTCGTTTCGGTCAAGACGCTCGCTGCTTGCGCGGACTTGGTGGAACGCCTGGCGGAGCACGGTTACGCGGAGCTCGCAGAGGCCGACCGCCGCGCGGCCCGCGCGCGGCGCATGGTGGAGCTGATCCCGACGGGTGTGCAGCACATGCGCACCATCCTCGCGCTCGAGCTGAAGTACGAAAGCGATGAGGCTGAATGGGTCGCGACCGAATGGCAAGGCGCGGCAGAGGCACTACTGAACGAGCTCGCTCAGGACCCGGCAAAGGGCTCGCTGCACCCGAGCCGCGCTCCTGAAATTGGAGGGGCCTACGGCCTGCTCGGCTGCCCGGCGCTGGCCGAAGACGGCCCGAATGGCGCTGCATCCGCGAACGGTGTGAACCGCGCGGACGAGGTGGCGGAGCTGCTGGCCGAGGACGAGATTGAATTCTTGGACGAGGAAGTGGCAGTCGCTTCGATTCCGTCGCCGCCCGCTTTCGGCGTAAAAAAGCTCGCCGAAGCGTCCCCTGCTGCGAATGGAGCGTTGCCGCCGCTCGAATTTTCGTTCGAGGATTTCGAGCCAGCCGCCTCGGTCGCGCTTCCGAACGAACTTGAAGAGGAAGAGTTTTCGTTCGCCGAAACGGGCGGCGAGCCCTCGCACGCGAGTCCGACGCACGCCGAGGTGCAGCGCGAGCTCTTGGAGATCTTCCAGCAAGAGGCGCGCGAGGCCGTCGTCAGTCTGCAGGGTTACTTCGACGCGCTGAGCAACGACCCGAGCAACCCCGCGCCTGCGGCTCCGCTCGAGCGCGTGTATCACACGCTCAAAGGCGCCGCCGCGACCGTTGGTCTGAGCGAAGTGAGCGGTCGGGCCGAAGCGCTGCAACATCGAGCCGAGGCGCTGATCGTCGCGACGGGACCAATCGAGGCGCGCACGCTGGGCGCGCTGATCGAAGACACCAACCGGCTCTTTGCTCTCGCCGGTTTGGACGCGATCGCCATTACGTCGCGCGTCCCAACGGCGCCCGTGCGCGGCCATGATACCCACGCGGTGAGCGCCATTCGCCGCGACTTCATCAACGAAGCCAAGGAAATCCACGAGCAGGCCTCGCGCTTGTTGGCGGAGTTGTCGTCCCCTTCGGGCGCAAAATTCGAACAGTCGATCATCGCCACGCTCGGGCCGCTGTTTCATCGCCTCAAGGGTTCCGCGCTGGTGGCTTCCGAAACGCAGATCGCCGCGCTCGCCGAACGACTCGAGCTGGGGTGCGAGAACGTGCCAGCCCCCAGCACGGCCGAGCTGTCGCTCGGGTTGGCCAAGATCGCGGTGAAGCTCGGCTTGTCCCACCAGAAGTCGAGCCCCGCGGCTACTCCGGCCGATCCGGCCGCTGCCGCCGCGGTCCGGGCTTCATTCCAAGCCGAGGCCCGGGAGCTGCTGGAAGGGGCGTTGCGTATCAGCGGGGACCTGAGCGGCACGAATGATTCGCTGGTCGCGAGTGCGCAGCAGGAGCTTGCGCGCGTGTTCCACCATTTGCGAGGCTCCGCAGGCATCGTCCGGGAAGACTCGATCGCCAACGAGGCGTATGAGCTCGAAGGCTTGCTACTCGGCGAGGGCGGCATCGAGCCGCCCACGCTGAACGCGATCAACGAGCGCCTGGCGGCGCTGCGCGCCCGCTTCGGTTCCGATTCTGGCGGCGCAGCTGCGCTCTCGAGCCAGCCGCGCGCTCGCAGCGTGCGCGAAACCGTGGATCTCAGTGCGGCCGAGCCGCTCTGGCAAACGTTCACTGCGGAGTGCGCCGAGCTGATGGAGGCCATCGAGCGCGGCTGCTTGTCCTTGGAGGACAGCACCGCGCCGAAGGAGCACCTGCGCAGCTTGATGCGCACGTTTCACACGCTGAAAGGCGTGATCAACACCATCGGCCTCGTTCCGACGGGGCGGATCCTGCATCGGATCGAAGATTTGCTCGAGACACTGCTGGACGCGGCGATCTTGCCGCCCGCCCGCCGCATCGCGTCGCTCTTGCTCGAGGCGCAGGCTGAGGTGCGCCGGAATCTGAAAGAGGCGCCCTCGGGCTGGGTGGAGACCTCTCTGGATCGGCTCGAGCAGCGCATCGCCGCGTTGCTCGCGGCCCGCAACGAGCTGAGCCAGGCCTCCTCTCGCACCGCTCGCAGTGAGGAGATCGAAAGCGCGCGCAGCAGTCGGCGCAGCGAAGGCTCGCTGGACGGACCGGACCGACGTGTCATTCGTGTCTCGACCCAGCGCCTCGACTCGCTGATGAATCTGGCAGGCGAACTCGTGGTCAGCCGTTCGCGACTCAACAACCGCGTCGAGCGCTTGCGTCACTTGCAAACCGATCTCGTGCGCGGCAGCCGACGATTGCTACAAACCGTGGATGCTTTTCGCGAGGAGCACGAATTCGCGAATCTGGACGGTCGCAGGCGGGACAACCTGAGCTTCGCCAGCGACGGCAATGCGGCCCTCGCGCTTCCGCCCCCTGATGTCGACGGCTCTCCGCGCGCGGCTTGGAGTGGCTTCAGCGAGCTCGAGCTGGATCGCTACGAGGGGATCCACGTGCTGACGCGCAGCTTGGTCGAGCTGACCAGCGACTTCTCGGACATGTACGGGCAACTGTCGCGTGGCCTCACCGCGCTCACCGATGACTCGGACGTCGTGGGAGCGATCGTCAGCGGCATTCAAACGGAGGTGACTCAGGCGCGCATGGTGCCGTTGGATGTGCTGTTTCAGCGCCTCCGACTGCCGCTGCGCGACGCTGCGATGCGCGAGAAGAAAGAGATCCGCGTCGTGGTGCGCGGCGAGGACGTCCCGGTCGACAAGACCATCGCCGATGCGCTGTTCCAGCCCCTGCTTCACTTGGTGCGCAACGCGGTGGTGCATGGCATCGAAGGCGCCGAAGTCCGCGCCCGAGCCGGCAAGCCGCGCGTGGGCACGATCGAGCTCTTGGCTCGGCAAGAGTCCGGCCAAATCGTGATCGAGGTGAAGGACGACGGTGCCGGTCTCAACTTGCCGGCGCTGCGCGCGCGCGGCATCGAGATGGGCCTACTATCGAGTGACGTGAACGTGGACGACCCGAGCGTGCGCGAACTGGTGTTCGCTCAGGGGCTCAGCACCCATCACTCGGTCGATGACGTCGCCGGCAGGGGCGTGGGAGGTGAAGTGGTCAAGCGCGCGGTGGAGCGCCTGAACGGCTCCATCCGCCTGGAATCTCGCCCGGAGCAGGGGACCGCCTTCTTGATTCGGCTACCCCTGACGCTCGCCATCACGCGCGCGCTGGTCGTGCGTGGTGGCGAGCAATTCTTCGCCATTCCCTTGCACTTCGCCGAGCGCATCATCGACGCGCACGAGCAGGAAATCGTCACGCAAGGAGATCTCCGCCGCATCAAGCTGGACGACACGTTCATGCCTATCCGTGCCTGGGGCGACTTCTTGGGCGCGGACGGTCGGGTCAGTGCAGGCCCCGTGCTGGTGCTACGCGTCGGCGATGCGCGGATGGCCCTGCAGGTCGATCAGATCGTGGCCTACGAGGAAATCGTGGTGAAGGGGCTCGGCACGTTACTCACCGGGCATCCCTCGTTCGCTGGCGTCACCATTCGTGGGACGGGTCAATTGGTTTTGATCATCGACGTGCCGAGCCTGGTCGAGGCCAAGGGCAGCGCGCTCATCAAGCGTCCGGCCCTAGTGCGCGGCGGAGAGAAGCGCACCCTCGTCGAACCGGTGATCGACGAGGCCAAGAAGCCCGCGGCCCCGTCGTCGTCATCGAGGCCGGTGCGTGTGCTGTTCGTCGACGACTCCGTGTCGGTGCGCAAAGTGGCCGAGATGCAGCTGAGGACGCTCGGGGCGGAGGTCGTCGTGGCCGTCGACGGCATGGACGCCATGAGTAAATTGCGAGAAAATCAGATCGATCTGCTGTTCACCGACTTGGAAATGCCGCGCATGCACGGCTACGAGCTGATTCGAGAACTCAGGTTCCTGCCCGCGTACAAGGACTTGCCGATCATCGTCGTCACCAGTCGCTCCGGCCAGAAACATCAGGACCAGGCGCGGCAGCTCGGGGCCAACGAGTACATCACCAAGCCGTTCACGGTGCAGGTCCTGCAGGCGGCGTTGAAGAAGTGGCAACGCTCCGAGACCGCGCTCGCAAGCAATAGCGACAGCCAAGGAGCCGAACCGTGAGTCACGCCAGCAGCTCCCGGCTGCGGCGGGTCGAGGCGCAATCCGAGCTTTGCCTCGTCGTCGCTTGCCATACTTTCGTGGTGGCGATCCCCGTGCGCTTCGTCACCCGATTGGTGCTCAACGAGGACGTGACGAAAGTCCCCACCAGCGGTCCCGAGCTCGTGCAATCGGGCGGTGAGCAGTTCGTCGCGTCGAACCTAGGCGCGCTCCTGGATTTGCCACCACTCAACGAGGCATGGGTGCTGCTGCGAGTGCCGCACGCGTTCAGTCGCGTTCCGCTCGCGCTGCGCACCGGGGCATGCCTGGTGGTCCGCGAGGTGCGCGTCGAAGCGCCGCTGCCCCCCGGCCTGTTCCGGGCCCGGGGTGAGGCCATGCTGGGCGCGTTCGTGGCCGATGCCTCGCGTGGCTTCAGCGGAGGGGCGCTGTACGGATTGATGCTGGACGTGACCCAGCTTTGGACACGCGCGGAGCTCGACGCGGCCGCGCTGCTCGCGGCGCGGGCACACAAGCAGACCACCCATGGCTGAGCAATCAGAAGCACCCGTCGAGCAAACGGACGTCGACCGGCGCGCGCCGACCGTGCTGGTCGTGGATGGCGACCGCGTCTCTCGCCGCTTCGTCGAGCTCGCGTTGGCCAACGAGGGCTTCGTGATCGAGGCGGTCAACGACGCCAGCGCCGCGCTCGAGGTGCTCGGCACGCAGGTCGTGGATCTAATCGTGTCGGAAACGATGTTGCCCGACATGAACGGCCTCAAGTTCTATCGACGTCTACAGCAGGAAAGCCGCCTGCGCCACGTCCCTTTCGTATTTCTGTCTTCGGACACACAGGCTCGCACCAAGGTGCTCGCGTTGCGAGCTGGCGTCGAAGACTACCTGTGCAAACCGAGCGATCCGGCGGAGTTTGCGGCTCGCTTGAGCGCGATCATCGGTCGCCATCGGCGACGTCGCAACGAGGCGTCCAATCGCAGCTACACGCTCGCCGGCGATTTCTCCGCCATCGAGTTTTCGGATCTCGTCGCGATCATCGAGATGGGTCATCGCTCGGGGATCCTGGCCATGCTCAATCGAGAGGCGTCTGGGCAAGTCTTCTTCGACGAAGGGCGGGTCGTCCATGCCGTGTATGGCAACCTGGACGGCGCCGAGGCATTCTACCGCTTCGTCTGGGATCGGGAGGGGCAGTTCGAGTTCGCAACTGGCCCCTGCACGCTCTCTCAGGAAGAGCGCACCATTTCGCAGTCGGCAACTGGCCTAATCATGGAGGGCGCGTGCCGCCTCGACACCGCCCAGAACGGCGATAGCGCTTCAGAGATCAAACCCAAGACGGCGCTTGGCGCCCAGCCGCGCCGAGCTTCGGTCAAGCCGGAGGGATATCGAGCGCCCGCGCCGGCACCCGACGCGATCGTCGCACGGCACTACGAGCTGGCCCTGCGTGAGAGCTTCGCGCTCGGGGATCTCAAAATGTTCGGCGAGGCGGATCTGGCGAAATGGACGGCCGCCGAGCCCGGTCGTGATCGCTTCCACGTGCTGCTGATCGCGGCGCTTGACGAGGCCGTTTCCGCGGTGCTGCCGCTGGCCGGTGCCGCCACCGAACGCTGGGTGCTGGATAGTCTTTCGCCCGGAAAAAAGGCCCTCGGCCTAGCGCTCTGGCTGCGCGACGAACGCTTGGTTGATTTAGTCCTGATCGATGCCCGCGATCCCGCCGCGCTGCAGAATAGCTTGCTCCGAGTTCCCTCAGTGGTCATCGTTGCGCCGCCGAAGGGAGATCTGATGGCCCTCGGCACTCAGGCGCGCGTCGCGCTTCACGGTCTGCTGGACGAGCTCTGCGCTCGCGTGGTGGTCGGGATCGGGCAACCCACGCTGCAAGACGGTCTGTCGCGGATTGGCATCACGACCACGGACTCGCGGCGTGTGAGCTGTGTGCGTGGTGGGCTGAGCGATCCGAGCTCGGATCTGCGAAGCCTGTTGATTGCCGCGATTGGCGTCTGGGTGTCGAGCAACAGCCAGCTCCAGCCGCTCGGGCGCGGGGCCGTGGCGTGAAACCCATCGACCCCGACCTTCGGGGCTGTTTTCTCGCCGATCAGTCAGGCCGAGCACCGGCCTGGCTCCAGCGGCGCATCGACCCCATCTTACCCAGCGGCGTGTTTGCCAGCGCACGCATTGCATCACCGGTGACTCGACTCCGAGCCACTGATACTGGGCCGGCGCGTCGTGTGGCGCGGAGCGCACGCGGGCGCACGACCCAGCTGCTTCGCAGGGGCGCGCTGATCGACAAATATCGAATCGTCGATGTGCTCGGAATGGGCGGCTTCGCGGTGGTGTACCGCGCGACACACCTACTCTTGCAAACTCCAGTGGCGATCAAGCTGCTGCGGCCCGAGGTGCTTTCCGCTCGGCCCGGCATCGAGGCGCAACTGATCATCGAGGCGCGCTTCGCGGCACGCATTAGTCATCCCAACGTCGTGCGCATCTACGACATCACCCACTCCGCAGAGCTCACCTACATCGTGATGGAGTACATTGATGGCAGCACACTTTCCAAGCAACTGTCGGTTCGCGGCCGCTTGGCACCCAGCGCGGTGGTTCAAATCGGCCTGCACGTGGTCGCCGGGTTGCGCGCTGGGTTGGAACAAGGGCTCATCCATCGCGACATCAAACCCGCCAACATCTTGCTCTCCCGAAGTGGCATGGCGACCATCGTCGACTACGGAATGGCCCACGCCGCACAGCCCGAAAACTGGCTCGAAGACGGCGCGCCGCCCGCGGTCGTGGGCACGCGCGGCTACATGGCACCCGAACAAGCCATCGACTCGTCGCGCGTCGACTTCCGCGCCGACGTCTACGCGCTCGGCGTCACCTTGCAAGAAGCCGCCTCAGCCCAACTTCGCACCCACAAACCCGCCAGCGAATCACCGCTGCCACCGCGCCTGTCCCGACTCTTACGCTCAATGCAAAAGCCCGATCCCCGCGATCGCCCCGCCTCTTATGACGCGCTATTCGACGAGCTCTCAGCCATCAAAATGGAGCTTGCGGGGGAGACGTCCGAAGAGGGGAGTCGGAAGGAGCGGGGGAGGGCTTCGGGGTAGTGAGAGCGACGGGAGCAACCGATCTGAGCACGAGTGTTGCCTCGAGCGGCCGGAGCTACTTCGCGAGTGTTCCCACCTGAGCAGCGTGAAGCTTCCTGGCGAGAAGTTCGAACACCTCGTCCTGAGCGGCTTCTTGAAGCTTGGTCAGGGGCACGTTGTTCGGATTCACGCTCTGGATACTACTCAATCGGAATACACCGCTTTCCCCAGATATTGCCGAGAATGGAAACTCGGCCAGATCGTACGCGCACGGACGAACGATGAGCGGAAGAATGAGCAAGCCCCCGCGCCTGCGCTCCAGCAATCGCGGAAGCTCACTTTCTCGAATGAACTTCGAAGCCAGAAAATGCTGACTGATGAATAACACGGCGGCGCGGGCGTTGCCGATCGAGAATTCGATCTCGCTAGCCCAGTCGGCTCCCGGCTCGATCTCGGTATCGGACCACGCGCACACCTGGTCCTGCATTTTGAAGACTGCAAGGTGTGTCAGGAGACGACCGAGAAATTCCGTGTCTTCGTGCGCATAGGAAAGAAAAACCGGAAGCCGGACGTTTTTAGTCATTGCCATGTCCTCCTCTTGCTGGCCCCGCTCGCGCCGTTGTGAACGTTCCGCTTTCGTATTGGATTGCGCTTCGGCCGGTGTTTCAGGTGGCGTACTCCGAGCATGCTGTTTGGCTCGTGTGCTGCCCGCCTCCGAAAAGACACCTGCGAGTGCGGCCGCCAACCAAGCGGTGACTGACGCCCACGCGAGTGGTGCGAACACGCAGATCCCGAAGGCAACAAGCGGGTGAGGGGTGTCATCGTAGACACCCTCGTTCATGAACTCGAAACGGCTTGCAATCCAAAGCATCGCCGAGAGCAAGGCAGCTATTAAGAATGCTCGACGAATTACGCTTCGGCGACCGGTTCTCGACGTGAGCCCGAAGAACGCGCGGAGCTGAACGAAGCTAGCGCAGATCAACGCAACTTGAAAAGGAGTGATCGGCTGGTCGAAGCGGTCCACGTATTGCCAGGTCAGATACGAGATGGCGCCGCCGAGGGATACGAAGACGCCGACGGTAACGCCCAGCGCCGCAGACAAATACGGGCGCCAGTCCTGACGCAACGGGAAAAGGTCGAGAATTGGCGCCCACGTCGCGCCTACGATTGCCGACATTCCACAAGTAATGGCGAAGGCATACAATTGCTCGTTCGGCGACGCATCCCGAACAAACCCCGCGCTGCCTCCGATGGCTCCGGAAATAGAACCGAAAAAGGCGCCTCCCAGAACTGCGGAAGTCATATTGAAACCGGTGACATGGCCTGCGATGCGCAAGATTGCGCCACACAGGCCGAAGCCGGCGAGCAGGGCGGCACCTAGTCGGAAAGGCGCTTCTATCGTTGGCAACTCGAGCACCGTCGAGAACTGACTTGCAACGACGGCGGTTCCCACGAGAACCCAGGGGACATCACCGGTCAGCCTTCGAACTTTGGCCGCCGTCACAATGTCGAGCACCTCGCGCGCTTGCAAAGCTACATTCCTAGACGCGAGCCCGCGTCATCGATCGTTTGGTCGCTAGTCTATCCGGTAGCTTCAGAATGGGCAGAGAGTCTGGCAGGACGAAATGGTCATTTTCTCAGCGAAGCGCGACCGCGTCGCGACCGCGACCGCGACCGTGTCTTCGCTGATCGCTGGAAGCTATTTTTCGATCTCGACCGACGAGACGCGCCTGCACCTTGCCGTTCGAAAGCGTGAGCTTGATGCCAGCACCGACAGCACGGATCGTCGTCGCACCCCTGCCTTCCGTTCACATCACTTCGGCGGATTGGGCGGAGGAGAGACCTGACACTGGGTTGCGACGGTCAGCCATTTTACGGCGTTCACCCAGAACGTCTGCACTTGGTAGTCCGGGTGGCTATTCCATTCGCTGTTGTAGGTGATCCACTCGTCAGCCCAGGCGAAAACGTGGCCGCTGCCCGAGGTTTGCGCCAAACCGAGGTTGTAGCCGCCGCCGGTGGCGATCACGTCGCCCATGCCCATGAGCGGATAACCGTTGTCGACGCCGACCGCGGTCACCCCTGCGTCAATCGCGTGTGGGTTCCACATCGTGATCGGTACGGTGGAGTTGCCGGCGCCCTTGGGCAAGATGTGATCCGTGCCGTAGCTGATCGAGAAGGGCGCGAGCAGTCGGTTCACGTTGTCGACCTCGGTCGAATTCGCTGAATAGCCTATCAGAGTCATGAGCCCGCCGCCCTTGCCGACCCAATCGGACAGGGCTTTGACTTCATCGGCCGAGTACGGATGATTGTGGCTCACGTCTTCAACGATGATGACTTGAAAGCTGGAGAGGAGAGTCGGAGTCAGCGTTTGGTCGGCGAGAGCCGTCGCTCCGCTGTTGCTGCGTGAGGAGAGCCAACTGGCGAAGACGTCTCCGGCGCCCCAGGTTCCCTTGACGCCGAGTGTCGCGCCGTTGCACAGGTCCGTGCCGCCACCAGTGCCCGGGCCTGCGTCCGAATCGCTGCCTGTGTTGTTGCCCGTGCCGACGTTCAAGCTAATTCCGGCCGAATTGCCAGCGCCGGTTCCCGTGTTCCCCGTGGCACCGGAGCCATTGTTGCCTGAGTTTACGTTCGACCCGTCAGAGTTACCGCTGCACGCGCTCGCGAGCAGTAAGCACGAGCCAACAACCACCAGACACGACGTTCCGAGCTTCATGCGCATGAGTATATCCCGTCGGAGGTATAGAGCCCGCGCGTCAGCGCGCGGTTTGCTGATTCGCAAATCGGAGCCAAATGCGGCTCGTCCTTGAAACTCTGCTCAATGTAGGCGCGCGTCAGAATCGATCACGTCAACGGCAGGGAGCCAACGCATCCCTGTATGCCAGTGTGCGCACTTGCGGCGCGCCGACCACTTGCAACCCAAACTCGCTGACTTCGGCTATACGTTTCCTTCCGATGCAAGGAAGAACGCTGGCGGGGGCTGCTCTGATCGGCATGCTGTGGTCGTCGTCGTCGCTCGCGGACACACCGCCTGCAATGAGCGATGACGCGGCTCGCGCACCGAGCGTGGCGCTCAGTGTGCCGCCCGCCGTGACGCAGGAACCGGCGACCGAAACGCACTGGTACGGCTGGCAAACTCTATTGGTCGACGGCGCGGCCCTTGGCGTGACGATCGGCGGCTTTTGGCTGCGGCCGGCACATCAGGATTGGAGCGTCGTTACGCTCGCTGGGATCGGCGCCTGGGCCGTGGGCGCTCCCATTGTTCACTGGTCGCATGGGCGTGCGGGCGTCGGCTTTGCGAGCCTGGGCTTCCGCATTGCGCTTCCCGCGCTTGGTCTCTTGCTCATGTCCACACCGTGCTCGAGCAGCGAATGCAGCGAGGGGATCCTCGCAGCGTCTCTGGGGCTCGCAATCATTCCAGCTCCCATTGTTCTCGATGCGGCTTGGCTGGCGCGCGAACGGCAGGACTCCGGAGTCACCCAATCCGCCCACGGCGGCCTGCAGCTCGCCCCATTGGTCACCGCTTTCGGTGGTCGACGCATGTTGGGTGTTTCGGGGCGCTTCTGAGAAACACGATGCGGTTTGGCAGCGGAGGTTCAGCGCGGTTGCGGGTGACGCCGGGCGCTTGCCTCGTCGCGTTGATTGCCGCCGCTTCGAGTTGCGCAGGCAGGTCGACGGGCTCGAGCGGGGGCCAACCCCACGCGGGCGCAGCCGGGGCGTCGCAGGCTGGCTCCGGTGCGGCTGAGGCGGGCGGAGAGGCCGCAGGCGGAGAGGCCGCAGGCGGAGAGGCTGCAGGCGGAGAGGCCGCAGGCGGAGCGGGTGGTACCGGTGGTCAAAGCGGCGTATCGGCGTGCCCACCCAATCCGCCCACGACCGGAGACGGGTGTTCGAGCTCGGGCCGCTCTTGCTCTTGGGGAGACCATCCGGCCTTACCGTGCCGGATTCACGCTGTCTGCGATGGCACCGCACATTGGTTCGTCACGCCTCCTCCGACAGAGTGTTCAGTTCTTTCTGCCGGCTGCCCGGCGTTGCCGAACGGCGCGTGTTTGGATCGAGCGACCTGCATCTATGACTCGGGGCCGAAGGCAGGAGCTGTCTGCTCTTGTGCCCGGGCAGGTGAGCTGGAGTCTTGTGCCCCACACCCGATCATTTCTGGCGCAGGTTGCCCGTCGATCGTGCCGAATGAGGGGGCTCCTTGCGCGCTTCCAAACGGAACCGTGTGCGGCTCGATTCCGTGCACCATTCCTGACGGGGGTCTCGACATCACCTGTTCCGATGGCGTGTGGATTTCGGTTCGCGACCTCACCTGCCTCCTCGTGTGCGCTTCACCTGATACACCGATCGCCACTCCAGAAGGGGAGCGGCCGATCGCGGATATTCGAGTTGGAGACTTGGTGTACAGCGCGGATGATAACGCGATTCGCCCCGTGCCCGTGGCCAGCGTTCACCGACAACGAGCGGAGCATCACCACGTCGTGCGCGTGACGCTAGCGAGCGGAAGAGTACTCGAGATCAGTGCCCCGCATCCGACTACGGATGGACGCTTGTTCGGCGATTTGCGGGCGGGTGACTTACTGGATGGACAGCCGATCCTCACGGTCGAGGTCATCCGGTACGGGCACGAGTACACGTACGATATTCTGCCGGCTTCGAGCACGCACAGCTACTTCGCCGCGGGCGCACGCATCGGAAGCACGCTGCGCGATCGCCAACTCGGCGCGGACGAGTGAGCGTCCTCCGCTTTGGGCCCGTGCGGCGGGGCGACTCGCACCCGGGGTTCAGTGGGGTTGGTGGGCTCGTGCGAGCAGGTTGCGCACCCATGCGTCGGTAATTTTTTCTTGCACGGTGTTTTGTCGTAGGCGTGCGGCCAGGTTTTGCCAATCGACCACGTCTTGTGGCTGGTCCTGGTTCGAGCATGAAAAGACGATGGTTTCTTTGCCCGTGACCGGGTCGACGTGTTTCTGCAGGCACTGGGCGCAAATCTCTTTCATCATGCACTGCATCGGGGAGTTGATCGACGCGATGGCCACGTGCCCGGGGCGAAGGAACGGCGCAAGGACGCCGTGGCGTGCATTCTTGACCGCTGCCATCATGCGATCGCTCCCAATGGCGATGATGCGGCTGCAGGAGGGCAGGGGCACGCGCGCCGCCCCGAGTTCCCCCTGAGCGAAGGCGAGCATGGCGCTGACGATGTTGCCCTGAAACGCGAGATCTTGCGGGCGGCGTGGCTCGGGAGGCGGGCCGCTATCCACGCTCCAGATGACTTGATCGGTCGCGGCCTCGATTTCTTCGGCCTTGTAGATGTCCTCGCGTTTGCGATAGCCAGCAAAGTAGAGCACGCGGTTGTCTCGTGCGCGCAGCGCTCGAGCAATCGAGAACAGCACGGCGTTGCCCAGCCCGCCTCCGCACAGCAGTACCGCTTCGCCCTCCGGAATTTCGGTAGCGGTGCCAGTCGGGCCCATCACAATCACGGGCTCGCCGGGCTCGAGCGTGACGACTTGCCGCGAACTGCCGCCCATTTCGAGCACGATCAGCGAAAGCAGGCCCCGCTCTTTGTCGACCCAAGCGCCCGTCAGTGCCAGGCCCTCCATGGCGAGTCGCGAACCGCCTGATTCTCTCGCACCGGCTTCGAAATCCTGGAGGCGAAAGAACTGTCCGGGCTCGAATTGTCGCGCGGCGGCGGCGGCGCGCACGATGACATCCACGATTGTGGGCGTGAGGCGTTCGACGCGCACTACCGTTGCGCGCAGCTCGTCGTCGAGTTTGCGGGTGAACGTCTGCCACTGTGCGTCGCGCTGCGGTTGCGCTGTGGGATCTTGCGTACGCAACTCTTCCGCGAACAGCGCGGCCACGTGCGGCGCGCCATCCTTGGCCGAGGCCATCGCGCGCACGACGGAACCGGCGTACGCCGGATGGTTGTCACCGTAGAAGCTCACGGTGCGTCCACCCTGGAGGTAGGACGTGAAGAACCCGATCTCGCCTGCTTGCGGCAGGCGCAACATGAGATGCCCATCGTCGCCGTGCACTGCCACGAAGGGGCGAAAACTCTTGGTCTTGGGTTCTACTTGGAACGTGCCGGGACGTTCGTGCTCGTAAGTAATATTGGGTTGTGTCCCTGCCGCCACGAACAAGCTGCGCGCGGGTAACGTGATTCTTTCGCCGGTTCCAGCAGGCGCTCCGGTCTTCGTTGCTGGTCCCTGGCGCTCGAATTCGACCGCTCGCAGTGCGCCTCGTTCATCCGGCAGACAGGCGAGGGGTGACAAGTGCTCGATGAAGCGCACGCCTTCTTCGTGGAATTTGGCGATTTCCTCATGGTTGAGGCGGTACGCGGGGCTGTCTTTCAGTCCGCGCCGGTAGACGAGCGACACGCCGCCCCAGGCCGCGATCAACGGCGCAAAATTCGGTGCCTCTCCGGCGGCTGCGGCCCGCGCGCGCTCGCGGCGTATCGCGCGACCGTGCTCCAGGAACTCATCCAAAACTTCACGCTCTTCGGCGTCGAACTCGGTGCGCAATGCCGCTTCACCGTTGCCGTCTGCCAGTAGGTTTTCCCATCGCCCCAAAAACTTTTCGACTTGCACGGGGTAGTAAGCCGCCACCTCGGTGGTGGTGTCGATTCCGGTCAAGCCGCCGCCAATCACGAGCGCTGGCAAGCGCACCTGCAAGTTCGCGAGCGACCGCTTGCTGAACCCCCCCGAGAGCTGCAGCGCCATGAGAAAGTCCGACGCCTTGCGCACGCCGCGGATTAGGTTGTTTTTGACGTCGATGATTGTCGGCTTGCCTGCGCCTGCGGCGAGCGCGATGTGATCGAAACCGAGCGCGAATGCGTCTTCGACGCCCAGCGTGCCGCCAAAGCGCACGCCACCGTACACGCGAAACGTCGCGCGTCGCGTCAGCGTCGCGTGGATTGCGGTGAGGAAGTTCTTGTCCCAGCGCACCGTGATGCCGTACTCGGCTACGCCGCCAAAGCCTGCGGCTCGGCGCTCTTCGAGCGGCACGGTGAGATCCGACCAGCGCTCCACCGCGCGCGGCGGCCAAGCATCAGCGCCGATCAAGTCCGGGGCCAGTGGCTCGACCTTGAGCCCTTCGACACCCACCACCCCGAATCCGTCATTCAACAAGTGCTGCGCGAGCGTGTATCCCGCCGGTCCGAGCCCCACGACCAGAACGTTGCGGCCGCGGTAGGGCAGGGTGAATGGGCGCGCACGGTTGAGCGGATTCCAGCGCGTGAGCAAGCCGTAGATCTCGAAGCCGAAACGCAGGCCAAGCACGTCCGTGAGCACACCCGTTTCCGCTTGGGGAATGTTCACGGGCTCTTGCTTTTGGAAGATGCAGCCCTTCATGCAATCGTTGCAGATGCGATGACCGGTGCCCGGCACCATCGGATTGTCGATGACGATGACCGCAAGCGCGGCCAGTGAGTCGCCGTCTTTGCGCAAGACGTGCATCTCACCGATCTTTTCATCCAGCGGACAGCCAGCCAGCTCGACGTGCAGCGGGTTCCGCTTGTAGCCGTGCGGCTTGTCGCGCATGCCTTTGGAGCAAGAATCCTTCTCGCGTTCGTGGCAATACACGCAATAGTCCGCTTCACCGCTGACCTCACGCGGTGACATGCGGCCGTCGGTGAGCGCGAACCCGTCACGCCGTCGGCGATGCTCGCTCGGTCCCTCCGTGAGCTCGGGCAGCGCCGGGTCTGGCCGTCGCAGCTCGACCAAGCGATCGTAATCGACGCTGTGCGGGAAATGAAACGACACCCAGCCAGCCACGGCTGTCCGTGCTGCGGGCACGAAGCGGTGCACGGCTGCCCAGCGCTCGAACAGATCCAACGCCTCGGCCAGTGGCACGGAGACGGCTTGGGCGCTGCTCTTCGAGGCAGCTTCTTCGGCTAATAATGCGGAGAGCGAAGCGGCGAAGGTTAGCTCTTCGTCACCGGGCACGACCAGTTCTGGAAAGCGAGTGGCGCACAAGCTCACGAGCTGTTCACGCAGCGCTGCCCCCGTTTCGGGCGGCAATGCTCGCTCTGGATACTTGCTGATCGCACGCCGTTTGACGAAATTCTTGAGCTCGAAGACAACGGCTTCGTGCGTTGCGCGATCGAGTAGCGCCTGGTGCGCTTGCTCGATATCGAACAGCCGCGCGACGAAACGCGCGAGCACGCGCGCGACCGCAATCAGCAACTCCGACTCCGCGGGCGGCGAAAGCGGCGCCCCTGCTCGATAGCTCTCGAAGCGCTGCGCGAGTGCTGTGTCGAGGCCGTTCAGCTCTGCCCTGAATGCCGCATCGAGCGCCGCGAGCCGCTCGGGCTCGAACAAATCACCATACCGAAAGCCGCCCAACCCCAAGGCGAAATTTCGCTCTTCATCGACTCGAACGCTGCCCTTACCCGCTGCGAATCCGAAACCATGAATCATGGGACCTTTGTATTTCCCCCCGCCGCGTTACGCGGCGCAGCGGTTGATGGTGCCAGTAGCCTCGACCCGTCCGCGTGATGATAGCGAAGTCCGAGGCGCGTTACCAACTGGGCCGTGTTGGCCGCGAGCAGTACGTGTGCTCTTTTCTGTCGCGGCCGGACGCGAGCTGGGCGATGGGACAGGTGCATGGCTCGTCGTCGCCCCGTAGCTCCCGCCTCGCTGCCGCTCTTCGAAAGTGCTCCCGTGACAGGCATCAGGCTTCACGCCGCGGGAGAGCGCCTCAGCACTTTGCTCAAGCAACGTGAGCGGCTGCTCGCGGAGGTGAAGCGCAAGCAGGTCGAGCTCGAAGCGGCGAGCGTCCGAGCGTCGGCAGCGGCGCAAGAGGCAGCGGGCAAGATGGCGCCGATCATCGGCAGGTTTGAAGAGCTGCGTGCCGAGATCGGCGCACTGTTCGATGAGCTGCTCGCCCCAAAGCGGCTTGCCGCGCGGGCACGCAAGAAGGTGGCTGAGGTACATCGGTCGTTGGTCGCGCAGGGCCTGATCCCCCCGCGCGAAGCAAGCCCGACGGATGGGTCAGAGGAGAGCGAGCTGGACGATGGCGCGGTGTTCGATGACTTCGACGCGGATGGTCCTCCGTTCTCCGAAAGTCGGCGGCACGAGGCCCGAGTGGCTTCCGCGCCGCAGCATGGCCAAACGCCGGGACGCGACTCACTCCGCTCGCTCTTCAAACGCCTCGCGCTAGCCGTCCATCCCGACCGCGCACGGCACGACGACGACCGGGAGCGACGAACGGAAGCCATGAAGGAAGCGACCCGCGCCTACGAAGACGGCGACCTGGCGCGGCTCTTGGAGCTAGAGAAGGCGTGGCAGAGCAACACCGAAGCACCCAAAAGCGCAGATGAAGACGCTCGCCGGTGCGTCGAGCTGGAGCAAACCCTGCGCGAGCTGAGCCGGCAGAGTCGCGCATTGACGGCGGAGCTGCGCGATCTACGGCGGCAGGTTCGCGAAGACATGCTTGATGTGCCGATGGATCAAGTAATCGCCGACGCCCAGGTCGAGCTGAAGGACGTGGAGCGTATTCGAGATTTCACGCGGGACTTTCGCGATGGCAAGATCTCCCTGACAACGTTCCTCGGAGGACCGGAGTCAGAGCAGGATCCGCTGGTGGAGCTCGAAGAAATACTTGGCGAGATGCTGCGCGCGCAGTCGACGCCTGCGCCAGGCGGAAGCAAGAAGCGCCGGCGGAAGCGGTGAAAAACGGGGTTGTTGGCTGCAAGGAAATTTAGGCGGCGGGCGACTGAACCGTTCCGAACATCTGTTTGAGTAGAGCGCTCGCGTTGATGGGTGGCACCCGCGATCGGCGCAAGTCGGGGTCGGTCAGCCCATCGCCTGTTTTTCGCGCCCTTTCCTCCAAGCGACTTGCTTTCTCCCCAACGGCACGCTCGTCGGAGGTATTCTCGTTGCCTCTATGCCTTGGTCGGAGCTTTATCTGTGAAATTCGCTTGGTGGAGTGAAGTGCAGGGCGTGCTCGTCGCACTCCTGACGGCCCTAATCATGGGTGGCATCGCGAAAGCGCGACTGCGGAAGCGGCCCACTCAAGAGGCGGGGACGCTCGTTCATCCCAAAAGCTCGCTGGTGATCGCGCTGTTGACGGTCGTCTTCTTTTTCGGCATCGCCTTAATCTCGAACACGGTCGGAAAAAATAGCACCACGACACCTTGGACGACGCTCTGCTTCCTCGGTCTCGGGGCGCTCGGGCTACCGCTCGTCAGCGATTACTACTTTGGACGCCACGAGCTCGTTGACGGTGGCATGGTTTACGGTGGCACGTTCGGCAAGCACGGCCGCTTCGTTTGGTCGCAAGTCACGCGATTGCGTTACAGCAGGGGCCTGAAGTGGTTCGTGCTCGATTTGCATTCCGGCACCAAAGTACGCATTTCCCTGATGCTGCTCGGCTTGCCCGAATTCGCCGCGGCCGTCCTCGCCCACGTTCCTCGAAGTGTCATGGATGACGCCACGTATGGCGTCCTGCAAGAAACCGCCGCCGGTAACCCCCCAAGCGTCTGGGAGTAACTCTCCCTCTTACGGAAAGATGGGCTCGTCGAACGTGGACCGCTCGGGGTGAGGGGACCTATCCGACCATCGTGCAACAACGCTAATCCTCTCTGCGCGGCGTCCGTACACAGGACGAGGGATACGAGAGCCGTATGCGTGTCATTCTCGCTGACGATGAGCCGCTGAGCCGGGAGCTCGTGCTCCGCACGATCCGTGCTCGAACCGACTACGACGTGACCGCCGTGGATGACGGCGAAAAGGCCCTGGCCCTCGCGCTCGGTGAACCCACGCCGGACGTGTTGCTGCTCGATTGGATGATGCCTGGGCTGAGTGGAACCGAGGTGTGCGCGCGCGTGAGAGAGTCGCGCCTGGCGCTACAACCCTACATCGTGCTCTTGACCGCCAAGAGCAAACGAGAAGAAGTGCTCGAAGGGCTGCGGGTCGGTGCGGATGACTTCCTGTCGAAACCCGCCGCGCCGGATGTGCTCATTGCCCGGCTTTCGCCCGCTGGTCGTCGACCCGCACCCGTGCAATCTCAATCTCGAGCCATCGTCCAGGCCCTCTTTCGTGCCCGAGATCAGGGCGATGGTGAACTCATCGTCAAAGATGGCGAGCTCGTCGCACGAGTCCTCTTCTACGGCCGACAGATCGCGTGGGCGCACGTCTCGGACGATCGCAATGCCCTGCTCGATATTCTCGCCCCCGAAGTAGGGATCGATACCGAGACCGCGCACGAGGTGGTGGCCGAGTGTCGTCGAACAGGCGCGCGCCTCAGCGATACGCTGGTCAACTTTGGACTGATCGATCGCGCGCGCCTGCGCGAACACATGCTGTCGTGGACCAAGCGAAAGCTTCACACCATACTCGGCTTCAGCAAGCCCGAGCTCCTATTTCTGCCGCAGCGCCGCCGCTATTCGGAAGATTTGCTGTTCGATCTCGAAGAGCTCCTCAGTGAAACGGAGCATGTTCGCCCCGCCTCGATTCCCCCCGTTTCCGCTCCCCCCGCGCGCCTCTGGCAAGACGCATTCTCCGCTCCTGAAGCGGCCGATGCTCGCGGCGAAATGGGCCAGATCCTCGATCGCGCTTGCCGGGGCGAGGGCGTGCTGGGGGCCGCCGTGCTCGATCGACTCACCGGCGTTTGCTTACTGCACCGTGGTTGCGCGCTGAGCCCGGATGTCGCTTGGGCACATTTGCAAACGATGAACGCCCTATCGCGCGAGGAGCGCGTCGAGGACTCGATCGTCGTCACCGACACGCGCTACCACCTCGTTCGCTTCATTCCCGCCGCGCCAGACTGCTTCGTCTACCTAGTCGTCGACGCAAAGCGCGTGCTGATCGCCGCGGCGCGACTAGCGCTGCAGCGCGCGGTTGGTCAGTAGGGCAGCCAAGGGCGGCTCTAACGCAAGCTCGCGCCGAGCAACGCGGCGGCGCCATCAAAGTCGAGCAAGTAGCTGCCCACCACTTCCGTCTGCCAAGCGACGGGCACGGCGCTACGAACGAGCGGCCGTCGATCGACAAAGTTACTCTTCGCAAAATCACTATCCGTCGGTCGTGCGTGTGCAGCTGCCACGGCATGAGTAAATGGCCGACGCGCCTTGCATCGTCGCGACTCATCGGACACAACAGTACTCAGCGAGCGCTGTTCGCGTTGCCATGTTTGGCGCCGAACGTCGACTCACTACAACGAGGAGGAGGAGCGATGGTTCATCGAATTGCGTGGATCACGATGTTCGTGTGCACTGGGATGGTGGGATGTGGCGATGCTTCACTGAGCCCTGCCGAAGGCCAAGTGGGCAGCACGGCCGATGGCCTCTGGAAAGCAAGCGCCGGGGAGATCGGCACGGAAGTGCTGTATGATACCGGAAATACGATTCAATTGTCGTCGTGGGAGTCGGTCAACTGCATTGGGAATGTGGGCGGAGACAATGAGTTGATTACGGCTATTTCTGCGTACAAGGAGCCATCCTCGAACCTGGATAACTTCGTCGACAAGCTGAATATCAGGTGCGTCAAATACGAAACCTCGGATTTCGACCAGTACGAACCAGGCTTCGATCCCCCGATCACGACCAACGTTTTCACCGGCCCCAACCCGCGCTTACCCGGGACAACAGTGATCACACCCCAACAACAGAATACGGTTTCGACCGGTGTCCGCCTGGTGGTCAATGCCAACGACTACGTCAAAGACGTCAAGCTGAGGTACACGGTCTGGTATGGCACCAATTTCACGGGAGGCTCTACGGTAACGACAGGCGGCGCAACCGGCTATTCAGGAACAGAGGTGACCAAGGATTGCCCGAGCGGTTCCGTGCTCACCGGCATCGCCGTGCGCTACTCGCTGAACTCCGGCAAGATCCGACAGTTCAAACTTCTCTGCCATGAGCTGACGCACACGTAGCCGCGTCTCGTGGGGCTCTACGCGGGGAGTCGGGCGCCTGCGAGCGTCGAAAGCCGCCGAATGGGCTATGCGCCGCGCTGTGGGGGCTCTGCCCGCTATCCAAACTCCTCTTCATTTTTCTGGGGCAAGCGGGCGCGATCGTCGAAGTATGGCGCATAGCTCTCAGGGCTTCAGGGCCGACAGGCGTGCACGTGGGGATTCCCGCCGCGCCAGACTGCCGGACATTCGCCCCAGGCCAAACGACGCTCGAAAGCGTCCGTCGATACGGTCTCGCGCTGGATATTCTGGTTCCCTAAAGCGAGGCGCCTACGCTTCGCACCCACGGGGCGTCGCGTGCTGGCGCACAGTCCACGGTCGCACGGAACAATGCCGTCACCAGTTCCCCCCGTCCGGAAACGTGCAAGCGACGAAACGCAGACGAGATCTGGTTGGCTACGGTCCTCACCGACGTGCCGCGGAACGACGCGATATCGGTATAGGTTGCGCCGTCTACCAAGCGCGCCACGACTTCGAGCTCACTGGCCGAGAAGTTTCTCGACCAAGCTTTCTCTGGACGCTCGATGCCAATGGTCTCATAACGCGTGTGGCCGACGATGTTGATATGGCCGAAACGCGCCGGCACAGGCGCCCGTGATTTCGTTGCAGCGTAGGCCGCGCGCATCAAAACCGGCGATGCTCGGGACACCAGACCGCGATAACCCATCGCCTCGAGACCGACACGACAAGAGGTGGCGACGCTAGCGGACGACAACCCGCTCTCGATTGCCACTCTATTCTGACAATCCCCCGAAAGCACGGCCTCGAGGATCGCTCGCGTGCGCGAGTCCAGTTTGCCGGTCGGGTTCGGCGTTGGCTCGCTAGTGACGAGGCCGAGATATTGCGTGTCGCCGAAACACGTGACTACCTTTCGCGACCCATCTGCCAGAGAACGCCACACGTCCGCCAGCTCTACCGATTCCGTCGCGGCAGCGTTCGCAAGCTTGCCCTCCTCCGCCAAACGCACGAGTGTATTCAGAAAGCCATCGGCCATCGATTGCATCCCGTTGGGGCGAGCGCCAATGCTCGCACTTAGCTAATAGCGACTGAACGCTCGCTTGTCGCTTTCAGCTCATTTCAGTGAGCGCCCGCAAATTTGTTCAGACTGCCCATGAGGGCAGCATCTTGACGCTGGGCTTCCGAGCCCGGCACACTCAAGACCCAAAGAAGGACAGCCCGACATGAAGATTGGTATTTTGGGAACCGGTGATGTGGGAACGACGCTCGGCAGCGCGCTCGTGGGCGCGGGGCATCAGGTGCAGATGGGTTCGCGTTCGGCCGCGAACGAAAAGGCCGTGGCCTGGGCACAGCGAAACGGCGCTAGCGCATCTGCCGGAACCTTCGCCGAGGCAGCCGAATTCGGAGAGATCCTGGTCCTAGCGACATTTGGTGTCGCGAACGAGGCGGTGATCTCCCTCGCCGGCAGCGAACGCTTTTCCGGTAAAGTGCTTTTGGACACGACCAACCCCTTGGACTTCGCGCACGGTCTGCCACGGCTCGCGTATGCCGGAGACTCTTGTGGCGAGCGGGCCCAGCGCCTTTTGCCGCAGGCGCGCGTCGTCAAGTTCTTCAATACGGTCGGGCACGTCCACATGGTGCACCCCCAATTTCCGCAGGGCCCACTGTCCATGTTGATGGCAGGCGAAGACAACGAGGCGAAACAGGTGGCAGCCCGCTTCATCGAGGGTTTTGGGTGGCAGCCCAGCGACTTCGGCGGTATCGAAGGTGCGCGATACCTGGAGGCGATGGCCGTCGTCTGGATTCGAACCGGCATTCTCTCGGGGAATTGGAACCATGCATTGACTTTGGCGCGGCGCTGACGCCTCGCCCTGGAATAAAGCCAGGCAGCGGCGTTAGACCGCGGGAGTCACCCGAATGGACAAGGTGAGCCGCTTCCGAACGGCGCGCTCCCAACGCCGCTTATAGAGCAAGAGCGGATGATGTTCCCCGACCACTAAGGCGCGGAACGTGAGTCGGCGCACGATTGCCCCATCGCCGCCGACTCCAATCACCGCTTCCTGACCGAGGTACGAGATCGTCGTGGAATCCAAGATCGGAATCCACTCATAGCCGGCGGAGGTTTCCGCCATCAGCTCGATCGCGAAGATTTGGCCAACGGCTACGACTATTGAATGGAAACCGTCATCGTCGTGCTGCATCGGAATCACACGCCACGAAGATCCCCTCCAATCGTTTTGCCCTGCCACGGACCCATTCGCGGATGGCACGAAGGGCAGCCTACGACCACATGCTTCCGTCGTCGATTTCAGCCGATTTCAGAACGGAAAGCGGCGCCGCGAATCGCTCGGTCGGCCGATGATCGCGGTCGCTCTAAATCACAGCACGCGAATCTGAAGATCCGCGATGCCGACCCGCAGCTGCTTCGTTCCCGAACGCCGCTCGATGATTGACGCGGCTCCCGGTACCTTCATGTCGGATAGCTGCCGACGAAGCCGACACACTTCTAGGTTGATCTGCGAGCTTGAGACTTGCAACTCCTCCGTCAAGACATCCTGATAGACCCATCCACACGAGGTCGCGGCATGCCCTTGCTCGCGGTCACTCACCCGGTGTCGCGCCAGGACGAGCAACATGTAGTTGTGTGCTCGGCTGCCCAGGTCGAGTCGCAATCCGCCCAACTCTAGCGATAGCTCGACGTGCTCTTCATCCCGTGAAACAGCGAAGAAAAGAGTGGCTTGGCTGACGTCGAGGGGCAGATCCGTGGTTGAAGTCGGCGCGACTAGCCTCGGGCACGTGAAGCGAAACATCGTCCCGCCCACAGAAAAGACGTCTCCACTCCTCAGGTACGTATCTTGCTCGGAAGAGCGCTCCAGTAGCCAGCGCCCGTCCGCGCCTTGGAATATGGTGGCTTCCGGATTCTGTGAGGAAGGGACGCCAATGATCTCGCCCTCGAGTGCGCGGCTGGGATCGTCGATCTCGACGACACGGGGGCGCGGAGGGCCTGGATCATCGACCAACCATTCTTGCTCCAAGCGACCGAACGCGAGGCGGTCTCCCTGCTCCAAGCGCCTGGCGTCGCCAGGACGAACGAGTTTGCCGTTCAGGAAAGTGCCGTTGTGGCTGCCGAGATCGCGTAGCTCCCACCCGCTTTCGCCCCAGCGAATCGCCGCGTGGCGCGACGAAACGTAGCCCGCGTCGAGCACCAAGTCGCTACCCATGGACCTGCCCACGAGATGATCGTGTTCGAGGATGCAATAGCGGCTGCCGTTTGCTTCGCGCAAGAGTCCCAAGATTCCGTAAAGGTACCTGAGCCGCCCCCGGCATGTCTAGAGAGCGTGCTCCGCGTGCTCTGCGGACTTCGAGTTGAAACCGACTGAAATCGACTCTCGTGGGAGACCTGAGTTAAAAGCCTCACGGATGATGCGCGCGACTGCGCAGCACTCGCGAGTGGAAGGATCAATGTCATGAAACCCATGCAGTTCGACGGTAAGGGAGAGCAGAAGAAGCCGCCGTCCAAAGACGACCTTCACGACATCATTATCCTGCCCAAGAACGCTGCGGATCCAGCGACCGCCGCCGCGGAACAGGCGGTGAAGCCGCGTGTTCAGCGCTTCAGAATCAACCGCGAAAAAGGCAAGTACGAGGAGAAACCCGAGGATTTGGCTGCCAGCATCCCTGGCGGGCGCAAGGCACGCGCCCTCGGTGCGCCGGATGAGCGCTATGGGCCCGGGCTGGTCCTGGCGCCCACGCGTCCAGAGCCAGCCGCGCAGAACGGCACCTGTATTATCGTCAATCAAGAGAATTTGCGGATTCGCAATGCGTGGACCGCCGCTCGACTCGATAACGAGCCGCCTGCTCCAAAGAACGAGGGAGTGCCCGCTGCTGCCGGTCCGGAGACCGCGGAGCCCGACGAGTACAAGTTGCGCCTGACCGCCGTCGACACGACGGTGGATTTCGAGCTGCTCGTCGCCAGTGCGGAGGGGAAAGTGTTTCTAGTGAGCAACAACAAACCCCCTCGCGAGCTCGCGGACATGGGGCGAGAGGGAGAGATTTGGTACCAGCTCAGGAACGGCTTCATCGTCGGTAGCGTCTTTTGCCGCGAGCTCGACAAGGTCATCCCGATGGTCAACGTAATGAGTCTCATCAAGGTGCCTGAGCCTGATCCCAGCCCGGTGCAAGCCACCTAACGACTTCCCGACGGAGGACCGAGAACATGTGCAATTGTAGTTCGCTCGCTCGCACCAGCTTCCGCAACGATGGCCGTATGTTCGGAACCTGGGACTTCAAGTGGCCCCAAGGCTCGCAGATCGACGTCCACTTCCAAGCGCTTCCGCCTGACCAGTTGGCTGCACTGAGCGGCATGGGCCTGGCGCCGGCGGGATTCAGTCTCTCCAAGGCAGAAGAACAGCTCGTCAATCAGGGGCCGGACGAGTTTGGTCGGCTGACTCGCGTGGTCGAATGCCTAGCCCAGCGTTGGCTCGAAGGCACGAACGCCAAGATTCAGCTGGTTTTCACGCACGATCAACCTTTGCCGTTGGAGATAGCCAGCAGCTATCGAGTGCAGGACTACGACGTGCTCGTGAGTCTAGCCAATTTGCCACTCGGGCGAACGGCGGACGAGAACGCCGAGCTGAATGGCATCTTTTTGCCTGGATCGGAGCTCGGTCGTTATTGTCAGCGTGTGGATTACAGCGTTCCCACCACCTACCTCGGCATGCGACGGTTTTACGACGGGGCCGAACCGTACTTCAACTCCAAGGAGTTCTGGCATTGGTGCGTGCATGAATTCGGGCATGTCCTCGGGTTGCCGCACGAACACCAAAACCCGAAGGTCCATTCTAGGATCGTCGACGGCCTGAAGAGCACATCCCAGATTCAGCAAACGCTCGCCAATGCCCTCGGTGACACGAAAACGAACACGCCGAACCCGCGAATCACCGAGGACGAGATCAACGAGGAGATCACCAGAGCGTGGCCGGTGCCTATGAAGTACGAACAGGTTCTGTACAGTGACTTTCGAGACTACGACGAGAAATTGCCGGCGCCGGATGACTCCTCGTCAATCATGTTTCATATCTACTGGCAGCGCCTGCTCAAGGACGCCGTAGGCAACGAACCCCCGCGATTCTTCGAGCGCCCGCGACCGGGCGACCTCGCGCACGTGCGGTCGATGTACCCTCCGTGAACCGCAGTCATAAGTAGCCGAGCGACTCGGCTGCGTTCAAGACGCGTCGCGCCAGGGCTGCAAGCGCCACTTGGTCATCCACGGTGACGCTTTCGACAGCCTTTAGCGCTTCGCCCAGCTCGCCCGGGAGCGTTTGTTGATTTGGCTGCTGCAGCTCGAGCAAGCTCGCGTACACCCGGGGGAAGTCGCCGCGTCGTACGTCGATATCGAGGTCGGGGAGGATCGCAACCCAACGAAACGGAAAGTCGTGCCCACTCGAGTTCCACCAACCGCGCGCTTCCTGCAGTCGCCTTTCGGCCTTGATCAGCCCGCCTTGCCTCCAGCTTGCCCAAGCGAGGCAAGCCAGGGTCGCGCCGATGTAGGGCGCAAGGCGAGCCCCCTCGGCGGCACGCAGCGCGCGTTCGCCCACGCTCAGCGTCGCATCAACCTCACCCAAACGTCGGTAAGCGATGGTCAGGTAGGTGAGCGCCCGAGAGAGCAGCGTCGCGTCGCCCAAGCGTTCAGCGTCCCGTGCGGTCTGCTCGAGCTCCTGGACGGCTTCGAGCTGTGCTTCGCGTTCGCACAGCACAAGAGCAAAGCCGAGGTTGAAGCGCGCAAACGCAGCTTGGGGGAGCAGCGCTGGATTGTCGGCGACAACCTCCACGGCGCGACGGGTGAACTGGACCGCTTCCTCGGACGGAGCATAACGACTTCTAGCGAGCAGGTCGAGAGCGGCGCACACGTAGTATACGGATCGCTGCACCGGGAGTGCCGTTCCCTCGACGACGTCGCGCATCCCGAGCACGATCGCTTCGGTATGGGGGCCGGTCTTGCGCGCGAAATAGTAGCTCCAGAAATGCCCGAGCTGGATCTCGATCCACTCGCGAACGAGCTCGAGATTGTCGGAGCTCTTGCGGCCTCCGATCCTCTCGGCGGCAAGAGCGAGCGAGCTCGTGGCTGCGTCGTACTCATGCACGGTCCAAAAGGATTGGGCCTTCTTGCGCAGGACCCGGGCAGAGCTCAATGCGTCGCGTTGATCGAGTATCAACAACACCCAGTCATAGTAGCGGCGAGCTTCGGAATGGCGAGCGACTTGCGCCAGCAAATCCGCCAACGTTTCACCGAGCCGCGGCAAGAGCGAAGGTTCCAGCTGTGCAGACGATGCCAAGGCTTCGACTTCTCGAATCGCAGTGAGGTGCAACTCGATGGCTTCGGTGTTGGCGTGAAGCTTGGCGGCGGAGCGAGCCGCGCTTTCGAGGTAAGGGAGTGCTCGCAGCGGTTCGCCCGCGCTCGCCCAGTGATGGCCGAGCCTCGCCAGCGCGAAATGCGAGTCCCGCGCGCCAAGCGGCGAGCGCTCAATCCCCCGCGCTGCCGCCGCGTGCAGGCTCTGACGTCGCTCATGCGGAATACTCGCTTCAACCGCTTCACGCAGCTTGTCGTGCACGAATCGATAGCGATTTTGACCTCGATCTTCGAGGATTTGCCGCGCCACGAGCTCTTCCAGCGCCAGCGCGTCCAGACCCATTGGCTCGTTTTCGAGATCACAACGAAAAGCCTCGAGCTGGTCGAGCTCGAGTTCTCTGCCCAGCACACCAGCCAGCTGCAGCAAGTTGGACGCGGAAGCACTCAGGCCGTCGAGCCGCAACCGCAACAGGCCCAACAAGGACTCCGGCAGGGGCGGAGGTCGGCTGTCGCGAACCCGCGATTCCCGATCGAGTGCAAGCAAGGGAGCGGACCAGCCACCCCTCGGGTTTCGTGCGATCACGCCACGCTCGAGCGCCGCGCGCAGGTATTCCGCGGCAAAGAACGGGTTGCCCTCGGAGTGGCGATGGAGAAGCTCGTCCAAGCCCTCCGGCACGAGCTCCGACGCGAGCATGTCGCGCAGCATCGCCCGCGTCGCCTGCAGATCCAACCGCGAGAGCCGAACCAGCGATTCAGGCTCGGCCTCGGCCGCGAGACGTAGGCTCTCGTCTACTTGCTCGTTGCGAAACGTTCCGAGCACCATGACCCGCGCACCGCGAAGAGCACGTATTGCCTCCGAGCGGAGATAAGCAAGGGTCAGATCGTCGGCCCAATGCAAATCGTCGAGCACGAGCAAGAGCGGGCGTTCTCGACCGAGGCGCTCCAGCACCTCAGTGAGGCTACGAAATACGCGCGCACGGGCCAGCGCATGCGGCAGTTCGGAAAGATGACAGCTGGCAACCGCGGGAAGCTCGAGCAGCGTCGCCTCGTACGGCGCGAGCGCGGCGAGTTGCAGCTTGAGTTCCTCACTCAGGGCGCGACCGGATGGCAGCGAACAACGGTCGATTACGTGTTGCAGGAACGGGATGATGGGCTGAAGCACGCTGCCGCGGACGCCAATCGTGCGTCCGCCCCCTTGCGACAACTCCACGCATTGTCCGATGACGACCTCCATCGACGCGCCAACGGCAACCCCGCCCAGCTCGTTGACGACGCGCGTCTTCCCAACGCCGCTCTCGCCCACGACGTAGACCACGCCACCACGACCTGCCTGCGCGTCTGCCAACTTCGAGTCGAGCCGCGTGAGCTCGGGTCCTCGGCCGGCGATGCGCGGGCGATAGACATGTCGTGGCGACTCGCTCGTTTCTGCTGCAGCTGTCGAGGCACCCAGAAAACCCGTCAATGCGGCGATCAAATCCTCGACGTAGCCGATCCGCTTACGGGGGTCTTTCTCGAGTAGTCCCAGCACGAGTTCATCCATGCCTTTGGGCAGCTCCGTCGCTAGCTCCGAGGGCGGAGTCGGGGTTGCGACGAGGTGCTGTTGGTGGAGCGACCGGATGTCGTGGGCTTCGAAGGGGCGCCGCCCCGTCACCATCTCGTATAGGATGCAACCGAGCGCGTACAAATCACAGCGCGTGTCGAGGAGTTCGCCGAGGATCTGCTCGGGCGCCATGTAGCCGGGTGTCCCGTGACGTCGACGCTCGACCTGCGCGACCTCACGCAACGTTGTGCCGGCGAACGTATAGAGAGCCGCTCCGAAGTCCACGATGACGGAGCTCCCGTCTTCACGAAAGAGCAAATTCTTCGGCTTGAGATCGGCGTGGATGACTCCTTCTTGGTGAATGAACGCGACGGATTGGGCGACCCGCTTCATGACCTCGAGCGCGTCGGTCAACGAATCTCGCCGCTGATCGAGCTCCAACCGAGAGGTTGTGGTTTTCGCTGTCGAAAGTTCGGCGGATCGCACGTCGTCGCTCGGGTAAAGCTTCCAGACGGGCAACGCCTCGCGACGGGTGTCTGTCGCCGCCTGAAAGTCCGAGCCCGCCCCAACCGTCACGGTTGCAGTCTTTGCGTCTGGCATGACGCCACGCTGGAAGAACTGCGTTACCGCACCTAGGTCCGGGCCCTCGATGTATTCCATCGCGTACCACAGGAGGCCACCCGCATTCCCGCTCTCGACCACTCGTACTACTCCCGGGTGCCCGGAGCGTCCGAGCCGAGACAGCATCGAAACTTCTTTTCGCATCGAGTCTCGCTGAAACGCGCTGGTGTCGCGAGCATGCTTGACTGCGAGCAACCCCCCAGTGCGTTCATGGCGGCACTTCGTTACGACACCGGCTCCTCCTTGCCCCATCACTGAGAGCACAACGTACGGGCCGAGCCGTTCAGGAGTCATTCACCGTACCTGGCCCATTAGCCTATCAGCTAAACGCTGCTCGCGGTCGCAAAGAAAGCGCACCAGGGCGCGTCGCTCCTCACGAGTCGATGGGCACCGGCATGTGATATCGTGCTCGGCTCATGGCTGGGTTTCAGCTGCTGTCCGGGTGTTCCACGAAGCGCCAAGTTGGCGGTCGCGGGTGGGCGCCCCGTGAAGCGTTGACTGCAATCAAGCCGCATCTCCCCACGTTCGGCATCACTCGTGTCGCCAACGTCACGGGAATGGATACGGTTGGCATTCCAACCGTAATGGTCACTCGCCCCAATTCACGCTCACTCAGTGTCAGCCAAGGAAAGGGAGTCGATCTCGACTCTGCAAGGGCATCGGGGATCTTCGAATCCGTGGAGCAATGGCACGCAGAGCGAATCGTGCTGCCTCGTCGGCTGACGCGGATCGATGAATTGGCTCGCGACGGACGGATCGTCGACGTCGCGCGCCTGCCAGGCTACATCGATCAGTTCGACGCGAGCCGGCGCATCCTCTGGGTGGAAGGTTCCGACCTCACGAGCGGCGAGATGTGTTTCGTACCGTTCGAGATGGTCCACCTCGACTTCACCTTGCCATTGCCGGCCGGCAGCGGCTGCTTCATGCCGGGGTCGAACGGACTTGCCTCGGGCAGTTCGCCGGCTGAGGCTGTGCTTCACGGCCTGTGTGAACTGATCGAGCGTGATGCCCTGACTTTGTTCTATGGCATGTCGTGGCAGGAACAATGGCATCGCCGCATCGACCTCGAGTCGGTGCCCGACCCGACGAATCGAGGGCTGCTGAAAGCCTTTGCTCGAGCGGATATTGACGTCGCGGTCTGGGAAATCACCTCGGACGTGGGCGTGCCGGCCTACCTCTGCTCCATCCTCGAGCACAGCCGCGACCCGTTTCGACCCGTGGGGCTTGCTCGGGGGTCGGGAGCCCACGTGGACGCCAGCGCCGCGCTGTCGCGCGCGCTTACGGAAGCAGCACAGAGCCGACTGACGCGCATCGTTGGGACGCGCGACGACATTCAGAGCGTGGAGTTCGACCGTCTCCGGACGGAGGACAAGTTTGAAGAAGCCCGCCGCCAACTCGCTGCCCCCGCGCGGCCTCCGCGTGCGTTTCAACCGTCGCAGTCTCCGCCCCCTCGCGAGAGCTTGGAAGAGGACATCGCGTGGTTGCGAGACCTCCTAGCCAAGGCGGGAATGACCGAGATCGTGATCGTCAATCTGTCGCGCCAAGGGCTGCCCGTGGCCGTTTTTCGTACCATCGTGCCCGGACTCGAAGCGTTGAGCGAAGTCCCCGGTTATCGCCCTGGCGAAAGAGCCAAAGCGCTCGCCTCGAGGAGCGACTCGGATTGACTACCGTCGTGTTCACGGGGCCAAGCATCTCGACGCAAGAGGCGGCGCGATTGTTACCCGACGCAATCGTGCTCGGCCCAGTTGGGTGCGGTGATGTGTACCGTGCACTCAGGCATGAGCCGACCCTGATTGCAATTATCGATGGCTACTTCGACCAGCGCTTGTCGGTTTGGCACAAGGAAATATTGTGGGCCATGTCGCACGGGGTACACGTGTGCGGGGCAGCAAGCATGGGAGCCCTGCGGGCGGCAGAACTCGCCTCATTCGGGATGCACGGCGTGGGTCAGATCTTCGAATGGTTCCGAGACGAAGTGTTGGCAGACGACGACGAGGTCGCGCTCACGCACGAGTCGGCCGATCGGGGCTACGCGGCAGTTTCGGAGCCGATGGTGAATATCCGTGCGACCCTGCAGTGCGCAGTCGAAGGATCCTCGATCTCTGAAGCCACCGCCGCGGCGCTAATAGCGGCAGGTAAACAGCTCTTTTATGCTGAGCGCCGTTGGGACATCCTACTTCGAACGGTCCAGCTCGTCGTGCCGCCGAGTGAGCTCGGGCGCCTTCGCGAGTGGCTTCGAAGCGGAAAGCGCGTCGATCAGAAGCGCCTGGATGCCCTCGAGCTGATTGCCCACATTCGTGACATGAGCGCCCTCGCGCGTGCGCGTCCGCGCATACCCAGCTTCACATTTGAGTACACGGAAGCCTGGCATGCCCTGAGATCTCGCCTCGACCAGGAACGCGAGTGCATCCCTCCCCCCGCGTCGAATGGCAAATAAGTTCGAAGAGGCGAATCCCGTCAGCCAACCCCTCACACCCGATTCAAAAGCGCCAACTCCGTCCGCGATCGAACCCCAAGCTTCCCATAAGCCCGCGCCAAGTGATTCTCCACCGTTCGTGACGAAATCCCCAGCTGCTCCGCAATCTGCGCATTCGTCAACCCGCGTTGAACGAGCGCAACGATCCGCCGTTCAGACGGAGTGAGTGCAGCCCAGGGATCCCACACGGCGCTCACTCGTGGACCGCCGCCGTGCACGCCGATGAATTCGAAGATGAGATCGATCTGTTGGTCGATGTTCGGGCTCACCCAGGAAAAATGGTCGCTGCCCTCGAGCTCCGCGTAGCGTGCGTGTTTCAGCCGCTGGCCCAGCATGCGACCAAACGCGGTGGGGATCACTCGATCGTTTGCCAGATGTACAACCAGCGCAGGCTGCTCGATGCCATCCAACATCGGCGTCGAATCCAAACTCAGCCCGCTCGCCATCAGGCTGCCGATCATGGCTGGGCTCGCCGCCGCTCGCTCGTAGCGTGGGACCCAGCGTGATAGCGCGGGGATCGTGCGCAACGAGGGCGCGAAGTCGCTGAGGGTCAGCGTCGATGGCGTGCCCCAGTGGGTCACGACTTGCTCGAAGAATCCGCGAAAATCTCGCTTGTTCGGGACTGGCCCATACTCCGCGGCTTCGCTTAGCGCGGAGTTGCCGGAGTAGGTTGAGATCAGCACCAGGCCCGCCACTCGCTCGGGTAGGCGCGCTGCGGCGGCGAGGGCGATGACTCCGCCCTCCGAGAATCCTGCGAGCCACGTGCGTTGCACACCTGTGGCGTCGAGAACGGCGGTCAGTTCTTCGAGGCGTTCGTCGACGGTGGCGCGCCCGTTCGAGGGGTCGGAGAGTCCTGTGCCTAGCTTGTCGTATTGGACGAAGCGCAGGGCCGATGCCAGGCGCCGAATCGGTCGCCAAAATACTGGCTGCTCCCACATCATTTCGATGTGTTGAGCCAATGGCGGCACGAGCACGAGCGAGGTTTTCGCGTCGCCCAGCTCCTGATACGCCACTTTGCCGCGGGCGGTGAGCGCGAAGCGGATCTGCGGGCTCTCCACCGCGACGATGGTGCCACAATTCATCTGCCGATCAACCGCGCGGGAGAAAGCTGTGTAGTTGCGGCTCTAGCGCGGTTTCGTGAAAGGACGCGCAGCATCATGCTGGGCGCGAACAGTTTGCTTGGTGGTGCGAGCAGATGCAGGACCTCGAGCAACGCGGATGCAATTGCCACATCTTGGTGAGCCTTGGCGATGACGCGCGGCAAGTAGGCATTGGCGATTCGCATTTTCAACGTCTGACGTCCAGCCACCCCCGGGAACAAGAACGAGCGTCCTGCTGAGGCGTTCCAGGGGACGTCGACTATCGACGCCGCGCGTCGGAGAAAGACTTTGCCGAGCTCGTTGCGCGGCACTCGGCTCAATAGTTCTCGCAGTAGGACGGCTTGTTGCGCTGCCACGGTGATGCCCTGACCGAAGGCCGGGTTGAAGCTCGCGAGTGCGTCGGCGCACACCAAGAGTCCCCGCGGGAAGTCGCGCATGCGCTCGTAGTGCCGGCGAATACTGGATGGAAAACGTAGCGTGGCTGTGTCGCCTGGCGACTCAGAGTCCTCTAGGATTTCAGCAAGCGCCGGGCTCGCCAGTGTGCGTGCGAAGCGCTCGAAGCCCGCGCGATCATGCGCTGGGCGCTCTCGACCCATGGCGAACAGCGAGACAATCCAACGCTGCTTGTCGAGCGCGAGCGCGATGCCGCCGCGCGGGACTACGGGATCGGAGACGATGGCCAGCGCGATCGCGCCATTCAGATGGTGCGGACGCCGCTCGTAGATTCGGCTCGCGTAGTGGGTCTCGAGCGCGATTTCCTCGGTTGGCGGCGCGCTGAGTCCGAGGGCGGTCAGCCACTCCGGGAGTTCGGAATACCGACCCGATGCGTCGACGATGAGATCTGCCGTGAGCTTCTCCTCGAAACCAGGCGCCCGCGCGACACTCACTCCCGTCACTCGGCCCGCGTCGTAGAGCAGACCCGTCACTCGAGTCCTTGCGCGGATGTGTAGGTTCGGCAGTTGAGCCACGCGACGACGGATCGCGTGCTCCAGCAGTGGACGAGCCACCGTCATGCCCGGCACGCCGCTATCGCCGAGTGCAAGCCGTACGCCCGAGAACACCCACGCTGCGTCGCGCAGATTGTCGCCCGTGGGGCATCCGCCGGCTGCGAGCTCCTCACACAGCCCTGGTAAAAGCTGCTCTATCGCCTTCAGTCCGCCCGCCAAAAGGCCATGCGCGTGCAACCCCTGCGGGACACCCGCACGAGCCACCACTGCATCGGGGAGTTCGCCGCGTTCAATCAACAGGACATGTTCGCAGACCTCGGCGAGTACCAAGCCTGCGAAAAGCCCGCCGATGCTGCCGCCCACAACGATCGCGTTCGTCATGTGAGTAGCTTGGCGACGCGCCAACCGGACGTCGTGAGTAGAACTACTCAGGTCGCGGGTGCTGCCCGAGACCGGTATTGGGGGTTGGGTAAGCGGGCCATGCGCTCCCAACTCGTCCGAAAGCTTGGACTGCGTCTCGAGCACGCGGAGCGGGACGGCCTTGGATGGTAACCCTTAGGGTTTATCAGGGGTAGGTGCCGACACAGGAATCTTATGCTGTGAAAAGCATCGGCGTCTCACTCTGAATCGGAGTGCATCGGTCGAGTGCGATCCCTCGCCGAAGTTAAAAATTTTTAGACAAAAAATGTCCGTGTCCGCCAACCACAGAGGCAGCGATCCCATTGCGCACGCATGCCGCGTCTCATCGTCGCCTCGAACGTAAAGCAAGCTGCTTTTCGCGACTAGCGCGCATTCGACCGCTGCCTCGAAGTGCTTCCGATCAGTTTGAGGTCCACCATGCTCACCGCTCCCGCTCATTTATCCGTTTTGACGATCACGATGGCCCTCGCGGTCGCCGGCTGCGGCTCTTCGGATGCACCCGCGGACGGTGCCCCAGGTCATGCGGCGGGTTCATCGAACACCGCCCACGGCGGCGCGCCCACTACGGGAGGACAAAGCGGCGGAGGGCAGAGCGCGGGTGGTGGTGCGACGGGCGCCGGCGGTGCATTCGGCAATGCGGGCGGCCTCGGGGCGGGTGGGGCGGGTCTGGGTAGCGGAGGGCACGGAGGCGCGATCGGCTTCGGCGGCATGAGCGCGGGGGGAACGCATGCAGGTGGTGCCGGCGGCGCCCACGCGGGCGGCGCTAATGCGGGCGGTCCCAATGCGGGCGGAGCCGGCACAGCTGGGTCCGCGGGAGATGTCGATTGCTCGACGCCGATGCCCACCGGCGGGATGACCTACTCGGGGACGAACGTCAACGGCAGCGCGGATGGGCTCGGCTACGGGATCTGGACCAATGGCAGCGGTGGCAGCATTACGGTGTTCAAGAACGCTCATGCCTTCAGTGCATCTTGGAACAACAGCCAAGATTTCCTGGCCCACGTCGGTTTGGACTTCAATTCGAGCAAGGCCTACACGGCTTACGGGACGATCCTCGCGCAGTACGTCGAGAAGAAGTCCGGAACGGCAGGCGGCTTTTCTTCGATTGGCATTTACGGCTGGACGCATAGTCCCTGCGTCGAGTGGTACATCAACGAAGACGCCTTCAACGGTCTGGGTCAGAGGGGCAACGTCACCGCGACGATCGACGGCGGGACCTACGCTTTGACCATGATGACGACGACCGGAACCGGGGGCGCCAATGCTTGCGAAAGCGGTCACAGCGGCGGTTGGACTCAGATGATCAGTACACGGAAGACGGCTCGCCAATGTGGCACGGTCACCGTGAGCGATCACTTCGCGGCGTGGGCAAAACAGGGTTGGAGCTTGGGCACGCTGTCTTCGGTTCACATCAACGTCGAGGTCGGCGGTGGTCAGGGCAGTATCGATTTCCCCGTTGCCAACGTGACCACATCCAGCAAATGAAACCCCGCTACACCCCAAGGCGGTTGGGGTGATTCGGCGAATCGGGCGCCTGCGATCGCTCCTCTCCTTGGCAGCTCGAGCGGGCTAACCGCCTGCAATTAGTCAGTTTCATAGCGTGTTGATTTCTGGCCCGCGCGTGGCCCTCCACGACACTCACTTGAGTATCGATCGGCCACTCAGCACGAAACTACACACCGGAATTTTGCCTGCCAATGACGGTGCCCGACACCTCTTCCCTCTCGATTGATGGCGACGACGACCAGTCGGAGCGGAATGTGATCCCGCTCCCGGGCCTTGCGCAAGATGCGGCGATCGTTCGGGCCCTTCGAGCCGGGCATGTGACGGGAACGGCGGGTCTGTTCGATAGTCACCATCAACACGTGCGCCGGGTGCTGGTGCGCGTTCTCGGCCCAGACCCCGAATTGTCGGACCTCGTACAAGAGGTTTTTTTGGCCGCGATTGGGGGTATCGATCGACTCGATCGGCCGGAGGCTTTGCGCGGTTGGCTAAGCTCAATCGCGGTCTTTACGGCGCGGGGTCGGCTGCGGCGTCGGCGCCGGTGGCGATTTTTGCAGTTCTTTTCGCCCGAAGACCTGCCGGACGTTGCTGACGAGCGCGGCCCGCACTTGGAGGTCGGAGAAGCGCTGCGCGCGACTTATCGCGTTCTCGATCGGCTTCCGGTCGAAGAGCGAGTGGTATTTGCCCTGCGCTTCATCGAGGGTATGGAGGTGGCCGAAGTAGCGAACGCGAGCGGCGTGTCGCTCTCGACCGCCAAGCGTCGGCTAGGCAAGGCAAGCGCGCGTTTTGCGACCTTGGCGAAAGCTGAACCAGCGCTCTCTGACTGGCTTAATGGAGATGCCAAATGGTGGCTTTAGAGTCGTTCAATCGTCTCGGCCGGTTCATCGCTCGAGAGCAAGCGGCGCTCGAGGATTGTCGTCCCGATCACGAGCGCATCAAGGCACGCTTGTTGGCCAGGCGCTCACCTCGCCGCCGCCTCACTCCGCCTTTGTTTCGTTTGGCTGCTAGTGTCGCGGCTATCGGGCTAGTCGTGTGCTGGTGTTTGTTCTGGCCGCGCGAGCTCGAATACGCGGTGGGGAACGCTGCGCCGTCCGCCCACGCCGGGACATGGATCGCCGCAACTTCGAGCGAAGCGCTCAAGGTTCAGTTTACGGACGGCACGCGGATTTCGCTCTGGCCCGAAGCACGTGCCCGCGTCACTCGCCTGAGCCCGCGGGGTGCGGATTTGGTGTTGGAGCAGGGACGGGCCTCCTTGAATGTGGTGCACCGCGCTCACGCGCAGTGGCAGGTGAGCACTGGCCCGTTCGTCGTACAAGTAACCGGCACGCGCTTCGAGCTCGAGTGGCGACCCGATCGAGATAGATTCGAATTGGTGTTGTACGAGGGCCACGTGCGCGTGACCGGCTGTGCATTGGACGAGGGCCAGGAACTAAACGCTGGCCAAAAGATCGAAGCGTCCTGCGCCCGGAAAGAATTTACGATTTCCGCGCTCTCGCGCACTTCTGCGGCTGCTAACGCCGTCGCCACGGCAACAGACAAGGGCGCCGCACCGTCCGCCGACACCTCGTCGGTTCCCGCGCCGCCCGGCACTGCGAGTACGAGCGGCTCCAATGCTCTGAGTTCAGCCTCGGCGACCGTCGGCGATGCGCGGCCCGGCTCAGAAGTTCTCGAAGCCTGGCTGGTACTGGCCAGGAGAGGCCGCTTTGCAGACGCTTACCAAGCAGCATCGAGTGCAGGGTTCGAGGGCGAGTGTCGGGTTCGCACGGCGAGCGAGCTCTCGTTGCTCGCAGACACCGCGCGCTTCACCGGACACATCGGCCGCGCGCGACAAGTATACGAGGCGATCAGGCAGCGCTGGCCACGCAGCGCGAGCGCCACGATGGCTGCTTTCCAGATCGGCAGAGCCGAGTTCGATCAGCGTCATGACTATCGTGAGGCAGAAACTTGGCTACGTCTCTACCTGAGTGAACAACCAGCCGGAGAGTTTGCCGCACCAGCGTTAGGCCGACTGATGGAGGCTGAAGTCCGATTGAAAAGATACGAGTCCAGCCGCGCCCTTGCGAAAACCTATCTGGATCGATATCCCCAGGGGTCACATGCGGACGCCGCTCACCAGGTGCTGGACACCCCGCTCGCGCGTTGAACGCGGCGCTGCGGGCGCGTGTTGCATCGCTGTCATTGTCGCAATCTGTCTGAACGCCGCGGCCGAGCCGATTCGCGTGGCTGTGGTGCACACGCCGGAGCAGGCCGAGCAGGCTCGGCGTCTCAGTGCCGAGGTTTTGGCAGCCGGACTCGCCCCGGTCGATGCCACGATCTCCCGGTCCGACCAACGCAGCATCTCCCAGATTACGCTCGCCTTTCACGCCCGCTCGGGGCTGCGCTTGAAGCTGCAAGGTGAGCTGGAGTGGCTCGTCGTTGCGGCCGAGAGTGGCTCTTTCGTGCAAGGTAAGGTGCTGCGCGGGCAACGATCCGAGACGGAGCTCGAGGTGATTGCGGTCGAAGAACTTCGTGCGCAGCTCGTCGAGTTGTCGATGTTGCTACCGACGCCGGTGGCTGCGCCAGCGTCGGTTGCGGACCCCTCCGAACTTCTCGAAGACACGGGGGCGTCCGAGCAAGCGCCGAAAAAAGACGCCGACTCAGCGACGCAGAGCTCACCCGGCGCAATTGAGCCGAGCGAGCCCCAGGCGAGCGCACCAGCGGCTCCCGCGCGCACAGACCACGACCAAGACATCGCGAACACGACCGCCAGCGCCCCTTCTGGCGGCGTCTGGCTTGGGGCTGCGCTCGGCGGTACGCTCGGCTCAGGCGGCCTGAGCCCCAGCGCAATTGCCTCCTTCCGTCTTCGGGTGCAGGCCTGGTCGCGCGGCTCCATTTCCTGCGTCGTATTTCTTCCGCTATCGAGCCAGAATGTCTCCGGTGAGCGTGGCACCGCGACGGTCGAAGCGTATCTGCTCGGCGCCACAGCAGGAGTCGTGGCCCTGCGGTTTCAGAGGCTCGATTGGGACCTGGCTTTGGGTGGCGCAGCCATGCATGCGACGATGGCTGGTGTCGCCGCCATGCCGAGCGACGTCGCTCGCTCGCAGACAGTGTGGGCCGCCGTTGCGTTCGTCGACGCGTCGTTGGCGTGGCGTGCTTCGAGTTGGCTGAGCCTGCGTGTTAACGGGGTCGTGGGCCTGAGCGCCCCGCGGCCGACGGTGCGCTTCGATCACGACGTCATCGCCAGTTGGGGGCGGCCCCTTGCGCTGGCAACACTCGGCTTCGAAATAGAGCCGTTTCGAGCAGGACGAAAGCCATGATCCCCAATCGCCTGTGGCTTTGGCTAGTAGTGGTGGTCAACATCGCACTCGCCTGTGGCGACGCGCCTGGGGACGTGATCGTTCCAGCGGCAAGTGGCGCAGGCACCATGCCCGACCCGAGCCACGCCGGTGCCGGCAAAATGTGCAAGGCTGACGCCGGCTGCGGTGGGCAAAGCTCCGGAGCGGTGACTTGCACGACGGCTGACGACTGCACGCCGCCCAGACCCGTTTGTGAACATGGGTTGGGGACGTGCGTCCAATGCATGAAGAACAGTGAGTGCTCAGGGGCGAGTCCTTACTGCTACCCAGCGAAGCACACCTGCGTGGGTTGCCTGAAGGATACCGACTGCTCTGCTCCGGAGCGCTGCGACTCGACGCTGCAGCGCTGCGCCGCACCGTGCGCCAAAGACAAGGCTTGTCCTACGGACGCTCCCATCTGTGATTCATCCCTGGAGCTCTGCGTCAGCTGTCGCACGAATGCCGACTGCCTCGATGCGTCGAAACCGGACTGCTTGAACGGGAGATGCACGGATTGCTCGAGCGGCGCCTGTCCTTAGAGGGGTTTTAGGACCCGCTCTTAGCGCACGGTGATCGTCATGCAGCCGAACAGCAGCCCCAATTGTGCCCCTGAGTCACCTTGACCCTCTGCACAGGTGGCTGGGCAAAGCTCCACGTTCTTCGGCGCCGCGCGATTGTCGTAGTACCAGCCGACGCCATTCGTGCACGCTTCGTCATAGGCGAGGACGCGATCCCCGCCCGAGCTCGTCGAAAGTCGCACGTTGACCGCGTTCGGGTCGAGCACAGAACCGCCAGGGGGCGCTGGGATGGCAATGTCACAAGAGAGCTGCAGCGAGCGAATGGAGCCCAAGGCGCTTTGGATTTCGGACGAGGTTTGGCCCGGGTTTCCAGCCGAAACGAGCATGGCCTTTTGGGTGCCGCCGGCCGCGGCGATGGCGTTCAACGCGTCGAGCTGGGGACCTATGCCGATCACGTAGGTCTGAAGCGGCGGCGATTGCGAGTGTGCGGCCTGTGCTGCGGCCACCACGTGCGCCACGTCGTTGTCCGCACACCCTGGGACGAACTGCCCGTCGATTAGAAACCCGGGCTCGCCATCAGTCACCAGCACCACCACCGTCCGTGACTGCGGCCGGTCTTTTTGCAGCTGCGTCGCGTACTTGATCGCTCCGCTGAGCGCCGGCAAGGTTGGAGTACCGCCGTGTGGAGTGGTCGCGGCGAGAACTGCTTGCAAGGGGGAGTTGCCAACCAGCGGCGTCAACGGAACATCGGGAGAGTCATATGGCCCGGCACAGGCGCCGGCGAGGTCACCGTCTACTGGGAAGAACTTCAGCGACGCGGAAAGCCCGTGTGAGCCCGGATCAGAAAAGAACGCGCTCATTCCGGCGTTGACCGGATCCCAGCGTAGACTGGGATCGAAGCCGCTGCTTCGGTCACCCATGCTGCCCGAGCGATCGTAGACGAACACGATGTTGACGGGAGTGAGCTCGGCGAGAGTTTGGGATGCAGCGCATGCCGAATCACTCGTAAGCCCGCCTCCGACGCTAGATCCCGGCTCAGGAATGACGAGCGTGATACCCGAGGACGCCCCGCCCGCACCGTAGAGCCCTGCACCTGCCGCTGATCCGAACGGCAGCGTGCTGACCGTTGATCCCGAATCGGAGCTGCACGCAACATGCGCCAGCCCGCAGCAAACAAGAGCGATGAACCGCGCAGCAAACAAGGATGACTTCATGGGGGCTCCCGGTCTTGTCGAAACGAGCTAAGGCGTGATGACGATGTTGATGCAGCCGACTGCGCGGTCGGTGTCTCCATCCCAAATCACGAACTCCCCGATGTAGTTACCGGGGGGCAAGCCCAGCGAGCTCACGTCCCAAATGTCCTCCGCGTTGTACTTGTCGTGAAGCTGCGGGTTACCGGGGATCGGCTCGATGGCTGCTCCCCCGAAGCCGTTGGCCTTTCCTCGGCCAGGATAGTTGTACCAACCCTTAACCATTTGCGGGAAGTGCGGAGTCCCGCCGCTCTCCGCCGTCGCGGGCGCGATATACAGCGCGGGTTCCCAGAGGTATCCGTCGGGAGCCTGCGCCGCGCGATCACCTGGCGTGAGGACCGCTCCAGTGTCCGGATCGAGCGTCTCGTTCGGAGAGATGAAGGGGGCTCCCTCGTCGTTGATCCAAACTTTGATCTGCCCATCTTCTGACACGGTTTCGCCGTTAGCGGGGGAATGCGCGACCAGGATTTCGGGCTCGTTGTTGATTGCGGGGTCGCTGCACAAGCTCGGATACTCGCCGCCCGATCCATCAAACGTGTTGCCCTTGCCGCCCTGGCCGTCGTGAGTGTTGCCCTTACCGCCGCCCTGGCCGTCGTGAGTGTTGCCCTTGCCGCCGCCGCCGGGGGGACCGCCGTCATGCGTGCTGCCTTTGCCGCCCTGACCGTCCGCGGTGTTTCCCGCGCCGCCGCTGCTGCCCGGCGAGCCCGGCGAACCATCAGTTGTCGAACAGCTTGAAGCGGTATGGGGCGCGAGTTCGCAAGTGCCCCATTGGAAGGCGAATTCGCCTGAGCCAGTCTGGAGGCACGACTGTGCACCTGGGCAGGTGCCGACCTGGCATTGCCGCTGTTGGCCCAATGTCGGGCAATAGCAGCCCTGTTTATCAGTGGCGGTGGAGCAATCACGCTGCCCCGAGTCAACGCCCAGATTTCCGTTGTTGCCCGCGCCCCATCCTCCGCTCCCTGGACCATCGGAAACCCGTGAGCTACCCGATCCAGAAGAGCAAGAAAGAATCAGCAGGGCCAAACCAATCACTTCGCGCATTTCGTGCTCCTATCGCAGGGAAGTTGGGACGCTGATGACGGACTGTTCGTTGCCACCAAACGCAAGTACGCCGCACAAAGCCCATTCGCCTCCGAGCAGAGCGGAGCAAATGCGCTCCGATGCCGCTGGACCGGTCATGAACCTAAACGGTGAGTATGTATGCCGTTGCGATTGAGTGTCGCGAGCCTCCCGCCATGGTCCAACAATCGCGCACGTGCGCGTCGTTCCCCTGACGGACGCTCCAGTTTGAGGTGGAGATCGTTGGCGCCCTCACACGCCGCAAGCACGACCGCGGTGATGGCGCAAGCCCTCAGCGAGCTCAGTAGAGCCCGGGGCCGTGCGCCCATCGCCCCGTTTCGATCGCGGGTTCCAAGACCGTAATAAATACTCTTGTCGTTCGTTCATCGAACGGAAATCCGGCGCTCTTGTCATTGCTGATCAACCCATTCTTCCCGACCTTCGCGCTGCAGACGCAAGGTCGACCAATGACCGGTTTCGGCAATACAAAACGCAATGAAGGTTTGCATGACACTACGCGGCTTCTCGCGAACAACGATCGCAATGCTCGCGATCGCGGGTACCGCTTGTTCGTCGGGCACACCCGCCAGTTCCGCGGGTACCGGAGGATCTCTGGCTTCGGGCGGAGCGATCAGTAGCGGTGTGACCAGTTCGGGCGGCGCGACCAGTTCGGGCGGCGCGACCAGTTTGGGCGGTGCGACGAGTTCGGGCGGCGCGACCAGTTCGGGCGGCGCGATCAGTTCGGGCGGTGCGACGAGTTCGGGCGGTGCGTCGAGCAACAGCGGTGGCGGCGCTTCGGGGGGCACCATCGGCCGCGGTGGGGCTGCTGGGACTGGGAGCGGCGGGGCTGTCGGCACTGCGGGAATGGGCGGCGTCATCAACCCCACGGCCTGCAGTACGGGTACCGCGCAAAGCAGCGACGTGACGGTGAGCCTATCCAGTCTGCAGCAGAAAATATCGGGTTTCGGCATCTCTTCGGCCTGGTCCGGCAGCTTCGCCAATGCCTCGGATCCGGACTATCTCTGGTCCACTACGAAGGGGGCCGGCTTGACGTTACTCCGCATCCGCTACGGAGACGGTCTCGCGATTGCCAAGTCGGCCGCTCAGAATGGCGTGACGGTGTGGATGACCGTGTGGGGCACAGGGGCGAATGGTTCTCCAGGTGGCCCCAACACCACCAGCCAGAATAACCCCAACGGTTGCACCAACGGCGCCTCGCCCGTGCTCACCAACCTACAGGCCGAGGCGGATACCATCTCCGCCTGGATCACCAACGCGAAATCGCAAGGCGTGCCGATCTACGCTCTGTCTCCCGCGAACGAGCCTGACAGCTGCGGTATCAACCAGACTGCCTCGTACTCGCCCGCGCAATTGGCCACATGGATCGACACCCTGGCCCCCGCCATGGCCAAAATCGGCGTGAAGATCATGGCTCCCGAAACGCAGAATGGCTACGGCTTCCCGAGTTACTTTACGGCCATTCAGAAGGACGCGACCGCCTGGGACGCAGTCAGCATCTTTGCGAGCCATGAATATGGTTTGGCGCCGCCTGTGCAGCCAGCTATCGCTGCGGCCGGCAAAGAGTATTGGCAGACCGAGGTCGACGTTGGAACCGCGAAGGACGACCCATCCGGCGACGGCATCACCAGCGCACTGCTCATGGCGAAAGCCATTCACACTGACCTGACCAAAGACAACCTCAACGCTTGGCTCCTCTGGTGGCTGTACGAGAACGGCAAGACCGGCGGCTGCCTCTACGACACGGGCTCGAAGGTGTGGACCAAGCGACTCTGGGTCCTGGGCAATTTCTCACGATTCGTGCGGCCCGGCTACATGCGGGTTTCTACCTCGGGCACCGTGCCGTCGGGCGTCTTGCTCACGGCGTACAAGAATCCATCGGATGGGACGGTGGTCTTGGTGGCCATCAACAACAACGCTGCTGCCACGCCGGTCTCGCTCTATCTCTCGGGTGCTGTCCCGTGCAGCGTCACGCCGTGGGTGACTTCAGCGACCGACAACCTCGCTTCCAAAAGCCCGCTCACGATCAGCAACGCTCGGTTCAGCGCGACGCTCGACGCCCAAAGCGTCACCACCTTCGTCGGCAAGCCATGACACGCCCGCGCGCACCCTTCAGCGCACAGGTCGGCAATCGGACGTAACCTCGACTCGCAAACTCGCGTCCGTAGCGCGCAGCGCGGACCGCACGATCTTCAGGCTACCCGTCGCAGCGTCGAACGTGTAGTCCGAAGTGTCGAGCGAACGCTCAGTCCGGTCGTCGGCCACGACCACGACGCCCGTCACGTGCTCGTCGACCTGGAGCTCGATTGTGTAGTCGGTCCGAAGCAATAACCGGGCGAACTCTGCGACGCCACTCAGAGCCGGTGCATAGGAATCGCACAGGGAAAAGACGCGTTTCGAGTCAGCGATGACGTCGATCAGGTTGCGGGCGTAACTCTGTCCGCTGCCGAGCTGACACGAGGACGATGGCGCAAACACAATGCCTTCGAGCAACGATTGGCCATTGGCGAACGCGGCGGCAGACTGGCGGCGGAAGTACTCGCCCAAGTCGGCGGTGGTCGTGCCCGCGACGAGCGGTATCGGCGTGTAGCCGCCTGCGGAAGTCGGAAGGTCGTCGATATAATAGCCTTGGCCGGAGCAAGCAGCATAGGGTCCGAAGATGCCGCGCCCAGCGCAATACGCGGGCAGGTTGTCATACGACTGGCCGTCGAAGGTGAATGCCTGAGTGCAGGCGTTCAGCTTCGGATCGGTCACCCGCACGATGCACCAAACATCTTCCGTGGTCTCGCAGCGGTACTGGCAATTCACGATCGACTCGCCCGGGTTACATGAGCGCGTCGCGTCGGTGCGCTCGGCGTCCGTGCATGCTCGTGAAGCGTACCCGTCGCACGAAGCCAGGGTGTCGCCGCTGAACGCGGTGGACCGCTCGGTTCCCGCGATCATCTTGCCGGTGTCCGTGAAAGCCGCACACGTGGTGTCCCGACCGGCTATATGTACTGTCCCCTTGGTGCTGTAGCTATAGACGTCGCAACCGGAAGTGCAGGGCCTCGAGGCGTCCTCTTGCTGCGTTGCAATCAGCTCTGCGTCGTAACCGCGCAGACAATCGCGCGGCAGGCTAACGTCGTCTTCGTCGGAAATGACGAGAAAAACGGCATTCTTCGGCAGAGCGCTGGCTGGTTGGGTCACGTAGCGCGCGAGCGTGCACAGCGGTTGTTCGCTCGGCGAGCCGGTGCCGCCGAGCGCGAGGATCTGGTCTGCGACGGCTTGCTGCACGTTCTGAAACTCGGTGTCCGTCATGTCGGGCCGAATCACGGCGATTGGGGTGGGAGCGCGGAACGTCCAGCTGCCATGGACGCGGTAAGGCGCGGGACCCTTTGGATCGGGGCAAACGATCGACGTGCCCGCGGGATCGGTGCACGACTGTTCGAACATTGTGACCGCGGGTGAGTACGCCTGGCCCGTTGCCGGATCTTTCCAAGAGACGAGCGGTGTTCCACTGATGGGCGTGCGCGCGGGTGCACTATCGGCGCCGTATTGCGTCGGTGTGAGTAAGAGCACGCGCACCGAGCCACCCTTGACGTTCGTCAGGAGGTCGCGCAGACCCGCGGCCAGCTGGTCCCGTGACCAAGCCAGGCTTTTCGAATTGTCGGCCACAATCACGAGATCGAACGGCTCTGGTTCGCTCAGCGTCACCCCGGTCAGGCTCACGTCCCGCCGGCAGTCGGCATTCGTGGCGCCTCCGGACCCGGGCGCGAGCACGGCCGCGCCGCCGCCACCTGGCGCGCGACCGCTGCCTGCCGCGCCACCGCTCTCCGCGGTACTGGCGCCGGCAGCTCCGCGGTCCCCGAACTGGCTATTGCCGCAGCCTGCAAGCCAAACGACGAGGGCCAGGGCGCTGATTCCAGCAAACTGCGCGCGAACCATACCGACATTCATGGCATGTGCTGAGTGGAGCCAATTTAGAACTGCGATCACTCCGCGTGGTCGAGTTTGAAAAAAGATTCCGACATCGCCACTCGGCTAGTTCTCCCGCGGGCGCTAACGGATCGCGGCGAAGACCCAAACAGCTTGCGCTACCGCTTGGGGATATAGGCTTTCGATGCGTGCGTGATCCGGATCCTTCTCCATGCGCTCCATGCCGTCGCGCTGGTCGAAGTAGGCGACCTTCACGAGGTCGGGATGAAAGGGAAAGCTGGGCGACAGTCAGAAACGGAGAGCAGGCGTTCTATGTGATAGCCATGGTGGGGTAGATGTAAAATTTGCCGTCGAATAGGGCTATTTGCGGGTCAGCGTTGAAGCCCTTCAGGACCGGATTGTGCGGTGTGCCCAGCTGCGCGGTGCCGCCAGCGCCGCCCGAGCTCGCACGCCCGCCGCCGAATCCGGCGATCACCGCGCTTCCGTCGCCACCATTGCCCGAACTGCCGGCGAATGCGCCGCCGGCCCCCGCCGTTGCTGCGCTGCTGCCGGCTTGAGCGCTGCCCGCATGCGCGCTGTCGCCCGCGCTGCCACCGGCGATCGGAGTTTCGCTCGTTCCGCCGCTCGCTGGGTTGGTGCTCGCACCAGCGCGACCAGCGCTGCTCAGCGCGCCGGCTTCAGACGCGGAAGTCGTGCCCGCGCCGCCAGCGTGATTCTCGGATGGCGATTGCTCACCGCAGCCGAGCGCGATGCCGGTGCTGAGTAGGGCGCAACACAGCCCGTGTAAGCGTCGCTGGTCTTGCCGTGTGTGGGTCATGAGCGTTTTCGACGCACCGCGCTCAGCAACGCCGCGCTCGCCAATAGCAGTGGCCAGAAGCTGTGGTTTTCGCCAGTTGCTGTCGGCAGCGAGCAGCTACAGCCCGCGTCGTCACTGGCAGCGCGCTCCGGCGCCGCATCGGAGGGAGTTGAATTCGTCGAGCCAGCGACCGCGCTGGTTCCGCCTTGCGTGCTGGTGCCGCCTTGCGCGCCGGTTCCGGCTGCTCCGCCGCTCGAGTGGTCCGCGCTCCCACCGATGCTCGAAGTGCCAGCGACGCTCGAAGTGCCAGCGACGCTCGAAGTGCCACCGATGCTCGAAGTGCCGCCGATGCTCGAAGTGCCGCCGATGCTCGAACTGCCGCCAACGCTCGAACTACCACCGACGCTCGAACTACCACCCATATTCGAATTGCCACCCGCACCCCCGCCGCCCATTCCGTCGGAGCCCGTGCCGCAAGGCTTCAGCGCGGTCGTGGACTCGACGCCAGGCGCCGGCCAACCGTCAGCGCCCCACGACAATTCGTTCTCCCCCAGCACCGAACCGCCTGAGTCAGGATAGTAGTGATAGGTGAAGCGCTCCACGCCGCACGCGCTGTAGATGCCGATGTGACCCGGGCCGTGCATGCTCCCGCTACTCGCGAACCAGGAGCTGCCCTTTTCCGTGTACGGCCCGCTAACCGTGGTCGAGCGCGCCACGTGCATCGTGTAGGTGCTATTGCTGCCGCTACAGCAACTGCCTGAGTTCCACCACAGGTAGTAATAACCCGCGTGGTAGTGCAAGTATGAGCCCTCGATGCGGCCAGGCTGGATACCATAGCCGAGCGTCATCGGCGGCTTGTAACCCGGATCACTCGTCAACGGCAGACCGATCGCGGTCAGGCGAGTGACGAAGATTTGCGGCAGCGAGGCGTCCTTTCCGTAGCCACTGCCCCACGCGCTCCAAAGCTCCCCCTTGGCGTCTACGACTGGCGCGGGATCGATGGTGGAAAACTGATAGCTCGTGGTGTTTGGCGGGCTGTTCACGACCTTGCCCTCGTCCGTGAGCCGGAAGCTCATCGCGTTCGCATCCAACGTGGGCGTCGTGTACAGACCGATCACGCAGGGAGCCTTGGACGCGGGCTTGCCGCAAAACGAATAATAGATGTAGTACTTGCCGTTCGCGTAGATCAGATCAGGCGCCCAAATGCCTTGATTGCCGCTATAGCCCGTCACTTCCGTGTAAGTCCCCGCCCAGGCGGGGATCGGGATCCTCAGCGGTGCATCCGACCATTTCAGGCCGTCGACAGACGACGCGCAATTGCCGCCGGTGCTACAGAAATAGAACTTCCCATCGGACTCGACGATGCGTGACGGATCGTGGGTGCCATTGGCGCCGCTCGTGGCTGCTCGCGCGTAAGGAATCGAGTGAGTGGCCGCAGCCAGTCCGAACATCACTGCGACCCGCAGGCAGCCTGGCAGCGTCTTGAAATTCATCGCGCTCGATCAAAGGGGCGCAGGTGCGAAAACCTTTCGCTCTGTTTGGGAGCTGAGACTCGGCTGGTTCCCAGATCGTTGTCGAATCGTGGCCGGATTTGTCAAAGACACTGCCGCGATCAACGGCTGTATGCCCATCGGCCACGACCTTCCCGAGCGCCCGAAGCCTGGAAGTTCATCACCCAGTTCTAAACCGCGGCCAACCGCGAGGTTGTTGGGTGACGCGTCCGTCCCGGTTTCGCTCAGGGAGAAATCCGCGCAGGAGTCTTCGAGTCGGCTTCGACCGCAATTGTCTTGGCTCGGCGACAATAAGAACCGCATGACCCGCTAGGAAGCGGGCGCCGCGTCGCTATCAAACACCGAGAAGGCCAAGATCGCTGCGGCTCTGGTTCACTTCACGAATCCAGCTTTCACCACGCCCGATTCGGTCGACTGCGCCCAGTGCAACACCGCAGACCCCCTGGGACTCAACATTTGTAAGAAGGCCGGCATCTCGACGGCGGGTCACCCCGACGCCTTCAAACGAGACGAGCGCTGGGTACTCGAGACGGAGATGGCGATCACTGACGTTTCATTCGGTCGCACGGACGCACCCGCGGTGAACGTGCATGCCTTTAGCTACGCGCAGGCGATTCCGACCATCAACCAACGGACGGTCAACGAGACGGCCGCCGTCGTTGCATTTCTCAACGACAATTACCTGACCTCGCCGTAAGCGATATGCGCCGGCATGGCCTCGCAGCCGTTCTTCTGATCCACCCTTCGGCGCCGCGGACGAGGGAGAGGGGAGAGGGACTAACCGCCGAGCCGCAGCTGATGATTCTACACAAAGACGCTTGTCGAGGTTTCTGGCCCTGAGGGGGCCGGCGGGCGTGGGGATGCGCGGCGCGACTCCACCGGTGGAGTCGGAGTGCGTGTTCGTCACGGTGCGCGCGGGCGTGTCGTGCGGCGTGGGTTGTTTCGGGGCGCCGCTGTGGGGGCGTTGGCTCGACGGGGAGGTTTCGGGCAGCGTCGTGCGGCCTCGCCAAGTGGTGCGCGCATGCGAGGAACGCTTGGTGAGCGCGCCGAGGGTGGAGCGCGCGCCACTTGTTCGGTCCGCTCTTGCGGATTTTCGGTGGTTGGAGTGTTGTTTGTTGTTGACGGGTTTGGGGCGTACGGTGACGTCGACGAGGATGTTTCTTGGATTTGGGGTGTTGTTGGCGCGAGGGTTCGCGCTGCTGTGCGTTCGTGAACGCGATCGCGTTTGAAGCCATTTTACCGAGAGAACGACTCGCTGGGTGGCAATGCGGAGCTCGAAATTTCGCATGTTAGACAGGAGTCATGAATGACCAATATCGGTTGGGG
>DASQCO010000105.1:0-134901 GCA_035634635.1 Polyangiaceae bacterium
GCGACGAGCGAAGGGAGCGCCGAGCCCTTTCGGTTTGGCCGGACGACACCCGAAAGGGAGGGTGGCCGCTTACTCTCCGAGAGCACGCCGCAAGCTCGCCCCTGTCCCCGCACCGCCGTCAGAGATGTGACCAATCATAAGCTGCGGCCTCTGCGGTTAATCCCAATGCCGATCGCCTAGGCGCTGACCGATCGGCATTGGGGTTGGCGGAGGCGTTGGGTCCGTCACTTCACTTGGCAGACCGGATCTTCAGCGTCGGTGAGTCCGTCACCGTCGTCGTCGATGCCATTGCCGCAGATCTCGACGTTGCAGTTGTCGACCACGCAGTCGCAATTGTTGTCGATGCCGTCGCCACAGATTTCGGTGGGCTCGCAGGCCGAGCAGGTGGCTTCGTCGGCAACGCCGTCGCAGTTGTTGTCCAAGTTGTCGCCACAAATGTCGACGCATTTACACTGCGTGTCGTCCGAGCTGTGCGTCCAAAATGCGCGATGGTTGCCCTCTTCCAAGCTCTGGAAGGGCGCCCAAAAGCCGCTATAACTCGGGTCGCTTTGCTGCGGATCGATGGCGGCGATCCAAATCTGATCGCTTTTCGGATCTTGTGCGCGGAGCGTGCCGTAGGCGCGCAAACTCGAGAACGCGAGCCAAAAGATGCCTGGATTGGTCGATGGCGCCCAGGTTGGCATCGAATTGCCGATGCCCGTTACGCCATCGACATTGTTCACGCGCTCGTTCAAGCGCACGAGCTCTTGCACCTTGCCGTCCGACAGGCGCACCAAGCGAAGCGTGGCGCTCGTGGCGTTGTTGGACTTGCCCTGAGCGTTTGCGAAGGCGATGTATTGGCTGTCCGGACTCCACATCGGGAAGAAATTGTTGTCGTCGCCGCCTTGATTGGGAACCAGCATCATCGGCTCGCCCCAGCTGCCAGCGTTGTAGGGGAGCAGCGCGATCGAGCCGCCTTCGATGTCTTTGTTGCCGTCCTTCGTGCCGAGCGTGATCGCAACCAAGTCCCCTTTGGCGTTCCAATCAGGGTGCGTCGCGATTGAACCGGAGGGCAACGATACGATCCCGTTGTTGCTGCCCACGGTTTGCCCGGTGTCGGAGTCGAGCAGCGTCAACACACCGCTCTTGGCGATCAAGATCAGCTTCCCGTCCGGCGAAAAGGTGCTCCAGGCGGCTGGAATTCCGCCTTTTGCGTCCATCCCTCCGGGCATCTTCGGAGGCTTCATCATGCCTGGCATCATGCCAGGTCCCATCATTCCGCCGCTGCCGCCTGTTGCTGCGGCGGACCCACCTGCGCCCGTCGAGCCCCCGCTGGCCGCGCTTGGGATCAGTACGGTCCGGTCAGGCACGGTGACGACTCGCAGCGTCTCGTCGTCGTAGCCGACCGCGAGCCGTTTGCCATCGCGAGACAGCGTGTGACAGGCGGTACACGTCGCGCTGTCAGCAGCAGTTGGATCGGTGTAAAACTTCTGTGGCACCGGGTCCGAAACGAGCGCGCGCATCACGCCCTTGGTGCCCGTGGACCAGTAGTAGATGGCGCCGTCGACGGCCGCGTCGCTGAAGAGCTCCGTGATTGCCTGCGCGGACCAAGAGTCCTTCGGTTGCGAAGTCAGCATGCCGGTAACGGACAGCTCCACGGATTTTCCGCGATTGGACTCGGCGATCCAGTCCCACTCTTCCTCGCTCGGGCTCCAGTTGCTGGTCGTCGTGTACACGGTGACAGTCGTGTTTTCGCCGCGGAAAGTAAGCCGGAATAGATCGTTTCCGCCCGCCGACCACTCGTGCCGAATGTGCGACACGTTGATCGGAAACATGGTCTCGTGAGACGGATAGATGATGCCTGGCTCGCGTTTAGCGTCGCTGCCGGGAGCGTGCGCGGTGGAATCCCCGAATAGCGTGCCAGCGTCAGCGGGAGCGCCAGCTTCGACAAAGGTCTTGGGCCCCGTGTAGCTCGCACAAGGGCTCGCGCCGCACGGCGATTGGGCACCGCCACTCGCGCCGAGTCCGCCCCCGATGCCACCCGGATTGCCGGCGCTGGCACCACCGCCCTGCGCGGGCGCAATCTGTTGACCCATGTCCGTGTTCTTGGCACCGCAGCCCACGAACGCGAGCGTCGCGCTGAGCGCCAAAGCGGGAACGAACAACCAGCTTCTCGCGGGCTGGAATTTCAACGGGTGATTGCGCAAAAGGGGCTCCTCGGTCGCAAAGTCGCGGGACACTCTCTCGCTATGGGAGCAAGTCCGCGCTTTTCTGAAGGCCCGTGTCGATTCTCATTGGGCAAGCGCGTTGACCTGCTTGCGGTACGGTGACGTGGGGAAATCGCGCTCGAATTGTGCGGCCCGCGCCAATACGGCGCTGTGCCTGCCCAAACGAGCCAAGGCGGAGATCGCAATCAATTCGCGCTCTTGAACCATCGCCCCGCGTGGATACAGAGCGCGATGTTGTTCTGCCAAAGCCAGGGCCTCGTTCGGGCTGCCGTTGAGCGCGAGCCGAGCATCGCGCAGTAGGGCGACCTCGGTAGGACGCGCGACGACACCCGGCGCAGCGGTTTCGGGATTGGCGTTGCGTGCAGCGGGCGCGGTGGCTGAGCGAACGCTCTCCGTGGCCGGTGCAGCGACAACTCGCGGGACCGGCTTGAGCGGCTCCGCACTCGCGACTGGTGGGGGGCGATGGTCGGTTGCTGCAACCTCGCTCGCGCTCGAACTCGGTGAGGGCACGGCAGAGTCACTCGCGAGCGCACTTGCTGAACGCTGACTCACTTCGTTCGAACGAACCCCGCTTTCCTCCGGAGATCCCACAGCCTGTGCGAGCGCCGCGGATGCGCTGGCGGCAGGAGCCGTTGACTGAGGCGCTGATTGCCAAAGCAACAGCGCGAGCGCAATCGGCCCGACCACTCCAGCACCAATGAGCAGCTTGAGTCGCGTCGCAGATGGCGGCGTGGCTGTCGATGCTTGAGCAGACGGCGCGACCGAGATCCCCATTTGAGACAAGCTCGCGGCAAGCGCCGCCAGCTGCTGCGGATCGGGGAGTTGCTGCTTCACCGCGCCGATCGCGCGGTAGAGCTCGGGCGCGTCCGTCGACCGCAACCGTTGCAGGTCAATTTGACCGTTATCCGGCTTCACTGATGCCTCCTTTGGAGTCATTGACGGCCTGATCGGCAAACGTGCGTCGCATCTGCTCGCGAGCTGCTTTGATGCGAGAATAGACGGTTTGGAGCGGCGCACCGACGGCTTCCGAGACCTCCGCCAAGGTCAGCTCTTCGATCTCGAACAGCACGAACGCGGCGCGCTTGGGTTCGTCGAGGGCTTCGAGCGCGGTTCGCAAACGTCGCGCGTTGCGCTCGCGATCGAGCGACTCGGCAAGATCGATCGAGTCGGACGCTTCGGGCAAAGCATCGGTCAAGACCTCGCGGCGCACGCGTGCGCTCCGCCGATAGTCAGAGGCGACCCGCACGCAGATCCCATAAAGCCAACCGCGCAACGACGCGCCGTCGAAGCTCGCTAGCCGTCGATGTACGGTAATCATGATCTCTTGACACTGGTCTTGAGCTTCCGCTGCCGGTACACCCAAGTTGATCAGCGCTCGCCACAGGAATGGGGTGTGCTGCTGGAAGATCTCGGCTAGGGTCGGCACGTTTGCCGCCTGAGTCGAGGCTTCCGCGGGAGGCTCGTCCACTCCGTAAAATGGGGGCATGGGGGAACTTTTCTGATCGCTGCTCAATCCACTTTGAACGCAGCGAACAGCCCGAGCACCAACGCCGGCGAGGCGACCTCGAACGCGAGCTGACTGGCGCCGGCCACGTCCCGGTAAACGTAACGATTTCGGGAGATTGGAAACGAGACGCCAAACAGACCTCCGAGCAAGAGCGGGCCTATGACCTGGCGCGCGGCCTGTAAACGGAGCGAAGGGCTCAACGTCCAATCCGTTTTTCGCCGATGCGGAGAAAGCGCGCTGCCCTCTGCCTCGATCCACAGCACGTCGAGCCCGCCACACGCCGCGAACCAATTGCGATCGCGCAGGGTGTCGAGCGGGCACAGCGCAGCCCCGACCTGGATCGATCGGAAGTCGATCGCCCCAGAGCTGGGTAAGTCCGTGTGCGACCCGAGCAGCGCCAGACCGCTAATCGAGATCCCCCAAAAGTTGCGTGGCTTCAGATCGACCTGAAGGCGAGGGCCAAGGTTTGGGAAGGGGAGCAACCCCACCGAAGAGCCGACACCCGCAGCAATCAAAACGAACCCTGGCTCGCGGTTCGTTTCCTCCGGAACGGGGTCATGCAGGAGCGGGTCGGGTGGTTCGGGTTCCTCCGGTGGTGGCGATTCCAACGGCACATCGGGAGCCTGAGGCGCCTCTTCGGGGGGGGCGTCGAGCATCAGCGCGACGACCAACGTCAACGGATCGTCCAGCGTTTCGCAAGTGGCGCCTCCGCTCACCGTGCGCACACCAGCGACCTTATCGTCTTCGCCGATTTTACTGATATCCGCGACGAGCCCGCGGTCATCCGGGCTGCGCCGCAAACTGACGCGAATGGTCAGAGGTGCATTGGCTTCGAACGCTTCGTGCCCCAGGTACGCAGCCACGTTGCGCTTCAGCTCTTCGCCTCGGTCGCACGCGGGGCTCACTTGCCCGCCATCCCAGATGAGGACGGCAACGGGAGGCGCAGTTGCGGCGGGCACAGGCACGAAAGCGAGTGCTAGCACGCGCAACCGCGCTGGCCTTAATTTGATCCGGAGGGAGCTATTTCCCGACGAAGGTGGTGACCGTCATCCCGTCGAGCGCGGCCGTGAACGTACCGCCGGTCACGGTGACGCCCGGCTTAGCCGTGAGGTTGTCGTTCGCTGAGGTCACGTTCGGCGTCAGCGTGGCCGGCACAGCGGTGCCGCCGGCGATCGTGATCGGGACAGAGACCGCAGCCGAGCCCTTGTTGATTGCCACGATCACCACCGTGCCATCTTCGCCGGTGTACGCCGAGAGAAGGATATCCGAGGGAACGGCGCCGGTGATGTCGACTCGCGTGTACCCAGGGCGCACGAACTTGCTGTAGTTACCGAGGGTGTAGCAACGCTTGGTCAGCGCGCTCGAACCTTTGATTAAGAGCCCCTCATTGTCGCCGCTGGCCTCGTACCACCAATAGAGCCACGCCGATGCTTCACCAACGGTGAGCGCCGAATGAATCCAACCGGCGACGGCAATGCCGTTCTTGATGTCGGTCGAAGCCCCTTGCTCGGGCCAGTACATCACGCCGGAGACTTCGGTCTCCCAGATCGGTTTGCTGCGCTTGCCGCCATCGACGTCGGCTGGCCATGCCTCTGCTTTTTGGGTGTCGTATTCGTGCGTTCCGATGATGTCGATCAGCCCCCACGCGGTCGCGTCCTTGGCCAGCCAATGGCCGTAATCGTAGCCGTTGCCTTGCTCACACGTGCTGGCGCAGCCCGTCGTGCCGGGGGTGTTTCCGAAGCAACCACATTTGAACGGGTCCGAGCTATTCGGATGGGCGGTTACCGTCGAGCCCGTGGCCGACATGTTGCTCCAAAGATGGATCCACTCGGACGGCTCGGGGGCGATGAACTTGACCGGTGGGTTCAAGGCTTTGATCTTGGGACCCAATACTTTGACCCATTCGACCATCTCGCTGGCCGTGAAGACCATCGAGTCATAGTCGCCGTTGCACGGCGGACCGATGGTCGAGCCGCACGACGCAAAATCAGGCTCGTTGCTGGCAGCAATCGCGTACAGGCCTTGGGCTTTGGCAAAGTCGGCGATCTTCGTGGACCACGAGTCGTAGCAACTCTTGAGTAGGTGCCCGCCCTTGGTGGTCGTGCCGTTGTCCTTGCAACTTCCGGCTGCGGTCCATGGTGAGGCGATGACCTTGGCTTTGGCGCTAGCTGGAGGCATCACGCCGTTGAGCTTGCCGTTGGAGTCCATCGCGACGCGCACGATGGACAAGCCGAGCCCGTTGGTTCCGGTGCCATAGAACGTGTCCCAATTGACCGATGGACTACTGAGCGCGGTGTTGAGCCCAAAGCCGTCGATCGGCTGGAGTTTGGTCGCGCGCTGAACGGTGACCGCGGTCGAGCTCGAGCCAGCGGCTCCGCCCGCCGAGACAGACCCGGCGCTGCCCCCGACGCTCGTGCCTCCGCTTCCCGATCCGGAACCCCCGGTGCTCGTTGAGCCGCCCATTCCGCTGCTCGTTCCTGCACTGGATTGACCGGCGCTCGAGCTCGCTGTGCCGCCGATGCCCCCACTCGATCCTCCCGAACTCGAGGCCAGCCCTGCGAAGCCACCGCTCGCGTGCCCACCTCCGACCGCAGGAGTGCCCCCGCTGCCGCCTGGGGCGGCGGAGCCAGCGGAGTTGCACGCTGGCAACAGGAGAACGAGCCCATAGGTAAAGATCGAAAACTTGGTCATGACGCCCCCCTATTGTCGGGGGCGAGATTCAATTGTCAGATTTGTCGATTCAATATCTCGCGGCGCCACGCGCCGGCGACCAAGGCTAGAAAATGGCAGGTGCACACGAGAGCGGGCTCGCGGTGCCTCGGGCCTGAACGATTCGCCGACGGAATTTGCAGCGTCGGTACATTGCCTCGACACGCCATGCGCCGATTGCAAACGTGGATTACTAACGCGACTTGCGCCTTCGTTGCCGCTGCTTGCAGCACCTCACCCAATGCAGCGCCAGGCGGTCCTTCGGGCAGCGCGGGCAGCGTGGCGAGCACGGGCGGTAGTGTCTCGGGCGTCGGCGGTCGCGGCTCAGGAGGCAGCGGTGCCGCGATGAGTAGCGGCGGCAGCACGTCCACAGGCGGCGCCGTCACAGGGATCACGGGCGGCTCGTCCTCATCTGGGGACGCGGGGGGAAGTTCTCCTTCGATCGGTGGAACGGGAGCAGCAACGGGCGGATCGTCCTCCGCGGGCAGTCCAGGCGCAGCAGGCGCGACAGGAGGCACCCCGGCTTCGAATGCGCTCGTCACTTCTACGTCCGGCGCTTATTGGAAGACCGCCACCTGGACCGACGGCACAGGCACTGCGACTGTCACTGTCAACGCCACCAAGACTTATCAAACCTGGGACGGCTTCGGCGGTGCGTTCAATGAGCTTGGCTGGAGCTATCTGACCACGAAGGCCCTGCAGGATCAGGCCATTCAACTGCTTTTCGGTACGGATGGCTGCCACTTCGCTTGGGGACGCATTCCGATTGGCGCGAGCGATTACGCCACGGATCGCTACACGCTGAATGAGAACTCCGGCGACACGGAGATGACGAAGTTCTCGATCGAGCGCGACAAGCAAAAGCTCATCCCGTACATCAAGGCCGCCCAAGCGGTGAGGCCAGACCTTCGCTTCTGGGCGAGCCCCTGGACTCCGCCCACTTGGATGAAGTCGAGCCCGTATCAGACTCCGGGCAACCCGGTGAACGCGTTCGACGGCGGTTCGATGAAGAGCGACGACGCGACGCTGAAGGCGCACGCGCTTTACCTGATCAAGTTCATCAAGGCCTACGCGGAGCAAAGCATCAAGATCGACTACATCGCTCCGCAAAATGAGCCGAATTACTCGCAGAATTACCCTTCGGCAATTTGGTCACCCAGCACGTACACGACCTACGTCGGCAAGTACCTCGGGCCCGCCCTGGCGAGCGAGACGCCCACGACGCAGATGATGCTCGGCACGATGTCCAACGCCAACAGCAACGCGGATGTCGCGGTCGCGAACGCGGTGCTTTCGGACTCGACCGCCAAGGGCTTCGCCAAAGTGATCGGCGTTCAGTGGGGCATGTCGGACGCGGATCAAGTGAGCAACTTGAAAAGCAAAGGCTCAGGCATCCCGATCTGGCTTTCAGAGCACAAGTGCGGCGGGAATCCGGGCTCGAACGTGGCTGCGGCACCGAATGACGTGAGCTACGCCAAGGACAGCTGGGGCTACATTCGAGACGCGATGAAGAACGGCCTCACCGCGTACAACGCCTGGAACATGGTGCTCGACAAGGGCGGCAAGGGCATCGACAATACCCGCGTTTGGGCGCAAAACGCGCTGCTCGTCGTGGACGGCGGCCAGATCGTGCAAACGCCCGCGTACTACGTTTTCCGTCATTTCTCGCAGTACGTGGCGCCGCAAGCCAAACGCATCGACGCCACGGGCGGCGACGCCGTGGCATTCAAGAATCCGGACGGCAGCCTAGTCGCCATCATGTACAACAGCGGCGCTGCCAACAATAGCTACGTCGTCTCAATCGGCGGCAAGAGTCTGCAGTTTGCGATGCCAGCAAGCGGCTGGGCGACGATCCGCTACACACCGTGAACCGCACGAGCCCGAGAGCCCTCGGCCTCGCGCGAACACGGACGAATTAAGAGCCGGTCCCGGAACTGCCCGTCCGAGAACCCTTTCCAGGACCGGCTAAGAGGTGATTCGCAGCGTTGCCCAGCCGTGGCTCGGAACCTCGAACTGGTAGAGCGCACTGCCTACCGCGAGAGTCGTCTTCTTCGACGAGCCGGTGCCGTTGTAGATTTCGGTGATGATGCTGCCGTCAGGATTCTTGAAGGCGAGCGCGTCCTTGCTGCCGCTGATGCTGATGCGCGTCGCGCCGGGCGCGACATATTGAGAATAGTGGCGGAAGGCGTAGTAGGCCGCGGTCGCGGTCAACGTCTTCGCCGAACGATCGACGACCAAGAGCGCGTTTTGCGGCCAATTGTCTAGGCTCAAGCCGGTCGAGTCGAGCACCATGTTCCACGCGCTGTAGGAGTTCACGCCCGAGACGATCCAATCGCGGATCAGTTGCCAGCTCTCCTCGCCGTACAGGTGATCATTCTGCGGCTTCTTGGCGTCGTAGCGCGTCTTGTCCCAATAGGGGCTGTCGAAATTGTAGTTGCCGCAGCGGTGCTCCGTCTGCATGACCGGAGCCTTGCTGGCTAAGGTGGCGACGGAACTCTGCAGGTTCCATTGCACCCCAAAGCCTTTGACGACCTTCATCGCGGCGTCATCCTTGGCCGTTGCCAGCGCGATGTTGGTGTCGTCAGGATCCTTCGACATCGTGCCGCACCAGACGTCGGTGGCAAGATTCCGCTGGGCCAAGGTTGGTCCGAGGTAAGTCTTCATGAAGTCGATCAGCAGCGCTTGGGTCCAATGCACCCTGGCGTAGCCGGGCTCGTTTTGGGGCTGGATCGCCGAGATTTTTAGGCCTTCTTTTGCGTACTCTTCCACGAAGCGAGCCATGTATAGGGCGTGCGCGCCCAGCGTCTGTGCGTCGCTCTTCATGTTCTTCGAGCCGTCCATCATCCAGTTCGGAACGACCCACGGACTCGCCCAAAGGTGAAGATCCGGCTTGGTCTTCAGCGCCTCTTTGATGAACGGAATCAGCTTTTCTCGGTCGCGTGCGATGGAAAACTTGTCCATCGCATAGTCACCGGCGGTGTCGTCGAGCGTGTACCAACTCATCGAGTAGTCGCTCGCCCCGAGCGGCAGTCGACCGTAGGCGAAGTTGGCGCCGTCTTTGGCGTCGAAGAGCAATTTCATTGCTCTCGGGATCTCGGCACTCACGACCGAGAGCGCGTCCCAGCCCATCTCATTGAAGCAACCGCCGAAGCCGTCCCAGCGTTGCAATTTCGTATTCTCGTCGACGCTCAGATCGGCGGTACCCGTCGTCAGACGCGCCACTGGGCTCGCGGTGTTCCAATAGGCGTTTGCGGCAGACGTCACGAGTTCAGGCAATGTCGGAACAGCGGGCGCGCCAGCGCCACCAGGCGAGTTCCCAGCAGCGGCTGGCGCTGCGCCGCCGCTCGCTGCGCCACCTGGCTCGCCGCTCCGGCCCGCGTCCGCGCTCGAGCTGCCACCCATGCCAGCGATGCCGGTGCCGCCACTGCCCGTGAAATTGCCGCCGACGCTGCCGCTGCCGCTCACCGAGCCGCCGCTCGAGAGTCCGCCGCTGCTCGTCGAGCCTCCGTTTTGAGCTGCGACGGAGTCTGGTTGTGAAGTGCAGCCCACGGTGCACCCGGCCGCGAAGACCAAAATAATGCCTGTTCTCATCGCGTTCATTGGGTTGCCGTCTTTCGAAAGGATGCACTGTGCAATGTCTCAGCGGTGCTGATTCCGTCGCTCAATCGCTCCAGTCTCGAAATTTCGCGGCCATCTTTTCCCGAACAACTTTCCGCGGGTCCCGACAGTTTACAGGCATCGGACGCCGCGTTTGCGCGAAGCCGAGTTGTGCTCGTCAGTCGTCCGCGTTCCCGAGGAAGCGATGAAACGCACCTTCAATGCCCAATTGTCTGTGACTTCTTCTGGGAGGCTGCGACTCGTGCGGGCCGTCCTCTTTGCCGGGATCCATTTGGCGGCAGTCGGCTGTAGTTCGCACGCTCCGGGCACTGCCGATCCAATGGCAACCGTCCCGCCAGGCGCATCGGGTTCTGGGATGGGCGCGAACAACGGCTCGGGCGGCTCACAGCCGGGGACCGGCAGTGGCGGAACTGGCGGCGATCCGTACGAGGTGCCCGCGTCCCCGCCTGCCGCGGTCTTGGTGGCGACTCCGCGGGTTGCGCGGTTGAGTCGGCAACAGTGGTCGAACGCGGTACGGGACTTGTTGAAGCTGTCCGACATCTCCGACGTCGACAGCAATGTATCGGGCGATGCCTTGATCGGCTTTGACGACGAAGCGGAGTCGCTCTTCGTCACGGAACAGCTGCGCTCCCAATTGTTCGATGCTTCGGAAAAGCTGGCGGACAAGGTCACGAACGACGCGACGGCGCTTGCTCGTTTGGTTCCGACGGGCGCGCCGAGCGATGGGGCTGGTCGCGCGAAGGCGTTCATTACGACCTTTGGACAGCGTGCCTTTCGCCGTCCGCTGACCGACGCGGAGGTGACGACGCACCTCGGACTGTTCAATCAAGGCGCTACGTTGTATCCGGGCGTCGATACGTTCAAAGCCGGCGCAAGCCTGGTGATTCAGGCGATGTTGCAGTCGCCGTATTTCTTGTATCGCACCGAGCTTCAAACGGCGGCTGCAGGTGCGAGCCAGGTGCCGCTGAACGACTGGGAAGTCGGCGCGAAGCTGGCCTTGGCGGTCACCAATACCATCCCGGACGACACGCTCTTGGCGGCCGCGGCGGCAGGAAAGCTGCACGAACCGTCCGACGTGTCCGCGCAAGCCGCGCGGTTGCTGGAGGGGACGACCGGCGCGTCGGGACTCAGCAACTTCAATCTGCAGGTCTATCGCCTCGGCACGTACGACGGGATTGTGAGAGACGCGACTGCCTTCCCGGATTTCACGCCGAATACGCCAGCGGCGATGAAACAAGAGGTGCTGCAGTTTCTGACTTGGGTGTTCAGAGAGAACCGAGGGGTCAAGGACTTCTACACCGCACCGGTCGGCTTCGTTAACTCATTGCTCTCGCCACTCTACGGCGTGAACGGCGCCTCTTCGAACGATCCCATGTCGCTCTCCAAGGTCGACCTCGATCCGAGCCAACGCTCTGGTCTGCTCACTCAAGCAGGCTTCCTGTCATCCTACCTGTCGGTCGGCAACGAGCCGGACATCATTCATCGCGGTGTGTTCATCGCCCAACGGCTCTTGTGCAAAACCTTGCCACCCCCTGATCCCAGGGCCGCAGCGACGATGCTGCCCGATACGCCCGGAATGACCAATCGCGAACGCGTGGAAATGACCACAGGGAAGGGGACCTGCGGCCAGGCCTGTCACGGGGCGCTGTTCAACCCGCTCGGGTATGCGTTCGAGAACTATGACGCCATCGGCAAGTATCGAACGATCGACCAAGGGAAGCCGGTGAACGCCGCAGATAGCTACTCGTTGGATGGGCAGCTCAGAAGCTTCAACAACGGTGTCGAGCTGTCCAAGCTGCTGGCGGAGGCCAAGGAAACGCACGCTTGCTACATCCAGAACATGATGAGCTACCTGCACGGCCGGGAGCTCGACAGCAGTGAGGCGGTGACGGTCGATTACTTCGCCCGCCGGTCGCGTGCCGGAATGACCCTTCACGACCTGGAGCTCGCATTGGTGACGAGCGATGCGTTCCTCAACCGCCTTCCATGAGTCAGAAAGAGACGACAATGATCAAGTTGCAGCCGCCGCCAATCAATCGTCGAACCGTGCTCCGCGGCGCGGGCGGGCTCATGCTGGGGCTTCCGTTGCTCGAGACGTTCTTGCCACGCAACGCGGCCGCGCAGGACGCTCAGCGTTCGCCCTTCGTCCTAATCGTGGTTGGAGACAACGGCGTGGTTCAAGCCGGCGTCAACTTGAGCGTCGGTTCGGAACCGGAGAAGTTTTGGCCCACTGCGAGCGGCGCGCTGACCAAGGCGAGCATGACCTCGGACAAGGCCACTCGCTCGACCGGCGAACTCGCGGACTACGCCGAAAAGCTGCTCGTGGTCCGAGGCATCAATCTCCCCTATAGCTCGAACGGGTGCTCCCACTCTGCCGCCGACGCGCAGATCCTGACCGCGTCGAAGATCACCGCAGGCAGTACGAACTGTAAGGCGATGGGGATCTCCGTCGATACCGCCATCGCCAAGGCCAAAAACCCGGCTGGACGAGATCCTCTCGTGCTCCACGCGGGCATGTTTTCGCCGGGTGGCACGGGGTTCGACATTCCGGGCTACGTCTCGTACGTCACTCCGCAGCAACCGCGCGTGTACATCGATACGCCGTACAAAGCGTACCAAGCCATCATCGGTGCGATCGGAAAGGGGAGTGCGGGAACATCCGCGGAAACTCAGGCTTTGAACCAACGTGCGGCACGCAGCAAGAGCATCAACGATCTCTTGCGTCCGCAGATCTCCGCGCTCCTCGCGCGCACGGATCTCAGCACGAGCGATCGCGCAAGACTCGATCAGCACCTGACGGCGATTCGTGACATCGAAGTCAAGATGTCGACCACCACGTACAGCATTCCCGACGCGGACGTGACGACCATGAAGTCGATGGACGCCAAGCCGTACGATCAGTCGACGCGCGACGCCGCGGTCAAGCTGTTCATGGAGCTGATGGCGTTCTCCGCTGCGGCCGACTACAGTCGCGTCGCGGTACTGAAGATCGGCGATCGAATCGACGATCACGTCTACACGTACAACGGGCAAACAGCGAAGTTTCACGACGTTTCGCATCGCCAAGTCGCCAACGCTGTCGACTTTCACCATTACATCGACCGCATGATGCTGAACTACTACAAGCATCTGCTCGATAGTCTGTCGACCTACGACACGCCGACAGGGCCGCTGTTCGATCAAGGCGTCGCCATCTACTGCAATCAATGCGCGACCGGCGCTCATTCCTTCAGCAATATCCCGTGGATCCAGGCCGGGACGGCCAACGGCTACTTCAAGAAGGGGCAGTACGTCGTGGTTGGCAACGGTCAACAACCCGGCGGCAGCCAAGACGGCAAGGGCGGTGATGGTTCAGTATCGGGGGTGAACAAAATGCTGAACACGTTGCTCACCGCCGCCGGTGTGACGAAGACCGGCGGCGCGCCCACGGATGACTTCGGTGAAGCGTCGCTCCCGAAGGGCTTGTTCAGCGAACTCAAGGCTTGAGCTGGCGACGTCGGCGCTGCAGCGCCACTGCCAACAGCGCAAACAGCGCGAGGGCAGGGGTGGAACCGCCGCGCGCAGCGCTGCTTCGGCAACTGCAACCGCTCGAATCTTCGACCGGCGGCTTCGCACCTGGCGCAACCCCTCCGTTCGAATTTCCCGTACGGCCACCGCTGGTGGCATAGCCGCCCGTAGTCGATGCACTCGAGCCGTTCCCACCGCTAGTCGGCGCCGAACCGCCTTGACTGGCTGCGGTTCCGCCCGTGCCGCCGCTCGCCAAGCCCCCGCCGAGTCCAATTGCGCCGCCGTCTGACTTGCCGCTCTGCCCGCCAGCGCCGCCAGGGTTCGCAGCTCCACCGTTGCTCGCGCCGCCGCCACCGGTCCCGCCGCTGCCCACGTCCATGCCGCCGGGGCCGCTGAATTGCCACCAATTGAAGGCGAAGAGATCGCCGCTGCTCCCGGTGAATTTCAGAAAGAGATCGTGAACCCCAGTCGCGCCGCTGATCGCGCAGGTCTTGGTCATCCACTTCTGTGCGCCGCCGGTACCTGAGACAGCGCATGTGCCGAGCAGCGTCCCGGTTTGGCTGTCGAGGTGTAGCTCGATGCTTCCGCCACTATTCGCCGAAGCAACGCGCGCGTCGAAGGACGTCGCGCCGCTGCCGAAGTCGACGTTCTTGACCTTGATGTAGTCACCGTTGTTGATCGACGTGACGTCCATCCCGCCTTCACCGCACACTTCCGTCTTGAGCCCGGCTGAAAACGCAATGGTCTCGGCTTCCACGCGCTGGAAGGGGTTGAGGTTCTCCACGGCCTTTGGCCCTGCCGTGCTCATCGCGATCGTCGGAATGGAGCCGTCCGTGTTGTACTTGAACTCCTCGACGCAGACTGAGCGCTTGTAGCCTCCGCCGCCGGGCAAGGCGGCATTGTGATAGAAAAAATACGAGTGGCCTTTGTAGTCGATCACGCCCGGGTGATTGGTGAAGCTGCCACCGGAGCCGGTCTCTTTGGCCATGATGTCGCCGCCATATTTCCAGGGACCGAGTGGGCCGCTACTGGTCGTGAAGCTGATCTTCTCGGGCGTGCTGTCTGCCGGATAGACGATGTAATAGAGCGCGTCACGCTTGTAGAACCAGGGCCCCTCCTCGTACGCGGTTGCTCGGTCCGTCTTCGTCCGGGCGCCGAAACCCGCGGTAGTCAGGTTGACCTTCGTCGGACTCCCCGGAAAGGAAATCATGTCCGAGTTCAGCTTCACGTTGTACAGGTCCGGATTGCCCCAATATAAATAGGCTTGCCCGTCGTCGTCGGTGAACACCGTTGGGTCGATATTCCCCGAGCCGGTCGAAATCAGCGCTTTGCCGAGCGGATCTGAAAAGGGGCCGGTGGGACTCGAGCCGACCAACACGCCGATCTTGGAGCCGGTCGAGTTGTTGATCGGTGCATACAGGTAGAACTTGCTGTTGCGAGAGACCACCTGGATGGCCCAGGCATCGCCCGTTCCCCAACTAAACGTCTTGTAGCCTGCTGGTGAACCGTGGTCGGTCCAATTCACCATGTCGACGGTGGAGTAGAGCCTCCAGTCGTTCATCGTGAAGAAGTTGTTCACGGTCACGTCTTCGTCGTGGGAGGTGTAGAGGTACAACCTGCCGTCGTAAACCATGGGCGCAGGGTCCGCCGTGTAGCTGGTCTGAATGACTGGATTGTCGGCGAGCGCTCCGGCGGAATAGACGGTCGTGGCGGCGAAGATGGCTAGCGCAGCGCGCTGGGCGGAAATGGCGGTAGTCACGGTCCGAATTGTCGGGAGCGCGTGGTTTTTGTGATTCTTTCTTTTCGTCGAGCCGTTCTGTCCCAACTTGCGATCACCTGCCTGCCGGCGTGTCACTTTTAAAGATGGATTGGCGCCGCTGGCGGTACTGCTACGTGGATGAGACCCTCTGGAATTTCCGTAGCAGCCCTGCTCGTCGCGGCGTCACTGGGCGCCAAGGCCAGCGCTGCGACTTCGCAGAAAGTAGAACAGAGTGTTTGGGGCGTGAGCGGCCTGCCGAGCTACGTCAACATGTACATCTACGTGCCCGACAAGGTTGCGGCGAAGCCGCCGATCCTCGTCGCGTCCCACCACTGCCAAGGCACAGCCGCGAGTACTTACAGCGAAACGAAATCGAGCTTCGTCTCGCTTGCGGACAAGAACGGGTTCATCATTATTTTCCCAGAGGCCACCGGGCACAACTGCTGGGACGTTGGCTCGGAAAAGTCACTCAAGCATGACGGCGGTGGCGACACGCAGGCCATCGCGCAAATGGTGCGTTACGCGCTCACCAAGTACAACGCCGATGCGACGCGCGTGTACGCGTTCGGTGGCTCCTCCGGGGCAATGATGACGCAAGCGCTGCTCGGCGTGTATCCGGACATCTTTGCAGCCGGTGTCGCGATTTCAGGCGTGCCGTGCGGGTGTTGGGCAGTGGACTACAGCGGTGACGTGGCCAGCAACGGGCAGTGGAGTGGCCCGTGCGCGGGCGGAACGGTGAGCAAGACAGCCCAACAATGGGGCGACCTCGTGCGCTCGATGTTTCCCAGCTACACCGGTCATCGTCCTCGAGTTCAGCTGTGGCACGGCACCGTGGACAAGACCATCAGCTACAAGAATCTGGCTGAATCAGTGAAGGAATGGACAAACGTCCTGTCATTGAGCGATGCACCCACGAGCTCGGACACCAAGTACGGCGGCACTCACCAAATCTGGAAAAACAAGTGCGGCTTCGGCGTGCTCGAGACCGTTGCAGTGGATGGCGCTGACCACGACGTGAAGTGGGATACCAACGCCGCAGCGCAATTTCTGGGTCTCGATCCGCTCGGAAGCGCGGATCCCGAAGCCGCGGCGTGTCCACCCACGAGCGGTGGTGCGGGCGGTGCAGGTAACGCGACCGCGGGGAGCGCCTCGGTTGGTGGCTCGAGCGGTGGGACCTCTGTCGGCACAGGGGGAGTTGTGAGCATCGGCACGAGCGGCTCGAGCAGCGGTGGAGCGGCAGCTGTCGGCGGTGCATCGACCGGAGCGGGCGGAACGAGCAGTACGGGGGGCACGAGCGGAGGTCTCGCCGGAACTTCGAGCGGCGGCACGGCTCACGGAGGCTCTGCGGTCGCTGCCGGTGGCACCACGGCCACGGCCGGCACTCAGGGCTCGACCGGAAGCGCAAACTCTGCTGACGGCTGCAGCTGCGGGATTGCCGGCAACTCCGGCAGTGGCCGTGTGCAGTTTTCGTTGCTCGCTCTAGTCGGGCTCGGCTTAGCGATCCGCCGGCGCCACGACCGCGCACGCGCCTAGTCTAGGTCAACCGGTTGAATTTGCGGCTTAGTCACCGATATTGACCGTCTTTTTGTCGACGGATTGGGCAGGCTCTGGCTACTGCTCGACTAAGTGTTTTACGCGAAACCCTTAGTCCTTGTTGCCGTGTTGTCGCCGCTCCTCGCAAGCGGCGCGTGTGGCAACGGCACGTCCGCTGAACCCCTGAACGACGCCGGACGAACGAGCAGTGCAGGCACGGCGAGTAACGTGGGCGGACAAACCTCGCCGGCCGCCGCGGCGAGCGCCGGCATGAGCACCGGCTCGGCCGGTAGCGCACTCGGCGGCTCATCGAACTCGGGCGCTGACAGCGGCGCCCCTGGCGCTGCAGGCGCGAGCGCAAGTGCGTCAGGTTCAGGTGGTGCAGCGAGCGTTGGCGGCAGCGCAGGAATGAGTACGGGGGGCGGCGCTGGCGGGAGCCTGAGCGGTGCTTGGCCGCCATCGGCAACATTCGCGAACCCCATCATGTGGGAGGATTTGCCGGATGACGAGATCGTCCGAGTCGACGACGTGTACTATTACACCGCGTCGAATATGCACTATTCGCCGGGCGCGCCGATCTTGCGCTCGTGGGACTTGGTGAATTGGGAGTACATCGGGCACGCGGTTCCGGTCTTGGATTTTGGCGCCAAGTACGACTTGAGCGGCGGACAGGCGTACGTCAAAGGCACGTGGGCGTCGTCTTTGCATTATCGCAAGTCGAACAAAACCTTCTACTTTTTGGGCTGTATCGATTTCGCCAAGACCTATATCTACACCGCTCCCGCCGCGGAAGGCCCCTGGCAAAAGAAGTCCACAATCAACAACTGCTACTACGACGCCGGGATAATGGTCGACTACGACGACTCGGCTGACGACACCATGTACGTCGCCTTCGGCAGCGGCAAGATCAGCGTGGCTCAGCTGAGTGCGGATGGGATGACGCAGGTGAAGACTCAGGAAGTCTTCACTCCCAGCGGGGGCTCTCCGATCGAGGGCTCACATTTCTTCAAGTACAAGGGCAACTACTACATCACTCCCACTCGCCCTGCAGATGGTGAGTACGTACTCAAGTCCAGCAACGTTTGGGGTCCGTATACGTCCAAAATGTTGATCGACAAGACGAAGGGACCGGTTGCGGGCGGCGGCGTGCCGCATCAGGGCAGTCTGATTCAAACCCAAAAGGGCGATTGGTATTACATGGGCTTTCAGGATGCGTACCCGGGCGGGCGTATTCCTGTGCTTGCACCAGTCACCTGGAGCGCTGACGGTTGGCCCAGTGTGCAGCTCGTCGATAACGCCTGGGGCGCCAGTTATCCGTATCCGGATGTGCCACGACCGCCACGCGCGACGAAACCGCATACGGGCACCGAGACCTTCAGCGGCACGACGCTCGCTCCGGAGTGGGAGTGGAATCACAATCCGGACAACGCGAAGTGGTCGATCAACAACGGAGTCACGTTGCAGACGGCCACCGTGACCGACGATCTGTACGCGGCCAGAAATACGCTGACGCGCCGAACCATTGGACCGCAATCGACCAGCACGGTCCAGATCGACATCAGCGGCATGAAAGACGGCGACGTCGCCGGCCTGGCATTGTTGAAGCACATGTCGGCGTACGTTGCCGTCAAGAAGTCCGGTGGCTCGAGCAAAGTATCGATGGTGAACGGCCTTGCCATGAACACCAGCGGCTGGGCCACGACCAGCACGGGGACCGAAGCCGCAAGCAGCCCGATCTCAGGCACCACGATCTGGCTGCGAGCAACGGCGGATGTGCGACCGGGCACGGGTCGGCAGGCCAAGTTCTCCTACAGCACCGACGGGACGACGTTCACGTCAATTGGACCGGCTTACACGTTGAGCACTGACTGGCAATTTTTCCCCGGATATCGCTACGGGATTTTCAACTTCGCTACTTCCGCTCTGGGCGGTTCGATCACCGTCAAGAGCTTTGCGCTGACCGTCCCGTAATCCCCGCGTCCTCGCTCGTTTCGACTCGTTCGTCACTGTGACACTCAGCCTTAAAGGCATTGGGAGAACCGTTCATGACTAAGCCAGCAATCACGGAACGCATCCTCGCAAGCCTCATCTCGCTTGCCGGGTTGAGCATCGCGGGGGCAGCCAATGCCCAAACGCTCACCGTGGACGCCTCCGCTAGTCCAAGCGGTAATCCGCACTTTTGGTCGGCGTGCGTCGGCACCGGAACGGCGAGCCTCACGCTGCGCTCGGACTTGCAAACGCACTACAAGCTCGCGAACCGCGAGCTTGGCATGCTGCGCGTGCGCGGCCACGGCGTCTTCAATGACGACGTCGGGATCTTCCACGGGACGGGCAGCACGCCGACCTATGACTGGACCAAGTTCGACACTTATCTCGCCGCAATCGCTGCGGCGGGGATGCGCCCGATCATGGAGCTCAGCTTCATGCCGAAGGACCTGGCCAAGTCGGGTGATAGTCGCGACCCGGCCAGAGACCTCACGGTCTACCAGAACTTCATCCAAGCCGTCGTCCAACACGCAGTGGACAAGTACGGCGCGGCCGACGTGAGCAAGTGGTACTGGGAGGTCTGGAACGAGCCGAACTATTCCGGGTTTTGGAACGGCACGATGAACGATTACTTCCTGATGTACGACGCTGCTGCGGCCGGTGCCGTGGCCGCGTTGCCGAACATCATGATTGGGGGGCCTGCCACCACTCAGGGGTCGACCACGCAGATGGGCGACTTCTTGAAGCACGTGAAAACCTCGGGCGCACGCGTGACGTTCCTCTCGTCTCACGCATATCCCGGCGGCGCGGGAGCCACTGCCGCTGCCAATTTCGGTGTTACCGACAACAACGGCCGAGTCGGTGTCATCACGGGCAATGGCTACACGACTGACCAGCTCGAATCGCTCAACACTGAGTGGAACTCGGCTTATACCGGCCAGGGAGGCAACACTACCGACAACAACGTGAGCATGGACAACCATGTCAATGCGGCCTTCATTCTCAAGTCGGTCAAGCTCCTCGCCGACCAAAACAAGGGCGACAAGCCGCCGCTTTCCATCTTTTCGTACTGGGCAGTCTCAGACGTGTTCGGCGAAGCCAACGGTGACGCAGGCTCTTACATCGCCCAGCAAGGCGGGGGCACACTGCCGTTCGGAAGTGTTTTCGGGCTGCTCACTTATCAGGGCGTACGCAAGGCGGCCTACAACGCCTTCAGATTGCTCAATTACACTGGTTCGAAGCGACTAACCGTGACGGGCGGCAAGGGTACCGCTGATGGTGTGGACGGCATGGCCTCGATCTCCGCTGACAACAGCGAAGTCGCCATCATCGTTTACAACTATTATTCGACCATCAACACGACGGGCACCGACAGCGTGACCCTGAACGTGAGCAATCTGCCTTTCGCGGGCAAGAACATTTTCGTTACGCAGTTCGCCATCGATGCCGACCACAGTAACCCGTATGGCGTCTGGGCGACTCAAGGCAAACCCAAGAATCCGACCGAAGCGCAGTGGCAAGCGATGCGGCAGGCGCAACATTTGGCGCTCGCTACACCGGTGACCACGGCCGCGGGCAGCGCCACGTACAACGCGACTCTGACCGTGCCCAAGCAGGGTGCCGCGATGATCTTGCTCAGCTTGAAGCGCCCCGTGACCGGGCGCGATGGGCTCGCAGACATCGAAGCGGAGGACTACGATGGTCAGTCTGGCGCGACCAAGGAAGATAGTAAGGACGCCTCAATGGGGCAGTCCATCGCCGCGACCGCCAACAGCTACGTCTTCTACGACAAGGTGGACTTCAGCGATGGCGGGGTGAACAAGGTCGACTTGCGTGTCAACGCACAAGCCGCGACGACCGTCGAGCTGCATGCGGACACGCAGACGGGCACGCTGATCGGCAAATGCGACATCACGGCCACCGCGGGGAGTTGGGCCACGCAGTCCTGCACGCTCACCAAGACCACCGGCGTTCATGCGGTGTACGCGGTTTTTGCTGGCGCCCTGCGTGTTAACTCCCTGAAGTTTCAAGCGGCTGATGGCACCAACCCCGGCGGAACCGGCGGCGCTGGCGGAGCGGTCGGGAGCGGCGGAATGGCGTCCGGCACCGGCGGCAGCGGAACGGCAAGCGGCGGAGCGCCGAGCACCGCTATTGGTGGCAGCCCTTCGACGGGCGGCGCTGCGCCTCAGGCGGGCGGCTCGACTTCAGCGAGCGGTGGCAACAGTGCCGCAGCAGGCAGCACGGCGAACAACGGCGCGGGCGGCACCGTCGTCGGCGGCGCGAAACCCGCTGCCGGGGACTCTGGCTGCGGCTGTCGTGTGGCGTCACAGCGCACGCCTTGGTTCGACGGCGCAGCGGTCCTGCCCGGCTTGGCCGCGCTGACCTTGCTGATGCGGCGGCGACGCTCGCGCGGCTGAGCAGTTGCCGCTCTCGAACACCGTCCAAATCATCAAACGAACAGCCACTGTTTTCGGTCGAGAAAGCTCATGCGAATCCATCCAATCACTTGCACGATTGCCGTGTTGCTCGCCGCCGCGTGCTCGAGCAATTCCCCCTCGGGTTCGAACGGGTCGCCTGCCGGTGCCGGCGGGACGCACCAGAACGTGGGCGGTAGCGGGGGCATGTCGGTCGCTTCAGGTGGGAGCGGCACGAGCGCATCGGGCAGCGCCGGCAGCGCCTCGACGAGCGGTGGCAACACCTCGACGGCCGGCAGCACGAGCGCGGCGGGGAACGACCAAGGCGGCGCGCCATCGACCGCTGGTGGTAGCGCGATCGGCGGCAGCGCTGGGGTCGCAGGCGCCGCGGGGAGTGGCATCTTCGTTCAACCCCCATTGGTGACTTCGACCGCCGGCGCCTATTGGGTGACCAGTGGCACCTTGACCGAAGCGGCCAGTGGCACTGCCGACGTGACCGTCAATGACACTGCTACGGCCCAAACCTGGGATGGGTTCGGTGCTGCCTTCAACGAAAAAGGCTGGGATTACCTGGGGCAACTCAGCGAAGCCGAGCGCAACAAAGCGCTCACTCTGCTGTTCGGGAAAGATGGCTGTAACCTCACTTGGGGCCGTATTCCCATGGGAGCGAGCGACTACTCAACCGATCGCTACTCCCTCGATGAAGTACCCGCTGGCCAGACCGACACGGCGATGGCGAGCTTCTCGACCACTCGTGATGAGCAGAAGCTCATCCCCTTCGTGAAGGCCGCGCAAGCCGTTAAGAGCGATCTGCGTTTCTGGGCCAGCCCGTGGTCACCGCCTACCTGGATGAAAGACGGGCCGTTCAACGATGACTCGCCCTTCGACGGCGGCACGATGAAGAAGGACGATGCAACGCTCGCGGCTCACGCCCTGTACTTCGTCAAGTTCGTGCAGGCATACAAACAGAAGGAGATCAAAATCGACGTTGTTTCGCCGCAGAACGAGCCCGGCTACAGCGGCACGTACCCGACCTGCGGCTGGGCACCAGCAACGTACGCTACCTTCGTTGGCAAGCATCTCGGACCCGCTCTCGCCCAAGCCAACCTAGACACGAAGATCATGCTCGGCACCTTCAACGCCGGCACGGGCGACACCTCCATCGTCAGCACCGTCATGGGGGATACCACCGCGAGCGCCAAGATCGGCGTGCTTGGTTATCAGTGGGGCATGCTCGGCAGCGTCAAAGGGGACCAGAAATACATGCACCCCATTTGGCAGACCGAGCACAAATGCGGCAATTATCCGTGGGAAACTCCGTTCAACGACAAGCTAGCGCCGAACGATGCGGCGTACGCTGTCGAGAGCTGGGGTCTTTTCCGCGACTGGATCAAGGCGGGCGTGGCCTCTTACAGCATCTGGAACATGGTGCTCGATACGGTGGGCAACGGAATCGACTCGAAGCGTGTCTGGCCGCAAAATGCGCTGCTGACGGTCGACACGGCGGCGAAGAAACTGAACATCACCCCGGCGTATTATGTCTTTCGCCATCTGGCGCAGTTCGTGTCACCCGGCGCGGTGGTGCTGGGCACGACGGGCGGCGATGCACTCGCCTTCAAGAACCCCAACGGCAGCATCGTCACGGTCTTGTACAATTCCGGCGCCGCGAAGTCGTATTTGGTCGCGGTCGGCGGCAAGAAGCTGCAGTTCCAGATGCCGAGCGCCGGCTGGGCAACGATCATGAAGTAATGGTCGAGGCCAGCGCGCGATTTGTCGACGGGCCACCCCGTTCGGCCGAATCGAGACTATTGCGCGATGCAATGCTGCTGCATCGTGGCCCAGATTGCTCCGGCGGTGGCTCGTGCACCTGAGTCGGTTGGATTGAGCTGGTCGGCTTGCACGTATTCGGCGTAGTGGCCGTCAAAGACCGGTCGCAGATCGAGCCAATGACACGGCAACGGCGCGTTCTCGCACGCGCTCTGAATCAAGGGCCTCAGCGCGTCGACTCGTGCCTTCACGTTTGCATCCCCCGCGTCGGGATAGAACGCGTATACGACGTGTTCCACGTTGTCCGTGGCCATTTTCGAAAAGAGCGTCTGTGCGGCGGCCGCTGCGGCCGTAACCACCGCGCAACTCGCGTTGGCGCTGTCGCATGATCCGAGCAGTGCGTCCGCACCGCCACCATTCATGATAACGACCTTGACCTCGGCTTCGGAGAAACCGCTAGTAAATTGGTCTTCGATGCCGTTACCGCTCAACGCTAGGGCATTGGCGAGCAAACTCGAGCGGTCCCGATAGCGTTCGCCTACGGAAACCGCACCTGCATCGCGAGCCAAGTTCTCGAGGTAAGCCGTGATCTGGTGCGTCGTCGCGAAAAAGCTATCGCCGATGACCAACACCTGATTGGCCGACACGGTTCCGCGGTCGCAGCTGCTGGCGACGCCACCCGTGCCGCCGTCGCCGCTTGCGCCCGCCTCGCCGACACTAACCGTCGCCCCGCCTGCGCTATCGGAGCCACCCGCACCACCGCTCGCGACGGAGCCCGCACGACAGACTCCTTGCTCGCAACGATGGGCGCGAGAAACCACTGCGCAATCCGCGTCGACCACGCACGAGACCTCGCAGACCCCTGGCGCTGGCGCTTTGACGTCATCAGTCACGCATCCCGGCACGCACTGCGCGGTCGGCAGCGCCTCACAAGCGGCACGCTCAGCGCACGGAAGCGTGCACACTCCGCACACGCACGTCAGCTGGTCGCCGCAGGAATGCGTGCCGGGGATACACCGAGTCAAAAAGTGGGTTTCGCCACCAGTCGGGTCCGTGCTTTCTCGGGTGCAGCTGAACACCAAAGCCAGCGCGGCGAGCAGGATGGCGACCTGGCTCTTCGCCCTGCTACGCATGATCTTCGTTGTCACCGTCTTCATGAAACAAGCATTGCCCCGCGTAGATCACGACCCGGGTATGGACTGGCGGAACCGGCTGATCCCCGTTGAACTTCGCCACACGCTCCCGCATGTCCGTGAGCGTGCTGCGCAGGCGACCCAGTGTGCCAAAAACCTCCTCTTCCATCGGATGTCCCGGCCAAACATCGATGGTGTAGGTGCCTCCACCCACGCGATCGTCGAGCGCGGTGGCGCGGTTCTCGTTCAAGCGGCTGAGGACAGTGGTGACGAGCGCCTTGAAATGATCGAAGACCGCCGCCTCCCATCCCACCGCGGCTCCGAGCGGAACGACGAGCGCCTGCGCGCTGTAGCGCGTAACGCCATCGGTTTCGGCTTGTTGGATGCGGCCATCAGCAAGTAGGTGCTGGATCGTTCCTTCGAGCGTCGCCACCTCTGTCTGCGCCCGCAGTGCGAGCTCTTGCAGAGTCATCGGTCCTTCGCGATACATGAGCGAGATCATCAACTCTTCCGCACCCTCCGCGCCGAGCTTGCGCTGCAGTAACGCGAGCTCCTCGTCGGAAGCGGCGCGGTAGGACGGATTCGAGCCGGCGCCGGTCCAAAACACGAGTTGGCTGTCACACAGGTCGCGAATGACGGAACGGATTTGTGCTTCGTCGTCGCGCGGGAAGCGCTTGAGGATGTCACGTCGAGTGACCACCCGTTGAGATTTGATGTGCTCGAGGACGACCTCCCAGAGCGATCGCCCGCGCTCCGTCGAGCTTTCGCTGAGGCGCTGGATCTTGCGTCGATAGGTCCGAAGTCCCAGGCCGAACATGTCGGCGCTTACTTTTCGGCTGATGCCCTGGCGCTCGATCTCACGGACGAGCTCGATGAACACCTGATCGGCGATCTGCGCAAGTGGCGCGCGAACGCCTCTCGAGGTGGCCAGCTGCGCGATCAAAATCGTGGTTTGACGCACGATCGCGTGGATCAGGAGCTCGATGGTCATCTTGCGGCAGAGTTGCAGTTAAGCACTGCGCACGCTCACGGGGTAGGGGACCAGTTTGTCCCCCCTTCCATGTGGGCGACTCGGTCGAGCCAAGTCTACTCGGCGATCACGAATGCGCTGCCGCGCGCCCGGATTCGCGTCGCTCTTGAGTCCCCTTCAGCATGCGTTGAGTCTCGAGCCTCAATTCTTCGCGTGCTTTGCGGAGGCGCGAATAGACGGTAAACAGTGGGATCGACAACGTGGCCGCCACTTCGGTCACCGGGACGCGATCGAGTTCATGCATCACGAGCACGGTGCGTCTCGCTACGGGAATTCGCTTCAGCGCGGCCTGCACGAGCGCTTGGGTTTGCTTATTGCTGAGTGCCTCTTCGGGACCGGGCCCATCGTCACCCAACTCGATGTTTCCGAACGCGACTTCTCTCGCGCGCTTGCGCTGGTTGGCGAGCGCGATGCGAACGGCAACGCCGAACAAGTACGGTCGCAGAGGGCGGCTCTGGTCGAACTCCGACCAGCGACGATGAAGCACCAAGAACACTTCTTGAGCCAGATCGTCCACTTCGGACTGCTCGGTGCCAAGGCGACGCAATGTCCGCTGCACGTACTCAAACTCGGCGCGAAAGCCCCTGCCGGAGCGCACTACGCTCGAAAGGATCGTTGGTTCGGATAGCATCGCGTTCATCACTTGGCCTACTCAGCCAACGGGCGAAAAATCGCCGATGGCGCCGAGAGCGGTGTCCAGTCATCGAATGCAATGTGGCCACCCCGCCAATCCCGTCGAGCAAACGCTGTCGCCGTTTCAGCGGCGCTGCTTATCGATCGACGCTACAAAAGAACGACAAACCTCTATCGGTGACGACCATCTGCGCCGTAGCAACGAGCTGGATACACCTTCACGAACCAGCAATAGCGGCAACGACCGATTTCCGTCTAACAATCGACATGCGCAACCAAGACCTCGGAAAAGATGCCGGTTCGAGCTCCGCAGGTCGAAGCACGTGAGCCGGCCGATTGATCATGCAGGGGCGTGTAAGGAAAATCAGGACTTCCCCGCGCGGCCAGTGCCGAGGCACAGTGGGCGCTGTCGGTAACCGATGCTAGTCATCAGTTGTCGCGATTTATTTCGCCGCGTCGCGGAAGCGCCAGGTCCCCTTCCTGGCCACACGCAGTGGTCATCCCCTCCAACAACCTCGAGAATAGCCGTGGGTCCGCGGGTGTCAGATAGAGGGCAGTGCTCCAAGAAGCGAAGCCAGAGCTCGGCTGTTGCGTTCCTGTGCCAAGGCGCGTGGCTGGGTTCGATCTTGGGCGCACTGGCAGTTCTCAGCTCTTGCACGCCGAAGAAGATGAATGTTGGTGTGTGGGAGTGCCCGGCTGCACGCGACGCGGACGGAGGAGCCGCCGGGGCTCCCGACAAAGGAGCCCCGGTGACCGTGCCGTGGTCGACTGGCTTCGAGGATGGATTTTGCGACTACCCGAGCTTAGACGGAGCCGGCTATTGCTATGGCGATGAACCGTACTTGCTCGTGACCGAGCCGCGCCGTCCCGGCGGCGGGAACTTGGTTGCCGAATTCAAGGTGATCGGAGGTGGCTGGAACCAAACGCGATGCGTGCGCCAAGGAGCTTTCCCTGAGTCGGCCTATTATGGCGCGTACTACTTCATTCCAGAGGCTCTTCAGAACGCCCAGGAGGATTGGAACCTGTTCCACTTTCAAGGGGGGCAGGTCGACGACATGACGTTGAAAGGTTTTTGGGACGTCTCTCTGACCGAGATTGGCGACTCGGGCGAATGGCAACTGGTGGTCAAGGACCCCCTGGCTCAGCCCGGCACGCTCCTCGTTTACGGCGCCGACGCTCCCAAACCAGTTCCGATTGGCAAATGGTTTCACATTGAGCTTTTTCTCAAGCGCGCTGCCGACGCAACCGGCAAGGTCACTCTGTATCAAGACGGCGAGAAGCTTCTCGATAAGTCGAACCTGAAGTCCAACGCTTCGCCCTTTACGCAATGGTACGTGGGTGATTGGGCCGCGAACGCGACGCCGGCCGATTCCAGCCTGTACGTCGACGACATCACGATCAGCGCGAACCCCACGATTGCGACCCCGTGAACGGATGCAAGCGCTGAGGCAATTCGCGGCCGTCTTGCTGTGTGCCTCGGGCATGGTCTATTCGGCTCGCGCCGACGCACAAACCGCAGCTCCAATCGAGCTGAAATGGACGGCGCTCGACGGCTGTCCGAGCGAGGCCACTGTCTTAGCGCGCGTACATAAGATCGCGGGCACGACCCGAGCAACGGCCAACACACTACGAGCGGACGCCTCGGTGACGCAGCCGAGTGACGGCTTGTTCCGGCTGCGTCTCGAGATTCACTACGGCAACCTCGCCGCGGTACGAAACATCGAGGGCAAATCCTGCAAGGATCTGGCGGGCGCTGCAGCAGTCGCGCTGGCGTTGCTTTTGAGCTCGGAAGAGCCGCTCAGTGAGCGCGACCTCGCAGGTGGGCCGTTGACGACCACGCAACCGGGTTCTTCCACGACGGCGGCCGCCGCTGGCGCGGGAACTAGTGGTGGCGCAACGGCAAGCAATACGCAGTCAGACAACCAGGACGCCTCGCAGAACAAGCCGTCCGCCGCCTCGCAGAACAAACCGACCGCGCAAACGACCGAACCTACAGGGTCCACTTCCTCTTCGAGCGTTGTTTCTGGACCACCGCGTCGATGGCGCGTCTTGCTCGTGGCGCCGCTCGGATCGCTCGGCGTGGGCCCCACGAGCCCAGTCAGCGCTGGTCTTGGTGGCGGTGTAGGCTTTTCTTTCGATCGCTGGCGCTTTCTCGCCGAGGGCAGACTCTGGGCAGCCCAGCACGAGACCAGCAGCAGTGGCTACGACTACGATGTGAAGCTCAAACGACTCACTGCAACCGCACGCGGCTGTCGTGCTTTTGGGGGGACTCGTTTCGAGCTCGCTCCGTGCGCGCTGATCTCCGTCCAGCACCTGACCGCCATCGGCGGCGGACGTAGCATCGTCTCAAGTACGGACACCGCGACGTGGGCGGCGGTCGGTGTTGGTGCGCGGTCACGCTTCTTGGTCACGCCCTGGCTCGGCTTGGTTGCCGCCCTTGACGGTGAGGTGGAGTTCTCGCGTCCCGAAGTGAGCGTGTCCTTGCCTCCAGTGGATGCACACGATCCGGCACCCAAGCCGATCCCCGTTTCCGTCGCGCACCTCGCGCCAGTCGCGGCTACACTAACCCTAGGCGTGGAGTGGATTTTCTGACGGAGATCGCAGGGTCCCGCTACTGCATCACGAGCTGAAGAATGGCAGGTCGCACGATCGAAACGGCAGGCTTGCCGGGGAACGAACCCCCGGTGCCTAGTCACGCGCCGACTTCTTCTGAAATCCCTCCGTTCAAGGAGGTTTACCGGGAGTATTTCGACTTTGTGTGGTCGTCAGCCCGGCGCCTCGGAATTCAGCCGAGTGGGATGGACGACCTGATTCAGGAAGTCTTTCTCGTCGTGCACGCCAAGCTGTATACCGTTGAAAAAAGAGAATCGCTGCGCAGCTGGATTTACAGTGTCGTTCGCCGCACCGCGAGCAATCATCGCCGCGCGAAGCGAACCCACGCGGACGCGAGCTCCGGGCCGCCAGGGGATGGGGAAGCGCTGTCGCGAGAGCCGACGCCCCTAGAAAATACAGAACGGAGCGCTGGTTTTCAGCTGCTCATGTCACTGCTCGACCAGATGGAACCGCCAAAGCGTGAAATCTTTGCACTGGTCGATGTGGAAGACTTTTCGGTTCCCGAAGCGGCAGAAGTTCTGGGGATCCCGCTGAATACCGCTTATTCTAGGCTTCGCGTGGCAAGGCAAAATTTTGAAGCTGCTTTGGCACGGCACGAAGCGCGGACCAAGGGAACCTGATGCTCATGTCCGCACTTAGTTCCAAAGCTCGCGCGCTCATCGAGCAGGCCAATGAGGAAGTTCGCCCTCCAGCGGGTGAAATGGAGCGCCTCGAAGCGTTGCTCAACGCGCAGCTCGGCGCGCCAACGCCGATCCCGGCGGAGCCCGCCCCATTGCCAGTACCTCGAGCGAGCAGCTGGCGTTTGGTCACCTCGTTGTCCGTTGGCGCCGTGCTCGTCAGTGGCGCGGCCCTTTGGATGACGCGCCCCGGCGTTGGCCAAACGCACGCGGTGCCCGTGGTCAGCGCCGCGGCAGAAGTCAGGCCACCCCAAGCTCCGCCACCGAGTGAGCCAGTGGTCGAAGCGCAAGCACCAGTCGCTCCTGTCGCGCCCGAGCCCGCGCCTTCGGTGAAAACCGCACTCGAACCGAAGGCACCCGCTCAGCCGGCTCCCGCTCAAGACGCCCTCGCCCAAGAAGTTTCGCTGCTGTCACGAGCCACCAGTAGTCTTCGCGCAGGTCGCGCGGGCGCTGCGTTGAAATTGCTGGATGAGCACCAACGCAAGTTTCCAAATGGCATGCTCTCCGTCGAACGACGCGCGGTGAGGGCACAGGCACTCTGCTCGTTGAAGCGGGTCAGTGAGGGCCGAGCCGAGCTCGCGCAGCTTGCTCCGCAATCACCAGCGGCAGGGCGCGCCAAGCAGCTGTGTGACGCCGCGGCTCAGCGATAGCCGAGCTCCCGTGAACGTGCCCGCGCCCGTGCTCGAAAAATCGGACCACGGGACCTAGTGTCGCGACGCACTGGTGCATGCGGGCTGCTGAGAGGCAACCAATTCAAGAGAAAAAGAGGGGGCGGTCACGATCCAGCAGCGCACCTCGTGGGGCGCGTTGTTCCGCGCAGAAAGAGGAACGAGAGCCGGCACGGGCACGTTTTCGGGATCAGTGTGAGTGCAGTTCGGCGGTGTTGGCTTTCGCCCACGCCGAGTCGCAGTCCTCTTTCACTCGCGCCGCGGCGGGCGTTCCAGTTCCGAGTCGCGCGAGCGCGGCTCGGCCCTCGTCGAAGCGATGCAGCATGCACAGCGCGCGAGCTTTTGCGACGTTGCGTTCATCGCTCAAGACACCGTGCGAAAAGCGGCGCTGATGTTCCTCGAGCGCCACAAGAGCCCCGCTCGCTTGCCCGGAGTTCAATTGACTGGCAGCGCTAGTCAGCAATGCGAGTTCTTGCGCGAGCGTGTCCTGCGCGGGGGGGGAGACGGCGAACTTGCGCTGTGCGCGCGGAGGCGCGCTCGAGGCGATTGTCGACTCGTGTATCGCAGGTGTTTCGGGCGGTGCACTGACCGAATTGGGTGGGGACGACGGAGCGGCAGGAAGCGCTGCCTCGAACGACTGGTGAGGCAGACGCGTCGTCGATTCGAGCGCAGGCTCCGGCCGCCGAGCGAGAAACAACGCGGACCCCACGACGCATACGCCGAATGCAGCGGCGAACCGCCGTTGGATGCCGGTGCTCATCAGCGTGGTGCTGGCCTGTGTGTCCAGTGGCAAGACGGTTGCCCCGAGTCGCGCGCGCAGAGCCGCTGTTACCCTCTCCCGGTCCGCCGGAGTGGGGCGAGTCGAGTCGCGGTGCGCTCGGATCAGCGTGCGAGCTTTGGGACTGAGGGCAACCGCGATCATTCGAATTCCTTCCGAGTGCCGGAGGGCGTATGCAACGCAATGCACGGTCAGCGCGCCCCGGCCACCAGGTCACTCGGAGGAGCAATGGCGGGAGAGCTCTCACTCCGTCGGAAAATCCGCCTGCGTCCGCATGATCCCGGTGCAACGCAAATTGATCAGACGGAAAACGGCTCGAGCCGACATTGTGAGGGCGTTGCCGTATCTAGTGTTCGTAGCTGCGGCGTGCGGGCGTAGCTAGCCGAGGGCGAACTGGCGCTGGGCAATCGTGGGTTTGCCATTCGCGCGACGGAAATCCGCTGTTGTCGATACTGCAGTTGATGATGGTTTGGCTGTCGCGAACAGCGGTCCGGTCGTTGGTGGTGATTGCGCTGGTCGCTTGCTCGAAAGAGGGGATTGACAACGGCGCGAGCGACGACGCCACGTTTCACGCTGGCAACAACTCGATTGGCGGTGTGGTACCCGCATCGACTACTCGCCATGTGCGAATAGCACGGCTTTCGACGGAACCGCGCAGGCTCTGACATTGCCGCCGGTGGGTGAGATGATTCGTCCTTTGCCAATTCGTTGCGCGTCTCGGAACGGATACCGAGTTTCGCTGCTGTGCGCCCTGCTCATCGGTTGCGGCAATGGCGGCACAGGAGCTCCTGGAGCGGGTGGTTCCGCGACCAGCGCGGGCAGTGCGGGCCGTCCCGGAAACCCCAGCGCCGGCAGCGCAGGAGCGATCGCAGGCAGCGCTTCTGGAAGCGGAGGTGCGAGCTCCACTGGAGGGAGCGGGCCAAGCCCGAGCAGCGGGAGTGGAGGCCAAGGCGGCGCTCTCGGCGTCGGCGGTACGGCGGGAGGCGGAGGAGGGGGCGGCCAGCCCGCGTCCGTTCGTGCAACGGGCAACAGCTACGACGGCGCACGAGCAAGCACCACGAGCTTCGACACCGACTGGAAGTTTCATCTGGGTGACTCCACCGGTGCTCAAGCCGCCGCGTTCGACGATTCGTCTTGGACAGGGCTCAGTGTGCCTCACGACTGGAGCATCTCACTTCCCTTCAATCAGAACTCGCCCGCGGGTTCCGGCGGCGGCTACTTGGACGGTGGCGTGGGCTGGTACCGAAAGTCGTTCGACCTCCCGAGTTCGAGTTCCGGGCAGCGCCTCTTCGTTCAGTTCGATGGCGTGTACATGGACAGCACCGTGTGGCTGAACGGGACGCAGATTTGCGCCCGGCCCTACGGTTATTCCTCGTTCGAATGCGAGCTCACTGCGAATGCCAAGCTGGGTGCGTCGAACACGCTCGCGGTTCGCGTGAACAATACGTTGCCGAGCAGCCGCTGGTACTCGGGCAGTGGGATCTATCGGCACGTCTGGCTGAAGACGGTGAATCCGGTGCGCGTCGCGTACACGGGGACACGAGTCACTACGCCGCAAGTCTCGGCGACGAGCGCTTCCGTGGATATCGCCGTTTCGGTGCAGAATAGCGCAACCACCGATCAGACCGTGACTGTCGCGAGTTCGCTGCGCGACGCTGCGGGTACCGAGGTGGCGCAAGCGACGAGCCCGGCAAAAGTCATCGCGGCCGGAAAGAGCGCCGAAGTGACGCAGATGGCGACGCTCGCAAACCCAAAGCTCTGGTCGATCACCGCGCCCGCGCTCTATTCCGTGGTTACAACGGTGAGCGTCGACAATGCCGTGGTCGACACGTACACGACGCCATTCGGGGTTCGCAGCTTCGCATTCGACGCAAACACCGGGTTTTCGCTCAACGGGAAGAGCATGAAGATCAACGGCGTCTGTCTGCACCATGATCTCGGCAGTCTCGGCGCCGCCGTGAACACTCGCGCGATCGAGAAACGTTTGCAGTTGCTCAAGGAAATGGGCGTCAACGCCATCCGTACTTCACACAACCCACCAGCGCCCGAGCTGCTCGATCTCGCTGATCGCCTCGGGTTTCTGGTCATGGATGAGGCGTTCGACATGTGGTACGGCAGCAAGACCGATCACGACTATTCGCGGTTTTTCAAGCAGTGGGCGACGACCGACATCACCGACATGGTGGCGCGCGATCTGAATCACCCGAGCATCATCATCTGGAGTATCGGTAACGAGATCCCGCAAGCGGCCGACCAAACCGCGGCTCAGCAGCTGATCACCGCGGTGAAGTCCAAGGACCAGACGCGGGCGATCGCGCAGGCGTTTGCGTCATGGGCCTTCGGCGAAGGCACCGCTGGGCTCGAGGACATCGTTGGCATCAACTACGCCGCCGACCTGTACGATTCGCTGCACAAGAGTCATCCCAGTTGGAAGCTGTTTGCGAGCGAATCATCGTCAGCGTTCCGCAGTCGTGGCATCTACAACAACGACAATACCCAGGCGACGTCCTACGATACCAACGTTGCCGGTTGGGGAGCGAGCTCCGAAAAATCCTGGACGGACGTCAACACGCGCGCCTGGGTCGCAGGCGAGTTCATCTGGACCGGCGTCGACTACATCGGTGAGCCCACGCCCTACGAATGGCCGGCGAAGAGCTCCTACTTCGGTGCTATCGATACCGCGAATTTCCCGAAGGACATCTATTACTTCTATCAGAGCCGCTGGAACTACGACGGGCCGCCGATGGTGCACGTCGTGCCCATGGATTGGACGAGCTGGACACCGGGGAAGGCGGTTCAAGTGTTCGTTTATAGCAACGCGGAGAGCGTCGAACTGTTCCTCAACGGAAAGTCGCTAGGTTCGAAAACGGTGGACCCGGTGGCGGGCCACCCAAACTCCGGACACTTGCTTTGGTCGGTGCCGTTCGAGACTGGCACGTTGCAAGCCAAAGCCACGAAGAGCAGCAGCGTGGTGGCGACGGACACCGTGCAAAGCGCAGGTGCGGCGGCAAGCCTCACGCTCAAGGTCGACCGCTCAAAGATCGACGCGGATGGTCATGACCTCGCGTTCGTCGAGGTAGACGTGATGGACGCTCAGGGGGTGCTCGTGCCCCAAGCCAACAACAAGATCGACTTCGCCTTGGACGGCGCAGGAACTCTGGTTGGCGTCGACAACGGCGATCCGATCAGTCACGAGTCTTATCAGGCCAAGTCGCGCTCCGCATTCAGCGGCAAAGCGCTCGCCATCGTCCAATCATCGACGACCCCGGGCACGATCACCCTCAAAGCAACATCCGGAGCGCTCAAGGGCGCCTCGGTGACCATCAACACAAGCGCAAGGGTGACCCCTTGAACGAGCGTAGAATGCGGCGTATTCGAGTGGTTTCGGGCTCCAACCTGGTCGTTGCAGTCGCGATCATTGGCTTCGGCTGCGGTGAAAGCCAGGCTCCGTCAGACGCGCCTCGTGACACGAATGGGGGATCGGGACACGGCGGCGCGATCGGCGTGGGCGGCAACAAAGCGAGCGCTGGCAGCACCAGCACAGCCGCCGGGGCTGCCCCAAGCGCGGGCGGAGCCGGAAGTAGCGGCGTGCCCAACACGAGCGGTGGTACCGCGAGCAGCAGCGACGGTGGCACGACGGCGAGCGGTGGCTCTGTCTCGGGCGGCGCGATGAACGGCGGAACCGGTGGCAGCGGTGGCGTGCACGCGGGCGGCGCTGCAAGTGCTGGCGGGTCGAGTGGGGGAGCCGGTCCAAAGTTGCTCGGTGCGACGCCGCCCATGGGCTGGAACTCGTGGAACGCTTACAACTGCAACGGGCTGAACGAGACCGTCGTCAAGAGTATGGCCGATGCGTTCATCACCACAGGCATGAAGGACGCCGGTTACGAGTACGTCAATCTCGACGACTGCTGGATGGATGGCCGTGACGCGAACGGTAAGTTGAAGTGGAGCGCCAGCAAGTTCCCATCCGGTATTTCTGCGCTGGCCGAGTACATCCACGGCAAAGGCCTGAAGATCGGCATCTACGAGACGCCGAATACGAAGACCTGCGCCGGTCTTTATGGCGGATACACCGCAGGCGTCGGCAGTGTAGGGCACGAGACGACCGACGCGCAAACGTTCGCTTCTTGGGGCATCGATTACTTGAAGTACGACAAGTGCCAAGGCCAGTTGAGCGCCTTCGCAGTGATGCGCGACGCGCTCAAAGCCACCGGGCGTCCAATCTTTTACAGTATCAACCCCGGCGACCAAGGGCCGTTTTGCACGCCGACGAATTGCTCGCTGAACCTACCGATGACCGCCAACATGTGGCGCATCGGGTTCGACATCTCCGCCAAGTGGAGCGAGGTGATTCGGCTGATCGACGCCAACAAGGAGCAGTATGCGGGCGCCGGGCCCGGTCATTGGAACGACCCCGACATGCTAGAAGTCGGCAACGGCCTGAACGACGTGGAGGGTCGCGCCCATTTCAGCATGTGGGCGATCATGGCCGCGCCGCTCATTACCGGCAATGATCTCACCAAGATGAATGCGGCAACCAAAGCCACGCTGACCAACGCCGAGGTGATTGCCGTCGATCAAGATCCACTCGGTAAACAAGGCCGCGTTGTGGCGACGCCGGGCACGGACCTAGAAGTGTGGTCGAAAGAAATGTCGGGCACGAATACGCGGGCCGTCGCATTGTTCAACCGAAGCTCGGCGAGCGCCTCGATCACCGTGCAATGGAGTCAGTTGGGCTTACCCGCGGGCGCAGCGTCCGTGCGCGATCTCTGGGCGGCGAAGGATGTTGGACCCGCTACCGGCTCATACACCGCGAGCAACGTGGCGAGCCACAGTGTCGTGCTCCTCAAGATCGTCAGCGCGCCGTGAGCGCTCGCTATTGCGCCATCAGGCTGTTCTGCTCGACCTTCACGCGGCTGTCGCTGCAGAAGGTGCAGCTCGGCCCGTAGAAATATTTGCGGTTCGCGGTGTCGCCCATCAGGTGAACCCTGAACCACGCGGCAGCCAATGAAAGCGAGACGCCCTTGGCTCCCTGGTACACCCAGCTGCCGTGGTCCGAGTTCAGCTCATCAATGAAGAACGCGGGCTGATCCTTGACGGTAAGGAAGACATCCCTCACGCCATCACAGTTGACCACGGTGTCTTTGCCGCCGCAGAAAAACAGCATCGGCGTGTGAACGCCCGTGAGCGTTCGTGTGCCACAAATCGCAGCCAGGGCCTTGTAGCGCGGCTCGGACGCGACCATGCAGGTCGACATGGCGCCCTCGGAGTGGCCGAGTTGGCCGATGTTGGCGGTGTCGAGGCGGTGATAGTAGGCGCTACTGGAATCTTCAGCCTGCTGGAGCAACCAATTCAAGCCGGCGATCGTCGGCAAGGGATCGCCTTTGGAGGTCGTGGTGCTGAGCGAGGCAATCACCACGAAACCATGCGACGCGAGGTGGTTCATCATCGGCAAGTATTGCCCGCACCACTTGTTGGCGCCGGAATCGACGACGCAAAGCGGAGCATTCGGCTCGGGGTTGTCGGTGTGGCCGTTCGCCCAAACCAGGATCGGGTGGCAGTAGCCGCTATTCGCTAGGTTCTTGGGGCGATAGATGTTGAATCGTTGTTGTTGGTCGCCGTAGATCGGATCGGGCGTGTAGCCGGCGAGTGGTCCTACGTTTTTGTCGGCTGCGACTTCGAACGGTCCCGCTGCTGCGGGGTTGGCAGTGGGCCACGCTTTTCCGCCGACGCAGCCGCTCACTAGTCCACCGCCACCTGCGCTGCCACCCGCTGCGCTCCCACCCACGCCGGCCTTCCCACCACTCGCGCTTCCAGCCGCTCCCGCAGTCGTTCCGCCGCCACCGACGGTTGCTGCTCCTCCCGAGGCAGAACCGCCAGAGGAACTCCCTGTGCCGCCGCTAGACGTTGCGGGCGCTCCGCCGTTGGGGCTCGCAGTCGTTCCGCCCGCCGTCGAACCCCCGCTGGCTCCGCCCGTTGCATTCCCAGTCGTTCCGCCGGAGGGGTTGCCCGTTGTCCCGCCCCCTTTGCCGCTACCGCCCGCGGCGGAAGAACTGCTGCCATTCGACGCACAGGCCGAAATAACGAAGGCGAGACAGATGCCGGAAATGCATTGGCGCGTCTGGCTGATGGTCATCGTTAAGACAGTTGCTTGTCGGCGTCCCGATTTGTCATGCCTTTTCGGGAAAGGTCGAGGCCCGCTGTCCGAGGGCAATTCGCAACTGACTCTCCGGTGCCTACTTGCGCCGCCGTCGGAGGGCGAACGCCGAAGCGACCATGCACAGAGCGGCGGCGAGTCCTTCGCGCCCCGTGGCTCCGCCTGCGCTGCAGGTGCAGCCGCCGGCGTCCGCACTGGCGGCGGCTTTCGCGCCCGCGCTCGCGGCGGGCGCGCTGCCCGCGCGACCACCCAGGTTCGCACTGCCACCGCTGCCCGCCGACGTCGTCGACGCGGGGCTGCCGCCACTGCTCGAGCCCGCGCTGCCAGTGCTTCCCCCGTTCGTGACGTTGACCGAGCCACCGCTGTTCGACACGGTGCCCCCGGTCCCCACGCTGCCGCTCGTTCCTTGGCTCGAGCCGCCAACTCCGCCGGTTCCAGCGCCGGGAGCGCCACCACTGCCGCCTCCGCCATTGGGCACAGTGGGACCAGTAAACCGCCACCAATTGAACTTGAACAGATCGCCACTCCCGCCGACGAACTTCAAGAATAGGTCGTGTTTTCCGCTGCCCCCGCTCACCGCACAGGTCTTGGTGGTCCAGGTAGACGCGCCCGACACATCACACGTGCCGAGCGACGTGCCCGTCTGACTATCGAGGTGCAGCTCGATCTTCGCGTTACTGGCTGCGGATGAAACGCGCGCGTCGAAGGAGGTCACGCCGTCCAGGAAGTCGACCTCTTTCACCTTGATGTAGTCGCCGTTGCCAATCGACGTGACGTTCATCCCAGCACCCGTGTCTGTGCATACCTCGGTCTTGAGCCCCGAGGAGAACGCGATGGTCTCGGCTTCGACTTGTTTGAACGGATCGAGCGTTGCGATCGCGGACGGCCCCTTCGTGCTCATCGTGAGCTTGGGAATCGTGCCGTCGGCGCCGTAGCTGAACTCTTCGACGCACACCGAGCGCTTGTAGTTGTTGCCGCCGGGCAATGCGCTGTTGTGATAGAAAAAATACGAATGCCCCTTATAGTCCACGATGCCGGGGTGATTCGTGAACGTTGAGCCCTTAGCCATGACGTCTCCGCGGACGGTCCAGGGCCCGGTAGGAGAATTGCTGGTCGCGTAGCTGATAAATTCGTTCCCGTCGGTGCCGGCGTAGACCATGTAATACAGCGACGCGCGCTTGTAGAACCACGGCCCCTCGGTGAAGCCACTCAAAGACACGTCGTTGATGCCCCCCGAAAAGGTGGTCATGTCCGAGTTCAGCTTCACGTAGTGGAGGGTGCCGTTTCCCCAGTACATGTAGGCCTGGCCATCGTCGTCGACGAACACCGTCGGGTCGATGTTGCTGACATTGTCTTTCGCGACCAGCTGCTTTCCTAGGGGATCCTTGAACGGGCCCGCCGCATTGTCCGACACCGCCACGCCGATTTTGGAGCCGCTGTTGTTGTTCAGCGGCACGTACAGATAGAACTTGCCGTTCCTGGCGATCCCTTGCGGCGCCCACGCGCTGTCGCGTCCCCAGCTGAAGGTCTTGAAGCCCGCAGGCGAGCCATGGTCAGTCCAGTTGACCATGTCGGTCGTGGAGTACAGCCTCCAGTCGTTCATGGTGTAGAAGCTGTCCACCGTGACGTCCTCGTCGTGGGACGTGTAGAGGTACAATCTGCCTTCGTGCACCATGGGCGCGGGATCCGCCGTGTACGAGGTCTGCACAATCGGGTTATCCGCCCTTGCGGGGGCTGAGTTTGCCGTGACGACCGCCAATGCAATCGCCGGCAGTGCCATGCTCTTTGCCCCGGACCAGTTTGTTTTCGGGCGCACGTTGGCTCCTATCGCGACCAGATTTGCTGGCGGCGCGCGTCTTGCTGGGGGAGCGCCGTCAAGTTGCTCCTTACTGCACGATGGAAGCCGAAATTGTCACAGCCCCTCAGCTCGGAGCTGTCCCCGTGCTCTGAATGGTCGCCAGATGCTCGACGAGTGAGGCAACAAAGCGAGCGTTTCGCCTGCACGGGAAGTTTACGGTGCATGCAGGTTCGCGAGCTCCTCGTGAATGCAACACCGTCGACAATCGCGCCATCGTCCGGACCCTCAGGCATTTTTTTGAACCGTTTTCGCGGGCTGCAGCCTTCTGCATGCCGAAAGCGAAGCCTATGAAAACAATTCGTCTCCAGTTGCCGACGTTGGTCTGTGTGTTGAGTATCGTCGGCGGCGTCGGGTGTTCCGGCAGCGACTCGTCTGATCAAAACGGCACTGGCGGAGTGCGTTCTTCTGGGGCCGGCGGTTCGGGCGTCACCGGGGGAACGCCCAGTACCAGTAGCGGAGGCCAAGCAGCGGTCGGCGGATCGGTGAGCGGCGGATCGGCGGGGACAGGTGTTGCCGCGACGGGCGGCAGCGCCAACTCGGGAGGTAGCGCTACAGGCGGCACCAGCAGCGGTGGTGCAGTCGGAAAGGGCGGCACGAGCGCGGGCGGCGCTCCCGGCAAAGGCGGCGCAAGCGCAGGCGGAGCTGGAGGCAAGGGGGGCGGCACAGGCGGGAGCGGGAGCGGCGGACAGAGCTCGGGCACCTGCACCGCGTCGCAAGCCACGGGCAAGAACGCCTCCGGAACTGGCCCACACCAGGTCGTGATCGAGACGAACTCCGCGAACGGCATCAAATGCGGCACGATCTACAGGCCAAAGGATCTCGGCGGCACGGAAAAGTATCCCATTCTCGTTTGGGGAGAGGGAGGTTGCTCTCAAGACGGCTACTCGAATCAAGCGGCGATGGCCGAGATCGCGTCTTGGGGATACTTCATCGTCGCAGACGGGACGCCGGGTAGCAGCAATGCTTGCTCGGGCGGGCAAGATGGAAAGCCATTCCTCGACTACATCACCTGGGCGATCGCGGAGAACGACAAGTCGTGCAGCGCGTACTACCAAAGCCTGCAGACCACGAAGATCGCCGCAGACGGGTTTTCATGCGGTGGTTTGATGTCCGAGAACGTCTCGGGTGATCCTCGCTTTGCAGCCATTGGCATCACGAGCAGCGGCCTCATGAGTGCGAACAAGGCCCTTTACGATAAGATTCACACGCCGTTCAAGATCATGAACGGTGGCTCGAGCGACATCGCCTATCAGAACGGGCTGAACGACTACGACGCCATCAGCTCTCGTGGCATTCCGATCGTCTATTTTTCCAAAACCAGTTTGGGGCACGGAGGCGATCTGGGCCAGCCCAGAGGTGACTTCAACAAGGTCAATCTGGCGTGGCTGAACTGGCAACTCAAGGGTGACATGGGCGCCACGGGCAAGGGCTATCTCAACGGCTCGACCTGCACGATCTGCACGGACAGCGGTTGGACAACGAAGTCGGCGAATTTGCCCTAACCTTTGGCGACGCGGCCGCGGCGCGTGGCCAGAACAACGAGGGCGATGACATCGAGCAGAGCAGAAGCATGCGCGTTGCTGCCTGAGCTGCCAACGCCACACGCGCAGCCCTCGGCGTGTGAACCGGAAGACGAGGCTTCTCCTCCGCGCACGCCGGGTGGCTCGTCGGTCCCGTTAGGTGGCTCGAGCGTGACGAGAGATACGCCAAATCTCGGCAGCTCGAAGTCGAGCTCAACCGAACCGCTCGACGACACCGTGAGGGTCTGGGCCATCAGCAACTGCGGGACCATTGCCTGCTGCAGCGCTTGAACTTGCGCGGCCGACGGCTGCGCGGGCATCCCTTGCGCTTGCCAAGTGGTATAGGCGTCACCGTGCGCCTCGTCCACTCGCCAGTGCGAGACGCGCGCGCGCGTCCCGCGATCTGACGGCCAATTGACGCTTAGGTGGACGGTCGTCGCAGGCACGGTCACTAGATCATCGTGATAGTTCCAGAGCAGGATTCGCACCGTGTGATCGCCGTCGTCGCGCGTCGCGATGCCGTCGATTTCGGGCTGATCGCGCACGCTGTTGAGCAGCACATCGTCGAGTGCTCGCGCTCCGCCGCTCGCTAACGGCAAGCGCACACCGGAAAGCTGTCCCAGTAGCTTGAATGCGCCGAACACGGGCAGATCGATGCCGTTCGTGCTGAGCGTCCGGTAGCCAGCGAAATAGGGAGTGCCGGGAAAGGTGAACGCCCAGGTGAGCACGCCACCGAGTCGAACGCCCAGCAGCGACTCGAGCTCGAGGCTGTGCTTCATCATCGCCAGCTCGTAGGCTCCATACGCGGGTGAGGTGCGGTACGCGTTCGCCGGCGTGGTGCTCACCGGGCACGCGGCGCAGCCATCAGGATCTGCTTCGGTCAGATAGATCGGGGTGTCCTTGAATGCCGCAAACGCCGCGACGGCTTCGAATCCGGCGCGGTGAAGTTTGAGTTGATTGCCCAGATTCATTTGAACGTGGTCGCCACTGAGGGAAACTCCGCCTTTCGCGTGAAAGGTCACGAGATCGAGGCGTGTCCCGGTGTTCCCGGTGACCGCGTTGGTGCCGGCTGCGCAGTGCTCCAGGAATCGCCGGAAGAAGGTGCCGGCCGGGCTCACAACTGCCGGTCCGCCGAGCTGCGCGCTCGGAATCACCTCGTGGAGCGCCGATTCCGTGTAGTCATAGAGCTTCGTGTATTCGTCGAACGTACCGTTCCAATAGGGAATATCGGGTTCATTCCACAGCTCCCAAAGCCAGCTCGCGGCCACGTTCGGGTAGCGAGCATCGGCGTGCGACGCCCAGGTTCGGATTAGATTTGCCCATTTGGCGTAGTCTTTCGGCGGAGACGTGAAACCACCATCCAACGTCATGGCGCCCGAGTTCCGGTATGGGTCGGGCTGTGTGGAGAGCGCCTGCGGCATGAACCCGAGCTCGACGAACGGGAACGCTCCGCTGGTGGTGACTGCGTCCATGATCCCATCGCTGAGGGCCCAGCTATAGACCGGGTTGCCAGCGCTGTCCTCGGTGTAAACGTTCGTAGAGCCCCATTTCAAAGCGGGTGTGCCGTCTCCGGTGTTGAATAGGAAATGACTGCGCACGTGCACGGCTGCGCGGTTCGCGCCGACGAGCGCGCGGAGCAGTTCTTTTCCTTCCGGTGACGTCGTGTAGTTGATCTCGTCGAACCCGAAGAACGGCCACACCGGCTCGAGCGGTGTCCCGGAGCTCGCGCTGTCGACTGACACGCTCACCACTGCGGAGGTTTGTGCGTTCGCAGCGCGCACAAACCCCAGGCACAGCAGCCACGCCGCGCCAGCACGAACGGTTGTCCGCCATTGAAGGTGCACGCCGCTCTACTTACCCAAACGGTGCGTAGTTTGTCACTGACGCCGCCGATAGACACCGTGCCGGACCGCGGTCGTGACCTGGCTCGAGCAATCGGCGCGAGGCCGGTCGATTTTTTAACAAGCGGGACTTGCACGCGGCAATTACCCCCCGCCATTCTCAAATGAACCACGCAAAGAGAACTTTCGTGTGCCTCGCGGCGCTCGCCGCATTATTGGCACTCCCGGGCTGTAACAAGGCAAGCAAAGAGGGCGGGGGCACGTCAGGAGCCACCCCGGCTGGTGCGGGCAAGGTAGTCAGGCTTGCTTTCGTCACCAACAACTCGAGCCAGTTTTGGAAGATCGCAGAAGCTGGGCTCAGAAAGTACGAAAAGGAAGCAAAAATTCAGGTCGACATGAAGATGCCGCCCAACGGCACTCCGGAGGATCAGAATCAGATTTTGCAGAACCTGGCCAGCCAAGGCTACGACGCGATCGCGGTGAGCGTGATCGCGCCAAAAGACCAGCTCCGCATTCTGAACGAGGTCGCGGAAAAGACGAACCTGATCACGTTCGACTCCGACGCAGAAAAGTCCAAGCGCTTGCTCTACATCGGCACGAACAACTTCGCCGCTGGGCAGGCGCTCGGTGAGCGAATCGTCCAGCTCCTGCCGGATGGCGGGCGGATCGCAGTGTTCGTTGGCATGCTCTCGACCGACAACGCCGCCCAGCGCTTGGGCGGGATCGAAGCCGCCATCAAAGGCCACAAGATCGAAATCGTCGACAAGCGCGAGGACAATACGGATCGGGCCAAGGCTCGCTCCAACGTCGAGGACATCATCAACTCACACAAGGACCTGAGTTTGGTGGTTGGCCTGTGGAACTACAACGGCCCGGCGATCGCCGCCGCCATCGAAGGTCTGGGAAAACAAGGCAAAATCAAAGCCGCCGTTTTCGATGAAGACGACGCGACCCTGGACGCAATCAAGAGCGGGACCATCGACGCGACCGTCGTGCAAAAGCCGTTTCAGTTCGGCTACCTCTCGGCCAAGTGGATGCATGAGCTGGCGACCAAGAAGGACGAGGCCAAGAAGGCCCTGCCGCCGTCCGGCGTGATCGACACTGGCGTGACCGTGATCGACAAGAGCAGCGTCGAGTCGTTCAAGGCCGAACTGAACGCGATGAAGAAGTCGGCGCAATAGCGCGCCTTCGAAATAGCAGACAGCACGCCATGAGCTTCGGATCCGCAAGCGAAACGCCACTGCTGCTGGAGATGCGTGGCATCACGAAACGTTTCCCCGGTGTGGTCGCCCTGCAGGGCGTGTCGCTCTCGCTACGAGCCGGAGAGGTGCTCGCGCTGATGGGCGAAAATGGCGCAGGCAAGAGCACCTTGATGAAGATCTTGGGTGGCGTGCAGTTGCCGGATGAAGGCGAGATCAAAATCAGCGGCAAGCCCGTAGTGCTCGACGATGCGAATGACTCGAAAGCGCAAGGGATCGCGCTCATCCATCAAGAGCTGATGCTGGCGCCGAACCTCGACATTTCCTCAAACATTTTTCTCGGAAATGAAGGGGCGAAGGGCGGTCTGCTCGGCCCGCTCCCCCGCAAGAAGCTCGACGAGCGCGCCGCCGAACTGATCGCGCGGGTTGGCCTCACACTCCCCGTGACCACTCCAGTTTCGTACTTGACTGCCGGTCAGATGCAGATGGTGGAAATCGCCAAGGCCCTGTCTGCTCGTGCGCAGATCATCATCATGGACGAGCCCACGTCGTCGCTGGCGAGTGCGGAGTCGGAGCAGCTGTTCGAGATCATCCGTCGGCTCAAGCAGGACGGCATGGGCATCATCTACATCTCTCATCGAATGCAAGAAGTCATGGAACTCGCCGATCGCATCACGGTCTTGCGCGATGGCCGGTACGTCGGCGATCTCGAGCGAGACGTCGCCAGTCACGACAAAGTCGTGGCAATGATGGTCGGTCGCGAGCTGAGCGCCGAATACTTCCCCGAGAAGCGAGCGCAAACCTCGACCGAGGTGATGCTGGAGGTTCGCGACTTGAGTGTTCCCGGCGCGCCGACCCCGGCCAGCTTCAGCGCGCGCAAGGGCGAAATTCTGGGCTTTGCCGGTTTGATCGGCGCTGGTCGCACCGAGCTCATGGAGGCCATCTTCGGCGTCACACCGGCTCTGGCAGGGGAGATGACCTTGGACGGCAAGGCGTACCGTCCCTCGCGCCCGCGCGATGCCATCAACGCGGGCGTGTACCTGGCCCCAGAAGATCGGAAGCGCCACGGCTTGGTGTTGCCGATGTCGGTCGCCGAGAACACATCGTTGCCGAACGTGTCGAGTTATGCGCCGCTGGGCTGGCTCAATCGCAAGACCGAGCAGCAAGTTGCCGAGCAGGGCGTCAAGCGCATGCGCACCAAGACCCCGTCGGTTCAACAAGCCGTCGTCAATCTATCCGGCGGAAACCAGCAAAAGGTCGTGCTCGCCAGGTGGCTGGCCATGGCTCCCAAAGTGCTGATTTTGGACGAACCGACGCGCGGCATCGACGTCGGCGCAAAGGCCGAAATTTATCGGCACATGGCCGACCTAGCGGCGCAAGGGATCACGATTTTGATGGTCAGTTCGGATCTGGAAGAAACCATCGGGATGAGCGATCGCGTGGTGGTGATGCACGAGCGGCGCCTGAAGGGCGTGCTCGAGCGCCATGAGCTCACGCAGCTGGCCATCGCCGGCTTGATGACGGGGCGAGACCACGGCGGTGGCGCGCGCTCGAGCGGGGAAACGGGAGCAATGCAATCATGAGACGAGAGTTGGGCATGTTCTTGGCGCTGCTCTTGATGTGCGGCGCGCTCTGGATGTCGAACTCGGATTTCTTGGGCACTTCGAACGTGGTGAACACGACCCGGCAAATATCCATGCTCGGGATTTTTTCCGTGGGCATTGCGTTCGTGATCATCACCGGTGGCATCGACCTATCGATTGGCTCCGTCGTTGGGCTGACGGGCGTGCTCATCGCCAAGCTTTCGTCGACGCAAAGCGGTGGTCTCGGATACCCCTTGTGGATCGGCATTTCTGTGGCGCTAGCTGCGTCAGTGACCGTCGGACTCCTGCAGGGGTTACTGATTACACGACTCAAGCTGCAGCCGTTCATCGTGACGCTTGGCGGTATGCTGCTATTCCGCGGCGTGTCGCAGACCATCGTGGATGGAGGCGTGATCAGCATGGGTGATTCCCCGTTGCTCGGCTTGGCCAGTGGCGGACTGCTACGCATCGGTCGCGACCCGATCATTGGCTGGCCATCGATCATCTTCGCGGCGGTGGCTGCGTTGGGTGCCTATGTGCTGCACTACACCGTGCTCGGTCGCTATGTGTACGCGATCGGCGGCAATCGCGAGGCCGCGCGTTACTCAGGGATCGACGTCAATCGCGTCGAGCTGCTAACGTACGTGATCTCGTCGGGCACGGCCGGTATTGCCGGCGTTTGTTATGCGGCGTACATCGGGCAAATGTCGCAGCAAGTGGGCGTCGCGTATGAGCTCTACGCGATCGCAGCAGCCGTGCTCGGTGGCTGTTCCCTGCGCGGTGGCGAGGGCACGGTTTGGGGCATCTTGATCGGCGCCTCGATCATGCGAGTCATCGACAACGGCATCAACATGTTCCAGGTCCAGTACACGGACCCGGACGGAGTGCGGCGCATCTGGCGCCTCAACCCGAACTGGAATTGGATCATCGTCGGCGCCGTCATCTTGGTCGCGGTGATCCTGGATCAGGTCGTGCACATGGTGCAGGCGGCGCGTCGCTTGAGAGAGGCCACGGCGCGGAGACCCAACGCGGGTCCCCCAAGTAGCTCGCCGCCCGTCGTCGCCAAGAGCTCCGCTGCTTAGGACGATAGCGCCTGAAAATTCCGCGCTGGCGTGGGCTACTCGTTGCGATCCAACGGAAATCGTCCAGCGACAGCGATTGCCGTAACAGGATTTCGCGCATTCCAGCAATCCCAAGCGCGAACGGTCCGCGGGCTCGTTTGCGTGGCCGCGCTGAAATGGCCCACCCCACCGCGACTTTTCTAGGAGACGCTTTTGATGAAGATTCAATCCGCCCTGGCAATGACAACCATACTCGGCGTGCTCGGCGCTGCGTGCAGCAACGGTGCGAACGGAAGTCCGGCCAACCCCCCCGGCAGCAGCGGGGGCACGAAGGGCGCAGGCGGTAGCTCGGGTACCGGAGGCCCCGGCTCCGGCGGGAGCACGAGTCAGACTGGTACTTGCACGAACGTCGCGGCGTGCGGCGGGAGCGTGGTCGGAACCTACACCGCGAGTTCCCCTTGTCTGAAGGTCGATGGCAAACTCGACATCTCGAAAGCCAGCCTCGATCCGCGCACCTGCGTGAACCCCACGATTTCAGGCACCCTCAACGTGAGCGGGACTTTCTCCGCCACGGCGAACGGCACCTTCACGGACGGGACGACCACCAAGGGCAATCTGACGGTCCAGCTCCCGGCGGGGTGTCTGCAAATCTCCGGGACCACCGTGAACTGCAAAGGCATCAATGCCCCGCTCGGTGGGGGCCTCGGCTTCGAGTCCGCGGACTGCCAGACGGCAGCGACCGGCGGTGGATGCACCTGCGCCGTGGTCGTGAACCACCCGGGCAGCATGGGCTTTCTGACGGCGAACGCTCAGGAAAGTGGCAACTACAAAACCGACGGCAACAACCTCACCCTGGCGGTTGCAATTGAGGACACGCCGTACACGTACTGCGCCTCGGCTGGCAAGGTTTCGGTCACCCCGCAAAGCACCGAATACCCCACGACAGGCACCATCGAACTGCAGAGCAGTCTAGGAGCGGGCGGCTCACCCGGTGCTGGCGGCATGCCCGGTGTCGGCGGAAGCGGCAACGTGGGGGGATCTGGCAGCAGCACGGGTGGTTCCTCCTCCACCGGCGGAAGTTCGCCGAGCGGCGGTTCTGGCGGCGCACCCAGCACCGGTGCGGAAGGGCCTTGCGACATCTACGCGGCGGGCAGCACTCCCTGCGCGGCCGCATACAGCACGATTCGGCGGCTCAGCAGCAAGTACACCGGGTTTTTGTATCAGGTCCGAAACGGCAGTTCCGCGAAGAACACCGGGTCGGGTGGGATGACCAAGGACATCGGTCAGACCGCGGATGGCTTCGCCGACACCGCCGCGCAAGATGCGTTCTGCAGCGGAAGCGTGTGCACGTTCTCGCTCTTGTACGATCAATCGGGCAACGGCAACAACATCGGGGTCGCGAAGAAGGGCAACACCGCGGGTGGCGCGACTGGCGGCGAGGACGACTACGAGTCGAGCGCGACCAAGGGCTCGCTGACCGTCGGCGGCCACAAAGTGTATTCGCTCTACATGGCCGCGCACGAAGGTTATCGCCTTCAGGCCGTTGGCAAGAACATGCCGCGTGGCACTGCATCCCAAGGCGTGTACGAGTTGGCGGATGGCACTCACGTCGGCAGCGGTTGCTGCTGGGACTTCGGGAATGTCACCACCGATCCAACCAAGTACGGCGTGATGAACACGCTATTTTTCGGCAACGCCTTCTGGGGCAATGGTGCGGGCAACGGCCCGTGGTTCATGGCCGATTTCGAGGCGGGCGTTTGGGCAGGCGGCTCCAAGGTAGGTGATCCAGGCTGGGGCGGGCTCGACGACCAGCATCCTGCGAATCCGAATAACCCATCGCTCAAGGTGAAATACGCATTCGGGATCCTCAAGACCTCCGCGAGCAAGTGGGCCCTCCGAATGACAGATGCTCAACAGTCGTCGCCACTCGCCACTGCGTTCGAAGGTGCCATGCCCAAGGCGATGGACAACCTCGGCGGCATCGTGCTGGGCGTCGGCGGTGACAACAGCAACATTTCGTGGGGCACCTTTTACGAAGGCGCCATCGTTGCGGGCTACCCGACCACGACCGTGGACGATGCCGTGTTGAAGAACGTCCAGGCTGCTGGCTACGGCAAGTAAGCGGCAAGGAACGCGCGCCACTCGCAGGGGTGGCGCGCGTCGAAGACGTTAAGCGGCGTTCGAACGACGGCGTCGAAGGCAGAGAGCGAGAGCAGCTGCGAGGATCGCAAACATGCCTCGGCCCGCACTCGCTGCGTGAGCAGAAGCGAGATTGCAGCTGCAACCGCTGGAGTCCGAACCGTCGCTATTCGGCGGTGGAACTTGCGCCCCGCCCGCCGTTGCAACGCTCGAACCTGCCAGCCCTTGAGCGCCTGCGGCGTTTCGTGCGCCACCGTTCGTATTGGCGCCGCTAGTGACATTGCCCGCGCCGCCGCTGGCAACTGGGGCAGAGCCACCCACGCTGTTGCCACCCGAACTCGTCATAAAACCGCCCGAGCCGGCGACGCTGGTTGCTCCCGCGCTCGCGTTCGCGGTTCCACCGCTATTTGCGGCGCCGCCATTCCCGGAAGCGCCGCCCGAGCCGGCGCCACCAGCGCCACCGCTGTTGCACTGCGCCGGATCGACCATGCCGGTCTTATCCAACCCGAGGAATGGAATCACGTATTGGGCCACGAACAGCGTGTCCGAAGGACCGTGATCGCCGCCGATCGACGTGAATGCGTCGAGCTCGGCGAAGCCGCATGAGCCTTGCCACGTCTGTCGTTTGCCTTGATGCATTCCGAGCGTGAGCGAGGAATCCGTGGAAGTCGGACTCGTGCCAAGACTCAGAACGTTGGTCCACTCCTTGATCGCTTCGGTAAAATTCGGATACTTAATGGTGCTGTCGGCGTCGCCGTGAAAGAGTTGAACGCGCGGGCGGCGCCCGGAAAATCCTGGATCTAGGCTGCGCGCGAGGTCGCCCCATTCTTGTGGGGTGTGAGAAACGGAACCGCCTGCGCAGGCGTTGCTGTAGCCGCCGCCACTGCCCGTCTCGTTGCTCCCGCGGCAGCCGGCAGGCATCCCCGCAAACGCTGAGCCTGCTTTGAATACATCCGGGTAAACGGCGAGCAGCAACTCCGTCATCATGCCGCCGGACGAGTCTCCCGTCGCGTACACCCGATCGGGATTGGCTTTGTACTTTTCGACTGCGTATTTCACCATTTGGCGGATGGCTTGGCTGTCGCCGCCGCCGTCGCGTTTGCGCGTCTTGTCCGACACGATGTCCCAGCATCGACCACTGCTGGGAACGACGATGATGAACCCGTACTGGTCCGCTGCTTTGACGAGCCCGCCGCCCTGGGCTTGCCCGAACACGCTCGACGCTGTCCCTCCACAATAGTGAATGAGCGTCAGAATCGGCGGTGTTTGTGCCACTTTGTCGGGCACGTACGCGTACATGGTCACGTCTGCGGGCAGTCCGCTGACGCTCCAGTTGCTCACGGGCTGCAAGGAGGCCGCGTTGGCGAGCGGCGCGACCGTGAGGACCAGTGCTGCCAAGGAGTAAGCACCGCTCGCGTGGCGACGACTCATGAGCAATGATTCCTTATCAAATACGAGTGTGCTGCGCGCATCTTCAACGCAGTACGACTGGTCGTGCAAATCCGTCTGAAAATCGCGCGCTCGAAGCGTTCCGTCGAGAAGACGCGGAAGCGATCATGGGCAAGTCGCTTGCCAAGTGGCGGCGGATCCAGTCGCGGTCGTGTCGGACGAGTTGTTGTTCAGCCAGAGTGCGCCATTCGTGTTGGTGGTTGAAACCGAGCTGGCCGCATCGAACGTGAGGGAAAGGGCAGGGCTGGTCACGCTGATCGAATCAACGAACACGACCGTTGGGTTGGACCACACAGACGAGGGTTGAGCGTTGAGCTCGATGCCAATGCTCTTGATGCTGGTCTTGACGATGCCCGTGCCGTCTGAATCCGGCTCCGCACCAACATTCCAACTGATGCTGGTCCAACCACTTGCGCTACCGAGTGGTTGGCGTTTGTCCGCCGGCACTCCCAAAAAATGATACGTGCCAGAGTCCTGGACGTAGTTGAAGATCGTCCCGCCCTGGCCGGATTGCACGTAGAAGCGCATGCTGATCGTCGCGCCGCTCAGGTCCACGCTCGATGCCAAGGAAATGACGAAGTGCGCTTTGTCGCTGGTCTCATCGAGCGGTACGGAGAGCTTTGCGCACCCGCTTGCCATTTGCAGCGCGCCACCGCTGCCGCCGGTTCCGCCAACGTGGCCACCCGTCCCGGAGGTGCCGGCAAGCGCGCCGCCCGCGCCGCCCAGGCTCAACGTGCCGCCGGAGCCGCCGCTCGTTTCCGCTCCGCCAGTCTCCGACGCACCGGCCATCTCTTCCAGTCCGCCGTAGCCCGAGTTGGCAGTACCGCTTTCGGAGCCGAACTCACCGGCAAAGCCAGCGCGCCCCGCGCTACCGGCGGTGCTGCCGCCGAAGCGACCACCGCTGCCTGCGCTGCCCGGGGCCGTGGCGTGGCCGAGCAGAGAGTCATCGTACACGTGGCAGCTCGGCGTAACCGCGAACCCGAGCGCGGTCATGGACAGTACCATTCGCTGCGCGCTTCGCTTCACTCACCACCAAGTCTCGGCTTGCACGCCGAAGATGGATCCGCTCAGTTTGTTGGTCGGCGTATAGAGTTGCCCTGAGTCGACGGTGGCCGTGCGGGCCGCTTCATTCCACATTGCGTAGGTGTAGAAGACGCGCAACTCCGGGCGCGTCATGAACTCTTTGCCTGCGGTGATGGCGGGGGCAATCGTGAACTTTGCCAACCACAGTGCATCCGCGCCGTTGTCTTTCTTGACGCGGTCGAAGCCGGCTTCACCCAAGAGCTTTGCGTGTTCCGTGGGGGCCCAGCCCAGGCGAGCACCCGCCGAGAACCAGTCCGTTTTGCCGCCCTGGCCCGTACCCAGATCGTCGTGCTGGTACACGACGGCAGCTTGTCCGCCGAGCCAGCTGGCGGGCTGCGCGGTGAGCACGTCCACGAAGCGCAGTCGCGATTCTTTGAGTTCGTGGCGAACGGAGAAATCCGGGTAGTAAAAGCGGGCCAGCGTTCCAAACCCCGTGCCGCCGCCTCGACCATATTGAACGGCTGCCTTGTTTTCACCGCCGAGCAGCTGCTGCACGTGCTGCAAAGTCACGCCCCAACCTCCGTGAGTTGCCGGGTCGTTGCTGTAGTTCGCGATGACCTGCACGCCGATTTGAAACTCGCCGCTCGCGTAGGGTCGAATGCCGCGCAGCTGAATGTCGTTTCGGATCCCGAAGTTGTTTTGGGGGGGGAGGGACGGGGCAGGTGACACACCGGCTACCGGCTCTCCGTCGATCGCGAAGGCAGCGTAGCTGAGCCGCAGATCGCGACCGAGATGAATATCCTCGATGCCGGCGCCAACGCCCGATGGATTCCAATAGAAGAAGTCGCTGATGTAGACCGACTCACGCTTGTAGTAGCGATTGCCCGCCCACACCGTACCTCCCGCGAGCCAGGGGATGCCTTGCAGGTCGACGTACAGGTTCGGAAATGACAGCGCGGCTCCCGTGGAAGTCGTAAATTCCGGCGACGACACGGTCGAGTTGGGTGAGTATCCAAGCGCGGTCGTGGGAATGTACACGGTCGGCATGAAGTGCACGTGCGCGACCGTGCCGTCGTTGCCTGCATACACCACGGTGGTGAAGTGGGTTTCGGACCACACCTCGCACTCATTGCCGAGGCGATACTTGGACTTCAACGCTCCCGGCAGCGCCAGCGAGAAGCAGGTCATTCGACCTTTTTGATTGCTCGCGCCGAAGCTACCTCGGAGATAGCCAGTGATGTTGGTGTCGCCGAACTTGGGTTTGGTGATCGGCGCCGGCCCTGGGTCGGCCGGGGGCGAAGCGTCCGGCGTGGGTGCGGCAGGGCTTGCCGGCGCTGCCGCATCCGCCGCTTTTGGCGCCATCTTTTCGGCTTCTTTGGGCTCTTCGGTCTCGTGCTCCGAGTCGTCGTCGTCGTCAGGGGTCTGCGCGAAGGCAGGCCGCGCGCCGAAGCTGGCGAACAAGATGGCAAGGACTCCGAATAAGTATACTGATCGCATGGATTGCCCCGTCCTCTCGGGTGCTGTGTTCGCAAAGACTCGAGTGTCTTAGTGCAAAGGCTATTGGCCGTAGTACGCGCGCTTGCCGTGCTTGCGCTCGAAGTGCTTGCGGATCAGGTGCTCCGGCAATCGGCCCACGCTCGGTGCGAGCGCGTGCGTAATGGCCGCCATCTTGGCGAGCTCTTCCAAGACTACCGCGTGATACACGGCCTTTTCCGCGGTCTGACCCCACGTAAACACACCGTGTCCGGCGACCAGGACCATCGGAGTCTGGTTTGGATCGCGCGTTCGAAAGCAATCGATGATCTGCGTGCCGGTCTCGGCTTCGTAGTCGAGAGCCACCGCGTCAGCGGTCATGAGTTCTGTGCAAGGGACGTCCTCGGCGAGGTGGTCGGCGTGGGTCGTTCCGTACAGCGGGATGGGCTTGCAGGCTTGCGCCCAGGCCGTCGCATAGGTCGAATGCGTGTGAACGATGCCACCAATGCCCGGAAACGCGCGGTACAACGCGGCGTGCGTCCGTGTGTCGGATGATGGGCGCAGCGTGCCCTCGACCACGTTCGCTTCCAGATCGACCACGACCATGTCGCTCACGGTCAAGCGCTCGTAGGCCACGCCGCTCGGCTTGATCGCGAACACCGCCCGTTCCGCATCGAGCGCCGAAACATTGCCGAAGGTGTAAATCGCGAGACCCCGGCTAGGGATCTCGAGGTTCGCGCGCCATGCCTGTTCCTTCAGGTCCTGGTAGCCTGTTTTCATCGCGGCTTTCGAGCTCAACGGGCCATGCGGTCGTTCCAGCGCAGCTCTCTCTTGAGCTCCGCCAGATCGGTGCCATGACCGATGCGCACGTACTCGACGCCGAGAATGCCAGCCAGATCTTCGAGCTGCTCGCTCGTCACGGCTTGGCTGAACGAGGTGTGATGTGCGCCGCCCGCAAGCAACCAAGCCTGGCAGCTGCGCTTGAAGTCGGGACGCGGAACCCAAAGCGCACGCGCCACCGGCAGCTTCGGCATCGCTCGTTCGACTTTCACGACGTCGACCTCTTGAACGATGAGCCGCATTCGCCCGCCCATGTCGACGAGTGAAGCGGCGACCGCAGGTCCGGGAGCGGCGTTGAAGACGAGACGGCACGGTGCCTCTTTGCCACCAATGCCCAAGGGGTGGATTTCGAGCGAAGGTTTGCCCTCGGTGATCGAGGGGCAGACTTCGAGCATGTGTGCACCGAGCACCCGCTCTTCGCCCTTGACCAGGTGATACGTGTACTCCTCCATGAAGGACACCCCGCCCTTCTTACCGGCAGACATGACCTTCATCAGTCTGACCAGGGCCGCAGTCTTCCAGTCCCCTTCGGCGCCGAAGCCGTAGCCGTCGGCCATCAAGCGCTGACAGGCAAAGCCAGGAAGTTGAGGCAAGCCGTACAGGTCTTCGAAGGTCGTGGTGAAAGCCCCATAACCGCCGCTGGTCAAGAAGCCGCGAATGCCGAGCTCTTGGCGCGCGGCATCGCGCAGGTTCTCGCGTTTGTCCCCGCGCGCGAGGAGTGCGGGCACCACGTCATACTGCGCCTCGTACTCGTCGACGAGTTGCTGAACTTCCGCATCTCGCACCTCGGCGATACGCGCTGCGAGGTCGCCAACGGCATAACCGTTCGTGGACCAACCAAACTGAATTTCGGCCTGCACCCGATCACCGCCGGTCACGGCGACTTCCCGCATGTTCATGCCGCCGAAGCGCACGATCTTCAGATTTCGTGACTCTGCGGCCGCACGGGCCACGCGTGACCAGCTCTCGAGCTCGTCGATCACGTCACTGTCTTGCCAGTGCCCAACCACGATCTTGCGCTCGAGCCGCAGTCGCGCGGCCACGAACCCAAACTCTCGGTCGCCGTGCGCCGATTGATTCAGGTTCATGAAATCCATATCGATTTCTGACCAGGGCAGGCTTCGGTTGTATTGGGTGTGAAGATGCGCGAGCGGCTTTTGCAGCTGCGAAAGCCCCCGAATCCACATCTTCGCCGGCGAGAAGGTGTGCATCCAGGTGATCACGCCGATGCATTCCGGAGTGGAGTTCGCCTCCAGGCAGGTTTTCAGGATTGCGTCGGGCCCAGCCAGTGTTGGCTTCCACACCACGCGCACCGGCAATCGCCCGTCGAAATGCGCCGCGATTTCTTTGGAGTGGGCGGCAACCTGGTCCAGGGTTTCGGGGCCATACAATTCTTGACTGCCGGTCAAGAACCAGACTTCTTGGGTGCTCTTAACGCTCATGTGGGCACTGCTCGTTTCTGTTTAGGAACTAGGGGCGAGCTGCATCAGAACGAAGAAGACGCGCTGTAGTCCCGCTCGCGCGCGACCGAGGTCATCACGAACGCCCCAAGCGCCAGATAGTCTTCGTACAGACGATCGTAACGCTTGGCGCGTTCCGGATCGGGTCGGTAGATCGACTCGACGCCAGGCGACATCGCCTGCTGAGCCTGTCCGACGTTCTCGTGCACGCCGGCGGCCGTGGCGGCAAACATCGCCGCACCGAGCGCCACGGTTTGATCGCCAGCCGCGACCGACACCTCGAGGTTCAACACGTCGGCGACGGTCTGCATGACGAAGCGGCTCTTCTTGGCGACGCCACCGATGGCAATCGCGCTGTCGATGCGAATTTGCTGCGCGCGAAAGCGCTCGACGATGGCCCGAGAACCAAAGGCGGTCGCTTCCACGAGGCTGCGGTAGATCCGAGGCGCGTCCGTCCCCAAGCTGATGTTCGCAATGGCTCCCTTGAGCCGCTGATTGGCGTCGGGGGTACGGCGACCGTTCAACCAATCCAAAGCGAGCGGCGCGGTCTCTTCGATCGTGAGCGCTGCTGCTGCGCGCTCGAGCGCCGGAATGATCCCATCCGCAAGGTGCGTCGCCAGATCGCGCTTGGTTTCCTCGGCGATTCCGGCGAACGAGGGCAGAATGGTCTCGAGCGGCCAGGAAAGCAGCCCTTTGAACCAAGCGTACACGTCGCCGAATGCGGATTGCCCGGCTTCATAACCGATCATTCCCGGAATGACCGAGCCGTCGATTTGCCCGCAAATCCCAGCCACCAGTTGTTCTCGTTCGCCACCGGGAGTCGCCACGACGACATCGCAGGTGCTCGTTCCCATCACCTTGAGGATGCGATTGGGGCCGATACCGCCGCCGACTGCCCCCATGTGCGCGTCGAAAGCGCCCACCGCGACGACCGTATCTTCACGCAGCCCAAACTTGGTCGCCCACTCGGGAGAGAGAGTGCCGAACGGGGTGTCGGAGGTGAATGTTTCCGTTCCGAACGACTCCTTGAGCACCGGTAGGAGCGGATTGAGTTGCGCGAGAAAGTCGTTGCCGGGATAGCCACCGAACTCACGATGCCAAAGCGCCTTATGGCCAGCCGCGCAACGGCTGCGCTTGTACTTCCAGAGATTGCTCGTGCCGGTGAGCAGCGCCGGGATCCAGTCGCAATGCTCGATGAGCGTGAGGGCCGCCTTCGCTACCGCAGGGTCGGTCTCCAATAAATGGATGGCCTTCGCCCAAAACCACTCGGATGAATAGATCCCCCCGACGTACTTCGTGTAGTCGACCCCGCCCCAGGTCCGGGCCACTCGATTGAGGCGTTCGGCCTCGGCAATTGCCGTGTGGTCCTTCCAGAGCACGAACATTGCATTGGGGTTGTCGGCGAGCTCAGGAATCAGAGCCAGTGGCCGACCCAATTGATCGGCGAGCACCGGGGTCGAGCCCGTCGTATCGACGCCAATCCCGCGAACTCTGGAGGCGACTTCGGCTCCCGCTTGGTCCAAGGCCTCAATCACCGAGGCCGTCATGCTTTCTACGTAGTCGAGGGGATGCTGCCGAAAGCGATTTTTCGCAGCATCGCAGTACAGCCCCTTGGCCCAGCGCGGGTAGTACTTTACGGCCGTGCCGAGCATGCTCCCGTCACAGGCGTCGACGACCACACTTCGCACCGAGTCGGTGCCAAAATCGATCCCGATGACACAAGCCGAACTGCTCACGAGACTCGTCGCGTGATGTGGGCTGTTTCCAGTGCTCCTCTAGCAGTGGAATGCCTCGAATAACTGAACATCGTTAGACGCAATGTAGGCAAACGGCCATTCCCGTCGCGTAAACGACAGTCTCTTTCCGAATCGCAAAACCCCGCGGATCTCGTGACAAGATCGCGCTTAGTCGACAATCCATGGGCTAAATGCGAAGCAGCTATTGGTACGGGATTTCTTTTGGCTTGATTTTGGCTTCTCTTGGGATCGGTTGCGCGCTCACCTCGAGCGACGCGGGCACGGGCGCTGTCCCGTCGGCCTACAACGCTGCGATCAGCGAGTGCCTTGGAGGTCCGCCACCAACCACGGACGCAAACGCGGCGAACAAGGGACCCTGCGATATCTATGCCCTCGACGGTGGGCCGTGTGTCTCCGCTCACAGCACGGTTCGGGCTCTCTATGCCTCGTTCGCGGGGCCGCTCTACCAAGTGAAGAAAGCCAACGGCACAGTCCAAGACATCTCGCCTCTGGCGCCCGGTGGCTTCGCCAATTCAGCTGCTCAAGACTCCTTCTGTGGCGAAGATGCCTGTACCATTTCGATCATCTATGACCAGTCGGGCAAGGGGAATCACCTGACGAAGGCGCCTCCGGGCGGCGCAAAGATGACCGCCGGCAACGAAGCAAATGCCAAGGCTTTGCCAGTCACGTTCAGTGGCCACAAGGTGTACGGCGTGAAAATCGTCCCGGGTATCGGCTACCGGAACAACAGTCCGTGCGGCACTGCGACTGGGGACGAGCCCGAGACCGAATACATGGTCGTCGACGGAACCGTCTTTAATGGTGGCTGCTGCTTCGACTACGGCAACATGGAGACGAGCAGCCGGGATGACGGCGAAGGCACGATGGAAGCCGTCTACTTCGGCAAGTGCACGATCTGGGGCAAGGGTGACGGCAACGACGGCCCTTGGATCATGGGCGACCTCGAGAACGGTCTTTGGGCTGGAAATTCCAGCCCGTTCGGCGAAAACAAGCCCATTACCTGGAAGTACGTGACGGGCATGGTGAAGGGGGACGTCGCGGGCAGCAATCACTGGACGATCAAGTATGGCAATGCGCAATCGGGCGCGCTGCAAATGCCGTTCAGCGGTCCGCGCCCCAACCCGCGCTACATTCCCATGCGTAAGCAAGGCGCGGTCGGGCTCGGCACCGGCGGTGACAACAGCAACGCCGCGACCGGCAACTTCTTCGAAGGCGTCATGACAGCGCGCTATTCGTCGAACGCCGCGGACGACGCGGTGCAGGCGAACATCGTGACGGCGTACTCGCAAAGCACGCCCTGAGCTTCGCCTGAATTCAGGTTCGGTCGCGAAACGAGAAGGGCCAGCCGCGCTGGCCCTTCAGACAAATCACGCTTTGCGAAGCCGGCGCACTCGGCGAATCACGGCGGTCATTGTCGGGATGCCGAGAAGCCACCAGAACGCGCCTCTTGCGGGGGCTTGCCCAAGACTACAGCCGTTGTCCGTCGAAGTGCTCGCTGACCCGGCCGCGCTTGGGTTACCACCGCTCACTGCGCTGCCACCTGTCGCTGGATTGTTTGCGGAACCGGCGGACGCGGGGCTGCCGCCGACTCCCGTCGCTCCGCTCTCGCCATTGGAGCTACCGGCTGCAGGCATCGCGCCCGCGGGGCCGAGCGCGTTGTCAGCAGTGAGCGAAAGCACCGCAAAGCCATCGACGTAATTCACGTTCTCGGGGGCGTGCGTCGAATGATTTTTCGGCGAACCCCAGTCGCCGGTGAGCCAGCCGCTGGGCAAGGCGGAGCCACTGAAGTCTTCTCGCCACGAGAGTGTGAATGCGCCGTCCTGATAAGCCGAGTATTGCACCCAGTCGATGTATTGGTGGACTGGCAGGGCGCTCGGACTGAAGTTGCCGCCAAACGTGGCGTCTCCTGGCCACACGTTGAAGTGGATCTGCATGCCGGCGGTCGCGTTGTCCGCAAATGCTTGGGCGGTCGCGCCAGTTTCGCGTCGGATCTCGGCGCCATCGACTAGCCACACGATCGCTTCAGGAGTCCACTCGTACGTGTACGTGTGATACGCGCCGCATAGGTCCAGCTGGAGCGGGTGCTGCTTGCTGTGGTCCGCAACTGGATTGCCGTAAAGCGGGTTCGTTTGCACGTGGCAATCGGCGCCGAGCTTCTCGAAGTCGAGCTCGTTCCAGAATGTGCCGGACTTTTCGGAGCCGTCTTTCCAAAGAAAGAAGGAGCTCACGACCCCGTCACCCGGAGCAAAGCGGAGTCGCGCTTCGAAGCGGCCGTAGCCGTACGACTTCGAGGAGTACAGTTCCGCGCTTCCGACAGCCAAACTGAGGTGCGAACAAAGAACAGTCGTAAGAAAGATCGGGATCTTTACGAGATTTTTCATCAAATAGTGTTTCTCGGACGAAGGCAAATGGCGGGCATGCTGCCGCGCTCGGGTTTGTGTTCGTGGTGTCGGCTTTGTCAAAAATTGATTCGTGTTCGAACGCGACAAAGACTCGTTGCAGGCAGCTTGCCTACCGGGCTTGCGATCGACATATTGATTCGTTCGAATGATCACCGAGCGAGTAACCCTCGCGTGTGTTGCTCTGCTCGTGTTGGGATGCGGGCATGAGCCGAAACCGTCGCCGTCTCAATCTGCGAATGCGACGAGTCCGCCGAGTCCCTCCGCGAAACGGGCCATCCCTCCGCCCACGCGGCTCGCGACGATGCCCACGTCGGCCTATCAGGCCACGATCGCCATGGATGATAACGCCGCGTACCTGATGACGAGCAACGCCGCGTATCGCCTGGTCGAAGGCGAGCCGCCTCAGGGCCTTCGACTCGATCTGGGAACAGGTCCGACGCTGACGCGAACGTCGTTCGTCTTTTGGTCGGGCGGGGCGATTTGGAGTGCGTCGAAGGAAGGCGGCGCTTCGCTTGAACTAGCGAAATTTCCGCATCAACCGCAGTACTTCGTGAGCTCGGAGGAAGCGTTCGCCTGGGTAGACCAGTCGGACGACGGCCAGTACACGATTCAGACGCTGGACGGTCGCAAACCTCGCATCTTGCTGTCGTCCAAGGGAGAGATTCGCGGGCTCGTCATGGTGGGCAGCGTCGTTTACTTCGTGCAGCGCCCGACCGACGACTCTTGGCGTATCGGTTTCGTCCGTGCCGATGGTGAAGAGCCGCGCTACGCGAACACGAAAAAGGGCCGCGCTCCAGCGCAGCTCACCGGTTCGGACGCGATCTACTTCTACGACCTAGACGCGAAGCGCATCGTTAGGTTGTCGCTCGACCTTCGGCAGGAGGAGGAGCAACTCAAAGATCTCGTGTGTTCGCCCATTCACGCGTCGACCCAGATCTATTGCGGCTGCGTCGAAGGCCTGTTCGACGTCGGCAAAGAGACGCACGTACCGCGCGTGCTCACCTACAATCGACCCGGCACGATCACGAGGGTCAGCTCCAATTCGAAAGCAGTTGCCTGGATCGTGGACGTCGGAGCAGAGCAGCTTGCGGTCGACTTTTTGCCCGCGCAAGCGGCGGCCGAGCCGTAGGGACCGCTCAGTTCGGCGGCACGGGCCGCCCGAGCTCGCCCATGAGCCAGGTCATTGCCGAGCGCGGCGTGGTGCCATTGACGAGACCCGTGTTGGCGACCCACGTTCTGCCGTTGATCCAGCCCCAGATGGTGATGCCTTTGACGGCCGCGGTGTTGCGGAAGACGGGGATTTGCGCCTTATAGGTCGCGAGTTGAGTCGCATCGTTGGCTTCGCCGATGTCGTACTCGGTGATGTAGATGGGCAGTCCGGTTCCAGTCGCCATCGTGTCCAGGTTCTTCTGAAGCTGCGATGCGGACATGGTGCGTAGCCCGTGAGACTGGCAGCCCACTGCGTCGATCGGAGCGCCCGCGGACTTGATCTGCTTCACGATGTCGATGAAGTGGCTCTCTTGGTCGCCGTACTCGATGTTGTTGTAGTCGTTCATGATCAGCACCGCATTCGGGCAGTACTGACGCGCCAACTTGAACGCCTTGGTGATCCAGCCGTACGTACCCGATTCACCGGCTCCCAAGTTGGCGGTGTAGTTGGGCGTGGTATGCGGTGGCGGTTCGTTCACGACGTCAATCAGGCGCGTGTTGGGGTAGCGCTGGCAGAAGGATTTTATCCAGTTCTCGACTTGAGCCAACGTTGGCGTACCGCTTGGCTGCTGCGAACCCCAAACGAACGTGTGTTGCTTGAAGATGATGTGGTTCGTCTCGGCGTATTCGTAGATGGCGTCCATCGCCGACCAGTTGAAGTCGCCACTGGCCGAGCGTTGAATGGAACCCCATTTCCCCGCATTTTCAGGGGTGATTTGGTCCCAATACTTGGAAAACTTCATGCCACCGGTGTCGACCGAGCTGCCGGTCGTGATGTTACCGACGAACTTACCGAGGGGCGGCGCTCCGCCCGAGGAAGTTCCACCCGAAGCGTGGCCTGCTGCGCCACCGGTTCCACCCATTCCGCCGCGACCGCTGGTCGAGCCGCCCATCGACGACTTTCCACCATCACCCACAGGAGTGGTGCCACCCGACGAACCTGCGCTGCCACCTTGCTGCTGAAAGCCGCCAGCGCCCGCGACAGTTGCAGCGCCGGTACCGCCGGCGTCGCTGCCGCCCTTGCCCGCGACGGCAGCGGCGCCGCTCGAGTGCACGCTGCCGCCTTCACCCAAGGAGCCTCCTTGTTCGCCGTTGTCGCTTGCACCGCAGCCGCCGATGCAAAGCGCTGCAGCCAGTATCAGCAGCTCAAGTCCGACCTTTCGTGCGCTGGCTCTCGTGCGCGAAAATTTCGTTTTCGCTACCTGTCCTTCGGCCGCGGCTGGTCTTGGCAGCATCATCATTTGGGCAATAGCGATCGCTGGCCATTTCCGTCGCGCAAAGTGTGGAGTCGTGCGCTGCGCCGGCTGCGACTCGTCGCACAAAAAATCAGCGATCGTCGTCGCAGCAAGGGACTGACAAATTCACCCCCTTCCCGACAGTCAATCGGCGGTGTCATTCGTAATGGCTGTGAACGACGCAGAAAAGCGAGCACGCCGGTTCCGGGGAGCGTGAAAAAAGATGAGCCGATTTCACCAGCGAGCGCCGTCTGCGAGGCATCCGTTCCCATGTTTAGGCGCCCTTCTCAGGTTTCACTGTCCTTAGTGGCAGGGGCCAGCCGTCGCGATGTGAGCGACGGCGAGCTCGCGCACGGCTTGGCTGCGGGGGAAGCCTGGGCCATCGGGATGGCATGGCACCGCTTTGCGCCGATGGTACTCACGATGGCCGAGCGCTCACTCGGCTCTCGGTCCGACGCCGATGACCTAGCGCAAGAGGTCTTCCTCAAAGTCTTCAAAGGCGCAAAGAAGCTGCAAGATCCCGAGAAGCTGCGCAGCTTCGTCTATTCGTTTGCGATCTTTGCTCTGAAGAGCGAGCTTCGCCGGCGCAAGCTACGCGGCTGGCTTTCCTTTTTGACACCCGAAGCTCTGGTCGAAATGAGTTCGCGGAGCGTCGATGTCGAATCGCGGGATCTCCTGCGCCGCTTCTACGCTTTGCTCGACCGCCTTTCGCCGCGCGACCGGCTCGTTTTTAGCCTCAGAGAGCTAGAGTCAATGACCGTCGAGGAGATCGCGGAGGTCATGGACATTTCCGAGTCCACGGTCAAGCGCTCTCTGGCGCACGCCACGATGCGTCTCTCCGCCTGGATCACAGGTGACTCGGAGCTCGCGGACGTTTTCGATACACGACGGTGGCAGCGATGAACTCCCGTGATCGACCGAGCGATCTGCGAGGGTTGCAAGCGCTCACGAAATTCGTTCGTGACTCCGTACAGCCGCCCACGGCTGCGGCACTCGATCGAGGGCTCAAGCGGCTCATGGAGCGCGCCACGAACCGGAGACTTGTGCGGCCTAAGTGGCTCCATTGGTCACTCGCGGCGGTGTTGGTTCCCGTTTTGGTGTTGGTCGCGGCGAAAGTCACCTCGCTTACGCGCGCGCCGGTACGCGAATTGCCAGCACTCGTCTATCGAGTCGAGGGAGGGAGCGTTCTCGCTGGAGGCTATTTGCGCGACGCGGGAGAGGGAGGCGTTCGGCTCATCTTCAACGACGGCACGAAAGTCGTGTTCACGAGTGGGGCCCACGGACGCTTGCGGGCCGTGGACAAGGAGGGCACTCGCGTGGTGATCGACCGAGGGACCGCTTCCTTCGACGTCGCACGCAGCAACGATCGACGATGGTTCGTCGAGGCCGGACCGTTCTCCGTTGCCGTCAAGGGCACATTCTTTCACGTCTCGTGGGAGCCTTCGAGCGAGTGCTTCGAACTTCGACTTCAGCATGGCAGCGTGGTCGTCAGTGGCCCGATTGCCGGCGGAGACATCGAGCTGCGAGCTGGGCAACGCTTGCTCGTGAACCTGCCCAAAGCCGAGACATTGATCAGCGAGATAGCCGAAACGGCTGCGCTGCAGAGCGCGACGCCTCCGTCCTCACCGCCACCGCCGCAGACTAGCTCCAACGGCGCTCCCGTGAAGAGCTCGTTGCCAGCAGCGGCGCCGGCCACCAGTAGCGATAGCAAGACCGAGCGCAAACCGTCCTGGTCCGAGTACCTGGCTCACGGCCAGTGGGATCGAATCTTGGCGGAGGCCGAGGCCAGAGGTGTCGATGCGACGCTAGAAACTGCGTCGAGCGACGAGCTGTTCGCGCTCGCCGATGCGGCACGCTACCGCAGGCGCAGTGACTTGGCGCGGGCCGCGTTGCTCGCTCAACGTCGCAGATTCGCGGGCTCTGCGCGTTCGAACGATGCGGCTTTTTTACTGGGCCGTGTCGAAGAAACCCGCGATCGCACGCGGGCCATCGGCTGGTACGACGAGTACCTCGAGCGCGCAGCAACTGGCAGCTATGCCGCAGAAGCGTGGGGGAGGAAGATGGTGCTGACCAACGAGCTCAAGGGGCGCGCGAACGCGCGACCTGTCGCCGAGGAGTACCTTCGTCGGTTTCCGAAGGGCAGCTATGCCGGAGCGGCGCGCGCCTTGTGCGCCGACCCATGAGCGCTTCCCGTGCGTTGGTTCCGACTCGCTCTGTCTTGTCTGTTGTGGCTCTCGTGTGTTCGGCCCGCATTCGCGCACACGGTCGTATTGTTGCGCCCGCCCAACCGCTCGCCGGCAACGGTTGAATTACTCGAGCGGCTCAGGGGGGAGTTGCTCTCGATAGGATTCGAGGTGGTCGTTCGCGCTCGCCCCGAATCAACCAGCACGTCAGTGTCCGAGTCTTGGCAGAGTGTTCTGGCCGCGGAAGCTCACTGCGACGCCGCGCTCGATGTGGTCGGAGACTCCGTCGCGGTCGACGTGTGGGTTTTCGACCGCAACCAGAGATTGGAACTGCTAACTCGCGTGAAGGTCGACGACAATAGTGAGAACTACTCCAAGGGCTTGGCGATCCGGGTGAGCGAGGTGCTGCGAGCGCGGCTGCTCGAGGCGCAGTCGGACAACGAGCAGCTGCGGCCGAGTGGCGCGGTCTCAGCGACGAGCGCCGAGCCGGTTCGTATCGCAAGTCGAGGTGGTGAGCGGGCGGGCCCCTTGGGTTTCGAGTTGGGCGCCGCGGCTTTCACCAGCTTGGACGGCGTAGGTCCGGGGATCACACCGTTGATTCGCCTCGACTGGGCGATCGGCTCCAAACTGACGCTGCAAATGACGCTCGCGGGATTCGGGACGCGGCCGAGCATCACGGCGCCAGCAGGTAAAGCAGGGGTCACAACGCAATACGGTCTATTGGGTGCTCGTTACCAATTGGGCCTTCAGCATCGATTGCGGCCGCTTGCTGCGCTTTCCCTCGGTACTCTTCATACCGCGGTCGACGGCCAAGCCGAGCCGCCCTGGCAAGGTCACCTTGTCGATCAATGGTCGTTTCTGGTCGACGCGAGTTTGGGCGCCGTGTTTCAGCTCTCGCAACGATACGCAATCTATCTAGCCGGACATGCCCAATTGGCGGAACCTTACGTCGCGGTGCATTTCGGCGAGCAGCGGGTCGCATCCTCGGGCAGACCGAATCTCGTCGTCTCGTTGACGTTTGGAGCGTGGCCGTGACCGCTCGTCGTTGCGCAATCGGTGCGAGCGCGCTGCTGCTACTGCTCCTCGGCTGCACACGAGCCGACCTCTACGCCATCACCGAAGGTGTTGGCGATGCGACGTCCGGTGGAGCGCCGAGCGAGCCGCCCGCGCGCTGCCCCACTCCGACGCTCCCCGCAGGGGATTCAACCCAAATGATCCAGGTCGGTTCGCTCACTCGCAGCTTCGTTCTGCACGTGCCGAAGGCCCCGGATGGTTCGAAGCCGGTGCCTCTCATCGTGGATCTTCACGGACTAGGCAGTTCAGGAATGAATGAACTGCAGAACTCACCGTACCCCGCGGTGACCGATGCCGAGGGCGTCGTGATTGCGTTCCCCGATGGCTTGAAAGGGCCGCTCGGAACTGCTTGGAACTTAGGCCCGTGCTGCGTTGCAGACGTCGACGATGTAGGCTTCATTCGAGCGCTCGTCGCCCAGGTGCAAAGCACTGCTTGCATCGATTCTCGGCGCATCTACGCCGTCGGTGTACTCACGGGCGGAGGAATGGTTTACGACCTTGCGTGTCGGACCGCAGATCTCTTCGCCGCCGTCGCACCGGCGGCGTTCGATCTCCTGCAAGAGGACGTCGACGAGTGCATCCCGAGTCGCCCCATCACGGAGATTTCGTTCCGCGGTACCGACGACCCACGCGTGCCCTACGCGGGCGGTGCGTCCGCTCTAGTGCCCGGGATGCCGATTACTTTTCTCGGTGCTCGGGCGACGTTTCAGCGTTGGGCGCAGATCAATCGCTGCACGGGCGCGGCGTCGCTGGAAGACAGCAACGGATGCTCCTCCTATTCGGGCTGTGACGCGGGCGTCGAGGTTACGCTTTGCACCAAGCAGGGCGGTCGGGACGAGCCAGGCAATGCCCGAATTGCTTGGCCCGTCTTGAAACGCCACACCCTCTAACCTCGTCGAATGCTCAAAACTGATTCAGGAAGTCCCAAGCCTTTTGGTACTCCCAGCTGTTGCCCTGACCGGGGTCCTTCGGATCCGGGGTGTGGGGGCCGTTGAAGGAGCAGAACTCTTCCGGATAGCCGCTCATGCAACCCATGAGCGTAGTGCAGGCGTGATTGCCGCTGGTCACCTTTTGCGGTGTCGCCCAGGTGCAGCCGTTCGCCTTCGCGAAATTTTGAGCCAAGAGCATGCCGTTGCCCACCTGACAGCCGCTGCTGTTTCCGTCGTAGCAGAGGACGTCGTCGGCCGTTCCGTGCGAAGCGTAGTAGCCGACTGGCTTGCTGGGTGTGCATTGCCCGCTCAGTTGAGAGCCCGAATAGACGGCAATGGCTCGGATGTAGCCGTTCGTCGCACCGAGGGGACGTTCACACGCCGTCGCGTAGGACATGCTGCCGCCGTAGCTCCAACCGGTCGCAAAGATGCGATTCGTATCGATACAGAAGCTTTCCTCCACGGCCTTCACGACAGCGTCCGCGAAATTCATGTCGGAGTCGTTCGGGTTCGGCCAGCCACAGCTGCTCTCGCCGTTGCCCGTTCCGGAGCACGGGGCATTATTCAGCTGCCCGTTCGGCGCAACGAAAATGGTCGTGTCGTTCGAGAGTGGTTGAAGGTGATAGTACTTGTTCGCGTACATCTGATTGTCGTTCCCATCACGCTGGTGATAGGCGATGACCAGTTTGTACGGCTTCGTGTTGTTGTAGTTGGTCGGGACGCTCAGAATATACCGACGTTGCATGCTGCCGACGGTGATCGGGATATTCTTGCCGTTGTTGTACATGTTGCTCGCGATCGTCGGCGCTTTGCCGCAACCCGCTGACATGCCCGTTGTGGTCGAGCTGCTGCCGCCAGAGCCGCCGCTCGCCCCGTTACCCCCGGTGCCACCGCTCTTGCCGCCCGCTCCGCCGGTGCCGGAGCCGCCACTCGCGCTTCCGCCGACGCTACTCGCATGACCCCCGACACCGCTGCTCGAGCCGGCACTGCCGCCTGCGCTGCTCCCTCCGCTCGAATTCACACTGCCGGCGATGCCCGATGCCCCGTTGCCGCCGGCGCCGCTGCTCTGCCCGCCAATGCCGCTGCCGCCCACCGCGGCACCTGCCGAGGCTGTGGCGCCTGCTTGACTGTGATTGCTGCGGCCAGCTGACCCAGGCGCGGAAGGTTCCGCGTTGTCACTCGAGCACCCGGCGATCATGAAGCCCGCGCCCACCGTGCACGCTAAAAAGGGGAGAATCTGTCGCTTCGTACGCTTCATTGGCAATCTAGGTCCTTCTACTCGCGAACAACAACACCGCGCATCGCGCGCACACGGTGTCATTTTTGTCGCTCAATGCCACTAAGGAAATAGCCTTTCGTAATGCGCCTTTCGAGCATTCAGCCCGATCTTTTTTATGACAAAAACTCAGGTCACTGGACAACGCGATATTTCGCGCGAGCTCACTGGCACTCTCGCGCTTTGCTCGAGACAACTTCTCGCGCGACTCGACAACACGCGGACCGAAAGGATCGGAAGATCACACCCCCAGGTATTATTGGGTGCGATCATGCAATGCATTCGATCGTGGCGTAATCGACTGCTACAGTCGGAGATCGTCTGCTCACGTGTCATCGCACGTTCGTGCTTTCTCAAGCGAATGGACTCGAATATCCGATGTCTTCTGATTTCAAACTCATCGTTCCTAGTGTTGTTTCGCTTTGTCTGACTGTAGCTTGCCTGCCTGATCTCGATGCGCTGTCGGCTAAATATTCGGCAAACAGCGGAGGTAGCGGTGGCACTGGCAGCGGCGCCGGCGGTAGCAGCAGCGGCGGCAGCGGCTTCGATGAACCGGAGGCTGGGAGCGGAAACAACACCAGCGAAGGCGGCTCGCCCCCCAGCGATACGTGTTCGAACGACAAAAAGGATTCGAAAGAGTCCGACGTGGATTGCGGCGGCACCAGCAAGTGCGATCGCTGCATGGCCGGTTCGAAATGCACCGCGAACAACGATTGCGAAAGCGCTCATTGCAAAGGGACTACCTGTACGGAGGCGACCTGCACGGACGGCATCAAGAACCAGGACGAAACCAGTGCCGATTGCGGCGGGCACTGTCTCCCCTGCGACATCGATTTACCTTGCGACAACAATGCGGACTGCACTGGCGAATACTGTCGGGATGACGGCAAAACCAAGGTGTGCGCCGACCACTGCACCAGCGGTGTGAAAGAAGCGGACGAGACCGACAAGGATTGCGGCGGGTCGTGCAACCCGTGCGGTGACGACAAGGGCTGCAACGAGGCGGACGATTGCACGAGTGGGATCTGCGCCAACAAGCATTGCCAGAAAGCAACCTGCAGCGACCAGGTACAAAATCAGGACGAGAGCTCGACTGATTGCGGTGGTGTTTGTGCAGCCACGAAGCCATGCGGGATCGGCGTGCACTGCAACACCGAAGCTGATTGCGAAAGCTGGATTTGCTCGAGCAGCACCGGAAAATGCATCGCGGATACCATCGTGGTTGCGGCGAATGACGTCATCGACGACTTCGAAGATGGCGATTTCAACGCGGCTCCGCTCGGCGGGCGTGCCGGCAATTGGTACGTCTATGGTGACGGTACGGGCACGCTCGGCTTCGATGTGGCAGCTATCAACCGCGGCGCAAGCCAAAAGGGAATCCACACCAAAGGCCAGGATTTCTCCAAGTGGGGCTCGGGCATGGGCGTGGACATGCTGTCGGCGAAGGCGCCGTATAACGCCGGGGCATACTTGGGCGTCACGTTCTGGGCGCGCGCTGCGGCGACATTGCCGGTGTTGATCGTATTCCCGGACGTAGACACCGATCCGGGCGGGAAACTCTGCACGACCTGCGATCATCACTACAACAAGACCGTCCAGGTAACGACGGCTTGGCAGCGCTTCACGGTCAAATTTGCGGACCTCAATCTCGAGGGCGGGACCGTCCCGGAGCCGACCGCGTTCAAGCCCGATGGGTTGATTTCCGTGCAGTTCAGGATGGCGCCGGGCCAGTCCTATGAACTGTTCGTGGATGACCTCGCGTTCCTGAAGGCCAATTGACGGCCGCGAGAGTTCGGCACTTCGCGAACTCTCGCCGCTCGGCTTGTCTCGAGAGGTCGCTTCTTGTTAAGCAAACACTCGACTGAGCCGGCGGTGTGCGCGGCTTCGTTTTTAGTCAACCGATTGACTAAAGGCATTTATTGTAGTTTTCTTGCTGGGTGGCGCTTCCGCGAGCGCGAGCTCGATCTAGCTTCGCTGAGCAAGCAAGTCAGCCGCTGACGGCTGACTTGATCGCAGCTGTCCAGTCGGGAGACGCGCGCGCCTCGCGGGCCCTCTGGCTCAGTTGCGACGCCTTGGCCAGGCAAGTTGCCCGTCGCTTTGCAGCGAGAGGCATCGACACAGACGACTTGAGTCAAGAGGCATTGCTGCACGCAATCGAGAGCTTTTCGTCGCTACGCGATCCATCTGCGCTCGTCAAATGGCTGCAAGTCTTGGTTTGGCGTTCTGCGATGCACGACGTGGAACGGGTGAGTCAAAAGCGCCCGATGTTTTCGGGCGGCGAAGAGCCGGAGAGCTTGCCGTCTCTCGAGCCGCTCCCTGATTTTCAGGTCGACGTGCGGCACCTGTTCGAGTTGCTCGAGGGACTCAGCGAAGAAGAGCGCTGTTGCCTGTGGCTACGACGCGGTGAAGGTTGGCGCATCGAGGAAATCGCGCGCGAGACCGCGCTCTCGGTCTCGACGATTCAGCGCCGTGTCCGCTCCGCCGAGCGTTGGCTTCGCAAGCAACTACGAGGGTGAAAGGGCCGAGCCTGCCGCGACTCGATCATCGAGTTCGGCGCGTGGCTGAGCTGCCGCGCACTCAAAAGGTAGCGGTCAAACCCGCGTTGAACGAATTGACGCCTTGGTGCTCGCCGCCCCACCAGTCAGTGTCGGCGCGAAAGTAGTCCAGCGCGGCGTGCAGGTAGCTAGCCACGTGCCAGACGACGACCGCCGAGAGGCCTCGCTGTGACTTCAAGTAGTCGGTTTGAGTCGGGCTGAGTTCTAGGTCCAGATCCTCGGTCATCTGATGAGCACGGGTGATGCCTGCGCCCACGTTGAAATCGAAGCTCCGAACTGCGACTTGCGCCTGCACATAGCCGCCGTCGAACGGGCGCATTTTGTTGCTGGCCTGATTGTTGATGCTGTCCGTCTGGCTCAAGAAGTAATTGACGCCGAGGCCCGTGCCGGCAAACGCCGCGGCGCCCAGATGGAACGCGCCGAACTCGCCGCGGACACCCGCTTGAGCGCCGTACACGTCCTTCGAATCATTGCTGCCGTTCGTGTCGTACAGCTTTTGGAAGGCGCCTTCCACGAATGCGTGAAGCCGAGCGTCGTGGCTGAACGTCACGTCGTAGGTGGCTTGCACCTCGGGGCGACCGAGTTTGGTGCGAGCGTAGCGCTGGCCGACAAGTACCGCGGGATCGTAGTAGCCGAGGCTGAGCTGCAGCCCCGCGAAGGAAGGCGTGCTGTACACCACGCCGGAGGCAAAGATATTCGCGAGCACGCCGAAGCCGATGTGACCAGCCGTGGGCCCCTGATCGTTGAAGCCTTGCGGCGCGCCAGCGGCGTAGCCATGACCGTAGAGAAAATCGATCTCCGTTGCGCCGCGTCCAAACAGTGAGAGCGCGCGGCCCGCGAGGAACGTGCCGTACGGCCCCTCGACTCTCACGTAGCCCTCGCGCACATCGGGCAAGTTCTTCTGGTAGGTTCGCTGACCCTGCGATTCGATGGTTGACCAAACTGCGATTCTGCCGCTCACCAGTGTGGTCGACGTGAGTTGACGTCGGATGCCCACCGCGAGGATGTTGGGCACGAAGCCGCTGCGCACTCGGTAGACCAGGCCGTGTCCGGACTTGTTCGACGTGCCGTCGCTCGAGTCCGCGTCGAAAGGAATGCCCTCTTGGGCCAAAGCGTGGTTCGGATCCCGCGGCTGAGGGACGCCGTAGCCCTCGATGACCGCTGCGAACGCGCCCATTCGACCAGTGGCGTAGAGCTCCCAGTTATCCGGGAGCTTCGCCAGAGTGACCTCTGCACGCGCGAGGTTCGGCCACGCCGAGAGAGCGAGCGTGCCGAGCAGCGTGACGCCCCTGAACCCGAGCTTCACTGCGCTACCGTTACGCTGACGACATCGAAATGCACGAACTGGCCGTTGAGGTTGCCGCCGGTGCCGCTCGTCACCTTACCAGTCCACGATGCGGGAGGGGCCGGCATCGAACCGGTGAATGGAATCGTGCGCGAGCCGTTCCCACACATGTTGTTGTTCGAAGTTCCGCAGTTCTGGATTTGCACGCAATTCGAGTCGCGCACGGTGAGCGAAATCGTGGCACCGCCGGGGATCTTCAGCGTCGGCATTTCGTCGATTTCGAACGAGAGGTGCTGCGTCTTCGAGCTCGTGTGCGGGTTCTCGCTGGACATCACCGAGTTCAAAAAGTACACGCTCGGCGCAGCACCGCCCGCCGGCGTGACGTCCAACTCATAGGAGTTGTAGTCGAAGCCATTGCCATTGTCCGCATAGGTCAAGTTGGTGCCCCCGGTCTGAAACAAGTCCTTGGCGTAGGACTTCGCGCCGGGCACCGTGGAGCCAACGTCGATCGACGTCGTGTTGCCCGCGGACCTCGTGCCACCGTGGTACCAGGAGGGTTCGACCACGCCTTGAATGTGCACTTTCACGTCGTAGGTCGTGCCGGGCGAACCCCCCATGGTCCAAGAGGACGCCGCACCGCTCGCCGGTTTGATGATTGCAGCCGCTGGCTGACTGGCAGACGCATTCGTGCAGGGCGATGGCTGCGTGCAGTCGTAATTCGGGTTTCCGCCGCCGCAGGGGTACTGCAAGAGCGCGCCGTCGAACGAGCCCGTCAAGGTCGTGTCCACGGGCGACCCGCCACCTGACGAACCGGCACCCGCGCCCGCCGCACCGGGTCCGCCGGCCACAGCAGCCCCTCCTGCCGCGCTAGTTCCGCCTGCCGAGCTCCCGCCTGCCGCAGTCGCATTGCTCCCACCAGTGCTGGCAGCGCCCGCCGCGCTACTTCCTTGCCCGCCGACGTTGCTCTCCCCACCAGCGCTGGTTCCCGCCGACGGCGCACCGCCGGTGATCATGGGGGTGCTGCCACCAGCACCGTTACCACCACTACTACCGCTGCTTGCGCCCGCGTGCCCGGTGGGCGGCTCCGCAGCCGTGGAACAGGCCAGCAAGGCGAGGCAGGAAAGCCCGCTGAAAATCGGATTGCGTGTCATCATATTCCTCACCTTGAGCGTCTCGTTTCGGCTGCGACCAACGATCTCGATTCGTTCGAGTGCCGGTCATTCGCAAAACACAGCCGTCCTCCGACTTGCGTCGGCGCGCACGACTCTGTTGCGAAAAAGAAAATCACGGTGCTGGCGTAAGGCTTCCCTCGGCAGAGGCTCGACCGAGCGACGCGGGAGCTTGCATTCGAGCTAATTCAACCGGTTGAATTAAGCCTCCGAATGCAGCGTCGTGTCAAGCCAAAGTCGGCTCGAGCGGCGTCGAATCCTGGTTCGCCTGCTCGCGCAACCTTCTCGTGGCTCGTTGCGTCAGGCACCTACGCGCGCCCCCGCGCTCCATCATCAGCTGGTCGAGCCGGTGCGCAAGACCACTGGAACGCCCGCGTCGACGACGCGCGTCGAATCCTCGGATACCAGCTCGATGATGGCATCGAACGCCATTCGGGCGAGCCCTTCGGAATCGAACTCTGCAGTCGTGAGCCCTACCAGCGCCCCATACTCGTCGCCATCGAATCCGGCGAGCTTCATGTCACCCGGGATCGCCAGGCCTAAACTTTGGGCGCGATGCCAAACCTGCATGGCACCGCGGTCGTTGGAGCAAAAGATCGCGGCGTCGCCGCGTTTGGCGATTCGCTGCAGGTCGCCGTCGGTCAAATCTTCATGAGCGATCTTCTCGAGCGTGTCGAGTGAACGATGCTTCGCCCACGTCTCGCGCGTGCCCCGCCAGCGCTCGACGTGTCCCAAGTGATCCGAGACGTACTGGACGAAGGTCAAATGTCGTGCCCCGCGCTCCAGCAGGTGCTTCACGATGGCACGAGCCCCTTCACGATTTTGAATCTTGAGTGCGTTGCCGGCGTAGCGAGCATACGACGGATGGTGCGGATCCAGCACGATCGCTGGGCGATCGTGAGCCGCTGAAAAGCGCTGCACCGAGGGCGCCGGAACGTCGCCCCAGACCAGCAAGCCATCGGCGTGAAGTGCCAGGTTCGGTTCGTCCGACGCCTCCAGTTGATCACTGGCGATCAAGTTGAGCGTCAGGCCGCGCTGCGCGGTGAGGCGCGCCAGCGCTTGCGTGGTGCGTGCCACGGGTGGATGCACCAAGCATTCGAACGTGGCCGGCATGATCAACCCGACGGCGCGCTGCGCGGTGCCAGCCAGCTGCTTTGCGGCCCAGTTCGGCGAATAGTTTTGCTCTGTCGCTGCCTGCCGAACGCGGTTTCGCGTGGCCTCGGAGATTCGCGGACTGTCACGCAAGGCCAGTGAAACGCTGGACTTGTCCATCCCCAGCGCGCGCGCCAGATCGGCAATGGTGACCCGCTTCTTCGGCGACTCGACGCGGCTCGAGATGTGCGTGGCTGAATGGGGGCGACTCTCGGCTGTAGGGGGCTCTGCGCTGCCGCGGGACGTCTTCGTCGGAGTCACCATTTCCGGCGCACTCTATCATGTGAATGCAGCCGGCGACGCTGCGACGCGTCTCGTGGTTCGACCCGAGGTCGCCGCTCGGCTTGGCTGCCCGTTCGCGGCACGCACTGACTATTTTCGCACGGTGCATCGTTTCTACTTGACGGGATGTTCCAATAACTGGCCAATACAACCGGTTGAACTTCACTCCGACGACGAGCGGAACCCGTGAACACTCATCTTCGAGAAGAAGCATTGCGGGGCGTCAGCCCCGAAACCAAGCAGCGCCGCATCTTGGTCACCGGTGCCACCGGCAAAGTCGGGCAGGCGTTCATTCGTCGCTTACTCGATGACCCCGGTTATCGAAGCTTTGGCATTCGAGCGCTGTGTCACAATCGCGTGCTGACCGCGCACGACCGGGTGGAGGTGCTTCGAGGATCCATCGACCAGCACAGCAGCGTGGCGCGCGCCATGGACGGTGTCTCCCACGTTTTGCACCTGGCAACGCCGAAGGAGAGTCCTGAATCGATCATGGACGTGGCGGTCAAGGGAATGTTTTGGTTGCTCGAGGCCTGCCGTCAGAGCCCAGACTTTCGCCAGTTCATTTTGATCGGTGGCGACGCCAGTGTGGGGCACTTCTATTATCCCGACCCGGCTCCGATCACTGAAGCACGGAGGCATACCGCGTATCCTGGCTGCTACGCGCTATCGAAGGTGCTCGAGGAGGTCATGCTCGAGCAGTACCACGTGCAGTATGGCCTCTCGACGTGCTGCCTGCGCGCGCCGTGGATCATGGACAAAGACGACTTCAAGTACCAGCTGTCGTTCGGCCCGGACGTTTTTGGAGGCCCTCGCTGGTGCGACTTGGTGGGCCCAGAGCGCGCGGCAAAATACCGCGAGAGCGGCGCAGTTCCAATCATGCTCGATGCGCACGGCAAACCGTTGAAGCGTAATTTCGTGCATGTCGACGATCTGGCTTCGGCCATCTTGTGTGCGCTCGATCAAAGCGTCGCTCACGGGCAGACCTTCAACATCTGCATGGACGAGCCAGTGGACTATGGCGCGCTCGCCCGCTACCTGATGGAGACGCGCGGCCTCCCCGGGGTTCCCATCGACACACCGTATTTTTCGACTTGGCTCGACAATAGCAAGGCCAAATTCTTGCTGAATTGGCGCCCGGTATTCGATTTGAAAAAGATGACTGATTCGGCGTGGGAGTACCAGCGCGCGGCTGACGATCCGCGCATCGTCTGGTATCCAGGGTGACTGCTTCGGAAAATGGCGAGAGGAGCCGAGCATCGATGGTCGAGCTGCACGCACTGAGACAGCGCTTCGAGCACCTTTACCAACAATCACCGCGGATTTTTTCTGCTCCCGGCCGTGTGAATTTGATTGGTGAGCACACCGACTACAACGACGGTTTCGTGCTGCCGATCGCCATCGATCGTCGCACATTCGTTGCTGCAGCGCCGCGCCCGGACAGTAGGGTCATTGCCCGTTCCCTGGCGATGGACCAAACAGTCGAGTTTGACCTATCACTTCCGGGGGCCATGCGCTGCGGTTCTTGGCTGGACTACATCGAGGGCACCGCACGTGCGTTGATGGAGCGAGGCTTCACGCTAACCGGCGCCAATTTGCTGATCGACAGCGACGTGCCGAGAGGCGCGGGGCTGTCGGCGTCCGCAGCCCTCGAGCTGTCCGTCGGCTATGCCTTGGCCGTTCTTGGCGGCAGCTCGAAGCCCGATCCCTTGCAACTTGCGCTGGCCGGCCAAGCCGCTGAGCACACGTACGTTGGCACGCTGTGCGGCATCATGGATCAATACATTTCGGCGCTTGCCGTGCCGGATCACGCTTTGCTAATCGACTGTCGAAGCCTCGCCTACGACGCGATCGCCGTGCAGTTGAATACTGCAGTGGTGTTGATTTGCGACACGCAAGTCAAACACGAGCTGTCTAGCTCAGCCTACAACGAGCGCCGTCGACAGTGCGAGACCGGTGTGCGTGAGATTGCTCGGCATTGCCCGGGAGTCCGCTCCCTGCGTGACATGAGCCCGGATGACTTGGAGGCGGTAGCTCCGCGCTTGCCTCCACTCATCGCGCGGCGCTGTCGCCACGTGGTCACTGAAAACGCTCGCACCTTGGCCGCGGTTGCCGCGTTGAAGGAGGGTAACGTTTCTCGGTTCGGCAGCCTGATGTCGGCCTCGCACGCTTCGTTGCGCGACGACTACGAGGTCAGTTGCCCCGAGCTTGACGAGGCTGTGGCTGCGGTTGCAAGTGAGCCTGGGGTGTTCGGCTCGCGCATGACCGGCGGAGGCTTTGGAGGCTGCACCGTGAGTGTGCTCGAGGGCGACGCGGTGGCAGGCGCCGTCAGCGCGATCCGCGAACGGCTTCGCGCGAGGTTCGGGCTGGACCCCGAGTTCTTCGTCACCAAGGCCGCGCACGGTATCGCCGAAGAACGCGTCGCTGCGCCTGCGCCGACTATCGCCGTTGGAAACCGAGGCCATAGACCAACTGCTGCGCGCTCTTGATGTCCCACAGCCATGGCTCTGTGAGGTAAACCTGGTTCAAGGCAGCGCCCAAGCCCGAGCTCGTCAACTGACCGAGCAACTCGGCAGGCGCTGGGCTCAACGAAACTGCTCCGTCCGCCACCTGCGCCTCGACGAAGGCCTGCAGTTCTTCCGCCGGACGCCCTCGGTACGCGAGCAGGCCTGGTAGATGATCCGAAGGTACGACATCGAACGCCATGAAGCCGCTGCCAGTTGGGCGTGTCGCGCCGAACAGCGTCGCCAAGTGGATGGCCGTGGTGCACGCAGTCAGCTTGTCCCATTCATCCTCTCGCATGACCCACGTTTCTTGGAACGGTAGGACGAGCTGACTCAAGACACAGGTCGAAAGGGTGACGTCGAATGTTCGCCCGAAGCTCTCGAGCAAGGCGTGGGCTGCGCCGAGCGAGGTCCGCTGTAGTTCTGCGTCGCTCGGAAACTGTTCGGCCCAACCGTCCAGGTGCTGCAAAATCCCGGAAAGATCCCGATCGCCGTGGAGCGTGATTCGCTCCCGCAGCGCCTTTGGCTGGCGCTCGCGCGCTCGCGCAATCGCATCCGCGTCGAGATCCACCAGATGGATCTCGTCGAACTGCTCCGCCAGGAATTCGAGGTCGATGTCTGCGCAATTGCCAGCGCCGAGGACGCACAAAGCTCCGGACGCTTGGGCCAGCTCATCCATCAAGCGCTGTCGATGAGGCGCGTACCAACCAGAGGCGTCAGGCGCGCGACGATTCATCTCCCGCTGCGCGTCGCGCACGCGCTCGGCCGTCTCGGCGGGAACCGACCCATGCGCTACCCGTTGATGAGTTCGCAGGCAACCGAGCGAACAGGCCAAGAATGCGTGCCGAGCGGTACGGCATAGATCGCAAACCCTGCGCGGATCTCGTGAGCAACCGCAGCGCGCGATCTCGAGTTCCCCGCTTCCGGGTCGGATCATCGTGTGCGCGCCAGAAGATGGTCAGACGAGGCCGCTCATGGCGCCCGTGGAGTAGCCTTGGCTACCGAAGCTGGTCCGCGTGTCGCCGAACATATTCAAGATCGATACCAGCAGGTTGTTGTGAGATTCACCGGTCTTCTTGAGCCAGCGCCCGCTAGTGCCGGTATTCAAGCCGCCGCCACCCGCGAGCATGAATGGCATGTTGTTCTTCTTGTGCGTCGCGGGCTCCTGTAACTCCGACCCGAAGAAGACGACGGTTTCATCGAGCAAGGTGTGATCGCCAATGGTCACCGCGTCCAGTTGTTGCAGCAGATAGAGGTGCTGCTGAGAGTACCAAGTGGCGATTTGCTCGCATTGCACGGGCTGAAACCCGCCGTCGTGTTGGTAGAAGTGATGGTGCTGATTGCTAGGCAGCGACAGCCACGGGAAGGTGTGTTTGGCTTCGGTATCGCTCCACTGCAACGTGCCCACGGGAGCCAGGTTGCAGGCAAAGGCCATGACCATCATGTCGATCATGAATTTCCCGACTTTGGGGATCGCCTTGTCCGTCGACGTATCGAAGGTCATGCCGTCGTCGGCGTATGCGGGGTGCGGATTGTAGTCTGACGTATTCACGTTCGGCACCTGCTTGCACACGGACGATGTGCTCGGAATCGCGGTCAAGCTCTTTTCGAGCTCGCGGATTTTGCTCAGGTGTTCCTGCAGCCGTAGCTTGTCAGCAGCGCCCAACCGCTGGGCCAGCGCGTCGTATCGCTTGTCGACGAAATCGAGGATCGATTGCTGGCGCTTGAGCGCGACCGCTGCTTTCGCGTCCGTGGTTCCGCCGCTCACCGAACCGAACAGGTCTTTCCAGATCGTTTGCGGGTCGACCAGCGGCCCGATCGGGCTGTTGTTGTCGGCATCGAAGTTCGCGCAGTTGATGGGATGCAAGCTGCCGTGGGACTTGCCGGTCGCCCAGCGAATCGCGATCTGGATGCTCTTCTTCTTTTGGTTGGAGTAGAGCCGTTTGGCGATCACCTGATCGATGGACGGACCCGTGGCGTAGCCGAAGTTCGGCGCCTGAACGCTGCCGGTCAGCCAAGCAATGATGCCAGCTTGGTGCTGCTCCCCAACCGCGCTCTTCATGTCCGGCCCGTCTACGATCAAAAGCTTGTTCCGAATCGGCTCGAGCGGCTTAAGGATGGGGCTGAGCGTGAAGTTCGACTCGGTGCCCGTCGGCGCCCACTTGTCGACGCCGGCGTTGTTGCGGACGGTGCCGCCCGGCTGAAAGACCGCCAAGAAGTGATTGGCCGGTTTGCCTGTCACGACGGCAGCTCGAGCCCGGCGTTCCGGCTGCATGATTTCTAGCCAAGGCAAAGCAATTGCGATGCTACCGGCGCCGCGCAAGACGGCTCGGCGACTCAAGCGAAACTTCGTCATCTGACCCTCACTCCTGGGCGGGCAAATATTGAAACGCAGCGGTTTGCGTGAGGTCGAGCAGCAGCTGCTTGATGTTGAACCCCGACGCCTTGAACGCGCTATTCAGCTTCTCTTGCAGGCAAGCGTCTTCCGGACTCGAATTGTGCAAGGTGCGCCCGTACCCGTACTCGATCCAATGCTGCACGAAACACTGTTGAACCTGAACGGAGTCTGCAAGCTGCTGAGCGAGCTGGACCGCTCCGGTCACGTTCTCGGTTGCGCTGGGCAGCTTCCCGCTGGCGTCAATCGGCACGTTGTTCTCGGTAGTCCGGTACTGACCGACCGCGTCGTAATTCTCGAGCGCAAACCCGACCGGGTCGATGAGACGATGGCAGCCCTGGCATAGTGTCTGTTTGGAATGTGCGGTGTAGCGATCGCGAGCGGTCGGCCCGGTCACGTCCAGCGGTACCGCGACCAAAGCCAAGACCGCTGGGTCCGAAGGCAAGCTGATGTTCATACACATCAACTTGTTGAGGATGAACGAACCACGCAGCACCGGATTGGTGGAATTGGTGACGGTGGTCCCGGTCATGATCGCACCTTGCGTCAGCAGCCCGCGCCGCTGAGTGGGATCGAGAGGCACCTTTTGAAAGCTGCTGCCGGTGACGCCACTCATGCCGTAAAACTTCGCCAAGGGCTCGTTCACGAATGTGTAGTTCGCCGTGAAAATCGACGGAAGGGAGCCGTTTTCGGCGAAGATTTGAGCGTCGAGGAACTTCTCGGTCTCTTGCCTCATGTACGCGCCCATCTGAGGCGAGAAGTTCGGGTACTTGTCCGCGTCGCGAGTTTGGTCCGTCAAGGTCGTGATCGGCAGCAAACTGTCGAAGAAGAATTTGACGATGCCGTGCGCTTTGTCTGATTCGAGCAAGCGCTTGGCATTCTTCAGTATGCCGTCAGTGGTGAGCAACTCTCCGCTCGTCGCCGCACTGCGCAGCGTGTCGTCTGGAGGTGACGCCCAGAACAGGTAGGAGAGCCGTGTCGCCATCTCATCACCCGTCGGCCGGCGCAGCGTGGGCTGCGTCGCGTCGGCGACACCAAATTCGAGGCGATAGAGGAAGTCAGGAGATTGCAGGACCGCCTCGATCACCGCAGCGAGACCGGATGTGAAGGAGTCTCCGCTCGTCACACTCTTTTCGAGCGCGAGTAGTGCGTCCGCTTCGCCAGCCGCGAGTGGTCGACGATACGCTTTGGGCACCCAGCTTTCGACGAACGTTCGCGCGCAGTCGTCTTGGCTGGTCGAGGTGGTCGCACTCGAAGCACAAGGCACGAGCTTGGCCAGTGAGGCTGCCTGCACGGCGCGACTCGCGATATCGCCTGCTACGTCGCTGTATCCGGAGACCAGGTCGGCCGAGACCGTTTGCTGGGCGGCGTCGTTGCTGAAGCCATTTCCCAGCACTTCCGGTGGCAGGTTGATCGCGGGTGAGGTGGTGTCGCCTAGCAACTCGGCAACGGTGTTGTTGAATTCGTTGCGCGTGAGGCGACGAATCGGGGCAGAGGTGGGTAGCAGCGTTTGGCTGGTACAAGCGGAGACTTGCGCGTCACCTCCACTCGCATTGGCTCCGCCCAGGCCCTGCGTTGCTCCGCCGTTTGTCCCAGCGACGCCGGAGTTGCTTGGACCCGCGCCGGAACCGTTCCCAGCGGTCGAGCCAAGGCCGGGCGCACCGGTTGCGTCACCATTCGCGCTGCAGGCCACTCCGAGCAACAGGCACAGAAGGACTGTCGCGAAGACGGGCGCACCAATTGCGAGCGGGGATCTCTTGATCATTGTCGGTTGAGTGGCGGTCGGCCTTGCCAGGGACGGCGCCGGCTGACGCGTCTTGCTGACGTCTGAGAGCACGAAGGGTAGGGGGCGATCCGAGCCAAAAGTCGTTCACACATTCGTCGGTGCAGCGTTCTTTTTGGCTAGCTGCGAGCAGCTACGGGTCTGCGCGCACGGCTGCGCAAAGCGCTCGTCCCAGACGGCGCTCCAGTCGCATCTCGAATTACTGTCCCGGGCGCGTCGAAGTTGTGAAGGAAGCGGTGAGCGCTCGAAGTGCGCCTTACTTCACGCGCTCCGCTCGGGTTCAGGACAGCGGGAGGCAGGTTTGGGTAGCCACACTTACATTCCTGCGAGCGACGACAACGGTAGCGAGATCAGTGATAGCGATGAGCCGTCGAGAGTGACGAAGCTTGTTCAGCGTTTCACGGATGCGGCCCATTCGGCTTCGAGCAAGCTCGAATTTTCAACCACGCCGGGTAGATTCGGATTGGCATTCCGTGCCCGCACGTAGCTCTCGGATGCCGCGCGCAAATCGCCGAGTAGCTGCTGGACCGCACCGAGGCTCGCATGCGCTTCGGCCAGATCGGGGAACGCTAACGCCGCGCGTTCGAGGGCCGCGCGAGCTTCCGGATAACGACGCTGCCGTCGCCGCTCGTTGCCGACGTCGAAATGGACGACGCCCAGCACTTCCGAGTTCTTGAGCGGACGAGCGTACTCGCGCGCATGTCCACCCGAAACCGGGTAGCGGCGGTCGTACCAGGAATTGGGCATGGCTTCGCCTGCGCGTAGCAGCTCGACGTTCCGCGTGCCGCTCGGTTCGCGCACTCGGACATAAAAGTGACCGGGCATCAGCACGCCGGCTGCAGCCCAGCCCAGCCCTTCGGCGATGCCCAAAAACAAACTGCCCAACCCAACACAACCGCCCCGGCGATGTTCGAGCACGCTCGGCAGCAACACGTAGCGAAGACTCGTGTCTTCTACCTCCCGGGTGAAGCCCCAGGCATCGAAAATCAGCGAACTCAGTACGGCCGCGGGGGAGCGAGCTTTCGTCGTAGCAAGCTCGTGGCGTGCGACTTCCACCAAGCGCGCCATCTCTGCTGACGCGCGGCTGAGCGAATCGTCATCCAATCCGCTCTGGCGCGCGGCCAACGACAACGCGCCCGAGAGCTGTAGCACGGGCGCGCGTTCGCGCTGGCAGCCACTCGCCGCAAGCAACAGCAGCAGCGAGCGGCGAGTCACAGTTTGTTCAGGGGCTCCCAGTTTTCCCAATAGTTGTACAAATCGCGGGCAGTCATCATCCAAATCACGAGCTTCTTCGTGGCGAGCGCTTGCACTCCGCGCCGCATCAGCTTCTGCCGCACGTTCGGGCCACCGCCGTAGCTCATCACCAAGTCGAGCGGATAGCCAATTCCCCGAGCAATGTGCGCGGAGACGCCGGCATGCTCCGCATCGGTGAGCTGGTAAACACCAGTGAAACTGTCGCCCAAAAGCACAACCGGGCTGTCGGGGTCGTCGTCATACGGTTTGCCCGCGGCGAAGACCTGATGAGCGATCAGCGTCTCGGGTGTGTACTTACTTTGCTCTGCTTCGGGCAAGCGAGACTGCAAGTCACCGAATCGAGTAAAACTGGTTTCACGCGACTCATAGCTGCGCTTTTGCTTTGCGAGCTCCGGATACCATGGATACTTCTTCACCCGTGTAGCGAGCAGATCCGCAGTAAAGAGCAGCCCTCGGCTGGTCCAGTGCGTGTCTTGGTGCTGAAACAGCAACTCACGATCAGACGCGGATTTTTCGTGGAGCAGCGCGGGCAACAGATCGACGACTTCGACCCCTTCCTTGGCTAGGCTCGCGATCAGCTTGCGGAACGCTGGGTTGATGATTTGATCCGAGAACGTCTTCAGCTTCGGATCTAGCTCCTCCGGATAGATTTCGAGCTTGGTGGGCACGGGAACGAACAGAAAATCGACCCCTTGCTCGTCCAAGAGTTTCTTGAATTCGACGATGACGGGCAGGGGGTTCTTGCCCTTGCGTTGCTTCTCCAAATCCCCACCGGTCACGTACTCGAGGTCGTTGCGGTAGAACAAGAAGCCGTCCTGCCCGGACACAGCCTTGACCTTCGGTGGCATGCCCTTCAGGCGCTTCTTGAGAACATCGTGAACAGGCGCAAGCTGTTCGGTCCATTTTTGCCAGGAGCCGCCATGGGCTGGCAGTTCTCCTTGGATGGTCTCGGCGACCAGCTTGGGCAGGGGCGTCGGTCGGGTCTTGGCTAGCTGCAGGGCAGGCTTGCTGGGTGCGGTTGCCGCGGCCGGCTGGGCGTTGGGCGTGTGGACTAGGAAAACCTCGTACGTGGCTTTGCCTTGGGGCTTTCCGCGCAGCACGAAGCTGGGCAACGCAAACGATTGTCCGCCGAGCTCACGCTTGATGTCGGGCTCGGTGTGCTCGTCAGGCCATGCAGGGCCCGGGGGAACCAGATCTGTGTTGAAGGACGGGTACCAATAGGATGACAGTTGGTTCGCCCAGCCCTTCACCTCTGCGGGTGATAGGACAGGCTCCACGTAATCCCGCTGGATCGCGCGCACCAGGTCGGTCGTGACCACGCTGGAAGTCACGCGGCCGTACAGCTCGGGAAAGCCATCCCCATCTTGGTCCGACGCATTCTTGAATTGCGGGAACCAAGGCTGAAATTCGACCTTCGCCCAAAGCTCGACCGTCGTGCCCGCTTGGTGCACATAGAGCTCACTCAGCGACTGTCCCGAGGTACCGGCCGGCAATTGCAACGACCAGTTCTCGCGCCGGACTGCGGCTCCCACTTCTGCCAGTGTCTCTGCGCCTGGCACCTTGTGCGACTGCAGAAACTCGGAGAGCGGCGCAAAGGCCAACGGCTGCCGTCGCTCGGCGGGCGAGAGGGAGGTCTTCGCAAAGTCCGCCGTAAGCGAGGAAAGCTCGAGTTGACCAGAAAACGGCCGCGAAGTGTCGGGGACGGCAGAGGTGCTCAGCGGCGTCTCTGGCTCTGGTTCCGCGATCATGAAATTTGCATGATAAGCGGCGTAGTCGAGCGCTGCACGGCTCGGCCGCGTGATCTCGCGCACCAACACTTGTGACCGGGTTCGCGCATAGCCAACGCTCAACGTACGAACGTCGCTGCGCTCAGCGGCCTCACCCCGGGCCGCCTCACCCCAAGGAAATTTCGCCGCGCCCTGCTGGCATGCGCCGAGCGCAAGGGCGACGGTTGCGCCGACCAATGAGCACCTGAACCACACACGATCATGGCGCATAGCGACCTCGCCGGTAATTCCACATCACTCGCAGTACTCGCAGCCCATACGTCAGAGGGTTCAAATGCGAAACTTCATCTCCGTAATGGGTCGGAATGGGCTCCTCTCCGACCGCCAGACCGCGTGCTCGTGCGGCCGCAATGACTTCCAGATCGAAGTCGAAGCTGTCGGACAGGGTCGAAAACGGTAGCGCGAGCGCAGCCGGGCCATAGACGAGATAGCCGCTGTGGTAGTCGGTCAATGACAATTCGAACGTGTGATTTTCGATCAAGTTGAGCAGGGCATTGCCGATGTATTTGTAGACGGGCATCCCGCCGCGGAGAGCCGTTCCCCCGGCGATGCGCGAACCTTGGATGAGATCGAGCGGCCGCTGTGACAACTGCGCGATCAAATCTGGCAAGACTTCCGGCGCGTATTGGCCGTCGGCATGAATGCAGGCCACCGCGTCGGGCGCGCCTGCGCGTGAAAATGCCAAGCCATCCTTCATGGCTGCGCCGTAGCCGCCGTTTTTTGCGCGCTGCAACAAATCGAGCCGAAAATTCGTCGCGTGAAAGCCCTGAACGAGCTGAGCCGTGGCGTCGTTACTGCCATCATCCACGACGATCACCTGCTGCAGGCCAATGGTGACGAGGCCCGCGACGCGCCCGAGCACACTCTCGATGTGTCGCGCGGCGTTGTAGGCCGGGATGACGACACTCAGTTTCATTCGGCGCTCGCGAGGCGGGTCAGCCGGGCCGTGCTGGCCGCAGCCACGCGTTCGCCGTAACGCTCCGCGTAGTCACGCACGATTGGCGGCAGTGTTTCGGACAAGGTCCTGAGCGGCTTCCAACCTAGCAGTCGCCGAGCCTTGTCGACGTCGGGAATGCGCTGCTGGGTGTCGTCGTAGCCGGGCCCGTACACCGCTTCGGCCGAGACCACTTCGCAGCGCGCTCGTTCGCGGCCGGGCAAAAACGACGCATAGGCGTCTGCCATGAGCCGCGCCAACTCCGCGATGCTGACGTCGTTCTCCGGATTTCCCAGGTTGAAGATCTGACCGTTGCATTGCTTCGGACGTTCGAGCACGCGACACACCGCTTCGGTCATGTCGCTGACGTCCATGAACGCTCGCCGCTGCTGCCCTCCGTTCACGAGCGGCAACGGCTGTCCGCGTAGCAAAGCGTTCATGAAGCAAGCCAACACCCGCGGGGTTCCCTCGCCATCGATCCCGGGCAGGTAGTCCATGCGGGCGCCGATGGTGTTGAAGGGACGAATGATCGTGAACGGGAGAGACCCGTGTCGACCTTGTGCCCAGATAACCCGTTCTAAGAGCTGCTTGGCGCAGGAATAGGTCCAGCGTTCGCGCTCGACCGGACCGAGCAGGAAGCACGACTCGTCTTCGTTCATGCGCTCGGACGGTTCGCCTTGCGCGTCCAAAGCGCGGCGTCCGTAGACTTCGGCGGTGGAAAAGTGGATCAGTCGCACCTTCCGCTCCGCGCAGCGAGTCACGAGCGGCAGCAGGTGAGTAAAACTCGCGTCGATGACCTCGAGCGGAATCGTCGAATACTGCGCAGGGTTGCACAGCGCGGTGAGCGAGATCACGACCTGACAGCGGCTCGTCACTGCCTCGACGAGTGCGGGATCTTCGACGCGCGCTTCGATGCGTCGTACCCGTGGATCGCGACACTCGAGCTTTTGCAGGTCGAGGTCGACGGCGTCGACTTGGCAGTCGAAACGCTCGAGCAATCCCGGAACCAAATGCGAGCCAATGAACCCACCCGCGCCCAAAACAGCGATTCGCACCGCACTCATCGCGTGCTCCCGGTCCCTGGGATGAAGATGTCCGGCCAGCGGTCGTTGGCAGAGTTGTAGGTGAGCCGCACGGCCTTTTCTTTCGGCGTTCCGACTTCCCACAGGTAGATTTCGTAGTCAGCCGTGTCGTGATCGTGCCCGCGCTGCGTGATGCCCCACACCAGCCACTTTCCGTCGCGCGACAGCTGCGGGAAGTACTCGTGTGACCGTCGCCCGGGTAAATCCATGAATTCGAGCTTGTCTTCATCGGCATCTTTGGGAGGCGTGCCGTTCTCGATCGGCATGCGCAGCACGCGGCTGCCTCCGTTCCCCGTTGGATGCACCCAATAGATCGCGCTGTGATCTGGCGTCCAATTCACCTGGCAGCCCAAGCCCGTCTGCGTCCAAGTCTTTTTGGCGATGTTCCAAATGCCTGTCTCGCGCTTGGAGCCGCGTAGAGTGACGGCGAGGTATTTGCCGTCACTCGACAGCTCCGGTTGCTGGAGCAGCGCGCCGCTCAACTCTGAGACTCCCTCGCTGTCCATCAGCTGGGTCTCTTCCTTCGAACCGAGTTTTTGGCGGAACACTTTCGTGCCACGCACGAACAAGATCTCATCCTCTGAAACCCAGCTGCCCCAGCTGGCGCCGTCTACGACTTTTTTCGCTTCGGAGCCGTCGGGCTTGACCGTGTAGATGTCCCACTTTTCGCTGGCGTTCGCGTCGCGTTCGCTGACCCAGCCTTTCTTGCTTCGGCAAAATAGCACTTGCTCTCCGCTCGGCGAGAAGCGCGGGAACCAATCGACCTCGTCGCCGCTCGTGATCTGCTTCACGTCGGAGCCGTCCGTCTTCATCGTGAACAGGTCGTGGTTGCCGACGCGCGAACTCGACCAAACGATCGTGCCATGGGCCTTCTCGCCGACTTCCTTCATCGCGGCGGCAGCCTCCGCGGGCGGCGCCTCGTCCGCGCCCTGCGGCGGCCGGCCCGAGAGCGAGGCGCAAGCAGTGAGCGCCCCGCACGAAAGGGCGAAAAAGGCGAGGTGAGGGCGTAGTGAAAGTAGACTCATCAGACTTGTCCTTTCGCGATCGAATTCGCGCGGGTGGGAGTTGTGCCCTCGATCGTTGGGGCCCGAGAAAAGCAGCGTTGAAAGCCGGCGCGTACCCCGAGCGGCATATAGCCGAGGTCGCGCATCGCCTCGCTCGGATCCAAGTTGGCGTCGTTGACGATGCCGGCAATCGCGCTCGCAGTGAGCGGCGGCTTCTTCATGAGGAGCGCGAGCAGAGCCGCAGCCGCGCGACACGCCCACACCGGTAGCGGCAGCATGGGGCGGGGCCGGTCGTGATATTGGAGCAAAAGCTCGGCCAGCTCGCGCATCGTGATCGCTTCGCCACCACTGAAGTTGTAGGTCTTGCCGTGGGCGATCGCAGCGCCGGCAAGGCGCTCCAAGCCGTCCACTACGTCTTCGGACCAGACAGGCCTCTTGAGCGCTCCACCCGAGCCGATGAATGGCACGAGCGGAAAGCGCTTGAGGTAGTCCAGGAACATCATGATCTCTTGGGCCCCGCCTGGTTCGTACACCAAGGTCGGGCGCACGATGGTGTACGGAAGGCCGGCGCTTGCGACGATGTGCTCTGCCTCGAGCTTGGACTCTGCGTACCGCGTGCGGCGCGGGTAGGTGACCGAAGCGGATGAAACGTAAACGAAGTGCCCGACGCCGCTGCGCTGTGCCTCAGCGACGATGTTGGCGGTGCCGTCACGGTTTACTCGCTGAAACACGCTGGGATCGTGGGAGATGATGACGGCGGCCAGGTGGTACACCAAGTCCACCCCATCACACACGCCTTGCAAGCTGACGGGATCGCTGACGTTGCCCTCGCGCACTTCACAGCCCAAGCGGTCGACGCGTGCGCGGAGCGGATCGCCAGGAAGCACCAGGGCGCGAACGTTCCAACCTGCGTTGCGCAAACGCGCGCTCAAGCGCGTGCCCATGACACCCGCCGCGCCGGTAATGAATGCAGTTCGCATGATTATTGGACCTCCGCGGCCCGCGGAGTCGGAAAGTCGAGTGGTTTCCAGTCACCCACGGAGAGTTCGCGTGAAGCGAACTCCCAGATCACCACGCGCTTGCCGGCCAAGCGATCTTGCCCCGCCTGCAGCTCTCGCGAGAGGGCCTGACGGGTTGCAAACGCTCCGGAGTCGTTTTGCGCAATGACGTCGATGGGGCGATGGAGCGCGAGCGAAAGATGCGGCCCGAGCCCGGAGGAGCTGCCCCAGCCCATGCCTTCGAGCGAGAAGATATTCGTGAAGCTATCTCCGAGCAGCAGCACGTCCGCGTTTTGATCGGACTCCCAGGCCTCTCCGCTCTCGTCTTGGACCTGGCGCACCAGCACGGACTGCGGCTGAAACAACTGCTGCTCCTCCGGTAGCTTGAGCATGTCGACCAGATCGCCCACGCGCGCGGCGGGTTGCTCGACGACGTGGAGTAACGGAGTCTCGGTGGCGTGTGGCAACACGCCGAGCGAGTCGACCATCTGCCCGAGATCTCGAGCGATGGACTCCATGAACGAGGGCGCGAAGTGAGTGTCTTGGACGAGATACAGCGGTTGTTCGCCGTGCGATCGCGCGCTTCGCCGCGCGTCGAAGAGCGCGACGCCTTGCTTGCGTAGCGCTTCGATGAAGCGGTCGTAGTCGACGTTTTGGGCCGGCTCGGCCGGTTTCGGACGCCCGTCGAGCGGCGCGGGTTCGAGCGCCGCCTTGTCGGGCATCGGCAACAAGATCAAGCGCGCGCCGCGCTGCGCTAGCGCACGCTGAAACGAAAGGATCGCGGGAATTGGATCGGCGTGAACGACTTCTTGCCCAGCGTCGAGCGCGTCCTTTTCACGGCCTTGCTGCGTAGCCCGCTCGAGGAAGCCCGGGCCGCCCACGTGAAGGACTCCGGGGGTGTAGTAGAGCCAGCCGTCGTGCCCGACCACGGCGAGTTTATTTCCGACACGGCCCAGGCGCGTGAGCCAGAGCTGAGCGCGCGGCTGAACCCAGGCTTTGGCGTACGAAGCCTCTTCGATGCCTTTTTCTACCTGACGAAGGTGCTCGGCGGTCGGCGCGTGTCTGAACAACTCCGCCAGCGACGAATCCTCGCCCTCGCGCTTTTCGAGGTAGGCCTGCGAAAGGGGCAGCGCGTAAATCGCAACCAAGAACAGTAGAGTGAGCGTCCACGCGACCGGACGGCTGATGTCAGTGGCGATGATGCCACGACGCAGCTGCTCATCATGCGAAGGATCCGTAGGACCTCCCCGTCCCGCCGCCGAGGCGACCAACCATGCGCTGCTCATCCGGGCGTCCTCAGAACTGGAAGTACAAGAACGGGTTGATTGTTTGCGTCCACATCATCAACGTGGCGAGCGCCATGACACTCGTCGCGAACGCGACCTTGGGCCAAGACAAGCGCGCGGTCAGCTGCCAACTGTTCGGCATCCAGAAAACGACCACTGCGCACAGCCCGAACAAGCTCAAGTAGTAAGGTGGGTAGAGCGCACCGGATACGACATTCGAAGCCGGTGACACAGGGGCCATTCCAAACAACGAACTCAGATAGGCCGCGGCTTGTCCGAGCGTTTTGGCCCGGAAGAAAACCCAAGACAAACACACGATGAGGAAGGTGAACGCGACGCTTACGCTCTGCGGCAGCCTGCGCAACGGGTGAGTGTCACCGAGCTTGCGCTCGAGCCCGAGCATGCCTCCATGAATCCCACCCCAGATCACGAAATTCCAGCTCGCGCCATGCCAAAGGCCGCCCAAGAGCATCACCGTCATCAGATTCAGGTACGTCCGCAGTGGCCCTTTGCGGTTTCCGCCGAGCGGTATGTACAGATAGTCACGCAGCCAGGTGGAGAGGCTGATGTGCCAGCGCCGCCAAAACTCGGTGATGGACCGCGACTTGTACGGGGAATCGAAGTTCTGAATCAACACGAAACCGAGCATCAACGCGAGGCCGACTGCCATGTCGGAGTAGCCCGCGAAGTCGAAGTAGATCTGAAAGGCATAACCAATCAACCCGAGCCAGGCGTCGTAAAAGTGTTTGGCGCCGGCTGCGAAAGCGGTGTCGGCGAGGTGCCCCATCGGATTCGCGAGCAGGATCTTCTTCGCCATGCCCAAGGAAAAGAAGGCCACGCCGCGCGCGAACTTGTCGAGCGTGTGCTGCCTCACGCGCATTTGTTCTTCTAGAGCGGCGTAGCGAATGATGGGACCAGCGACCAAGTCTGGAAAGAACGCTTCGAAGCACATGTAATCGGTGAAGCGCCGCATGGGTCGCGCTTCACCGCGATACACGTCGATGGCGTAGCTCATCGCCTTGAAGGTGTAGAAGGAAATGCCCACCGGCAGCACCACGTGAAGCACGGGCACGAGCGCCGTCGGGCTGCCGAGCAGCTTGCCGAGCGCGTTGACGTTTTCGGCGACGAACCCCGTGTACTTGAAGACCGAAAGCAGCCCCAAATTGGTCACGATCGACGTCGCGAGGACGAGCTTCATGCCGCGCGTCCGAGGGACCTCGGGACCGATCACCGGTGGCAGACCGTCGACGTCTGGTAGACGCGACATCCGTAGCAGCAGGATGCCGCAGACGTAGTCCACACTCGAACCGAAGAACATGATCACGGCCCAGATCGGGTTCGCCCAGCCGTAGAAGACGTAGCTAGATACCGCGATCAGAGCGGTGCGCGCGCGGAACGGCAGCAGGTAGTAAGCCGCGAGCACCAGCGGCAGGAAGTAGAATAGGAAAATTTGACTCGAGAAGACCATGTGCGTGCGTCAAGGCGCCCAGGGGAACCAGCCCTTGTCTTTCATCATCTTCAGCGCGCGCTGCGCCCAGGTACGCTGCCCGTCGAAGTTGAAATGGTGATCGTCTTGCATGGCCAAGCTCGCGGCCGAGACGAGCGCGAAGTTGGAGACCACGCTCGGGGTCTTTTGGATCTGCGGATAGATCGCGTTGTACACGTCCCCGTTGACGACGAACTCACCGGACGCTTCGACCTCGTAGTCGTTCATCAACGCAGGCAAATTGGGCTCGCCCACGTCTTTGCGAATCGCACTGACTAGCGTGTTGATGCAGTCAGGGAAGCCGTTCACGTCTGCTGCAGTGCCGTGCCGCTCCGTGATCCCGAGATAGATGAAGATCGCGCCGAAGGTGACTCGCCCCTTGATGGCCTTCGGGGCGTTGATCAGCCCGTCATAATAGAGACCTCCCGGGACGAACTGCGAGCAGTACGCCGACGGCTGTCCGTAGCCGAGCGAGATGAAGTAGTAGTCCGGAGCTAAAGCTACGGCCTCCTTGACTAGCGCGGTGCCGGGTCCAGCGCCTGGGCCTCCAGCCGTCGGTTCTTTGGCCAGCGTGGGGGATGAACCCACTTTGTACATGAACGCGTGGGGGTTGGTTTCCGTGTAGTGGTAGGCGCGCGAGCTGAACGGGGTATTGGCCTCGCCGTACATGTTGGAGTGGCCAATGTGAATGAACGCGATGGCCTTCTCTTTGGGCACGTTGACGCCTCCCAGGGTGATGGTCACCCCGGAGCTCGCTGCGCCGGCTGTGCCGGCTGTGCCGGTCATCACTGGAGTCGAGCCGCCCGCACCGCCGGTGATCGGCGCTGTGGCGTTGCCACCCGTTCCAACGGCGACGGTTCCCGAGGCCCCGCCAAATGACGTGTTATTGCCGCTTCCACCGCTGGTCGCGGTTCCGCCCGTCGTGCCCGGTGGGTTCACCGCCGCAGTGCCGCCCAAGGGCCCGAAGTCGTCACTGTGGTCGACAACCTGTTGAGGATGCGGGTGCTCGACTACCCCGCACGCCAATGCGCCGAGGAAGAGGCTGACGACCGCGCCTAAACCTCGAAGCCGACCACGACTGATCTCGAGAAGTGGTTTCATTGTGCACTCTCCTCCAATTGGGCCAAAAGTTCCGTGGCCTCGGGATCGAACGGTCGAACCCGGAGCGCCCGCCGCAAGAAGCCAATTCCGTTGTTCGCCTCGCCGCGGCGCACGGCGATGAGCGCCATCAGATTCAAGCTGCGAATGTCCTCGTGATCCTGCTTCAAGGCTCTTTGGGCAAGCTTCTCGGCGATGTCCAACTCACCTGCGGCAAACCGCAACCGCGCTTCGAGCGCGCGCGCCTCGTCCGTGTCGAGCTCGCTCAAGGCTCGTCGCGCTGGCTCGAACTGACCAAGCGCGCCCAGCAGTGTCGCCAGGCTGATACGCGCCGCGGCGTGGACCTTCGGAAGTCCGGCATAGCGCTGTTCGAGCTCCGCCAAGATTCGCTGAGCATCGGCGAGCTCGGTCACTCGTTGTTCGGCGACGCCGCGACTGAGATCACGACGCGCGAACAGGACCTCGGAGCCATCGGTGTAGAGCAGCTTCCACTCCGGGCTCTCGTACAGGTGCGCGATCAACCGCTGAAAGCGCTCGGGAAAGAGCACGGGCAAAACGACGTACGCGAATCCGTGTCGCGCTTGGAATGCATCGAAGCGTTCCGGTTCGTCCGCCAGACGCAGATACGCGGCGTATTCGTCCGCGGAGCGCAGCACGAGTCGCGTGTCGATATACGGGCGAAAACGCGGATAGAGCTGCCAGATGAGGTAGCCCCCGTGATGATCCGCGCAGAAGACCTTGCCTCCCGTGGACAAGTTCGCGAGGCGCGCGGCACTCATCGCAGGAACTCGAAACGGACTTGGCTCCGCCAGCCGAGACTCACGCCCGCTCGCTAGCGCCGAAGTGCTGAACAGCGCAGCGACGACGACCGCGTTGACCACGGCAGCGATCTGCAACCCCCGCTGTCGGAAGCGCCGGGCGATGAGCCGAAACAGTGCCGGCCCCACGTACATTGCCGAAATCGGAGCTGCGAGCCAGTAGAAGAGCAGCACGTTGCGGTTGCTCAGCGCTGCTAAGCCGGCGAAGCCGAGCAAGAGCAGCGCGTGGCTGAGTTTGAGCCGGCGGCCAGCGGCGAGAGTAGTAACCCCGAAGAGCGCGAGGCTCCACTTGAAGTGCCACAGCTCACCGCCCGAGACGCCCTCCAAAACGAACGGAGATAGGTTTTCGGCGACGTTGCGTGCGAACACGTCGTGTTCACCCGGTAACAAGCGGCCGAGTAGCAGCGCTGGCAAGGTGGCCCCGCGAACACCAAAGGGCGTAATGAAGGATGCGAGGCCGCATGCGGCGAGAGTCACCACCAGCCCCTTCGCGCGCTGTGAAGCTGACACGGCAGGTGAATCCTCAGCCGCGAACGGCCAGAAGCGCGTAGCTCCGCCGACCGCACCGGCAACCGCGGCTAGCGCATAGGCGGCAACCAATGCGGGTCCAAGCGCCGAAAGCCCCTGAAAATTCGCCCACAAGATCTCAGCGAGTGGCAACGGCCACAGGTGGCGCAGACGCCCATCACGGCCGAAGCGCTCCAACTGCAGGAAAAAGAACGCCAAGAGCACGAGCGTTCCGATCACGGGTCTCACGAGCAGTAGCGTGCGGGCCGCCAGCAATCCGCCGACCAATAAGGGCAGCAGCACCCCACGAGCCCACGTGCCCCGTTGCTGCGCAACGGCCAGGTAAAGCAGGTACGCGCCCGCACCGAGCAACGCGCATTTCGCCCATACCAGACCTGCGAGTCCGAACGCACGATGCACCGCGAACACCGCCAACTGAAACAACCAATGCACGTCGATCCAAGGTCGCCCGCTGGCACTGACTGAAAATGGATCGCTGAAGAGCAGCCCGCCCTGAGTGAGCATTTCGCGCCCCGCGGCGAGGTGCCACCAAATGTCTCCATCAGCGCACGGTGACAACCCGGTGCTGGCCGCGCCGAATGCGAGGGTGTAACCCAGCAGGTGTGAGCGACGACGGAGCGGATCGGGCGTTCGCATCATGCAGGCTCAAAACGGGGAGACGGTGACGCCGAGGCCAACGGTCCACGGCTGCAACCGAGAGCCGTGGTTGCTGTTGGCGCCGTCGACGTAGCCGCGTTCGTCCCAGCCAAACGGCAGTGAAACCCCGCCCAGGATGGCGATCCAGTCAGTGGACCACTCGAGCTCGAACGTCCCCGCCAGCGACCACAGCAGGACCTGCTGATCTAGCCCGCGGTCCCGATCGACGCCGAAGAAGTGCTGCAACGAGAGGCCGAGCGACGGAACCCACGGGCCCATGAAATAGCCGGCGTAGCCGTACACGGCGCCCGACGGCGCGCGATAGTTGCCGAGCGAATTTTCTCCGCCTCGATAGGCGAAAGAAGTCCCGGCTACAATCAGCCCCCAGGTCTCGTCGAAGGTGTGATCGAGGGTTGCGCTGCCGGTAAACTTACCGAGCCCGAGCTGCTTCTCTTGCGTGAGGAGATCGTTCTTGTAGGTTGCGTCGTGAACGCCCGTCGGAAACCCGAGCAGCAGCGTCACCGTGGTGTCGTTGATTTCCCCGAAACGCCGCGTCAGAAAGGCCGATACGTCACCCACGCCGCTGTTCGAGATATCGACCGGCAAGCCGCGGTAGTCGCGGTAGTACTTGTAGAGCAGCGGGACTGCGAAGCCGACATTCCACTTTTCACCGAGATCGCGCGAAACTTGGCTGAAGAGGGTGAGGTTGTAGCCATCCTGCAAGTGCAAATACGTGCCGACGGTCTGCAACTGGAAGGCGCCGCCCGTGACGCTACGACCAATCCATTTGATGCCGCCGCCCGCGCCGGTCGAGCTACCCGCGCCGCATCCGCCAATGGTCTCCCAGCTCGCGAGCAAGCCCTCGAGGCGCGACACGCGCATCGATAGCGGCGCGTTCACCTCGAGCGCCCCGGTTGTTCGGCGCAGGCTCGATTGCAGACGCACCAGGCGTGTGGCGTTTCGGCTCGCGGCACGCTGCGCCAAGAAACACGGCAGGCTCGCGCCCGCTAGAAAGATACAAGCCACCAGCAACGCGCCTCGCGCGCGCCATTGTTTGAGATCCAAGTGATGCGCTCCAGGCTGAGATCAAGCTGGGTCTGCCTGAAGACACCAGTAGCGGATGCTCTTGTGGTCGGTGGCCGCGTATTCATCTACGAGCGCCCCTTTCCAGATCGACTTCAAGTCAGCTGCTAGCTTGAGCTTGTGCACGTCACCCTGATTGAAGCTCCGCAGCTTGCCCGCCACGTGCTGCTTCATTTTGTCTTTGATCTTGGAGCGCGGGACGAGCGGCTTGTAGTGAGCGACGAGGATGAACTGACCATCCAATGCGCCACCCTGCACCTGGTAGCGCATGACGTACGCGTAGTCATACAAGTCGTCGGGCGGGATCTTCGAGGGGATCTCCACCAGCTTTGCCGTCACTTCCAAAGCTGCGCCTTCTGCGCTGGCCAGTCGCGGAAATGATGCGAATCCGGCGACAAATAAGCCCAGAAACGCTTTGCGGTCGAAACGCAGATCGTCCGAATCAATCATTGCCGCCTTGAGTCCTTTGAATGAAAGCGAGCCCCTCGCGCACAGCAGCGGAGAAGTTGCGAGGCGTACGCACGCAAAGTCGAACAGCGCACCCATCAGTGCTCATTCATTTTCGTACGGAGCGAATTGGATCCACCGCGGACGCAGTTCGCTCATTCGCAGTTAGTAACTGTAGTGAGTGAGAGCAGGCAAAGAAATTGGTTGCTCCGTCTCGTGCGTTTTACGTGAGGTGATGATGCGGAACTTCCTCGGTGTTGGCATCATGTTTCTGAAAAATCGCACGTACGCTTGCGTCATTGGCGAAGTGGCAATGGACTTGGCACAGTGCTTCGCTTGGCAATGTCGCGATGTCTGATTTTCCGTCGCGCAAAACACGCGGTGGTTTCGTTGCTGCGGCTCGCATCGCTCACGCCAAAAACTTCCAGCGTCGACTCTGGTGTTGGTGATGGAGTGAATGTTGATATCGAATTGCTTCACGGGGGGAGGGCAAATTGGTCCCCCCTCCTTCGACCATTCACGCCACGGCCTGAGGTCTAGACCCCGCGCGGCAAGATCTCGCCGAATTCGGCGTGATTGCGGCGGTAATTCGACTTTTTCGCATTCGTCTTCACATGTCGTGACAAATCCGATCGTGACGCGACAATGCCCTGCTCAATCGATAGGTGTTAATTGTTGACGCAACTGAATTGAGGCAATCAGTGCAAAGCGCAGCGCTAGCGCGTGCCTTGCATTGCTGCACCCGGTTACTGTCGCTAAGCGCGGCATCATTTTACTTTCGACATAGCTCACCACCGTGAGCTGCAAATTGAAGAGAACAAAACCGTGAGCTGGATTGGCCGGCTTCGATCGGTGTGTCAGTCGACAGCCGAGTTGGGAACGCCGGCACCTGCGAACGATTACGCTGGGTAGCGCAGAAAATATGAAATTTCGCTGGATATTGGCCATGTTTCTTGCGCTTTCGGGTTGCGCAAAGAATGATCGAACCTCGAGCCCCGGCGGCGGCTCTTCTGTCACAACCGGCGCGGGTGGCGCGGGCGGCGCGGGCGGCGCGACAACGAGCGACAGCGGTGGAATGGCCCACGGGGGGTGGAGTTCCGCGAATGGAGGCGCGCTCACGGCGCAAGGCGGCGCGTCAGTTGCTGGGAACGCGAGCGGCGGCAGCGCCGGCGTTTCATCGGTGACTGGCGCGAGCGTGCTCGAGCGCAACGGAGGTCCAACACGTGAGGGGCACTGGGTTCAACCCACGCTGACGAAGGCTGCTGCAGCGAAGATGACGCTCGACGCAGATTTCAGCGCGACGTTCCAAGGCAACATGTACGCCTCACCGCTGTACATCGAGCACGGTCCTGGTGGAAAGGGCGCGTTCATCGCGGTCAGCACCGACAACGTGGTCGCAGCGTTGGACGAAGCGACTGGAGCGACCCTCTGGACGAAGACGCTCGGTTCGGCGCCTGGCAGTAAAGGCCAGGCTTGTGGCGCCAGTTTGGATCCCGTCGGCATTCTCGGCACGCCAGTGATCGACGAGAAATCAGGCACTATTTACGTGGCAGCGCCGATCGGGACCGACTCGGTCGAGCGTCAGGAGGTGCACGCGCTGTCGATTGAGGACGGCGCTCCGCGCGCAGGGTGGCCGGTGAACGTCAGCGCGATGAAAGCCGGGAGCCTCGCGTTCAACACGAAGTTCCAGAACCAGCGCAGCGCCCTCTCGCTCGTCAACGGCATCGTCTATGTTGGCTACGGCGGCTTCCCCGGTGATTGTGACGACTACCACGGCTGGATCATCGCGATCGACGCGGCCGACCCATCCAAGACGGGGGCGTGGGCCACTGCAGGGCAGAGCGAAGCGATCTGGGCTTCGGGCGGCTTTGCGTCGGACGGGACGAGCATTTTTCCGGTCACCGGAAACGGCAAGGCGTCCAGTCGTGACGAGAGCAATAGCGAATCGATCTTGAGGATCTCGGGCCTGGCACAGTTCCAGAAGTCGAACGAAAACGAATTCTACCCCTCGACCTGGAAGTCGATGGACTCGGCTGACGTCGATCTCGGGAGCTCGAACTCGATCCTGATGCGCATTCCGGGCGCTTCCATGCCGGATCGGGTCCTCGTTGCCATGGGCAAGGACGGCAAGATCTTCCTGGTCGATCCGAGTCATCTCGGCGGCAGTGACGGTCAGCTCGCCGCGCTGCAGGTGGCGAACCCCGCGATGCCTGCCTTGACCGGCGTCAAGACATCGCCAACCGCATTTGCGACGGCGAATGGCACCTATCTCGCGTTTACCGTGGAAAGCGCGCCGGACTGCCCGAACAACGTGATCGGTCGAGCGGTAATGGGCGTGAAGATCAGCGGTGGCTCGACGCCCACGGCAACCGTCGCGTGGTGCACCCCTGGGCCGAATCCGCCTTCCGCTCCGATCTCGACGACGACCGACGGCAGGTCGAATGCAATCGTTTGGTTCGTCAACAACGGGCAACTCAAGGGCGTCGACGGAGACACTGGCGAGACCGTTTTCGACGGTGGGAGTGGCTCGTGCGCTGGTGTCCAGCGCTGGACGTCACCAATCGCGGTCAAGGGTCGCATCGTCGTCGGCGCGAACGGCAAACTGTGCTCTTGGAGGTCATCCATGTGAGTGGCTTCTCAGCCATCTCGATTGGAAAAATTCAATCAATGGGGGAGGGCGGAATTGCCCGCTCGGTTGCGTCATCCCCGTTACGTAGAATCTGACGGTGCATGGGATTCAGCGCCGTCTTCCGTCCCGAATTTGTGCTTCCGAAGGGAGAAGAGAAATCATGCAAGCAGGTCATCGTCGCTCCTTCCGTGCATTTAGTTTCACCTCGGCGGTCTTGCCGTGGCTGCTCGCCTGCTCCAGCGCGAGCAACGCCGGCGGCTCCGCGCATGGCGGGGCGAGCGCCAACACTGGAGGCTCGATCGTCACGGCAGGAACATCCAATGACCAGCAAGGTGGCAGCATTGCCTCGGGCGGCACGTCACCAGCGGCTGGCGGTCAGGTCAGCACAGGCGGCATGCATGCGAGCTCTGCGGGCGGATCCGGCGGTAGCGGCGGGACCTCCGTAGCTACAGGTGGTTCGTTGGGTGTTGCGGGTTCGTCGGCTCCCGGTGGTGGCGGTGCCGCGCCCACCGCTTCGTTGCCGAGCGCCGGTTGTGGCAAGGCCGCCGGACTCATGAACGGGCGCGCGAGCATCGACGTGTCGGGCACGATGCGCGAATACATTCTCGCTCTGCCCACCAATTACGATCAGAGCAAGCCCTACCGCTTGATCTTCGGTTGGCATCCGTGGGGCGGATCTGCTCAACAAGTTGCGAGCGGCGGCTATTACGGACTGCAAAAGCAAAGCAACGGAACGGCAATCTTCGTGGCCGCCGAGGGCCTCGATTTCGGCGGTAACGGCCTGGGCTGGGGCAACCAAAACGGCCAGGATATCGCGCTCCTGAACGCGATGCTCGATCGCTTCCGTTCGCAGCTCTGCATCGACGAGAACCGAATCTTCTCTGTCGGGTTCAGCTTCGGCGGCATGTTTTCATTTGCGGCCGGGTGCTCCGCGAACAGCATGATGCGCGCGATCGCGCCCATGGCTGGGAACACGACCGTCGCTGGTTGCGACAAGAGTAGTACGCGGCCAGTGGCAATGATGGGGTTCCACGGGACCGACGACCAAGTCGTCGCCATCGATGGTGGTCGTCAGGGGCGAGACATTTTCGCGCAGCGCAATGGCTGTAGCCAGCAAACGGTCGCGAGTCAGCCGACCTGGTGTGACGTGGCGGGTCAAAACTATCAGCCCTGCACGTGCGTCAACTATCAAGGCTGTAAGGACGGGTATCCGGTTACTTGGTGCGAGTACAAGGGCCCGCACATGCAAGCGCCCAACTCCGGCGCGACCGTGTGGAACTTCTTTGCGCAATTCTGATTTGAAACTGGAGGCTCGTCTCGTTCATTTGAACTTTCCACCGCGCCAGGGAGGACGCGATTGTCCACTCCCGCACCGAGAACGCGCAGCGTAGAGTGCCGCAATCAATGTGATGCGTAGTGTCTGTGGTGAGGGCGCGCCCCTCACTCGGTCGCTCGACGCATCCAATTTTTCGCGCTCTCGCGCGTTTGCACGGATTGTTTCGATGGAGGAACTATGATCTCAACTCACGACAATAGGCTCGGTATCGTTCTGCTGGCCGGGCTCGCTAGCCTCGCCCTCTCGGCTTGTTCATCGGCCAACACGAGCACTCCTGGGAGCGGTGGTTCGGCGCCGCACGGCGCTGCTGGCAACACGAGTGGTCCCGTGAATACGGGCGGAAGTCAGAGCGCTGGGGGCAGCTCTTCGGTCGGCGGGAGCTCGAGCGTGGGAGGATCTTCGTCGTCTTCGGGAGGCTCGGTGGCTGTGGGCGGTAGCGCGCCGGTTGGAAGCGGCGGATCGGGCCCCGCGTCGTCGGGCGGAATGAGCAGCAGCAGCGGTGGGACGAGCAGCAGCGGTGGGACGAGCAGCGCCGCAGGCGGCAAGAGTGGCGGCGGTGCCGGAAGTGGCGCTGGCGGCATGTCCAGCGGAACCTGTCAAAAGGGTCAAATCAAGCCCGCTGAAGTCGTGATCATGGGCGAGTCGTTCTATGCCATTGCCCCTCAATACATTCAGAACCGGATCCAGGACGACGCGAGAAAGGCCGGCTCGCTCGGCGCGAACGAGACCTATCGCAACGTGGCGGTCAGCGGTCAGAACATGAACTACATCGCCACCACGGAATGGACCGCAGCGACGCAAGGCAACGCGTCCGTCAAGTTCGTGATCATGGACGGCGGCGGTATCGATTGCCTGTCTGGCTCGTCGTGTCCAACGTGCGGCAGCACCTTCAAGACGCTGCTCGGCAAGATGGCCACCGCTGGGGTTCAAGACGTCATCTACACGCGCTATCCGGAACCCGGCGCCCCGCCCGGTTCGAACGCGTCACTGAAGTCCTGCCTCGACGCCACCATGCCGACGATGCAGACCACGTGTGAAGGGTCGACGATGCCGCGTTGCCACTTCGTCGATCTGCGGCCCGTGTGGAAGGACGGTGACACCACGGACGGCCTCCACCCAACCACGTCGGGAGGTGAGCACGTTGGTGATTTGCTTTGGTCGGAGATGGTCAAGGGTTGCTTCGCGCAATGAGGCTCCGGTGCTGATGACGCAGGCGCCAGCTCTCGAGCTGCGCGCCTGCTCATCAACGGCCTTGCGGCGCTCGTGACTGATGTTAGGTGAAATGAATGAGAATCTCTTGGCTTGCTACGGCAATCGCCGTGGCGATGTTGGCACTCGCTGGCTGCTCATCGGACTCGACAACCGCGACGCCTGCGCCGGCTGAAGCGTTCGAGCTGGATGCGTCATGGATCTATTTGGGGCCTTCCGACGTGCCTCACGAGCTCAAGATCGACGATGGATCGATGGCCTTCACTGACGTCGGCGGGAATTGGGCATCGAACTGGGCGATCAAGTCGTACGACAACGAGCATCACCAGTTTCGATTGGCATTTACTTCTGGCACGGGGGCCTACCTCCCCGTTGGGGAAAGCGAGAGCGCAACCTACGAGTTGAGCGGTACCTTGCTGACCATTCAATTGACGCCGGGCGTGGCCTCATACCCGGCGTTGCAGGGCGCGGGCACATGCACCGGCGCGGCGGACGGCATGCCGATCGCCGGTTGCAAGCTCTACATCAAGAAGAACTGAGGACCTGGCGGCGGTTACCCGCCGCCGCGCAATGTCACGACTCCGCGAGATCCGTCATTCGAAATGAAGCGTCGAGTCTCGCTTCACAACGCTGGTCGCGCTGGCGGCGCGATGCGTTTTTTTGGACCACTCTGCCATCCTTCGAGCGACTGCCGAGTCTCGGGCCGCATAGGCGACCCACCGCGCGAAAGGCTCTGGCTCTTTGGAACTCCGTCTATCGGCTCGACGAGCGCTTCAACGGCTGACAGCGGCAGCGCTCGTCGCTACCGTTGCGGGTTGCGCGAGCTCGAGCTCGAGCCAGCGCGGCAATGACTCGCCCGAAAGCCCTGCCGGCGGTTCGCCGGCGGTTGCCGCTGCAGGAGGGCATCCTGCGGCGCAGGGCTCGGCTGGCGCCGCCGGCACCCAGCAGATGAGCCTGCCTGCGATGGGCGGCACGAGCGCGTTCGCGGGTGGAGGAAGCGGCTCTCTCGGCGGCAACGCGGGCGTGGGCGGCCCCGCGCTCAACGCAGGCGCCGGATTGAGCTCTGCTGGGGCAGGCACGGGTGGTGCCGCGCAGGGGGGCAGCAGCAATGGCCAGGCAGGAGCGGCAGCGGCTTGCAGTCAGGCGCAAAGCAGCACGCGGGCGATCGCGTTCGGCACCACGTTGGTCGCGGCGGGCCAAGTGTGTGAGTCGCGGGCCCTGGCGCAGTCGCTCGCAAACCCGAACTCTTCGCAGTGGCGCGCCAAGGGCGATCAAAAGCGAAGCTATCGCTTCAGCGCAGCCAATGCCGACGTCGCATTCCGCGTCGTCATTCCCATGAGCTGGGACGGCAAAGCCAAGCTGCCGCTCGTGATGTTTCTGCACGGCGCGGGCAACGACGAAAGCTCGTACCTCGACCAGAACAACAAGCAGATGGTGAACCTTGCGGAGCAGCACGGCTACGCGTTGGTCTCGCCGCTCGGCTACCAGGGAGCGTACGGAACCTTTCTGCGCCTGCCAGCCGTATTTGGAGAGCCCGCAGAGGCGAGCAAGAAGATCGCGGCCATCACTCCCGAGAGTGAAGCGACGAACGAGCTCAGCGAGAAGGACGTCATCAACGTCCTCGAGCTCGTTCTCAACGAATACCCGATCAACCGATCAGCCATGTTCCTGACCGGACACTCCATGGGCAGCGCCGGCACTTGGTACATCGGGGCAAAGTACGCAGAGTACTGGGCCGCGCTCGCGCCAATGTCCGGACCGTTCGTGCAAGAGACCGGTTACCTATGGGACGCCATCCGCACGAAGCCCATCTTCGTGACGGAAGGCACGCAGGCGGAGTCTCTCGCTGGAAGCCGCGTGCTCAAAGATTGGATGACAACGAATGGCTTCAAACTCCAGTACAAGGAGGTGAATGCCGATCACCCGGGGATGGTGCCGTTGGTACTCCCGGACGTATTCACCTTTTTCGACGGTGTGAAGACACCGTGAGCTTTGTTGCCAACACGAATCGAATCTACATGACCCTCACGAGCCGCGCGTTCAACGCCTCTTTCGCACTCATCGCTGTCTCTCTTTCGGTTTCGACATTGGGCATCCACGGCTGTAGTGCCTCCGACGTGTCCAACGACAGAGGCAGCGCCGGAGGCAGCCGCGCGAGCGGCTCAGCCGGACACGCTGGGTACACACAGCCGAGCTCCGGTGGCGCATTTGCCTCGGGCGGGTCTGGTACGGGTAGCGCAATGGGTGGGAGCGCAAACACCGGCGGCTCGAATCTCGGCGGCATGGGCGTAGGCGGTGCTGCCGGAGGTGTCTCGCTAGCCGGCTCCGCTGGGTCGCTGGGCAGCGGAGGCGCAGCGCATGCAGGCGCTGGTGGCCAGGGTGCAGGCGGCAAGGGACAGGCGGGCGAGAGCGCGAGTGGCGGTGCTGCGGGAAGCACTGGGTCAGGTTCGTGCACCGCGTCGAAGTCAGCTTCGGTCACGGCCAGCGGCAGCGGTCCGCACAAGGTGACAGTAGAGACAAACGCCGATGCGGGCATCAAAGAGGGCACGATATATCGACCGACCGATCTCGGTGGCAGCGAGAAATATCCGATCTTCGTTTGGGGCAATGGCGCCTGCTCGCAGGACGGATTGTCGAACACCGCGGCGATGGCCGAAATCGCATCTTACGGCTACTTCGTGATCGCGGATGGTACCCCAAAGGGCAGCGGTAGCCGCAGCCAGACCTCGAATTGGGCCGCAATGGGCAAGCCGTTGCTCGCCTATGTGTCATGGGCCATTGCCGAAAACGGCAAGAGCTGCAGCGCGTATCACGGCAGCTTGGACACGACGAAGATCGCTTCGAATGGATTTTCGTGCGGTGGCTTGATGTCGGAAGGCACCTCGGGGGACTCACGCATGACGAGCGTGGGCATCACCAGCAGCGGCCTCACGAGCGCGGATCAAGCCTTCTACAAGACCGTGCACACGCCCTTCCTGATCATCCTCGGGGGAACGAGCGACATCGCCTACGACAACGGCGAGCGGGACTACGACAGCCTCAGCGCGCTCGGCATCCCGGTCATGCTCTTCAGCAAGAACATCGGGCATGGCGGTGACCTGGGCAGCGCGCGCGGTGGCGACTTCACCAAAATCAACCTGGCGTGGCTGAATTGGCGGCTCAAAGGGGACGAGGGAGCGAGCGGCAAGGGCGTGCTCGTTGGCTCGAGCTGCACCTACTGCAGCAACAGCGCGTGGGAAGTGAAGTCGAAGAACATTCCTTGACCAGTTGCGAATCTGTCGCTCAGCAAGTGAGCAGCGCGCTGCTGCGAGAGTGCCGTCGGCAAGTGTTGTCGTTCGCACGGTAGTTTGTCATCGAATTTCCGTGCGCGCTTTCTCTACGCCAACGCACATTTTTGAAAAAAGACTGGCCTAGCGTCGCTCGTTGCTGACTCCGCTTATCGAGCAAGCCGTCGCTGCCGCTCTGGTGCGTCAACGCATGGCGCCGGCCGTCAGAAATTCAATGCCGATCGCTGATCTCAATTCGAGAGCAAAAACCGTGATTCTTGCGGCTCGGAGAGAATTGCGCCCAGCCGTCGGCGAGCGCGAACGACTCGAGGCGCTGCTCAGCGTGCGCCTCGGCTCGGGCACCTTCAGAGCGTCGGACCGATTCGAGCAGTCGCTACAACGCGCACCCGACAGTGCTCGTTGAACTACAACGCGCACCCGACAGCGCGCGTTGAATGCCTACTTACGCTCATAAAACGTGATGCTGACGCCCCCGGAGCCAGCGCCCGGCGCCGAGCTGAGGAACTTGCCGTCGTTGAGGAACTTGTAAGGTCCGTCAACGGCCGCTTCGAACGCCGGCACCAGGTTGTTGCTGGGGCCGCAATTGCGCACGATGATGAAGGCACCGTCGCTCGGGGCCAACGTGTATCGCGCGTCCAGCGTGGTGCCGGACGAGCCTGCCAGCTGATAGTCCGCGCCGCCGTCGAGGATCTTCCCGGCGACTTTGCCCGTCGTGGTGCCACCGGTGATCGGGATGACATTGCGGCTGCCACGTTTGGCGTTGCTGATGCTGAAGGATGACCCGAGCGTGACGTTCTCGGTGAACACCGAGTCACCCTTGGTGCCGCTTCCGCCCACACAATCCCAGGAGGTATTGGGCACACCCGAGGGGTCTTTGAGTTGGACCTTGGTCGTGGAGGCGGTGGCCTTGGAGACATCGTAAAAGTCGAGCGTGATCTTGTCGCCCGTGACCACCCGCGTGCCCACGAGCTTCGTCGTATTCAGCCAGGAATACGAGCCCGACGTGGGCGCCTCGATGTCCGCCACGACGCGCACCGCCTGATCGCCCGGCGCCGCCACGCCGCAGTTTCGAACGAAGATGCTGGTGTTATCGCTGGTCTTGTAGATCAATACTTCTTCGAGCTCCATCGCGCCTGTCGACAGAGTGAGCTCGTAGTCGAGGCCGCCCGTTAGCACCGTGCCTTTGATTTTGTCACCGGTGATGGTGCCGCCAGACACATCGAGCTGGCGCCGCTTGCCGTATTGCGTGTTGCCGACGTCGTGCGTGGCGCTGAGCGTGAGTGAGACGCTGAACGCGGGCGTCCCCGTGGTCGGCGCTGGAATGCCGTCGGCCATGCCGCAGGTCCAAGAGGGATCCGGGACAATCGTGGCACCGTTGGGGGCGCTGCCTCCGGTGGCATTGCCTCCCGTCGCGTTGCCACCGATGCTCGTTGTGCCGCCAATGCTGGGAGAGCCCGCTGAGGAGACGCTACCACCCGAGCCCCCAGCACCTCCCGTTGCCGAGCTGCCGCCAGCGCTATTGCTGCCTGCGGTTGAAACGGACGCTGACCCTCCAGTGCCGGGCGCTCCTCCCGAGCTGGTGCCACCGGTGGCTGGAAGCCCAGGCGTGCCGGCCTGCGCGTGAGCGCCGGCCTGCGCCGTGGTGCCCCCCGTGTTGCTTGCGCCGGTGTCCGACGCGCCGCACCCGACGAGCCCACCAAAGCCGCAGACGCAGGAGCACAGCAAAAGACTCAACGTCGGAACCGCAACGGTGGACGCACCACTTCGTTCGTGAAAGCGCATGCTGGTGTGTTACTCGCTCGCACAGATCAAAACAGGGGGCAGTTCTGTCCCCCCATTGCCACCGAAGTGATGCAGGCACGGTCGATGTCGGCACTCGGCATCTTCGATCGAAACTTCACTCGCGGCTGGTGACTCCTGCCTCGCCAGCAATGAGCCCGAGTGTTCGCGACGCGGCGAACACTCGGGCTGACTCAACCATGATCGACCGCGCGACGAGTACGAAAAGGTGGGTTGCGCTGCGCGTCGCGCCGTCGTGACGACAGCACCATTTTCCGTGCAAAAGGATCGACTTCGTCTGCGCGATCAAGTGCGCATTTGTAAACGGAAATGCGGCGCTGTCGCTATTGCTGGCCAGACGGTGAAAATCGCCAACTGCGCCTCAATCGGGAGAGCCTCGTGAATAGAATCCATCCGCTCGGCTTGGCGCGCTACTTCGCCTTCGCGCTGGCACCTTTGCTCGTCGTAGCCGCGGGTTGCACCGTGTCCGGTGAGGCCGGTCCCCGCACGGATCCCGGCTCGGGACGCCCCCCTGGCGCTGGCGGAAGCGACGGAACGGGCACAGACCCGGGTCAAGGCCAATCAGGTGGTCTATCCAGTACTGGACCGATCGCACTCACTGGCAAACCTCTTTACAGCCGCTTTTTGCGTCTCACCAATAGCCAGTGGGAGAACAGCGTACACGACATCCTCAAGCTGTCCGCCGCCACTGGTCAGTCTGATCAGTTCCTACACGCTGTCGCAAACACCACCGACTTCGACAACAACGAGCAAGTCGTCGTGGTGAACAACGACACTTGGAGCGATTTTCAAGGCGCCGCAGAGGCGGTGGTGGCGAAAGTGACGGCCACGGATCAAGCGTTGAAAGCCGTGGTCAACACGACCGACGCGACGACCTTCATCAAGACCTTCGGTCGACGCGCGTTCCGTCGTGAGCTCACCGATTCAGAACTCAGCACGTACAACGCTCTATACCAAAAGGGTGGTACGTTTTCGGGATCGCAAAGCACCTTTACCAAGGGCGCCGCGCTGGTCATGACCGCGATGCTGCAGTCCCCGTACTTTCTCTACCGCACGGAGCTCGGCGACAACGGCGCGCCGCTCACCGGTTTCGAAATGGCGGCCAAGCTCTCGCTCTGGCTTTGGAATACGACGCCTTCCGACTCGATGCTCGATGCAGCCAGCAAAGGTTCGCTCGACTCGGCGGACGGTGCGCTAGCCCAAGCGAAGACGATGCTCGAGGATGCCGCGGCGGCCAAAGCCATTCGCGAGATGCACAGCCAGCTGTACAAGATCCCGCTGCTCGACACGATCACCAAGGATGCCAGCGTTCAAGGCTACAGTGATGGATTGAAGGCGGAGTTCACCAGCGCTGCGAACTCGTTTTTCGACTTCATCTACTCGAAGAACTTGGGTGTCAAAGACATCTTGACCACGAATGTCGCCTTCGCCGGTCCGCTCACTGCCGCGCTATATGGAGTTTCGGTCAATGGCTCGGGAGTCCAGCAGGTAACGCTGAGCGACCGCAGCGGCTGGTACTCACAAGCGCCGTTCCTCACCCAGTGGGCGATCAACGACGCGCCGGATTCGATTCATCGCGGCGTGCGCGTGGTCATGGACTCGCTGTGTCTCGAGCTTGGGCCACCTTCGGGTGTGACCCTGCCACCTGTGCCGGCGCAGGAAACGAATCAAACGAACCGCGAACGCTATGAAGGTCTGACCAGGGGCTGCGGTGCACAATGTCACAACGTCTACATCAATCCAGTCGGCTTCGCCTTCGAACAGTATGACGGGGTCGGCCGCCTCCGCACGACGGACAACGGAAAGCCGGTAGATACGAGCGGCAGCTATCCATTCTCCGACGGCACACAGAGCTTCAAGGATTCGACCGAGTTGATGCAGGAAATTGCCAAGGGTTCACAAGCCCACCAATGCTGGTCGAAGAAACTCGCGAGCTACGCGCTCGAGCGCACAATCGTTGAAAGCGAGCGGCCGACTGTCGACGCCCTCGCAGCAGTGAGCCAGGCTTCGGGTGGCTCGCTCAAGCAAGTCATGCTCGCCTTGGTTCAAAACCAGGCGTTCCGCACGCACGTGGGAGGCACCCAGTGATCGAGCACTTCAAACGCCGCAAGACCATCAACCGTCGCGCATTCTTGTACGGCGCAGGGACCATCGCGATCGGTCTTCCCTTCCTCGAGGGGCTACCGGAGCGCTCGGCCTGGGCCGCGAACGCACAGCCGATCTTCACCTTCTTCTTGTGCGCCGCTTGCGGCGTCGAGCCGAAGAAGTTCTGGCCAGGGAGTACGGGCGCGTTGAGCGGCCTGCTCGCGTCGGGCAAGGCGGTCGATGCGCTCGCTGATCAAGCCAAGAACTTGCTGATCGTGAAGGGTGTCCAATTTCCGCTCACCGGACCGACCGGATGCGGCCACGCTCAGGGGCTCTCGCAAGCGCTCACCGGCAAGACGCCCACCGGCAACGGAGGGCAGGCGACCGCGACCGGTCCCTCTGTCGACTTCGTGATTTCCAAGGCGATCAACGCGACCGGCGTCGACCCAATGACGTTGTACGCCGGCAACGTGCGCAATGGTTACATCGCGGATCGGCTTTCGTTCGACAACTCTGGAGGTGTGCGCGCCTCAGTCGACAACCCGTACAAGCTGTACCAGAAGTTGACTGGCTTGGCGGCCCCAGCCGGAAGCGGCGGTGGCAGCACGGGGAGCGCCGGTGGCGGCGGGACCGTGTCGAACCCACAGGCTGAAGAGCTGGTCGCGAAGCGCAAGAGCGTCAATGACACGGTGCGCGCGGAACTCAATTCGCTGATGCAAAACCCGAAGCTCAGCGCAGCGGACGTGCAGCGCTTGAAGCAGCATTTCGACGCCATCCGCGACACTGAGAAGACGATGACCGACATGGGCACGCAGATGGCGACCGTCGGTTGTACGTTGGATGGCGTGGACACCTCCGTTTATCAGGCCTTGTCGAGCTGGAAATACAATCCGACCAACGTGGCAAACGGTGGCATTGAAAACATCGTCGAGCTACACATGGGGCTCGTCGCGTTGGCCTTCGCTTGCGACTACAATCGCACCGGTACGCTGCAGTGGGGCGACGGAACCGACCATACCGTGTACCAAACCGCGTCGAATCAGACGCTCGGCAATTGGAACTTTCACTACATCAGCCATCGCACTCAGTCCGACGGTAACATCGGTTCGAACTCGACTGCGGAAGCGGCGCACGCCGAGATTGACGTGGTGCGAATGACCACGCTTGCCAAGTCGCTCAAGCATTTCGCGGATCGCGGCCTGCAGAACAACACGGCCGTGGTCTGGACCAATCACGTTGCCGAGGGCAACCACAGCATGAAGAACGTTCCATTCATCATCTGGGGTAGCGCCGGTGGCGCGCTCAAGCAGGGGCAATACGTGGATGCAGCAGGCGCTAGCAACGCACAGCTCTACAACACCATCATCACGGCGGCGACGGGCAACGCGAGTCCGAACTTCGGTTCGAGCAGCGGCAAAGAGATTGCTGCCGTCAAAGGCGGATGAAATCCGCGAATCCTCAGCGACTTAGAATTATTCATGCGAACCATCTCAGCGACCTTTGAGTCGATGCGCTCCACCCATTCCCTTCGGCGAGGGGTGTTGGTGGTCGCCGGTGCACTTTGCGCGCAAACGCTCGGTTGCTCTTCCGACGCGCCAGCCCCAGGTGCGGCGGCTGGGGGAGCCCACTCCGGGGTTGGCGGAAGTGGTAGCGGCGGTCGTACCGCTGCTGGTGGTTCAGCAAGCACTCAGGACACCGGAGGCGGCGCTGGCATGAACTTGCCAGTGGGTGGATCCGGACCGATTGGTGCTGCAGGCTCGAGTACTGCGGGCTCGAGTTCCGCGGGCTCGCATGCTGGGGTGGGCGGCAGTGGCGCAAGCGGAGGTGCTGGATCGAGCGGAGGTGCTGCAGGCGCTTCTGGCTCGCTCGGCAGCGCCGGCGGTGGCAGTACCGCCAACGCCAAGCCGAGCGCTGGCTGCAGCACCAAAACTCCTCGGCCTTCCGGCGGCAAAGTGGAGGTGGCCAACACCTCGCTCTACCTATTCCCCGACGGCTACGATGGGACAAAGCCGTTCCCGCTGCTGATCGCGCTGCACGCCTGCGGCAATCCGAACACGGAGTTCGTCAACCCGACCAACAACACCGGGTTTGCCACGGGCTACGTGCGCGCGTTTCCGAACACGCCAGACAGTGGGATGTGCTGGAGCAACTACACCGCGGACGCCGCGCGAATCCTCGCGCAGTACGACGAGCTGATGAGCAAGTACTGCATCGATCAAAATCGCGTCTTCGCCATCGCCCACAGCTCGGGGGCACAGTTGTTGGTCAATATTTTGTCCCACAAGAGCGATGCCCAACATCTGAATCTCAAGGGCGTTTCGCCGGTTGCGGCGGATCCGTACAATGTGGCCCTGCCAACACCCGTTCTGTACATCGATGGCGTGAAGGACAATCAGCGCAGCGCGGATTCCGCGAAGAACACGGTCGCCAAATTCCGAGCCGCAAACTCGTGCATGGATAGCTCGAAGCCGTATTCCGCGATCATGGGCTGCAAGAGCACGGACTCCGGCAACCCCCAGGTCGATCCCGGTTGCAACATTTACGATGGCTGTAGCGTGCCGACCATTTGGTGTGCGCACAATGACCCCAGCTACAGCGGCACTCAGCACGGTATCCCGTGCTTCGCCATCAAGTCGATGTTGGACTTCTTCGGTAGCCTTTGAGCGTTGGCGCAGTGAAAGACTCGGCGTGAACCGCTCGGGTTAGAATCTGCCTGTCTTTGCGCTGGTGCGTGCTCAACTGTTGGGCTGAGTGCGTCGTTGATTCGTCTCGGTGCGCGTCGCTTGCGTCGTGTCTAGTTGCTTGTGCGTGATCCGATTTCGGATTGGCATCATGGTCAGTTGGGTGTTGTGGGGTCTACGATTGCCTACATGAGCAATGTCACGATGCTTCGAAATCCGTCGAGCATTTTGTGCGTAAATTCTCGCCCTTTTTTCGAGGTGAGCGGAATGATCGGTGCGCGAGTTGTGCAATTGGGACAGCGTGTTGCACAGGTTGTGCACGCGCGGTGTTGCAAGTTGTGCAATCTGGCTGTGTTGCTTGATGGGGTGCTGGTGTGGGGTGCGTGTGCTGATGTTGCGTAAATACGATATTTGGTACGTGGGTGTTGAGCGTTGTTCGCGGTGGTGGGCAAATCAATGGCTCGGCACGCAAGCTGCAATTGAAGTCGACACAACCTCGATTCAACCGGAAAGGGGACGAGCGGAGGAAAATGAAAAAAGTGTTTGGGATGGTGAGCGCTGGCTTTCTGAGTCTGTCAGCGCTCCAAGGCTGCGTCGCAACGGCCAGCGACAGCGGCGAACGAATCGGCAACGCGTCGGAAGCTGCGTCGACGTGCTACACGAACAGCGGGTTGAACCCGACTAAGGCGGCACTCGCGGTCGCAATGGCTGACGAACTCGGCCGCTGGGCGCCGGACAAGGACTTGGTGCGAGTCAACGGTGGAGCTGCGACACAGTGGAACTATGTCGTCCAGCTCAGCAGCAGCGCCGTGTGCCTCAAGAACAACTGCGCGAACACGCGGGCCATCTTGGGCCAGCAGGATGATCGGTTGATCGCCTTCATCGATCAAAACGTGTTCAACCCGGCTGTGTTTCGCAACGACCTGAGCGCATCACTTCAGCGCGCGCAGACGATGATCAGCGATCTCACCCGAAACAACCCGCGGAACCTGCCCCCCGCGCACGTTCTGACCATGCTCGGTGGTCCCGTCGATCTCGGTCTCAGCGCCTGTGGCCCGCACTACGTCTTCCAAGCCGATCACACCGACGGCACTCCGCTCAGCTCCACGGAAGCCACCAATCTCGGCAATGCATTGTGTACGTACGGCTACGGTAGCTGCGGCAACAATCCCTTCATCAGTTACACGTTGACCGGCCAGGGCTGCCCAGCAGGTCGTACCTGCATCGCGGTCGACCCAGCCGACGGCGACAACACCTCCACGACGACGACCACGGCAGGCAGCGTTCCGACGTATCCGCTGAACCGGCTCTACGATCCTTCGAACACCTTCCTCAACTCAGCCTGCTCTACAACCACGGGCAAAGCGGGGAAGATGCTGAGCAAGTGCACGGCGCAGCCGAACACGTGCGGCTACCTGTACTGCATCCCTTCTTGAGCCTACGAGGGTGACGGCGAACTGAGCTCCGACACGATTACCGTGATGGTGACCTTCAAACCCCATCACACCAAACGAGGCCGGCAATGGTGCCGGCCTCGTTGCTTTTTGTGAGTCTTCGCCGGGTCTTTACGTCTTTGGGCTGTCCAGCACTTCCCGCAGCTTGGATATGAGCGAGCCCGGCGTGAGCGGCTTCTGAATGAAGGCGACGCTGGAGCTCAAGACGCCGTGACGGATGATGGCGTCGTCCGTGTAGCCAGACATAAAGAGTACTTTCGTGGTTGGTCGGAGAGGCTCGAGTCGCTCCCAGAGCTCCCGTCCGCTCATGTTTGGCATTACGACGTCAGTGAGCAACAAGTGGATGTGTTCGTCGTACTGTTCGCAGATTAGCAGCGCTTCTCCCGACGTCGCGGCTTCGAGCACGCGGTAGCCACTCCGACGTAGGATCGAGCAGACCAGGGTGCGAACGTCGGCGTTGTCTTCGACGAGCAGCACTGTTTCGGTTCCCCGGGTGTTGGCAGGCGTTGCGCCAGTGCCTTCGGCGCGGCGCGCCGTCGGACCAGAGTGCGCGCGGGGAAGGTAGATCTTCATCGTCGAACCGTGACCAAGTTCGCTGTACACCCAGATACTCCCGCCACTTTGCTTGACGATGCCAAAGACAGTGGAAAGACCGAGCCCGGTGCCTCGGCCTTTCTCCTTGGTCGTGAAGAATGGATCGAAGATCCGAGCCTGGGTTTCAGCGTCCATGCCGGCTCCGGTATCGCTCACGCTGAGCATCACGTACGAGCCGGGGGCTACGTCGAGGTGTTTGGCGGCGTAGCCCCCATCAAGCTCTAGCTCGCCAGTTTCGATGGTCAATTTCCCGCCGCGCGGCATTGCGTCGCGTGCGTTCACGACCAGATTCAAGAGCACTTGCTCGAGCTGACTCGGATCGACGAACACAGCGCCAATGTTTGGAGCGAACAGCACCGCGAGATCGATGTCCTCGCCAATCAGGCGTTGGAGCATCTGTGTCATCGTCGAGATCGCGTCGTTGAGGCTGATGAGCTTTGGTTGGAGCACCTGCTGGCGGCTGAACGCGAGAAGTTGGCGGGTCAGCTCGGCGGCGCGCTTGCCCGCCTGAGCGATTTGCTCGATATCCGCTCGTATGGGATCCGCTGCCTTCAATTCACCAATCAGCAGGTCAGAGTAGCTGAGGATGACCGACAGCAGATTGTTGAAGTCGTGCGCAATGCTGCCAGCGAGTGTTCCGACCGCCTCCATCTTCTGCGACTGGCGTAGCTGCTCAGCCGTCTGGCGGAGCGCCTCTTCGGCCATTTCTCGATGAGCGGACTCCTGTTCAGCGACTCTGAGGGCGTGAGCTCTCGCTTCTCGTGCACTGTTGCGCGCGCTCAGATCGAGCACAAAGGCAATGCCGCGCGATGCATCGAGCATCGCCACCCCCACGAGCACCGGCGCACGCGAGCCGTCTTTCCGGATGTATTCTTTCTCCCAAGGCTTTGCTGCCCCAGTTCGCCCTATTTCTGCGATGGCGGCGTCATCCAAGTGGCGCAGCTCCGGCGGCGTCATGTCGGTCCAGCTGACCTTGCCCGAGGTCAGCTCCTCGCGCGAATACCCAACGATGTCGAGGAATGCGTCATTGGCTTCGTAGATGTGACCGCCGGTGTCGGTGATGATGATGCCGATGATCCCCGATTCAAAGAGGTGTTCAAAACGAGCCTCGCTGGCGAGGAGCGCTTCGGCGGCTTGCTTGCGTTCCGTGATGTCCCTGACGTAGGCCGTGAACATCGGTTCGCCATTCGAAAGCGTCGGCACTACCGCGAGTTCGACCGGAAATTCGCTGCCGTCCGCGCGCAGCGCAGGGAGCTCCAAGCGTTTCCCGAGTATGGGGCCGACGCCTGTCTTCAGGTATCGCTCGATTCCCGCCAAATGCCGTGCGCGAAGCGAGGGCGGGACGAGCAATTCGACGAGACGTTTGCCCACCGCAGCAGCGCGCGAAATTCCAAATGTCCTCTCTGCTGCCGGATTGAATTCCGTGATGAGCCCCGCGTGATCCATGGTCACGATGCTGTCGAGCGCCGCCTCCAAGATCGCGCGATTGCGGGCCTCACTGTCTCGGAGTGCGCGCTCGGACGCGCGTTCGTTCGTCTGATCTCGAAAGACGAGCACCACCCCGCGAAGCGAACCATGCGCGTCGCGGATGGGGGCGCCGCTGTAGGCGATCGCGCGCTCGGCTCCGCTTCGCGCGACGAGTACCGTGCGCTTCGCAGACTCGACGCTCACTCCTTCGCGAAGCACTTGATCGGCCGGGCTCTCGAGAGGTTCTCGAGTCACTTCGTCGAGAATCCGAAATGCCTCGTTAAAGGGCTTTCCGACGGCCTCGTCGAAGCGCCAGCCAATGAGCTCGACCGCCGCCGGATTCAGGCGCGTGACCCGTCCACTGGTATCGCTCGCGATCACTGCGTCACCGATGCTGTTTAGAGTGGCAGCGAGGCTCGCCTCGCTCTCGCGGACGGCGCGCTCGGCGTGCCCTCGTTGGAGCTCGGCCGTGACATCTCTGAAGCAGAGCCCGATGTGTGCAATGTCTCCGTCGCTGTCGGGCAGCGGAATCAGGGTCGTTTCAATCCCAATGCGGCGACTGTCGGCACCTTCGTTCGGGGCAAACCATTGGTGTGGGGCGCGCACTGTCTCCCCGGCGAAAGCGCGCCGGATGAACTCGAGGAAGCCTTGCTGTTCGAGCAGGCCGTCCCGCAGCAAGTTGTATCCCGGAGGTGGCGCTGAACCGAGGAGCTCTCGAAAAGCTTGGTTCACGAACACGCAGGATCCGTCAGCACGACAGATCTGGAACGCCATTGGTGAACGCTCGAACAAGCTAAACAAGGCGCCTTGCGTGTCATCGAGCGACCGCAAACCGAATTCCTTGCTCCTCGGCGAGGCGTCCATGATCCTCCTCGGCGCGTCGGACGCAATTGCCTCACGTCCGCCTAAGCACCCAATCCGAGAGGGTAGTCGCTCTGGCGCAACGAGGCTATCGCCTACTCAGATCAGCTCTCGGTTCGCCAGCGGCGAGATGCGCCGGTGCTTCAGGAACGAAAGTTGCTCTTCTATCGGTCGCGCCCGTCACTCGCCGGGGTGGCAGACCGCAGCAGCTGCTGCTCAGGCCCGCTCCGTTTCAGCGACGGACGCACCCTTCAGGCATGAAGGTATACGGCCCTTGGGCCAACGGCCGCTTCAACCAGGCGGACAGGCCGCGCGCGCGTCAATGTACGCGGAGCAGTAGCAACCGCAGCCATCCCGCTCGAAGCACGGGTCGACTCCCGGATCGATTCGGCAATCGCAGTCACGGCACTGGGGGGCTACGCGCAGCACATACTCGGAAGCGCGCATACAACGCGCGCAGCGCGGACCAGTCGCCGGGCAGTCAGTCTCTGCGGAGGCGCTCGTGTAGCGCCAGAGCTCGTCAACATGGGCGTGTCCGCTGAGAATCCTGCACATGCCGTTTGACTGGAAGTTCCAGCAAACCTCACAGCCTGGTTCGTTCGGCGCTCGACACCCTTCGAGAGCCGAGCTGGCGATGTTCACTTGGCACTCGGAGGGCGCGTCCGCTTGAGTCACCGCGGCGCTTGACTCATCGCTCACCGTTGCCTTGCGACACGCAATGCTCAGAGTTCCGGCGAGCGTCGTCACAACAATCACTCGCCATAGCCAGCCCATCTTCATCAGTCACTTGCCCCGGTTATTGGACGCGCCCACGCGGCGGCGCATTCAATGGTGGCAGCATCGCAGGAATTCGAAGGGAGGTTTTGCTGAGTCACCAGGCAATGATCATTGTTCCAGACCTGCCTATGGCAACCGGGCCCGAATGCTTGTGAGTAGGTGTGTGTCGAGTTGCCTTGCTCGATCTCGGGTGTTCCTGGGAGCGGGAATTGGCCTAGGATTAACATTCACCCCGTGCCCGGGTGGGCCGGGGCCTCACACAAATGGACGTGCCATGAGCATACACGAATGGACTCTGGACACTAGCCACTCAGTCATCGGCTTCTGGGTGCGGCATCTGATGATCAGCAAGGTGCGGGGCAGTTTCAGCAAGTGGAGCGGGAAGCTCGCCTTCGACGAAGCTTCCCCGACTCAGGGGCACGTCGAGGTGCAAATCGAGGCGGCGAGCATCGATACCCAAGAAGCACCGCGTGACGCTCATCTGCGTTCGCCGGATTTCCTGGATGCGGAGAAGTTCCCGAAGCTGACCTTCAAGAGCTCGACGGTCGAGCGCGTCCGCGAGAAGCAGTATCGGGTCACCGGGGAGCTCACGATCCGGGACGTGACGCGAACTGTCGTGCTCGAGGTGGAGGATGGCGGGCGCACCAAGCACCCGATGACCGGCGATCTGCGGGCGGGGTTTTCCGCGCACACCAAGCTTCTGCGCTCTGATTTTGGGCTCACTTGGAACGCACTGCTCGAGACGGGAGGCGTCGCGGTGAGCGATGAAGTGCACATCGAGCTCGAACTTCAGGCGTTTCGAGCCGCTTGAACGGGAGTGAAGGGCTCGCTCGTGGCCAGAACCCTAAAGCTCGCCCGCTCGAAATCGGCGGGCGTGCTCAACCCTTAAGATACCGGTAATGGGGCGCGCTTCATGTATGTAGAAGGCTATCAACTCGTAGAGACCATCTCGCGCTCAGGGCGTTCACACGTGTGCCGTGCGCGGCGTACGGCCGACGGCGCGTCGGTAGTCATCAAATCGGTCGCAAGCGAACAGCCCGACCCGGAGGATCTCGCAAAGCTCGAATTCGAGTTCCGCATCCTCCGCAAGCTGGATGCCCCCGGCGTGTTGCGCGCGCTCGCGCTCGTGCGCGGTGCCGGCAACGTGGCGCTGATCGTCGAGGACTTCGGCGGTCAGCCGCCGGCCCACGTTGCCGGTAGCGAGGCCCTGGACGTCTTTTTCACGGTCGCCACGGCGATCGCGCGGACGCTCGGCACCATTCACGCACAGAACATCATCCACAAGGACGTCAAACCGCGAAACATCTTGATCAATCCGCGTACGCGCGAGGTCAAGCTGATCGACTTCAATACCGCGATCGAGCGCTCGCACGAGCATCAGGACAGCGATAGACCCCGGGCGCAACAGGGGTCGCTGGCTTACATGTCGCCGGAGCAAACCGGGCGCATGAACCGCGACCTCGACTACCGAGCTGACTATTACTCTCTCGGGGTTACGTGTTTCGAGCTCCTGACTGGCACTCTCCCGTTCTCCGCGTCGGATGCCATGGGCTGGGTTCATTGCCACCTTTCCAAGCCGGCGCCGGACGCACGCAGCGTGAATCCGGCGATCCCCGAGCCAGTGGCGCAGATCGTGCGCAAGCTGATGGCCAAGGACCCCGACGACCGCTACCAGAGCGCTCGCGGGCTATTGCTAGACCTCGAGCGCTGCCAGCGTGAGTGGCAAGCGACGCGCGCGATTGCTCCATTCGCGCTCGGTGCCCACGACGTATCCGAGCGCTTCCAGATTTCCAAGAAGCTATTCGGTAGGGACCCAGACATCGAAGTTCTGCTCGGTAGCTTCGAGGCGGCGAGCGCCGGCGCGGGCAAGTTGCTGCTCGTGAGCGGCTACTCGGGCGTCGGTAAATCCTCGTTGATCAACGAGATCCAGCGGGTGATCGTGCGTGCCCGCGGCCACTTCATTGCGGGCAAGTTCAACCAACTCGAACGCAATGTGCCCTATGGCGCGCTCCTGCAAGCGTTGCGCGGCTTCGTCAAACAGTTACTCGCCGAACCGGACGACCGCGTGCAAGCGTGGCGAAAGCGGCTCTCGTCGGCCTTGGGCATGCAAGCCAAGGTGCTGGTCGATCTCGTGCCGGAGCTCGAGCGACTACTCGGCAAGACTCCTGCGCCACCCGAGCTGGACGCGCAAGAGGCGCGTCTACGCGTTCAGCGCGTCTTTCGCGATTTCATCAAGTGCATCGCGCAGCCCGAGCACCCGCTCGTGATCTTCATCGATGACTTGCAGTGGACCGACGCTTCGACCCTCGAGCTGCTGTCGACGCTGCTCAGCGACGACAGCGTACGTCACGTGCTGGTGATCGGTGCGTACCGCGACAACGAGGTCAATGAAGGACATCTGCTGTCGATCGCGCTGAAGGCGATCGAGGCAGCGCGCGCGGGGGCTATCGCGCGCTTGCACCTTTTGCCGCTGTCCGAGCAGAGCGTGCAAGCCCTCGTCGCAGATACGCTGCATTGCGAACCCCAGCAGAGTGCGCCGCTCGCGCAGCTGGTCTTCAACAAGACCGCCGGAAATCCGTTCTTCGTGAACGAGCTATTGCACTTGCTCCACCGCGACGGGGCGTTCCGCTTCGACGCAGGCCGAGGTCTTTGGCAATGGGATCTGGGCAAGATCCAGAGCGCGTCGATCAGCGACAACATCGTCGAACTGATGGTCGCGCGCCTGCGTTCATTGCCGGCACAGACCCTCGAACAGCTGTGTACCGCGGCGTGCCTCGGTGGGCGCTTCGAGCTGACGAAGCTCGCGCACGTCGCCGACCGGCCTCTGCATGCCGTGGCAGCCGCGCTGCGCGAGGCTGTACTCGTCGATATCTTGATTCCGTTCGGAGATGGCTATCGTTTGCTCGGCGAAGATAGCGAGGGCGCAATCGGCTCGTCGGTCGCGTTCGACGTCAGATACGAGTTCCAGCATGATCGCGTGCGACAAGCGGCCTATCAGCTGCTGGAAGAGCAGGAACGCACCCGCTTACATCTGCGAATCGGCAAGCTCGACCTCGCCGCGCTGCGCGCGAGCGGGCAAGAAGAGAACATCTTCGAGGTAGTCAATCACCTGAACCTCGGGCGTGAGCTGATCACGGCGCGTGACGAGCGCGCGGAGCTCTCGCGCTTGAATGCCAGCGCGGGGCAGCGTGCCAGGCGCTCTGCGGCCTATTCCGTGGCCGTTGCCTACTTCGAACAGAGTCTCGCGCTGCTTTCGCCGGCCGAGAAGCAAGCGTCGCCCGAGGCGTTCTTCGAGTGCTCGCGAGCCCTGGTCGAATGTGTCTGGCTGACCGGTGACGTCGAACGGGCAAATTCACTGGCCGACGCGCTGATCGAAGCGGCCCCCAACAAGGTTGCCCGTGGCAGCGCCGTCGAGCTCAAGGTCAGCGTGCTCGAGTTCGAGGGGCGGATGGTCGACGCGGTGCGCACGATTCGTGCGCAGCTGCCCGCCTTCGGGATAGAACTTCCCGAGGAACCCGCGGAAATCGATCGCCGGGTCGGCGAGGGCATCGCCAAGATGCAGGCTCACCTCGCGCGGGTGGCCGTCGAAGATCTACCGCTGCTACCGGAGCTCGACGATCCGGACCTGCTGACGGCGATGAGCCTTTTGTTGCAGATCATCCCGTCCGCGATTCAGACCTATCCGCCGCTGTTCATTTTGGCCGAACTGACCATGTTCGACATCACGCTCACGCACGGGAAAACCGCCGTGTCGTGCAAGAACTTCGTCGATTGTGGGATTATTCAAGGAGGTGTTCTCGGTGATTACGAGACCGCCTACCGTCTGGGCAAGGCTGCGTTCGCGGCTCTCGAGCAGTACGCGCCGATCCCACTCGAGTCCGCGGTTCATTTCGTATTCGGCGCATTTATCTCACACTGGCGCGCACCGGTTCGTGAGGGACTCGAGGCCTTCGCGCGCGCGCTGCGCGCTGGCATCGACTTGGGTGATCCGCGCCACGCCACCTTCAGTCATGTCCACACGATGCAGCGCAAGTTGCTGATTGGTGTGAATTTGCACGAGCTTTCGGCCGAATTCGCCGAAGTCATCGCGTATCTGGAGGAGTCGCGCGCTGCAAACGCGCTGGTCGGTGCACGTGCCGCCGAGCGCGTGGCGAGCCGCCTGCGCGACTCTTCGCTCAGCGCACACCCCAGCGATGCCTTCACTGCGGCGCTGACGGCGTTCGGCAACGCCCAATGGGTGTATTCCTACGGTCAAGCCGAGATGATGGCCAGTGTCGTGCTCGGTGATTCACGCGCGGCGCAAGAATGGCTAGAGTTCACGCAGCCAATGGTGGGCGCTGGGGTGGGACTGTTCAGCTTTGCCGACTATCACCTGTTCGAGGCGTTGATCCTGGCCGATGGCATCGCCACGCGCACGGGCGCGGAGCGTGAGGCAACGCTCGCCAAATTGCTCGAAAACCAGGAAAAACTGCGCATCTGGGCGCACAACTGCCCCGCGAATTTCGCCCACAAGTATCAGCTCTGCTGCGCCGAAATCGCGCGTGTGCGTGCGGCACCGAGCGATGAGGTCCTCGGCTTGTACGACGAGGCGATCGCGTCCGCGGGGGATGATTTCGTGCAATTCCGCGCCCTGGCCAACGAGCGGCTGGCTCAATGCTGGTCGGACAAGCAGAAGCCGAAGATCGCGCGTGCCTTCATCGAGGAGGCTCGCTACCTGTACGAGCTCTGGGGAGCCCGCGCGAAGGTGCGGCAGCTGGAGCTGCGCTACCCTGAATGGCTCGCTCCAGTCGACGCTGGCGGGCCTCGAACGACCGCGCGACGCTCGACGACGCGTGACGGCTGGACGGGCGCGCTGGATCTCGAGTCGATCATCAAAGCGACTCAAGCCATCTCGAGCGAGGTGAAGATCGACAAGCTCTTCACCAAGTTGATGGCGACCCTGATCGAGAACGCCGGAGCCGAGCAAGGTAGCTTGGTCCTGATCGCCGACGCCAACCAGGAGCTGACCGTGGTCGCGCGCGCCCACGTAGCGCGTGAAATTCCCGACGCAGCGCGCGCGATTCCAGTCGATGATTCCAGCGAGTTATGCTCGGAAATCGTGCGCTACGTGGCGCGGACGAGCGATACGGTGGTGCTCGACAACGCGACCGCCGACGCCGCCTACGCGGACTACGACTACATTCGCCGCAACGCAGTGAAGTCCCTGCTGTGCATGCCCATTCGGAACCAGGGCAAGCTGGTCGCGATCCTTTATGCGGAAAACAACGCGACGACGCGCGCTTTCACCGCCGAGCGCCTGTCTTTGTTGCAGGTCATCGGCAGCCAAGCGGCGATCTCCCTCACCAATGCGCAGCTCTACGACAAGCTCGAAGAGAAGGTGACTGAGCGGACGCTCGAACTGCGCGAGAAGAACCGCGAGGTTAGGGCGATGCTGAACAGCATGCAGCAAGGGATCTTCACGGTGGCTGAGAACCTGATCATCCAGCCGGAGTACTCGGCTTACCTCGAACGAATTCTCGAGCGCCGTGACATCGCGGGCAAGGATTGCCTGGAGGTTCTGTTCGAGGGGTCGAATCTCGGGGTCGATGCGCTGGCAGCCACGCGCACCGCGCTGGTCGTCTCGTTCGGTGGCGAGTCATTCTTCGCGCAAATGAACGCGTCGCACTTGATTCAAGAGTTTCAAAAGCGGGATGAGCACGGAGAAATTCGCTATTTCGAGGTGGATTGGAACCCAATCCCCGATGAAGACGATCTGGTCCGAAAGTTTCTGGTCGCGCTGCGGGATGTTTCACTGGTCCGGCAGCTCAAAGAGACCGTAGCCGCCAACAGTCGCGAGCTTTCGATGCTCGGCCAAGTCCTGGACGCGGGGGTCGAGCCTTTCCAGCGTTTCTGCAGCTCGGCACGGGCGCTCCTCGCGCAGATCGAAGTCGCCATCAAGGCTTCTTTGCTAGAGCCCGGCTCTCTCGAAGTGTGCTTTCGGAACATGCACACCATCAAAGGCAACGCGCGCATGTTGGGGCTGAGCGAGTTGGTCGACGCGGCGCACCTCGCCGAGGAAGCGTATGCCCAACTGCGGAGCGATCCAACGAAAGCGCCGGACCTGAGCGAACTCGCTGCAGGTCAGCTCGCGGTCCGCTCCGCCGTTGAAGACTACGAGCGGGTGTTCCGGCTCAAGCTCGGCGATGTCACGCGCGGCTCGACTGCGCGTGCCGAACGAACGCTGACCGAGATCCGCGCGTTGCTGAAAGACGCGACGAGCGGCACCTCCGCGCCCACGCAGGTGCTCCGCGCCTTGGAGCGGCTCTTGATCCGCGCTGACGCTGTTTCACTCGACGAAGTGGTCAAAGGCAGCGCGCGCATGCTGGCTTCGCTGGCGAGCGAGTTGGGCAAGGCCACGCCGATCGTCGAGTGCGAGGCGGACGGGCTGCTGCTCAGCGCCGATTGGGCAGACGTCATGAGAGACGTGCTGCCGCACGCCTTTCGCAACTCCTTGGACCATGGCATCGAAGCCGAGGAGGAGCGCAAGCGACGCGGCAAGCCAGTGCAGGGGCGCATTCGCTTGCGTGCGGAACGCCTCGGGAGCCACGTCGTCATTCGCTTCGCCGACGACGGACGTGGGCTCGGGCTTTCGGCACTGCGCGAACGCGCGGGAGTTGCGGCGGCGAGCGACGACGAAGTGGCGAAAACCGTCTTCCTCTCGGGCGTCTCGACCGTGGCGACGCTCTCTCGGACTTCTGGGCGAGGCGTAGGAATGGACGCGATCCGAGCATTCGTCCGCCAGCGCGGCGGCGGAGTAAGCATCGCATTCACGGGCCAAGGGGAGGGTGACTACCGGCCCTTCGAGCTCGTCCTCGAGCTGCCCGAAGACGCGCAAGTAGCACCGTCATCGGGGAACACGCAATGAACGCGGATCGCCCGGTGGTCTGGCGTCGAGTACGACGCTCGTCGCGTGTGCATTTCCGTCTCGCCGGGCGGTGACAGAGACAATTTTTCGCAGTCCTGAGCGGCGGGGAGCGGTCGCCTAGAGCGGATAGACGGGCGGCTTTTGACAACCGCATTGCTGGCACAGTTGCTGCAAATCTCGCGGCATGTCGCCACTTGCACCGCAGGAAAGCCAAAAAGCCAGTCTGGATGGCTCCTCGTCCGCTCCACTCTATGTCGTCGGGATCGGAGCGTCTGCGGGCGGTCTCGAGGCGCTGGAACATTTCTTCGACAACGTGCCGCGGAGAACCGGAATGGCGTTCGTGGTCATTCAGCACCTGTCGCCGGATTTCAAGAGTTTGATGGATGAGATTTTGGCTCGGCGCACGCCGTTGCCCATCAGCCTCGTCGAGGACGCGATGGTCGTGGAGAGCGACCACATTTACTTAATCCCCCCCAAGAAAGAGATGATCATCTCGGGCGGACGCCTGCTCTTGAGCGAGAGGGATCGCGAGCAAGAGCTGACGCTGCCGATTGACGTGTTCTTTCGCTCACTCGCGCAGGACTGCGCGGGGCGTGCCATTGCGGTGGTCTTGTCGGGCGGCGGTAGTGATGGATCGCGCGGCATTCGAGCTGTCCACGAGGCGGGCGGCCTGGTCCTGGTTCAGGACGTCGAGAGTGCGCAGTTCGATGGCATGCCTAAGACTGCCCGCGAAGCAGGGGTCGCCGACTATGTTCTGGCCCCTCAAGACATGCCGAACGTGCTGATTGAGCACGCGAGTCGAGCGGGAATACGGCCCGTGAAACCCAGCGAAACCGAGCACGGTATGAGTGCGGTCTATCGCATGCTGGAGCAAGAGTTCGGCATTGATTTCAATCACTATAAACCGAGCACGATCACCCGTCGAATCGAGCGACGGCTGCAACTCGCACGCGTCAGCGACATCGAGCAGTACGTCCAAAAGCTGGTGGGAGAACACAAGGAACTGGATGTCCTATACCGAGATCTGCTGATTGGTGTGACCCGCTTCTTCAGAAACGAGGAAGCGTTCGAGGTCCTCGAAAAAGAGGTGCTGCCCCAGCTGCTGAAAAACGGTTCGAACGAGACTCCTTTTCGAGTCTGGGTCGCGGGCTGCGCGACGGGTGAAGAGGTGTATTCACTGGCGATCATTCTCAACGAGTTGACCGCTGCGAGTGGGCGTTCATTCAAGATCTTCGCGACAGATGTGCACCAGGGCTCCCTGGAACTGGCGACGCGCGCGTTGTACGACGAGGAAGCGATCGTCAACGTGTCGCCCGAGCGGCTGAAGCGCTACTTCCTGCCCCGAGGGAGGAGTTATCAGGTCGTGCCTGAAATCCGGCAGTCCGTGGTGTTCGCGCACCACAACGTGATCAAGGATGCGCCGTTCACCCGCGTCGATTTCGTGAGTTGTAGGAACATGCTGATTTATCTGCAGCAGCCGGCCCAGGAAAAGGTGCTGAGCCGCTTTCACTTTGCGTTGAACCGCGGCGGAATGATGTTTCTAGGTCCGAGCGAGAGCCTCGGGCATCTCGACCATGACTTCGAGACCATCGACAAGCAGTGGCGAATTTATCGAAAATACACGGACTCACGCGTCCCGTTCGACCGCAAAGCCCCGCACTCACACCGCGCCAGCTCCGTGCGGGGCACTGCGGCCACCTCCGAGGTGGTCGGCCAGCGCGGGCCCGTTCGGTACTCAGTTACTCAGCTGCTGGGCACGTACGATGTGTTGCTCGGTGAGCTGATGCCGCCGAGCCTGCTCGTCGATGAGCGTGGCGAGCTCGTGCATTCCTTCGGTGGCGCGACGCGCTTCTTGAAGCTGCGCGACGGCAGACAGGGGCTCGATGCGTTCGAGATGGTCGATTCAGAGCTGCGCATGGTGCTGCTCAGCGGCCTACAGCGTGCGTTGCTCAGCGATACGGCGGTCGTCTTTCGCGGCGTTCGGATCGACGATCAGGCCTACAAGGTCACGGTTCGACGGGTGCAGGCCAAGAAGGGTCACGGCGGGCACGTCCTGATTTCGTTCGATACGGTCGATGCCGCGCCGCCGCCCGCGCTGGCCGAAACAGAGATTGATTTGCGACAGGTGCCGCGCGAGCAGCTCGGTGCGCTCGAGGCCGAGCTCAGCCGCACGAAGGAAAACCTGCAAGCAGCAACGGAAGAGCTCGAGAGTAGCAACGAGGAACTGCAGGCGGCGAACGAGGAGCTGCTGGCCTCGAACGAGGAACTGCAGAGCACCAACGAGGAACTCCAAAGCGTCAACGAGGAACTCTATTCCGTCAATGCCGAGTATCAACGAAAGATCTCGGACCTTACCGAGCTCGCCAACGACATGGACAATCTGCTGTCGAGCACCGACATCGGGACGATCTTTTTGGATCGCGAGCTCAAAATAAGAAAATTTACGCCGCAAATCGCGGAGACGTTCAACCTGCTCCCGGGTGACGTGGGTCGGCCGATCGAGACGTTCACGTACGCGGTGGAGCACCCCGAGTTGAACGAAGATCTGAAGCGTGTGTTGACAACGGGAGAGCGAATCGAGCGAGAGCTTCGCGATCGGCACAACCGTGCCTTCTTCCTGCGCATTCTTCCGTACCGTGCGAAGGGCGCGGTCGACGGCGTGGTCCTCACCTTGATTGACGTGAGCGGCTTGAAAGCGGCCGAGGATGCGCTCTTTCACGAGCGCTATTTGCTCAATAGCCTGCTGTTCAGCGTGCCAGATGCCATCTACTTCAAAGACGCCAGGGGCCGCTTCATCCGCGCCAACCAGCCAATGGCCGAGCGCTTGGGGCTGGCTGATCCGCGGGAAGCCGTAGGCAAAACTGGCTTCGAGCTGCCCAAGCACGAGGCTGCGCTGGCGGTGCACCGTCAGGATGAGGAAGTGTTGCGCAGCGGAGTCGCTCAGCACTACGAGCTCGAAAAGCGAGAGCTACCAGACGGCGCCGTGGAATGGGATCTGGTCTCTCGCCTGCCGCTGTGCGACAGCTCGTCTCACATCGTCGGTGTGATCGGCATCTTTCGCAGTGTCACCGAGCAGAAGCGAGCGGAAGAGAAAACGAACGATGCCGTGCGACGACGCGATGAATTCCTGGCGATGCTCTCGCACGAGCTCAGAAATCCACTCGGCGCCATCGTATCCGCAACGGCGCTGCTCAAAGAGTCAGCGATGGAGCAGAAGTCGCAGAGCAAGGTGCTGCAAGTCGTCGAACGCCAAGCACAGCAGATGGCCCGGCTGCTCGATGATCTGCTCGAAGCGAGCCGCATCACCCAGGACAAGATCGAGCTGCGTCGCAGCGTGTTGGATCTACGAACGGTGGTGAAAGAAGCGGTCGATGCGGTGCGCAGCTTGATGGAATCCCGCGGTCTCGAATTTTCGCTGAAGCTCGACCCGGAGCCAATGTACGTCGACGGGGATGCCGCGCGGCTGCAGCAGATCAACGTCAATCTACTCAGCAACGCGGCCAAGTACACGCCCAGTGGTGGGCACGTGGTGCTGCATGCTCGGCGCCACGATGGCGAAGCCATCATCAGCGTTGCCGATGATGGTCTCGGGATCCCCAAGGAAATGCTCGAGAGCGCGTTCGATCTTTTCGTGCAATCGCACCGCACCTTGGACCGCGCGGAAGGTGGCTTGGGGCTCGGGCTCACCTTGGTTCGTGGCCTGGTCAAGAAGCATGGCGGAAGCGTTCACGCCCGGAGTGATGGCGAGGGCAAAGGCAGCGAATTCATCGTGCGCCTGCCGCTTACTGCAGCGCCCGCTTCGAACACTCAGCCGGCTCAGCGACAGAGCGGCGTTCACCTGCCGCGCGGAGCCAAAGTCGTGGTCGTGGAGGACAACGTAGACAGTCGAGAAGTGCTGTGTTCGCTGCTGACGCATGCCGGATTCGACTGCAAATCTGCGGAGAGCGGCTCCGCTGGACTTGCGCTGATCGAAGACTTCAGACCCGTCGTAGCCATTGTCGACATTGGCTTGCCCGAAATCGACGGCCTCGAAGTAGCGCGCCGCGTCCGTAAGAATCGAGAGCACGCTGGCGTCTACCTGATCGCCCTGACGGGCTACGGACTGCTGGGAGACCGACAGTCCGCGCTCGCCGCCGGCTTCGACGAGCATCTGGTCAAGCCCGTGGATTTCGCGGCTCTGCAACGCCTGTTGGGTCGGGGTCGGCAGAGCAGCGGCAGCGCGGAAGTGGTCCCGCCTCTTGGATGACGGCAGGCATCAACCCCGTGGCTAGGCGAGTGTCTGAACCTAAGGCGAACGTCGTGCGAGCTCGCGCTACAGTCTTCCTTTGGGAAGTCTAGAACTGACTGAAGAACTTCCAAACCTCTGCCGGTTGCCAACGTTTGCCTCCCTCTTGCGGCGGGTCAGGCGTGTGCGGTCCCACGAAGGAGCAGAACTCGACCGGATAACCCGTCGTGCAGCCCATAAAGTTGGTGCAGACGTGGTTTCCGGTCGCACTGGTCGGCTCCTTCCAGGTGCAACCGTTCAGCTTGGCGTAGGTTTGCGCCATCGAGACACCGCCACTGTATTGAAGGACGTTGTCGTTGGTGCCATGGGATGCGTAGAAGGCGACCGCTTTGCTCGGCGTGCAGTTACCGGCACTGAGCTGCGCTGCTCCGTTGTAGATCGCGACGGCGCGGACGCCCCAAGTGCCGGTTCCACCGAGTGGACGCGAGCAAGCCGTCCGGTAGGACATGCTGCCGCCGTAGCTCCAGCCGTTGGCGAAGATCTTGTTCTTGTCGATACAGAAATTTTGCTCGACCTGCTCGACCACGGCATCCCCGAGTGCCACGTTCGAGCCGCTCGAGTCAGGCCAGCCGCAGCCGCTTTCGCCGTTGCCAGTCCCCGTGCACGGCGTTCCGTTCTTCTCACCGTTGGGAGCCACGAAGATGGTACTGCTGGCGGCATCGGCGATGTCCTTCAGCCAGTAGTAGTTCTGCTGATACATCTGCTTGTCGTTTCCATCGAGCTGATGCCACGCGATGACCAAGCGGTACGGCTTGTTATTGTCGTAGTTGGCCGGCACGCTCAGAATGTACCGACGTTGCTTATTCGCCGCCGTAATCGAGATTGGGTTGCCGTTGTTGTACATGTTGGCGGCAATCGTCGGCATTTTGCCGCACCCGGCGGACAACGTACCCATGTCCGAGCCTCCACCACCGCTACCACCGGACCCAGCCCCGCCAGCTGCGCGCCCACCTGAGCCAGCAGTCCCGGTTGCAGAGCCGCCGGTTGCTGAACCCCCGGATGCTGAACCGCCGGTTGCAGAGCCACCGGTTGCAGAGCCGCCGGTTGCAGAGCCGCCGGTTGCAGAGCCGCCCGTCGCAGAGCCGCCCGTCGCTGAGCCGCCGGATGCTGAACCGCCCTTGGCCACCGCGCCGGTGCCTCCCGAACCATTGGGAGCCCTACCTCCAGAGCCGGGCGTTTCGGCCGAATCGGAGGAGCAACCGATCGAGGCAAATGCGAACGAGTTGAGAATGACGACGAGGCATGCGCGGTTCATTGGGCTCTCCATAAGAAATATGGTTTACATACACTTGTCGGAGGTCGTCGTTCCTAGTCACGGTCTAGAAATTTATTCCTTCGCTGTTCGGTGCTGGCGATGGTGATGTAAGCCCTCCAATGGACACTGAAGTCCAACGCCCGGCCTTCCTAGCCGTTCAACGGGCCCCAAAGTCTTCCTTGTGGGCTAGGAAGCCTTCCGTTCGCGCCAACGCGACCGGGTTTCGCCTTTCTTGAACGCTAGGCAAAATTTTTCGGTCCGCTGCCGGGCCAGGAAGCCCGCGAAAGCACTTTTCGAGTTCGGCAGCAGGCTAGGAAGGCCGCCAAATGACTTTCTGAGTTCTCCCGTCGGGCTACGAAGCCTTCCAGCAGACTCCGAAGTGCTTTGGCGGGCTAGGAAGCCCGAGATCGATCGCACTGGGGCGTTTGCTCGCCGCAGCAACTCGTGACCGCGCGTTGGAAGACGAACGACCGAAATTAAGGTGCGCCTTTGGCAGACGAAGTTGAAGACACCATCGTACCGCTGGGTGACGCATAGCACCCCGAAATGCGCGGCCAGATCCGTATAGATGTTGGCCTTGGGTACCTCCGTGAACTGCCCATAGTGATCACACCAGGCATTGCCTGCGGCGTCCCTCAAATAGTCGACTTTCCCGGTGTCGATGCAGAGATTGAAGTTGAACAAGCCGCCAGGGACCAACAGCCTGCGGATGTCTTCGTAGTAATGGAGGCGCTGTTTGCTCGACAGATGTTGGAACACGTTCGTGGAGACCACATAGGCGTACGAGTCCGCGGCTTGCTCCACCAGCTCCTTCGGAATCAAGCCCTGCGCAGTCGCTTGCACGATGCCAGGCAGTCGCGGCGCCACGTCGACCCCGGTGTACTCGTGGTTCGTGTGAGTTTCGATGAAGTGCATCAAAGTTCCGTTCGTCGTCGTGTCGCCCTTCGCCAAGGCGCATTTCGTCTCTCATCGCGTGCACGCGCACACTTCCGTTCTCCGGCTCGTTCAGGCTCGAGCCGAGTTGCCTGCGCTCACGGATCGCGACGCCAACGATAGTCCGCCGTTCGAATACTTCGACTTCGAGCACCCACCGTTCTTGATCCCACCGAACCTTCCGGCGGCTTCGGTGGATCCCGTCCAAGCAAAGCGTTGTCTTGACGTCGCGCGCGTCGCGATCGCCGAAAAGAAGAAGAAAGAAGCCAAGTCGCGGGCGGACTGACCCCGCAGCGCAGACAAAACGCAGTCAGGGCCACGGGGCCGCGCGGAAGCGCAGCGCGCACGCTCAACGAACCACCACCTGGGCAGTACAGTATTGTTGACCGTTCTGGATCGTGATCACGTAACCCTCGGGGCAGCCGCCGTTCGTTGGCGGCGGTGTACCAGTGCTCGTGCCCTCGGATGCGACGTAGATTTTCCAGTCCGGGGGGCACGTGCCGCCAGACCCACCACCTCCGTCTGAAGGCGGGGGAAGGCAACAGCCGGCCGCGCAGATGGGGGCCGAAACGAAATGTGTGAGCTTGGTAACGGCTGTCCTGATTGGCAATGCTAGTTTTGCATACGGCTTGCCACTCATGGCCTCAATGGCATCGCTGATCGATAGGCCCACTGAAGTGCGGAATGAGATGGTCATTTTTTCGGCTGCGATCTGTTTCGAATAGTCCCGCCTTGAACGTTCTTGCTCAAAAAGGCGACACGGTAACGAAGCGCAGACGATCGACCTCACTCAAGCGAAGCCCGCGGGTACCCCATCGTCATTGGGGAAGGCTGCCTAGTTTCATACCGTATGATGGGACGCGCGTATCCCATTTAAGGCGCGAGAATGACACGCCTGCTGCCGTGAAGGGTGTTGATTGGCGTTTTGCTTCATGCGACACAAAGGCTGAGAGAGGGAAATATGACTTATGAATCGTTTCGCCCGCATGTCGGAGTGTTGCTGCTAGCGATTGCTGGTCTCGGCTTGCTCGATTGCGTTTCGAAAGGGGACACGACGATCAACACCGGTGTCGAGACTACCGGGGAAGGCGGTTCCAAAGTGGGAAGCCACGTTGAACCCACTGCTGGCTCCTCTCAAAACACGTCGGTGAGCGGGTCGCCCGGGAGCGGAGGCTCTTGCTCAGGGTCAGACTGCGAAGCCGGTGGCGTCGCCGATAAGGGCGAGGTCGCTGCCGCCGGAGATTCGAGTGCGGGTAGCGATAGCGATTTGGTCCAGCCTCAGTGCTCAAGTTCGGTCGATATGACCAACGACGTCGCTGCAGTCGTGTTCTCCGACGACTTCGAGGTGGACGCGCTAACTGGGATCAGTGGCACTTGGGACGTGGACAATTCGATGCCCCACACCGGCAAAAACAGCATTCATCCGCCCATGACAAGCGCTGGCAAGTCAGCCACGCTGGAGATCACCTGCGGCGACATCTCGCACAGCGAGCTGGCCTTCTGGTACAACGGGTACAAGCCAACGGTCGGCCAACGCCTGAGGCTATATATCGACGATACGCTCTATTCCACATACGGCGGCACGAACAACTTCGACGTGGCGGGGTGGTACAAGGTCGACATTGTCGTTCCGACGGGCCTCCATCGGTACCGTTGGGATGCTTCTACCGATGTCGCTGCGCAACCCCCGTTTTGGATCGACGGCATCGAATGTCACAACAATCCAATCCTTCCGAACACGACGACGCAATTCTACTTCGAGGAAGGTTTCATGCCACCTGAGATCGGCGGCGATTTCGAGATCGACAACAGCCTGGTGCAAAGTACTGATGGTGTATTTTCAGCGCATCCAGGGACGGTCAAGGTCCGCCACACGGCAAGCCTGATTACCTCTTGTGGCTGCGAAAAAAGCGCCGGAGTTTCGTTTATCTATAATGGATATAAGCCAACAGCGGGCCAATCGCTCAAGTTTTACGTGGACGGAGAGCTCAAGCTGACCCTAGGCGGCACCAATGATTTCGACGTCTCGCACTGGGCAGCGAAGTCGATCACCGTCCCACTGAAGGTCCACGAATATCGTTGGGATGTCACTACGGACGTCGGGGGCCAGCCTCCCTATTGGATCGATACGATCAAATGCCAATGACCGCATGTGCCCGCGCGGCGGCCACGCAGGTTGGTTGCTGCGCGCTGCTCGCCGGGCTCCTTTATGGCTCTACGGCAGCGGCACAAGACGCCGGATGCCAGGCGCTAACCACTGACTCTTCCGTGCTCGAGTCCGCTTTTCGAAGGCAAGCGCTCAGCCCAGCTTTTCCGGAAGACCCAGCTAGCTCAGCACTTGTCGATGAGTTTCGTCACGCGGGTTGCGATCTGGTTGGCCGCAATGCCACTCCTTGGTTGCGCCATACTTGTGATGGCTCTCACGCGGAAGGTGGCCTTGCCGCCCTGCGCGTTCAACTCTCGCTTGATCTGCTCATGCTACCGACAAACGCCCTCGGAAGCGTGAGCCTCTCGAACGATTCCAGGCTCAAGCTCTTCTTTCTCTCAGCGCTGCTTGCTGCGCTGAGTCGTTCGAACACGACGCTTGCCTTCGCGCAAGCCCTCGATCCAGCTAGCCGGTGTTCTGCGCAGGCTGCAGGGGTGCGAATCGCAATCGACGAGGCAGGCGCCAGCAAGGCACTCAGTGCAATCAGTAGCGTCTGGAAACAGGCTCTGGTCGTGGCAGCGTCCTCCAACGCGACTCAAGACTACCTTGCCGGGTTGGTTCGCCAAAGGCTCACCGAACTCCAACCGGATTTGCCGTTTACACCGAACCGGATCGCGTTGGTGAGCGCGCTCGCGCGCGATCTGAAAGCAGCAGCTGAGGTAGAGGTGTCCTTATCGTACGCCCGGGGCGACGAGCTGAGAGCGAAAGTCGGCGAACTAGTCGGGATCATCGCCCGCGCGTTGGGCGAGAGCTGGGCGCTGGTGGAGGACCAGCGCCCGCCACCGTTCGATGATTCGGCGCGTGGCGTTGCCATCGAAGTCCTCGATGCGCTGCTTACGGACGATGCGCCTCGAGCTTTCGAAATAGTGACTAGACAGCTTGGTGCGGGTGCTCTCCCAGAAAGCGTGCTGCGAGTTGCGCAGGCAGGAGTCAAGCTCACCGTGGCGCGAACGAGGGTCGACGTCGAGCGTGAGGTAAAGTCGTTCATCGTGCCAGCGTGGCTGCTAGGCTTGATCTTCGACGCACGCGTCAGCGTGCCTGTCGTCGACTCAGAGCAGTTTCATCTCGATCTAGCGGGCACGGTGGGCTGGGAGGCGAAGCGTTGGGGATTCTGGATTAGCGGTCGACGATCGGTGTACGACGCCCAGATCAATACTCGTGATTTAACCGAAGCGCAGGCGAATGTTGCTGGCCGGGCCTGGCTGAACATTGGGGAAGTCGACGCGTTCGCTGGTCTGTCAGTTGGCGCGGTCTTTGGTTTCGACCAAATCTCGTCGGACTTGACCCTCCTGGATTCGACGGCAATCACTAGCAGCGAGGTGTCGCAGTTCGTGCGCGGCAGCTTGACCTTGGGCGCCTGGCTTCATCCGACGCCGGTGGTCGTGATGCGCTTGGCGCTCGCGGGCGGGTTGCATCGCGAATTCTACAATCGCGATCTGCTTACCCCGACCGGGCCGGACGCCGGGTACACATCCGTCGAGACGCGATCGTCTTCCGGTGACTATCGCGGCCGCGCGCAATTGACCGACCGGATCTGGCCGGGCATTTTGCGAGCTTCGATGCAAGCAGAGGTTGCGTATTACCAAATCACCCGTAGCAACGACTACTTTGCATACTCGTTCAGTCAGTTGGTCAGCGAGCACTCGTCCAGCGTCAGCGCGGCGCGGCTCGAGGCCAGCGCTCAACTGGTGTTGGAGCTCGAGGCGGCTGAGTTCTTCAACCTATTGCGCCCCGGGGCGTTTGCTCAGGTTACGTACCTGCACACGGACGACGGGAAAAGCGGTGTGTCATACACGGTGCCCACCATCGGGCTGCTGCTCCGTTCGCACGTTCCGGACTAGCGTCAACCCCCTGACACGTCAACTCGCTGACTCCCCGCGAGTGTTCAGGTGTCAAACCGCTAGCGCGCGGATGAGAGCGCTCTGACTGTCGCCATAAAATAAGCCAATTCTCGGCGGGAAATGCCTGGTTTTACCTGGCATGGTTCTCGCAAAACGGGCGGCGTGGCGTCAGCACCGACACCGAGTTCGACGACTGGATCGCAGCAGGGCTTCCTGGCCGAGCTGGCGATTCCGACCGCGATCATCGGCATCGTGTTGATGATGGTGTTGCCCTTGCCGGGCTTCCTGATCGACGTGCTGCTGGCGACCAGCTTGGCGATTTCGATCGGCGTGTTCTTGATCGGGCTGTTCATGGAGAGCCCGCTGCAGTTCAGCGCGTTCCCTGCGGTGATCTTGGTCGCGACTTTGCTGCGTTTGAGTTTGAACGTCGCTACCACGCGCTTGATTCTGCTCAAGGGCGCAGAGGGCGGCGGAGCGGCGGGGCGCGTCGTCGAGACGTTCGGCAAGTTCGTCGTTGGCGGCAATGTAGTTGTCGGCCTCGTCGTGTTCTTGATTTTGGTGGTGATCAACTTCACCGTGATCACCAAGGGTGCTGGGCGCGTCGCGGAAGTTGCGGCGCGTTTCGCTTTGGACGGTATGCCTGGCAAGCAGATGGCGATCGACGCCGATCTGAACGCCGGCATGATCACTTCCGACGTCGCTCGCGGGCGCCGCAAGGACCTGGAGCGCGAAGCGGACTTTTTCGGCGCGATGGACGGCGCGAGCAAGTTCGTCAAAGGCGACGCGATCGCCGGTTTGCTGATTACGGCCATCAATTTGGTCGGCGGTTTGATGATCGGCCTGTCCAAGGGCATGTCCTTGGCGGCGGCTGGTGAGACGTTCTCGATTCTCTCCGTCGGTGACGCGCTGGTTTCGCAGATGCCGTCACTGATGATTTCGACCGCTGCTGGTGTGGTCGTGACCCGTTCCGCTACGGGCGACCAACTCGGCCGCGCATTGAAGAGTCAGTTGCTCGGCAGTCGGCGAGCTGTCGCCGCGACTGCCGGCGTGTTGACGCTATTCGCGTTGATTCCGGGCATGCCCGCGTTTCCGTTCTTGGCCCTGGCCGGAATGTTGGCGCTCAGCGCGCAGGCTGGCTTGAAGAAAGACGCGACGGCGCGCGCCGTCGAGGCCGCTGTGCCCACAGAACCCGCGATCAAGCCCGGCTCGAGCGAAGAAATCGATGCGGCGTTGCCGGTCGACATTCTGGCCCTGGAAGTGGGTTACGAGTTGGTGCACGCGGTGGATCCGCAGATGGGCGGCAGCTTGGTGGACCGCATTGCCGCGTTGCGTAAGCAGATGGCGCTCGACTTGGGCATCGTGATTCCGCCCGTGCATGTGCGCGATAATCTTCAGCTGCCTGCCGGTGCGTATCGCTTGCTCTTGCTCGGTACCGAGATCGTGCGCGGTACGACGCGCGCGGGACGTCTGCTGGCGATGGACGCCGCGGGCAATGCGCCGAGCATCGATGGCGAAGCCACGAAGGACCCGGCATTCGGTACGCCCGCACGCTGGATTCCGGCGCGCGATCGCGAGTACGCCGAGGCCCTCGGTTATACGGTGGTCGACCACACGACGATCATCGCTACGCATTTGGCGGAGACGGTGCGCGCCAATGCGCACAACATTTTGGGTCGTGGTGAGCTGCAACACTTGTTCGAGGTGTTCTCGCGCACCACGCCCAAGCTGGTCGAAGATTTGGTCCCGAACTTGCTCTCCTTTGGAGAGGTGCTGCGCGTGCTTCGTAACTTGCTGCGTGAAGGTGTTTCGATTCGAGATTTGCGCTCGATCCTCGAGGCTTTGACCGAGCTTGGGCCTCAGACGCGCGATCCGGAGCAGCTCACGGAGTTGAGCCGCCAACGCTTGTCGCGTCAGATTACTGCCTCTTTCACGGGCTCGGATGGCACCTTGTCGGCGCTGGTGCTCGATGCACCGGTTGAAGACATGTTCCGCCGCTCGCTGCGCGAGATCGCGCAGGGCACCGGTGGAGCGCTCGATCCTGAACAGGCACGCCTCTTGGGCTTGGCCCTGGAAGCCTCTGTGAAACGAATGACTTTGGCGGGCCGCCCACCCTGCGTGGTGACGAGCCCCGACGTGCGGCGCTATCTCCGGGCTTTCGCCGAACGTCGTTGTCCTTCTCTCGCGGTGCTCTCTTTCCGCGAGCTAGAGCCTGACGTGAGCATTCGACCGTTCGAAACAATCACGCTGAACAAGGCGGCGGCGTGATTTACGCTGGAAAGTAGGCACTGGTGCAGTATCAGAATTTTCGTGGGGCAGATCTGAAAGAAGCGCTCTCGGCGGTCAAGGCGACGCTGGGCCCGAACGCGCTGATCGAAGGCACGCGGCAGATCACGAATGGTCGCGGTGGTCAGCTGGGCCACACCTATGTCGAGGTCACCGCGGCTGCGCCAGCCGGGCTCAAGTGGCCTTACGCGAATCAAGAAGCCGCGGAAGCCGAGACGCCCATGCGTCGGCGCGATCCGCGGAAACCGGCCGCCTTTGGCCGCAACGCGCAAAAGGCGACCCCGAACGTTGCGCGCGATCAAAGCGAGATCGAGCGCGAACTCGGCATGTTGCGCCAGATGCTGAACGAGCTGAACGAGAGCCGCCCGCCAAAGGAGCGCGCGCTGACCGAGCTGCATGCTGCAGGCATTGAAGGCGCGTTGGCTCGCGAGCTCGCGACTGGTGCAACCAAGGTCGCGCGTCGCGGTCGAGAGGCGTTGCGCGCTTGGTTGAGCGGTCGCATCAAGGAGCGCCTGACCGTCACCCCGAATTTGCTCACCGATCCCAAGCCGCGCGTGATCGCTTGCGTGGGCCCGACCGGTGTCGGCAAGACCACGACTTTGGCGAAGCTCGCTGCTCGCGCACGTCTCGATCATGGCCGCAGCGTGGGCGTGATCAGCCTCGATACGTTTCGCGTCGGCGCCGTCGAGCAATGGCAGCGCTACGCCAATCTGATGGGCATTCCTTTTCAGATCGCCAGTGACCGCACCACGTTCTTGCGCGCAATGGCCGATATGCCGACTGATTTGGTGTTGGTCGACACCGCCGGGCGCTCCGTGCACGGCACCGCTTGGCCGCTCGCCGGCTGTTTGCGCGAGATCAACGATCGCAAACTGAACGTGTTGCTCACGCTGCCCGCTTGGCTGCGCGCGAGCGACGTGACTCGCGTCGTCGAGATGTACGACGATCCGTTGCCGACGGAAATTGTCGTTACGAAGCTCGATGAGACTTACCAAGTAGGAGGAATCCTACACGCTGCGTTGCTGAACCAGCTTCCATTCGCTTATCTGTGCAACGGACCGCGCGTACCAGAAGATATCTTGGACGCCTCCGTCGACGGTGTACTCGACGCTGTGTTTCCGAGTGAGGCGTGAACTCTTCGTATGAGGCGGTGGTGTCCCAAGCTCCGGTAGGCAGAAGTCCGACGCGCGGGCGAGAGGACGACAATGCGGTGTACGAGCGCTTCATGCCGCTCGTGCGTCGGA